>NZ_JBHFFP010000007.1:0-279188 GCF_042611105.1 Neorhizobium fuzhouense | reverse complement strand
CGCCGACAAGGCTTTCGATAGCAACACCATTGTGGCCGATCTCAACGAGCGTGGCGCGAAAATTGTCATCTCGCAACATCCACGTCGATCAGTGCCTCTCCAAATCGACACTGAGATTTACAAATGGCGACACCTGATTGAAAATTTCTTCTGCAAACTCAAAGAGTTCAAGCGCATCGCTATGAGAGCCTGTAAAACGGATCAGAGCTTTCAGGCCATGATCTATCTGGCAGCGGCTGTGATCAACTCACGATGAATCCCCACGGCCCCTAAGCCGCTCGGGTAAATCCTCCCCAAAACGTCAATATTAGCGACCTGCGCTGCGCACGCCCGCCTCATAGGCAAGCCGTGCCCAGCGCGTCATCTCGTCGGGATCGTCAAAGGCTTCCTCGGGAATTGACCAGTAGGGCATCAGCACCGGCTTGCCGGTCTTGCCCTCATAGGTCCACTGTCTTGCGCCGGCCTCTTTAAATTTTGGCGCGCTTTCAGCATCCGCCTTCAGCATCAACTCGCCCCGCAGGTCGATGGCGAAGATGACGCCGTGATGGTAGATGCCCTTGCCGCCGAACATGCGCCGAATGGTAATGGCACCGAGCCCGGAAAACAGATCTTCGATATCGGGCGTATCCATCCTAACCCCGCAAGAGGCCGCCGGCCGCCACCACAGCGTCCGGGGTATCCACATCAATGTGGGCGGCCTCCCCGATCTCCACGTCGATGATCGGCAGGCCGCAGGTTTCAATCACGTGGCGGGCACCGACATCGCCCTGAAGCAGCATCAGCTCGCCGAAGGTGGCGCGCGGCAGGATGACCGGATTGCCGCGCTTGCCGCCGGCGACCGCCCGCACAATGGCGCGCCCTTCCGCCTTGCGGAACGCGTCCTGCAGCGTCTGCAGATCGTGCGCGGAAACCGCCGGCATGTCGGCGAGAAGCACCATCACGCCCGACACGTCCGACAGCGCGGATGAGGCAAGGCCGGCCTTGATCGAGCTTGCCATGCCGCTTGCGTAATCGGGATTGTCCACCAGCGTGAGGTCAAGCCCGCTCAGCGCCTGCGAAACATCGGTGCCTCGATGACCGGTGACAACGACGAGAGGTTCAGGCACCTGCTCCTCTCCCCGATTGTCCGGTTGCCCATCGGCATCATGAGAAGCCGCAGCGGCAAGCGCCCGCTCGGCCACGCGGCGCACCAGCGGCACGCCATCGAATTCGGCCAGCAGCTTGTGGCCGGCGTCACCCATCCGGCTCGCGCGGCCAGCGGCAAGCAGCAGGGTTCCGATGACCAGCGCCCTGCCCTTGGTGGCGGCAAGCTCTCGGGGCTGCGGGCGGCCTGGAATTTCCATCAGCAATCCTCCCACTCCAAGCCCCGTCAGGTCCTGCGCCCGCGGGCGCTCGCCCGACAGGATCCGGTTCAGCACCCAGTCAAAGCCATTTTCCTTGGGCGAGCGGGCGCATCCCGGCGCGCCGATCAGCGCCACATCGCCCTGATAGCCGAGCACCAGAAGATTGCCCGGATCGACCGGCAGGCCCACCTGCTCCACTTTGGCGCCTGCAAGCCGCATGGCCTCAGGCAGCACGTCCTCGCCATCGCAGACGGCAGAGGCGCCGAACAGGATGACCATGTGGGGCGCGCCGTTCTCCGGCCTGGTCAGCGCTCTGCGCACCGCTGCCGCCACCGCATCTGCCCGATGCGGCACGCGCTCCTCGCGGATGATGACGCTGCCGGAGGGCGCAAGCCTACGCGACAGGAGGTCTTTGGTCTTGTCCAGCACGGAGGTTTTCAGCACCGGCAGTTCCGTCTGGATCAGCGTGACGGCAAAGGGCCGGTAGGGCGCGATCGACACGGCCTTACCCTTCGCAGCCACGGATTTAGCAGCCTCCACCTTGTCGCCCGCCACGGCAAGCGGAATGATTTTCACCGTTGCCACCATATCGCCGGCTGCAACCGGGGCCCGGTCGGCCAGACAGGCGAGCGTGATGGCCGGATCGACCCGGTTGAACCGGTCGATCAGGTCGCGATCAGCGCGAAACAACCCGTTTCGTAGCGCGTAGATATTCACCCGGCCCGTGCTTGCCGCCGAAAGCCGAACGTCGCTGCTCTTAAGACAGGCCGCAAGCTGTCCGGCGGCCACATCCTCCGTCAGGTCGCCCGGCTGAAGCCGTGCCACCACCACCTCGGACAAGCCCGCCTGCTTGAGGAGCGCGATATCCTGCGCCGAAAGGATCGTCCCTTTTGACACGCGGCCGCCCGGATGGCCGACGCTGTGGGCGAGGATCGCCTCTTGCGCTTCATCAATCGGCACCGACCCGAAGATCATGCCGCACCGCCCGACAGCGACCGGCGCCGGAACGCCGCGACGATCTGCGCCAGGATCGCGAGCGCAATTTCTTCCGGGCTCGAGGCGCCGATATCGAGCCCGATCGGCGCGTGGATCTTGTCGATCTGCTCCTGCGTCAACCCGCTCTCCAGAAGCCGCTCGACGCGGCGCCCATGGGTCTTGCGGCTGCCAAGCGCGCCCACATAGAAACAGTCGCAGCGCAGTGCTTCCGCCAAGGCAAAATCATCGATCTTCGGGTCGTGGGTCACGGCCGCCACCGCCGTATAGGGGTCAAGCACCCGCTCCTTCAGCACATCCTCCGGCCAATCGGCGACGAGATCGACGCCCTCAAAGCGCTCCGGCGTGGCAAAGGCCGTGCGCGGATCGATGATGGTGAGGTCATAGCCGACAACCGGCGCCAGCCGCGCCAACCCTTGCGTGATATGCACCGCCCCGATCGCGACGATCCGCGGCGGCGGCAGGTGCACGTTGAAGAACAGCGGCCGGCCGTCGATGTCGATGAGCCCGGATTTTCCGCTGCGGAACGCCTTTTCCGCTGCCTCGGCCAGCTGTGCCGGCACCGGCTGCCCTTCCACCAGAACCTCTGTCTCGCCGGATGCCGTATCGGTAATCAGGATGACGGCCTTGCGGGAGCGTCGCGCGGCATTGACGTCTGCCAGATGATCGAGCCGCATCAGTTGAGTTTCTCCACATAGACGCGGATGCGCCCGCCGCACGAGAGGCCGACCCGCCAGGCCGTTTCATCCGCGACGCCGAAGTCCAGCATCTTTGGTGCGCCCGAAGTGATGACGTCCAGCGCTTCGGTGATGACCGCACCCTCGACGCAGCCGCCGGAGACGGATCCTTCGAAATTGCCGTCGCCGTCGATCACCAGATGGCTGCCTGCCGGGCGTGGGGCCGAACCCCAGGTTTCCATCACGGTGGCAATGGCGACCGAGCGGCCCTCGCGGGCCCAGGTTTCTGCGGTAACAAGCGGATCCAGCATGATGCTCATGCGACAGCCCTTTCCTTGAAACGGCGGTAGTTCGCGCCGGCCGTCGCCTTGCCCGACAGCGCCTGCGCCAGATCCGCCAGCGAATTCAGATTATGCACGGGGCGAAACTCGTCCACATGCGGCAGCATGGCCCGCACACCGCGGGCGCGGGGCTCGAAACCCTCAAAGCGCAACAGCGGGTTGAGCCAGATCAACCGGCGACACGAGCGGTGCAGCCGATCGATCTCGATCTCCAGCTCCGTTACGCCGTCCCGCTCCAGCCCGTCGGTGATCAGGAGGACGACGGCGCCGCCCCCCAGGACCCGGCGGCCCCAGAGACGGTTGAAGGTTTTCAGCGTCTCGCCGATGCGCGTTCCGCCCGACCAGTCGTTGACGGACCGGGTGCAGGCATCGAGCGCCTCGTCCGGATCCCTTTGACGTAAGCTGCGCGTGACATTGGTCAAGCGGGTGCCGAACAGAAAGACATGCGTGCGCCGCCGTTTTTCCATCAGCGCATGGGCAAAATGCAGAAAGATGCGGCTGTACTGGCTCATCGAGCCGGAAATATCGGCAAGCACCACCAGCGGTGGCTCCTGCCTCTGCAGCCGGCGGAATTTCGGCAGCATGATGTCGCCGCCGCTGCGCATCGCCTGCCGCAGCGTGGCGCGCGGATCGATGCGGCCGGGATGGTTTGCCGCCTGGAACCGGCGTGTCACGACCTCGTCGAGCGGCAGCACGAGCTTTGCCATTTCGAGGCGCGCAGCCGCCAGTTCCGCGGCCGACATCTGGGCGAAATCGGTGCGCCGCAAGACTTCCGAGGCGGACGCGGTAAAACGCGCATCGGCCTCCACCTGCGGCGGCGCCTGCGGCTTTTGCGGGCGTGCCTGTTCTGCGACCAGGCTATCGCCCACCCGCGATGCAGCCGGCTTCGGCTTCTCCGGCTCGCGCTGCTCGGCGATTTTCGGCGACATCATCTGGATCATCTTTTCAACGAGATCGCGCTTGCGGAAGAACAGGCGGAACGCCTCATCGAACACGGCCATGTCCTCGCGCCGCTTGACGAAGACGGCGGCAAGCGCTGCCCGAAATTCTTCTCGCGCGCCAATACCCACGGCCTCTGCCGCCGCCACCGCATCAAGCGTTGCTTGCGGCGAGGTCTTGAGGCCGGCGCGACGCAGAACCCGGGAGAAATAGAGAATGTTTTCGGCAAGCCGTCCCTCCGGGTCGGTGCCGCTGCCTTCTCGCAAATCTTCGCCGTGGCCTGTCATCATCGCCCTATCCCGCCGCCAGCAGGTCCGCTTTCACTTCGGCGAGAAGCGCACCACCCTCGCCGCCGCGGATACGGGCGATATCGTCCTGGTATTTGAGGAGCGTGCCGAGCGTGTCGGAAATCGTCTCCGGATCGAGCGCCAGCCGGTCAAGCTCGGTCAGTGCCGTTGCCCAGTCAATGGTTTCGGCAATGCCGGGGTTCTTGAAGAGATCCACCGTACGCAGCTTCTGCACATAGGCCACCACCTGGCGCGACAGCGCTTCACCGGCCTGCGGTACCTTGCGCTTCAGGATCGCCAGTTCCTGCGCGGCATCGGGATAATCCACCCAGTGATAGAGGCAGCGCCGCTTCAGCGCATCATGGATTTCGCGCGTGCGGTTGGTGGTGATGATGACGATCGGCGGCTCGGCGGCCCTGATCGTGCCAAGCTCCGGGATCGTCACCTGAAAATCGGAGAGCACTTCCAGAAGGAAGGCCTCAAAAGCCTCGTCGGTGCGGTCCAGTTCGTCGATGAGGAAGACGGGCGCCGCTTCGCCCTGCCGCGCCAGAGCCTGCAGCACCGGCCGGCGGATCAGGTGGCGTTCGGAATAGAGATTGGCTTCCAGCCGCTCGCGGTCTTCAAGGCCTGCCGCCTCCGAAAGCCGGATATCGAGCATCTGCGCCGGATAGTTCCATTCATAGACGGCCGAGGCGACATCCAGCCCCTCATAGCATTGCAGGCGGATCAGCGGGCGGTTGAGGCCTTTTGCCAGCGCCTTGGCGATCTCGGTCTTGCCGACGCCCGCCTCGCCTTCCAGAAACAGCGGCCGCTGCATGCGAAGCGCCAGGAAGATCACCGTCGCAAGACCCCGCCCGGCAAGATAATCCTGTTCTCTGAGCAAGGTAATGGTTTCATCGATCGATGCCGGAGGCCGGCGCGCATCCTGATCTGTCATGACTCCCCCCCGTTTCGGTGAGACTACAGCGCGTGAAATGCGCGGTCCAGATAAATGAGGGGCGGATTGGGCGGACCGAAATGCATGGCCACCACCTGCCCGAACAGAACCAGATGGGTCGCCATCCGGCGGATTTCGAGGAGCGTGCAATCGAAGGAGACGAGCGCGTCGGATAGCACCGGCGCGCCGGTTTCTAGCACCGTCCACTCCGCCAGCGCAAACCGCTCCTCCACCGGCAGCCGATCAAAGCCCGCAAGCGCCTTGGCAAGAGCCTGATGATGCCCCGCCAGCGCATTCAGCGCAAAGATGCCGCTCTGTTCGAAGAGCGCATTGCTGGCATTGCCGGCATTGAGGCACACAAGAACCATGGCTGGATCGTCCGACACCGAACAGACAGCCGTTGCCGTCACGCCGCGCCGGACGCCCTGCCACTCGGTCGTGACGGCCTGCACGTGGCCGGCATAGCGCGCCATGCCGTTGCGATAGAGAGCCGGATCGACGGGTTGCCGCAGGGAGTGCGCGTGTTCTGGTGTGTCGGAAACAGTCACGCGGTTCCTCCCCCGTCCTTGCGGACCTCGACAGCCGCCCCGGCTGCCTTCACCCTTTCCATATGGGAAGGCGGCCTGTGCTTGTCCACGCCGTGGCGCAATTTGGCCCCGTCTCTGCGTCTGCCGCGCAATTTGCTTTGACGGGCGCCAAAGGCCGGCTAAATGTGCGCCATGAGCGCTCATTCGATCCCATCCGTCCCCCGCCACGGTGCAGTTCTTGCCGCCGCTATCGCTGTTTGTCTGGCGGCCGCGCCGGTGTCTGCCGCGACCATCGGGGTGGTCGCCCCGACCGTCGGCCCCTATGCCATGCTTGGCCAGCAGATCCTTCGGGGCGCAAAGGCCGCCGCCGCAGCGGGCGACACCCTTGTTCCGATTGCCGAAAGCTGCGAACAGGGCGCCGGCAAGGCGATCGCCGACAAACTGAAGCAGGCGGGCGCCACCGCTGCCATCGGCTTTCTCTGCGTCGAAACGCTGTCGGAATCGCTGCCGCAGCTGAAAGAGGCGGGCATTGCGGCGATAACCGTTTCGGTCCGCTCCAAAATCCTGATGGAGGATGCCACGCGCTACGGCTGGCCCTTCTTCCGGCTCGCCCCCGTCGACGGCGAGGAGGCGAGCAGGCTTGCCGAGATCGTGCTGTCGAAATTCCAGAACAAGTCCATTGCGCTCGTCGATGACGGCACGATCTATGGCCGGGAACTCACCGGTGCGATCCGCCAGAAGCTGGAAGCCGGCGGCATCAAGCCCGCCTTTGCCGACACGTTCCGCCCCGGTCAGGAGCAGCAGCTGGCGCTGGTGCGTCGCCTCGTCAAGGCGGGCGTCTCGCATGTGGTGGTCGGCGGAGACCGGGCCGATGTGTCCGTCATGGCGCGCGATGCGGCTGCCGAGAAGGCAGCCCTCACCTTTATCGGCGGCGATGTGATGCGCGCGGCAGACCGACCCGTCCCGCTCGCCGACGGCGTCCTTGCGGTGGCGCTTGCCGATTACGCGACCCTGCCCGCAGCCAGCGCGGCCGTGGCGGCCCTTCGCGCCACGGGAAGCGAATCCGATGGCTACACCCTGCCTGCCTATGCGGCCGTTCAGTTGGCAAGGGCCGCAAGCGTCAAGGCTGCCAGCGGCAAGACCTCAATCGTGCAGGTGCTCCCCGGTCTTGCGGTCGATACGGTGCTGGGTCCCCTGACATTCGGTGCCGATCACGAACTGGCCGAGAACCCGTTTCGCCTGCAGGAATGGCGCGGCGGCGCCTTTCAGCCGGCAAACGTCGAGCGGAAATGACGGTATTCCCATCGATCCGGTCATTGTGCCACCTAAGGCGGAATGTTAAGCGGAGCCGAAATCGGCCGCCGGGCGCCTGATCCTTTCACCGGAAGGACGGGCCTTTGCGGCAAGCCTTTCTGCCCGGCGCCTGTGGCTCCTTAAACGGATCCCGGCGCCGTCCCTGACCCGCCGAAGGAACCCGTTGATGTCCCAGTCCCTGCCCATCCGCATTGCTCCATCCATCCTTGCTGCCGATTTTTCCAAGCTCGGCCAGGAGGTGCGCGATGTCGTGAACGCCGGCGCCGACTGGGTGCATCTCGATGTGATGGACGGCCATTTCGTGCCGAACATTTCCTTCGGCCCCGATGTGATCAAGGCGCTTCGCCCGCACACCACCGCCTTTTTCGATTGCCATTTGATGATTACGCCGGCCGATCCCTATCTGGAAGCCTTTGCCAAGGCCGGCTGCGACAGCATCACCGTGCATGCGGAGGCCGGTGTTCACCTGCACCGCTCGCTGCAGACCATACGCTCGCTCGGCAAGAAGGTCGGCGTCACGCTCAATCCGGCAACGCCGCTGTCGGTGATTGAAAACGTGCTCGACGATGTCGACCTCATTCTCATCATGAGCGTCAATCCGGGCTTTGGCGGCCAGAAATTCATTCCGGCTATGTTCGACAAGATCCGCGCCGCCCGTGCGCTGATCGCCAGCCGTCCGATCGAGCTTGAAGTGGATGGCGGCATCACGACGGAGACCATCGGCGATGCGGCCCGGGCCGGCGCCAATGTCTTTGTCGCAGGCTCGGCCATCTACAAGGGTGGCGATACCGAGGCCTATCGCACCAATGTAACGGCCTTGCGCCACAATGCCGAGGCAGGCGCGGCCTGACGCTGTTGTCTCGCGCTGGCCCGCCTGGCGTGCCACCCGAAGACTTCTCAGTGCGTCCTGCGTTGAGATTGCGGGTGGTTCTTGCTAAAGCGAGCCAAATTTTGCTGTCTCCTTGAGGAAATCCGCCGATGATCCCGCGTTATTCCCGGCCTGAAATGGTCGCCATCTGGTCGCCCGAAACGAAATTCCGCATCTGGTTCGAGATCGAGGCACATGCCTGCGATGCTCTGGCGGAGCTTGGCGTGATCCCGAAGGATGCGGCGAAAACCATTTGGGAAAAGGGCGGCGCTGCCGAATTCAACGTGGCGCGCATCGACGAGATCGAGGCCGTCACCAAGCATGACGTGATTGCGTTTCTGACGCATCTTGCCGAGTTCGTCGGCCCCGACAGCCGGTTCGTCCACCAGGGAATGACTTCGTCGGACGTGCTCGACACCACGTTCAACATCCAGCTGGTGCGCGCGAGCGATATCCTCATCGCCGGCATGGACCGGCTGCTGTCGGCGCTGAAGACCCGGGCCTTCGAGCACAAGGACACGGTGCGCATCGGCCGCAGCCACGGCATCCATGCCGAGCCGGTAACCATGGGCCTGACCTTTGCCCGCTTCTACGCCGAAATGCAGCGCAATCGCGCCCGGCTTGTTGCCGCCCGCGCCGAGATTGCCACCGGTGCCATTTCCGGCGCCGTCGGCACGTTTGCCAATATCGATCCGCGCGTCGAAGAACATGTCTGCGAAAAGCTCGGCCTGACGCCGGAGCCGGTCTCCACGCAGGTCATTCCGCGTGACCGTCATGCCATGTTCTTTGCGACGCTCGGCGTGATTGCCTCGTCGATTGAAAACGTCGCCATCGAAATCCGCCACATGCAGCGCACGGAAGTTCTGGAAGCGGAAGAGTTCTTCTCGCCCGGCCAGAAGGGTTCGTCGGCCATGCCGCACAAGCGCAATCCGGTGCTCACCGAAAACCTCACCGGCCTTGCCCGCCTTGTGCGCATGTCCGTCGTGCCCGCCCTGGAAAACGTCGCCCTCTGGCACGAGCGCGATATCTCCCATTCGAGCGTCGAGCGCGCCATCGGCCCGGATACCACCGTGACGCTCGATTTCGCGCTGCATCGTCTCGCCGGCGTCATCGAGAAGCTGGTGATCTATCCTGAGAACATGATGAAGAACCTCAACAAGTTCCGCGGACTTGTTCACTCCCAGCGTGTACTTTTGGCTCTCACGCAAGCCGGTGTGTCGCGCGAAGACAGCTATCGTCTCGTGCAGCGCAATGCTATGAAGGTGTGGGAACAGGGCAAGGACTTTCTGGAGGAACTGCTCGCCGACCAGGAGGTGCGCGCCGCCTTGTCGGAAGAGGTCATCCGCGAAAAGTTCGACCTTGGCTATCACACGAAACATGTCGACACGATTTTCCGGCGCGTTTTCGGCTGAGGCCTCTCCAATATGATTCAGATCGTCAGCCGGTGCGGGTAACTGCGCCGGCTGATTGCGTTTTATCGCTCTCTTGACGGGACGGCCAAACGTCTGTTGTCGCCCGCGCCGTGCCCGAGGAACCGGTGAGGTTCCTGCGCGATAGCCTCGCATCTTCAGGCGAAATAGGACGCGTTGCTTCGTGATTTTGCGCACCTTGCATGCGCTCTTCTCTTGACGAGGAACCCGGCCGCTAGCAGATAAGGGGGCATGAAGGCTTCCGACGCAGATATTCTCATCATTCCCGGCTACACCAATTCAGGCCCTGCCCACTGGCAGACGCGCTGGGAGGGCAAGTTGCAGACCGCGCGCCGGGTCGAGCAGGCCGAATGGTCGAAACCGGTGCGCGAAGACTGGGTGGCGCGCGTGGCCGACGAGGTGAACGCCTCGTCGCGGCCGGTTGTGCTGGTTGCCCATTCGCTGGGCGTTGCCGCGGCCATCCATGCCATTCCGCAATTTCGCCAGAAGGTCGCCGGCGCCTTTCTGGTCGCACCGCCCGATGTCGCAAATCCCGGCATTCGCCCCAAGCATCTGATGACGTTCGGACCCTATCCGCGCGATCCCCTGCCGTTTCCCTCGCTGACGATTGCCAGCCGCAACGATCCCTTCGGTTCTTACGAGCATGCCGACGATATCACCAATGCCTGGGGTTCCCTGCTGATCGATGCCGGCGAGGCCGGCCATATCAACGCCGAATCTGGTCATGGCCCATGGCCGGAAGGGACGATGGTCTTTGCCAAGTTCTTGTCGGGGCTGAAGCCTTAGACAACGATAAAATAAGGCGAGATTTTAGCAAATTGTTCGCCTCACGTCGCGCAAGTCCGCTAAGCTCATGCCCGAGCGTTGATCAGACTGCGGGGGAAGTGCGCTGGTGAAGCCCGACGACGATGTTCATGTCCTGTCTGCGAAGCGGACCGCTGACGATGTGCCCGCATCTCTGGCGGACATCGTTCACCGGATGCCGTTTCCGACCGTGCTCATCGACAGGGCGAGCAGTCGTCTGTTGCATGCCAATGGGGCTTTCGAGGCGGCGTGGCAGCGCCCCTCGGCGGCCCCTGATGCGTTGACCCTTTCGGCCCTGCTGGATCCAAGGGATCGCCCTGCGCTAGAACTGATGCTGGCGCAGGCCGGTTTGCCGCAAGCCGTCGTGCCCTCCGGTGTCGAGCTTCGCCTGCCGATGGCCGATGGCGTATTGAAATGGGCGCTTGCCACCTGCGCCCGACCGGAGACGGAGACCGCAGACGGAGCGCTCATCCTTCTGCAGCTTTGTGACATCACCCGGCAAAAACGCGCCGAGGAGGATATTGCGGCGCGCGAAACCCGCTGGAACAGTGCCCTTGTCAGCTCCGTTTCCGGTGTGTGGGATCACAACTATGGCATCGGGCAGAAATACTATTCCCCGACCTGGCGGCTGATCCGCGGCATGGCGCCGGACGATCCGCTGCCGCCGAGCAAGGAAGCCTGGCTGACGCTCCTGCATCCGGACGATGTCGATTTCACGCTGCATGCGATGGAGCGCCAGGAGGCGGGAGACCCGGAATACCAGATGTTCCAGTACCGCGAGCGCCATGCGGACGGCCACTGGATCTGGATCGAATGTCGCGGCGCCTGCATCGAACGGGCGCCGGACGGACGGGCGCTGCGCGTGGTCGGTACCGATACGGACGTGACGGACCGCAAACATGCCGAACATGGTCGCGCGCAGATGTCGCGGCGGCTCGAAATGGCGCTCGCCATTTCTGGCATCGGCGTTTACGAGGCCGACCTGGTGACCGGGGACGTCTACTGGGATGAGCGCATGTACGACATCTACGGGCTTGATCCGGCAATGCCGGTGGCTGTCGGCCAGACCTGGGAAAACTTCCTGCATCCTTCGGATCGCGAGCGTGTGCTGAACAATGTCGCGGTCAACACACAGCAGAACGAGCGTTACTGGGATCAGTACCGCATCATCACCGCAAGCGGCGGTGAACGGGTGATCCGCAGCTGCTCGATGACCTTTGTCGATACCGACGGGCACCTGAAGATGGTCGGCGCCAACTGGGACATCAGCAAGGACGTGACGCTCCACCAGGAACTGGAGCGGGCAAGGCTTCTCGCCGAAGCCCGCAACCGCGAACTGGAATCGGCCCGTGTCAATATCGAACACAATGCGATGCATGACTATCTGACCGGTCTGCCCAACCGTCGCTATCTCGATGCCGTGCTGGTGGAGCAGGCCCGCACCTGCGGGCGCGAGGGGCGCTCGCTTGCGGTCCTGCATATCGATCTGGACGGCTTCAAGCAGATCAACGACACGCTGGGCCACAATGCCGGCGATTCGATCCTGCGCCATGCGGCGCTGGTGTTGCGCGACAATGCCGGGCCTGACCAGTTCGTGGCGCGCATCGGCGGAGACGAATTCGTGATCCTGACACCGGCGACCGGCGGCACGCGAAAGCTGTCCAGCCTTGCCAACCGGATCATCCGGCAAATGCGCAAGCCCGTGGTGCATGAGGGGCGCGAATGCCGTTTCGGCGCCAGCATCGGCATCGCCTGGACCCAAGGCATGGCGGTCGAGCCCAAGCAATTGCTGATCAATGCCGACATGGCGCTCTACCGCGCCAAGAATGCCGGGCGCAACCGCTACGAATTCTACTCGCAGGAGACCCACCTGGAGATCGTGCGGGCCAAGCGCACGGCGGATGATATCCTGGCCGCCATCGAGGAGGGCCAGTTCCAGGCGGCCTATCAGCTGCAGTTCGATGCTGTAACGCTTGAAGTCTGCGGCGCCGAAACGCTCGCCCGCTGGCAGCACCCCCGCCATGGCCTGCTGACACCCGACAGCTTTCTGTCGATCGCCGAAGACATCGATGTGGTGGCCGCAATCGACGGCATCATCCTCGACCAGGCGCTGCAGGATTTTGTGAAATGGGAGGCACAGGGTGTCCCGGTCCCAAAGATCTCGGCCAATGTGTCCTACCGCCGGCTGCTCGATCCGGCCCTCTTGCGCAAGCTGAGGAGAAAGAACATCCCGACCGGATCGCTCTCCTTCGAGCTTCTGGAATCCGCCTTCCTTGATGACTGCGGCGACGACGTGCTGCAGACGCTGGAGCAGTTGAAATCGCTCGGCATCGAGATCGAGATCGACGATTTCGGCTCGGGCCATGCCTCCATCGTCAGCCTGCTGCGGCTCAACCCGGCCGCCCTGAAGATCGACCGCCAGCTTGTCCGGCAGCTGCCGCAATCGGCAAGCCAGAGAAAACTGGCCCGTTCCATCGTCGAGATCGGCAAATCCCTCAACATCAAGGTCATCGCCGAAGGCGTCGAGACCATGGATCATGCGCGAATCCTGCGGGAACTTGGCTGCGATGTCCTGCAGGGTTTTGCGCTTGCGCGGCCGATGCCGTTCGAGGAGATCGGGCCGTTCATCCGGGCCGGGAGCTGGCACGCCATCTGCTGCTGACGTACCAGAGCATTTCGTCGGTTTCGTTTGCCGGGTCAGGCCCCGCGAAAGAGCGGATCAGTCCGCGCGCATGTCCTCCAGCACTTCGGCAAGCATCTGGTTCAGCCGGCCGGCCAGGTCCACCTCGTCAAAACGCACTTCGGCGGCGGCAAATTCGTCGCGCAACCGGTTGAGCAGGTGCTGGTCGTTCGGGTTCTCCACGGCCCAGATGGCGAATTCCTCGGCATAGGCGATGGGATTGTCCTTGCCCAGCAATTGCCCCGCCCATAGGCCCAGCAGCTTGTTGCGCCGTGCTTCAGCCCGAAACTGAAGCGTCTGCTCGAAGGCATACCTGTTTTCGAGCGCGCGCGCCCTGTCACGTAATGTAATCATTCCCCGTCCCCGCTGAGATACGCTATGATCGTGGCGCTCCGGCCAGACGATGCGAAACTGCCCGAGAAAATTTGCCAAAGCGTGTAGGGTCACGGTGAACGATTCCTTCCCCCCTGGCTTCATCCCGCACAATGTGCCCCCGGCCCGCATTGTGAAACGGACCGTTTTCCGTTATGGGACCGCTCAAACGCCATCCACGGCGTCACACAGACGCCCAACCAGACGAGATAAGAACCCATGAACCGTCGCCGCCGTATCTACGAAGGCAAGGCCAAGATCCTGTATGAGGGCCCGGAACCGGGCACGCTCATCCAGTTCTTCAAGGACGATGCGACCGCCTTCAACAAGAAGAAGCACGACATCATCGATGGCAAGGGTGTGCTCAACAACCGGATTTCGGAATATATCTTCACGCACCTGAACAAGATCGGCATTCCCACCCATTTCATCCGCCGGATGAACATGCGCGAGCAGCTGATCAAGGAAGTGGAGATGATTCCGCTCGAGATCGTCGTGCGCAATGTCGCCGCCGGCTCCCTGTCGGAGCGGCTGGGCATCGAGGAAGGCGTGGTCCTGCCGCGCTCGATCATCGAATTCTACTACAAGTCGGATGCGCTCAACGATCCGATGGTGTCGGAAGAGCACATCACCGCCTTCGGCTGGGCAAACCCCGCCGAGCTTGACGACATCATGGCGCTCGCCATCCGCGTCAACGATTTCCTGTCGGGCCTCTTCCTCGGCGTCGGCATCCAGCTCGTCGATTTCAAGATCGAATGCGGCCGCCTCTTCGAAGGCGACATGATGCGCATCATCCTTGCCGACGAGATCTCGCCCGACAGCTGCCGTCTCTGGGACATCGAGACCAAGGAGCGCATGGACAAGGACCGCTTCCGCCGCGACATGGGCGGACTTGTCGAAGCCTATTCCGAGGTGGCTCGCCGTCTCGGCATCATCAACGAAAACGAACCGATCCGTGGCACCGGCCCGGTTCTCGTCCAGTAAAGCCGTCAGGAGCAGTCAGTGATCAAGGCACGCGTAACCGTCACGTTGAAGAATGGCGTTCTGGATCCGCAGGGCAAGGCCATCGAAGGGGCGCTCGGCAGCCTCGGCTTCGAAGGCGTCCACCAGATCCGCCAGGGCAAGGTGTTCGACCTCGAACTCGACACGTCCGACCGCGTCAAGGCGGAAGAGGACCTGAAGGCCATGTGCGAAAAGCTGCTGGCCAATACGGTCATCGAGAACTATTCTATCGCTCTGCTCTAGGGAGCATCAGCGGAGACATTTCGCATGGCCGATATTTCCAACGACCTCATGTACGAGCTTTTGAAGCGAATGCATGCGGATATTGCGGATGTGAAACTGGGCCAGCGCGAAATAAAGGCCGAAGTGAACGCGATGCGGGGCGCAATCGTGGCCCTGCATCAGGATATCCATAACCTTCACACGACTTTGGCGCGACACGAGTTGCGTCTCGACCGTATCGAAAACCGTCTCGAACTTCGAGAACTGGCAGAAGCACAAGCAAGGTTTGAGCCCCACCCATGAAGTCCGCCGTCGTCCAGCTCCCCGGCCTCAACCGTGACCGGGACATGATTGCCGCCCTCACCCGCATTTCCGGCCAGGCGCCGGTCACCGTCTGGCAGACCGAGACGGAAATCCCGGATGTCGATCTCATCGTCATTCCCGGCGGCTTTTCCTATGGTGATTACCTGCGCTGCGGCGCGATTGCCGCGCGCATGCCGGTGATGCAGGCCATCCGCGAAAAGGCAGAAAAGGGCGTCAAGGTTCTGGGCGTCTGCAACGGCTTCCAGATCCTCGTCGAAGCCGGCATGCTGCCGGGCGCCCTGATGCGCAATTCGTCGCTGAAATTCGTCTGCAAGCAGGTCAAGCTCGAGGTGGTGAATGCCGAGACGGATTTCACCCGCGCCTATGCTCCGGGCCAGATCATCCGCTGCCCCGTTGCCCACCATGACGGTAATTATTTCGTCGAGGCCGAGACGCTGAAGGCGATGAACGACCGCAGTCAGGTGGTCTTCCGTTATGCCGAAGGCACCAACCCGAACGGGTCGATGCTGGATATTGCCGGCGTCGTCAACGAGGCGGGCAATGTGCTTGGCATGATGCCGCATCCGGAAAACCTGATCGAGGCCGCCCATGGCGGCACGGACGGTCGCGGCATCTTTGCCTCGGCTCTCGACGTCATCGCCGCCTGAAGCAGCAGCCGGGCGCCCTTAAAAAATCCGCCAGACGCCCTGGGGCCGGACATCCTTTTGACATGTCCGACGCACAGGGTTTTGTCACACGCGACACGCCGTTGGACCGGGTCCGGTTTGCGGCGCGTCCATCCGCACTTTTCTTCAACCGGACCCGATCCCCGATGAAAACCAGAACAGCCTTTGCCCTTCTAGCCACAGCCCTTGTCACCCTGTCCGGCTGCAAGCCGGAACGTCCGGCACCCGTTGCGGTGAACCGGGGCGCCCTGCCGACCATGGAGCGCGTGGCGATTGCCGCCAATGGCTGCTGGTTCAAGTCCGCCGACCCGGCCTTTGCCGCCTATCGGATGGCGCCGGAACTCAATTCGTTTTCGGGCCGCCCGCGCATTCTGGCCGTGCCGAAGCACAGCCCCGAATCGCGCCCGCTTCTCGTCGTACAGGCCGAAGGCAATCCGGCGCGCGTCGATGCCTTCGGGCCGATGGTGGACGGCGCCCATGGCGCACGCATCCGGCGTGACGTGCAGCGCTGGGCCGCCGGCGGCAAGGGCTGCTGAGGCCGCGCGAGCACCTGCCCCTTGCGCCGATTCGGCATCGGCGCCTGTTGATCGGCGGACGCAGTCCGTATCGCTTTGCCAAACCGGCACGGATGGCGCAGAAGCGCCATCTCCGGTCACTGAAAAGTTCCGCCTTACGTTCCGATCTTGCAACACCCTGCCCCATTCTTGCCTCGAAAGGATGCAGCCGGCGCTTGTTGCTTGCTTTTCCTTAAAACCCGGCAATACCTTCCGTCCGGTGCTTCGGTTTGCCGTTGCGCCGCTGATCTTAACGGAGTTGCCCCCATGGCCCCTAATGCGGTTGTCCGGCTTGCGATGGTGCTCGCTGTTTCCACGAGCGCGCTTGTGTCTTCTATTACCTCTTCGCTTGCTGAGGAACCGATCTTCGACGAAGCCCGCTTCGGCTCGCTGGTTGCGATCGACAAGACCTATACGAATGACGAAAAGGGCGCCTTCATCAACGGCATGCTGTTCTTTGATCCCTGGGATCATGACAACACACCCGGCTGGCGCAAACTCATCCGCCCGCGCATCCATGTCGGCGCTGATATTTCCACGGCCGGCGAAGCAAACCAGGTCTATGCCGGTTTTTCCTGGACGGCCAATCTTGGCGAACGTTTCTTCCTCGAAGCCGGCTTCGGCGGCAGCCTGAACGATGGCAAGCTTGATCCGGATGGCGGTCGCGGCCCGTTTGTCGGCTGCCACACGCTGTTTCACGAATATGTCGCCGCCGGCGTCAATCTGGACAAGAACTGGCGCGTCATCGCCATGGCCGAGCATTCCTCCCATGCCAATCTCTGCGGCGACACCAATAACGGCCTGTCGCGCGGCGGCGTGATGCTGGGCTACAAGTTCTAAGGCCGAGACACCGGTAACGGTTTGAAAATGAGTTGGGCGTGACCGGAAATTTCCTGTCGCGCCCATGTGTCTTCTAGGCTAAAGAGACGCCAGTCTGGACCGCCACTAGAGAAGACGATGACCATTTCCAATACGATCGCGATCACGCCCGACCTCATTGCCGCCCATGGCCTGAAGCCCGATGAATATCAGCGGATCCTCGATCTGATCGGCCGCGAGCCGAGCTATACCGAGCTTGGCATCTTCTCGGCGATGTGGAACGAGCACTGCTCGTACAAGTCTTCCAAGAAGTGGCTGCGCACCCTGCCCACAAAGGGACCGCGCGTCGTTCAGGGGCCGGGCGAAAACGCCGGTGTCGTCGATATCGATGATGGTGACGTCGTGGTCTTCAAGATGGAGAGCCACAATCACCCCTCCTATATCGAGCCGTACCAGGGGGCTGCCACCGGCGTCGGCGGCATCCTGCGCGATGTCTTCACCATGGGCGCACGTCCGATTGCCGCGATGAACGCACTGCGCTTCGGCGCGCCCGATCACGCAAAGACGAAGCATCTCGTCTCCGGCGTCGTCTCCGGCGTCGGCGGCTATGGCAATTCCTTCGGCGTGCCGACGGTTGGCGGCGAGGTCGAGTTCGATGCGCGCTACAACGGCAATATTCTCGTCAACGCCTTTGCCGCAGGCCTTGCCAAGGCCGATGGCATCTTCCTGTCGGAAGCCAAGGGCGTCGGCCTGCCGGTCGTCTATCTCGGCGCAAAGACCGGCCGTGACGGCGTCGGCGGCGCCACCATGGCCTCTGCCGAATTCGACGGGCAGATCGAGGAGAAGCGCCCGACCGTGCAGGTCGGCGACCCCTTTACCGAAAAATGCCTGCTGGAAGCCTGCCTCGAGCTGATGGCCACAGGTGCCGTCATCGCCATCCAGGACATGGGGGCCGCGGGGCTCACCTGTTCGGCGGTCGAAATGGGCGCCAAGGGCGATCTCGGCATCGAGCTGCAGCTCGACCGCGTGCCGGTGCGCGAAGACCGCATGACCGCCTATGAAATGATGCTGTCGGAAAGCCAGGAGCGCATGCTCATGGTTCTGGAACCCTCCAAGGAAGAGATCGCCAAGGCGATCTTTGTCAAATGGGGTCTCGACTTTGCCATCGTCGGCAAGACCACCGACGACCTGCGCTTCCGCGTCATCCATCAGGGTGAGGAAGTGGCAAACCTGCCGATCAAGGAACTGGGCGACGAAGCGCCGGAATATGATCGCCCCTGGCGCGCCTCCGACAAGCGTGCAGCTCTGCCGGCCGAACAGGTCGCAGAGCCTGCGGATTACAATGCCGCTCTGCTGTCTCTGGTCGGCTCGCCGAACCAGTCGAGCCGCCGCTGGGTCTACGAACAGTATGATACGCTGATCCAGGGCAATTCGCTGCAGCTTCCGGGCGGCGATGCCGGCGTGGTGCGCATCGAGACGCATCCGACCAAGGCGCTCGCATTCTCCTCCGACGTCACGCCGCGCTATGTCGAGGCCGATCCGGTGGAAGGCGGCAAGCAGGCGGTCGCCGAATGCTGGCGCAACATCACGGCAACCGGCGCCGAGCCGCTGGCTGCAACGGACAACCTGAATTTCGGCAATCCGGAAAAGCCGGAGATCATGGGCCAGCTGGTCGGCGCCATCCAGGGCATCGGCGAAGCCTGCCGCGTACTCGACTTCCCGATCGTTTCGGGCAATGTCTCGCTCTACAACGAAACCAATGGCGTCGCGATCCTGCCGACCCCGACCATTGCCGGCGTCGGCCTCCTGCCCGACTGGTCGGCCATGGCGCGGATCGGCACGGCACGGGACGGCGACGTGCTGATCATGATCGGTATCGACGGCAGCCATCTCGGTTCCTCGATCTACCTGCGCGATCTCCTCGGCTCGACCGCTGGCCCCGCGCCGGTGGTCGATCTGGCGGCCGAACGTCGTCACGGCGATTTCGTGCGTGCAGCCATCCGCAACGGCCAGGTCACCGCCTGCCACGATCTTTCGTCCGGCGGCCTTGCTCTGGCGCTTGCCGAAATGGCCATGGCTTCTCAGAAGGGCGCACGTCTGTCGCTGAATGATTGCCGCGGTCTGCCGCATGCTCTGCTCTTCGGCGAAGACCAGGCGCGCTATGTGATTGCCGTTCCGGCCGATCTCGCCAATTTCGTCCGTGCCAGTGCCGAATCGGCCGGCGTTCCCTTCCGCACCCTCGGTCCGGTCGGCGGCGAAGCGCTCATCATTGATGACATCGTCAACGTCACCGTGACCGTGCTGGTCAATGCCCATGAAAGCTGGTTCCCGACCTTCATGGCATGATCATGCCAGCTTGACCTCTCTCATCCGGCACTGTCATCGGTGCCGGACAGGATCCTGCCATCTCACGACTGAGCGTTAAACTCTTCAGGATTTATGGGGCAGGTGCTTTGACAATTGCGTGCTTTTTGGCACTCTTCTGGAAAGGCATGAACAGACTGCAATGGAAGGAACCAGCTGATGGCGATGCGACCCGGGGAAATCGAAGACATGATCAAGGCCGGCATTCCGGGTGCCCGGGTCACCATCCGGGACCTGGCCGGTGATGGCGATCATTATGCCGCCGAAGTGGTGGCGGAAGCCTTTCGCGGCAAGACCCGCGTGCAGCAGCACCAGATGGTCTACGAGGCGTTGAAGGGCAATATGGGCGGCGTTCTGCACGCGCTTGCGCTGCAGACATCGGCGCCGGCCGAGTAAACCACTGTCACAATCGGCGGCTAAAGCACGGTGATCGGACGGAATTGATCACGTCACCGTCAATGCGGTGCTGGAATTTCCATGCGTGCGTGTTATCTAAGGCCCTGAGACACTCCGGACCTTTACTCCGGACAGACAAGGATAGAAACGATGAGCGGCATTTCGGACTTGATTGACAGTGAAGTGAAGGGCAACGATGTCGTTGTCTTCATGAAGGGCACCCCGCAGTTCCCGCAGTGTGGCTTTTCCGGGCAGGTTGTGCAGATCCTCGATTACCTCGGCGTGGACTACAAGGGCATCAACGTCCTTGCAGATCCGGAAATCCGCCAGGGCATCAAGGATTATTCCAACTGGCCGACGATTCCGCAGCTTTACATCAAGGGTGAATTCGTCGGCGGCTGCGATATCGTGCGCGAGATGTTCCAGTCCGGCGAGCTTCAGTCCCACTTCCAGGAACAGGGTATCGCCGTTCGCGGCGCCGCCTGACGGCCCCTCCGGTCTGTGTCAGACCAAATTCGATCATGATCGAGGCGCCGCATCAAGCGGCGCCTTTCGTATTTTCAGGATATTCGTGTGACCCCCGACATCAACAATCCGCTTGCCCGCCTCAAAGGCATGGGCAAGGTCGAATTTATCGCGCTCATGGCCATGCTGATGGCGCTCAATGCGCTCGCCATCGATATCATGCTGCCGGCTCTTCAGGAAATCGGCGCTGCCCTTCAGGTCGAGGATGAGAACGCCCGCCAGTATATCGTCTCGTCT
This sequence comes from Neorhizobium fuzhouense, assembly GCF_042611105.1. Classification (NCBI taxonomy): domain Bacteria; kingdom Pseudomonadati; phylum Pseudomonadota; class Alphaproteobacteria; order Hyphomicrobiales; family Rhizobiaceae; genus Neorhizobium; species Neorhizobium fuzhouense. The sequence continues at coordinate 258,568 of NZ_JBHFFP010000007.1, read as the reverse complement.
TATCTCTTCGGCTTCGGTTTTGCGCAGCTGCTCTATGGCCCGCTGTCTGACCGGCTCGGGCGCCGCCTGCCGATGATCGTCGGCCTGGTGATTTACATCATCTGCTCGTTTGCCATCGTTGCCACGCCGTCCTTTGCGTTGCTGCTGGCGCTGCGCTTCATCCAGGGCGCTGGAGCGGCCTCCACGCGCGTCATCACGGTCTCGATCGTCCGCGACGTGTTTGGCGGGCGCGCCATGGCGGAAGTCATGTCGCTTATCATGATGGTGTTCATGATCGTGCCGATCATCGCGCCGGGCACCGGCCAGCTGATCATGCTGGGTGGCGATTGGCACATGATCTTCCTGTTCATCGGTGTCATGGCCATCCTGCTTCTCATCTGGATGTGCATGCGCCTGCCGGAAACGCTGGCGAAGGAAGACGTGCGCCCACTGACGTTGACCTCTGTTGTCGCCGGCTTCCGCATCGTCCTCACCAACCGCGTGGCGCTCTGCTACACGATTTCGGCCACGTTCATCTTCGGCGCCCTGTTCGGTTTCATCAACTCCGCCCAACAGGTCTATGTCGGCATCTATCAGCTGGGGCACTGGTTCCCGGTGGCCTTTGCAGCCGTTGCTGCCTTCATGTCGCTTGCCTCCTTCATCAACTCGCGCATCGTCGGCCGCTTCGGCATGCGCAAGCTCTCGCATGCCTCCCTGCTCTGCTTCATCCTCGTCACGTTCGTATGGATGCTGGTGCAGATCTTCGGCCCGCAGCCGATGCCGTTCCTGCTGTTTCTGAGCTTCTTCGGTTGTGCCATGTTCATGTTCGGCTGGATTGGCGCCAACTTCAATTCGCTTGCCATGGAGCCGCTCGGCCATGTCGCCGGCACTGCGTCCTCCGTCCTCGGCTTCATGAGTACGGTCGGCGGGGCAGCAATCGGCGCCGTCATCGGTCAGGCCTTCAACGGAACGGCGCTGCCGATGGTTCTCGGCTTCTTCACCGTGTCGATCATCGGGCTGGTCTTTGTGCTGATCGCTGAAAAGGGCAAGCTCTTCCAGGCCCACAATCCTCGCGCCTGAGGCGCCAGACGCTGTTGAAAAAAAGGCCCCGATGCATCGCGCCGGGGCCTTTTTCTTTGGGATGAGAAAGCTTTATGCGATGATTTCATCGCGGAGGTGGTGCCAGCTGTCGCGATCGCTTGCCACCAGCAGCCCACCTTTCAGGTCCGTCGGACGATAGGTGCTCCCATCGAATTTTGCCGCATGGGCGCCCGCTTCCTGCGCAATCAGCGTGCCGGCCAGATGATCCCACGGCATCAGCTTGTTGTAGAGGGCAAAATCCACATGCCCGCCGACAAGCGTGCGGTATTCCTGCGCGGCGCAGCGATAGCAGGCAAACATCCTGACCTTGGCGAGATTGGAGAGGATTTTCCGACGCTCCTCGCCGAAGAAGAAGCCGGTGGAGGCAAAGCCGATCATCGCTTCGATCGGCTTTGGTGCGGCAACGGAGAGGCGGATCGTCTCGCCGTCCGGCCGCCGCCGGAAAGCGCCGGACCCCTTCTCCGCCAGAACCCAGTCATCGCCCATCGGATCGTAGATGATGCCGGCAATCGTCTCGCCCTTGTGGACGACCGAGGCCATCACGCCGAAGGCGGGAACGCCCGAGGCGAAGTTGAACGTACCGTCAACCGGATCGACAATGATGGCAAGCGGCGCATCGGCAAGGCGCGGCAGGAGCGCGGGATCGGCAGCCACCGATTCCTCGCCGACGAAGAGCGCATCGGGAGCGAGCGTCTGAAGCTCGGCGCGGATCATCCGTTCCGCCTCGACATCGGCTTCCGTCACAAGGTCGCTTGCCTCGCTCTTGGCGCGAATATCCTCGGCATTGAGGCGGCGAAACCGCGGCAGGATTTCGGCCTTGGCGGCGCGACGCAACACGTCGGCAAGCGCCATCACATCAATCGACATCAGCAACCTCACTCTTTGGCACGGGGACAAGCGCGGAAAAATCAAACAGGGCAGGATCGAGTAGATGCGAGGGATTGACGTGGGACAGCGCGCGCAGCATGCGGTCCTTGCGCCCCGGCATCTGCGTTTCCATCGTCGTCAGCATCGCCTTCATCGCATTGCGCTGCAGCCCATCCTGGGAGCCGCAGAGATCGCAGGGAATGATCGGGAACTGCAGGGCGCTTGAAAACTTTTCGAGATCCTCTTCGGCGCAATAGGCAAGCGGCCGCAGCACCATCAGGTCGCCGTCATCATTCAGAAGCTTTGCCGGCATTGCGGCGAGCCGCCCTCCATGAAAGAGATTCATGAAGAAGGTTTCGAGAATATCGTCGCGGTGGTGGCCGAGGACCAGCGCCTCGCAGCCTTCCTCGCGCGCAACCCGGTAGAGGTTGCCGCGGCGCAGCCGCGAACAGAGCGAGCAATAGGTGGCGCCCTGCGGCACCTTTTCCTTCACCACGGAATAGGTGTCGCGATATTCGATGCGATGGGCGACGCCGATCGAGGTGAGATAATCCGGCAGCACATGTTTGGGAAAATTTGGCTGGCCCTGATCGAGATTGCAGGCCACAAGCTCCACCGGCAACAGGCCGCGCCATTTCAGATCCATCAGCAGCGCCAGCAGCGAATAGGAATCTTTTCCGCCGGAGAGCCCGATCAGCCAGCGCTTCTGGCCGTTCAGCATGCTAAAATCATCGAGCGCCTGGCGAACCTGACGCAGCAGGCGCTTGCGCAGTTTGTTGAACGCCGTCGTCTGCGGCGCGTGCGCATAGATCCCGTTCAGGAAGCCGTCTGCCTGCGGCAGGACGTCCTCGCTCTCGTCGATTGCCGCTGAAAGCGTCACGTCCGTCTCCCGTCCGATTGCCGCACTGCCTCAGCCGAAGCGGCATTGCATAAGTTGTCGGTGTGGCGCGCCATAGAGGGCGGCTCGGCGGCGCATAGTCGCTGACCTGCCAAAGCCCGGCGCGCCCTCAAAACCGACCAGCAGCCCAACCGCAGTTTCTTGCCGTCCATTCGCGGCGAAAAATACCGCAACGACACCGGTCAAAAACCCGCGCGCAAGAACTTTGCCGCGCGCGGGAAAACAGGACGGTTAGCCGGCCAGCGTCTGCGCCACCGCGGCAATGGCCGCATCGGCCTTTTCGCCGTCCGGGCCACCGGCCTGGGCCATGTCGGCGCGTCCACCGCCGCCCTTACCGCCGAGCGCCACGGAGGCGACGCGCACCAGATCGACGGCGCTGAAGCGCTCCGTCAGATCGGTCGTCACGCCCACCACGGCGCTGGCCTTGTTGTCGGCGCCAACACCAATGAGCAGCACGACACCCGAGCCGAGCCCAGTCTTTGCCTCATCGACCAGCCCCTTCAGATCCTTGGCATCGATTCCGGCCAGAGTCTTGCCGAGGAATTTGATGCCGCCGAGATCCTGGACCTCATCGGCGGAGGCACCCTGCGCGCCGCCCATGGCGAGCTTGCGGCGTGCGTCCGCCAGTTCCTTTTCGAGCTTCTTGCGCTCGTCCAGCAGGCTTTCGACGCGCGAGACGACCTCGCCCGGCTGAACCTTGAGCGCGCTTGCCAGTGCCTTCACCCGTTCGTCCTGCTCGGCAAGATAGTCGCGCGCGCCTTCGGCGGTCACCGCTTCCAGGCGGCGCACGCCGGAGCCGACTGCGCTTTCGCCCAGAATGCGCACCAGCCCGATATCGCCGGTCTTTGCCACATGCGTGCCGCCGCAGAGTTCAACCGAATAAGGCTTGCCGGCCTTCTGGCCCTCAATTCCGGTGCCCATGGCGACGACCCGGACCTCATCGCCGTATTTTTCGCCAAACAGCGCCATGGCGCCCTCGGCAATCGCATCGTCGACGCTCATCAGGCGCGTCGTCACCGGCGCATTCTGCAGGATGATGGCATTGGCCATGTCTTCGACCGTCTGCAACTCCTCGGCCGACATCGGCTTCGGATGCGACACGTCGAAACGCAGCCGGTCCGGCGAAACGAGCGAACCCTTTTGCGCCACATGGGTGCCGAGCACTTCGCGCAGCGCCTCGTGCAGCAGATGCGTGGCCGAATGGTTGGCACGCAGTTTCGAGCGACGGGCGTGATCGACGGTCAGGACGACCGGCTCGCCAGCCTTCAGTGCGCCTTCAGCGACGATGGCGGAATGGACGAACAGGCCCTCGCCTTTCTTCTGCGTATCGGTGACGGTAAGCTTTGCGCCGTCCGTCGAGATGACGCCGGTATCGCCCATCTGGCCGCCCGATTCGCCGTAGAACGGCGTCTGGTTGACGACGATCTGCACGGTGTCTCCGGCCTCTGCCCGCTCGATCACGGCGCCGTCGCGCACGATCGCCTGCACGACGCCTTCGGCGGTTTCGGTGTCATAGCCCAGGAATTCGGTCGCGCCGTGCTTTTCCTTGAGTTCGAACCAGACGGATTCGGTGGCCTTGTCGCCGGAGCCGGACCAACTGGCGCGGGCTTCGGCCTTCTGGCGCTGCATGGCATCGTTGAAGCCGGTGAGATCCACGCCGATACCACGGGCGCGCAGTGCGTCCTGCGTGAGGTCGAGCGGGAAACCATAGGTGTCATAGAGCTTGAAGGCGGTTTCGCCATCCAGGCTGTCGCCCTTGTCGAGGTCCGACGTTGCATCGGACAGGAGCGTCAGGCCGCGCGCGAGTGTCGCGCGGAAGCGGGTTTCCTCGAGCTTCAGCGTCTCGGAAATCAGGCTTTCGGCGCGCAGCAGTTCCGGATAGGCGCGGCTCATCTCGCCAACCAGTGCCGGAAGCAGCGTCCACATCAGCGGTTCGCGCGCACCGAGCAGCTGCATGTGGCGCATGGCGCGACGCATGATGCGGCGCAGCACATAGCCACGACCTTCGTTAGACGGAAGCACGCCATCGGCAATCAGGAAAGCGGAGGAGCGCAGGTGATCGGCGATAACCCGGAAGCTTGCCGCCACATCGCCTTCCGCCTTCACGCCGACCACCTCTTCGGTCGCAGCAATCAGCGTGCGGAAGAGGTCCGTGTCGAAGACGCTGTGGACGCCCTGCAGGATGCAGGCCATGCGCTCGAGGCCCATGCCGGTATCGATCGACGGGCGCGGCAGCGGCGACCGCTCGCCGGGCGCCGACTGGTCGAACTGCATGAAGACGAGGTTCCAGAATTCCAGGAACCGGTCGCCATCCTCTTCCGGGGAACCGGGAGGACCGCCCCAGACGCTCTCGCCCTGGTCGATGAAGATTTCCGAGCACGGACCGCAGGGCCCGGTATCGCCCATCTGCCAGAAATTGTCGGAGGTCGGGATGCGGATGATCTTGTCGTCGGAAAAACCGGCGATCTTCTTCCAAAGAGCCGCCGCCTCGTCGTCCTCGGCATAGACCGTCACCAGCAGCCGGTCCTTGGGCAGATCAAAGCCCTTGGTCACCAGGTTCCAGGCCAGTTCGATGGCGTTTTCCTTAAAATAGTCGCCGAAGGAAAAGTTGCCGAGCATTTCAAAGAAGGTCAGGTGGCGGGCGGTATAGCCGACATTGTCGAGGTCGTTGTGCTTGCCGCCGGCGCGCACGCATTTCTGCGAGGTGGTGGCCGTTGAATAGGGACGGCTTTCAAGACCGGTAAAGACGTTCTTGAACTGCACCATGCCGGCATTGGTGAACATCAGCGTCGGGTCGTTGCGCGGCACGAGCGGGCTCGAGGAGACCACCTCGTGACCGTTCTTGCGAAAATAGTCGAGGAAGGTCGACCGGATCTCATTCACGCCACTCATGCCATGCCCTTCTAAGCCGCCCCAGCAGCCTTTCCGCTAAAAAATCCATTGGCTTTTATCGTCGGAACGGAACCCTGTCCAGCACGACGAAAAACGGCCGTGCATCTTTGCCACATGCACGGCCGCCATCCAGTTATCAATCGTCAGGCCATGCGCCCTTCAGGGGCTCAGGCGTCCGGCTCCGTGTCACCGTCATCGGCTTCCGGGCCGCCGTTCTGCAGGAAGCGGTCGGCAATCAGGCCGGCGTTCTGGCGCAGCGACATCTCGATCTCGCGGGCCAGTTCCGGATTATCGCGCAGGAAGCTCTTGGCGTTTTCACGCCCCTGGCCAAGGCGCTGGCTGTTGTAGGAGAACCAGGCGCCCGACTTTTCGACAATGCCGGCCTTGACGCCGAGATCGACCAGCTCGCCGGTCTTCGATACGCCTTCGCCATACATGATGTCGAATTCCACCTGCTTGAAGGGCGGCGCCATCTTGTTCTTGACCACTTTCACGCGGGTCTGGTTGCCCACGACCTCTTCGCGCTCCTTCACCGCGCCGATGCGGCGGATGTCGAGACGCACGGAGGCGTAGAATTTCAGCGCGTTGCCGCCTGTCGTGGTTTCCGGCGAGCCGAACATCACGCCGATCTTCATGCGGATCTGGTTGATGAAGATGACCATGCAGTTGGACCGCGAAATGGAGGCGGTGAGCTTGCGCAGCGCCTGGCTCATCAGGCGGGCCTGAAGACCCGGCAGGCTGTCGCCCATCTCGCCTTCGATTTCGGCGCGCGGCGTCAAGGCCGCAACCGAATCGACGACCAGGACGTCGACGGCGCCCGAGCGCACCAGCGTATCGGTGATTTCCAGCGCCTGCTCACCTGTGTCCGGCTGTGAGATCAGGAGGTTCTGCAGGTCAACGCCCAGCTTGCGGGCATAGACCGGGTCGAGCGCATGTTCGGCATCGACAAAGGCGCAGATGCCGCCCTTCTTCTGCGCTTCTGCAATCGTCTGCAGCGCAAGCGTCGTCTTGCCCGAGCTTTCCGGCCCATAGATCTCTACGATACGCCCCTTCGGCAGGCCGCCGATGCCGAGCGCGATATCGAGGCTCAGAGAGCCCGTCGACACGGTTTCAATCTCGACCACGCTCTCGTTTGCGCCAAGCTTCATGATCGAGCCTTTCCCGAAGGAACGTTCGATCTGCGACAGTGCCGCTTCCAGCGCCTTGCTCTTGTCCACTGTTTTATCCTCTACGAGCCGCAATGAATTCTGTGCCATCCGATCCACCTTTAGGTTAAAGCAGCCGCGCTCGCAATGAAGCAGCTCTTGATCGGTATGTACACTTTTTGTTCTCACATTGCAAGAGGGATCATCCTCTTGTTAATGCACCGTAATCCGGTGCGTGTTCTTTTTGTGTTCCGTGCGCCTAAAAACTCGCCTGCGGAACCGCCTCAGGCCGGTTATCGGGCGATCAATCCTCCCGGTCGAGCATCTCGCGCACGGCCACAGCAAGCTGCTTCAGCGAGAAGGGCTTTGGCAGGAAACCGAACTTGGCGTCGGCCGGAAGGTTTCTCGCAAAGGCATCCTCCGCATAGCCCGACACGAAGATGAACTTGAGGTCGGGATAGGTCTTGCGCAGTTCCCGCAGGAGCGAGGGGCCATCCATTTCGGGCATGACGACGTCGGACACGACGATATCCACCTTGCCGCCCAGTTCCTCCATGATGTCGAGCGCCTCGGTTCCGGAGCCCGCCTCATGCACGGTGTAGCCCCGTGTTTCGAGCATGCGCTTGCCGCCGCGGCGCACGGCCTCCTCGTCTTCGACGAGAAGCACGACCGCGGAATTGCCGGTGAGATCGACATCGTCGGCGGCGGCCTTGGCAGAGGTTGCCGCTTCGACGCGGGCAGCAGCCGGCGCCTCGGCCGGCGCGTGGCCCGTCCGTTCCGCCACGGGTTCCGGAATATGGCGCGGCAGGAAGACGCGGAAGGTCGTGCCTTTGCCCAGCTCCGATTCGGGATAGATGTAGCCGCCGGACTGCTTGACGATGCCATAGACCATGGAGAGGCCAAGCCCCGTGCCCTTGCCCACTTCCTTCGTCGTGAAGAAGGGTTCGAAGATCTTGTCCATGATGTCCGGCGCAATGCCCGTGCCATTGTCGGATACTTCCACCATGACGAAATCGTCAGACGGCAGGCGTGCGCTCGGGAAAACCGCGGCTTCGGCGGCCGTCACGTTGCGGGTGCGGATGCGGATCTGCCCGCCCTGCGGCATGGCATCGCGCGCATTGACGCAGAGGTTGATCAGCACCTGCTCGAACTGCGAGAGGTCTGTGCGCACCGGCCAGAGATCGCGGCCGTAATCCACGTCCAGCTTCACATTGGTTCCGGAAATCAACCGGTCCACCAGCATGCGCAGGTCGCCCACCACGTCGGTGAGGTTCAGCACCGCCGGCCGCATGGTCTGCTTGCGCGAGAAGGCCAGCAGCTGGCGCACCAGAACCGCGGCGCGGTTGGCATTGCGCTTGATTTCCATGAGGTCGGCAAAGCTTGCGTCGGAGGGCCGCGCCTGCAGCAGAAGGTGGTCGGAGGAGAGCAGGATCGCCGTCAGAACATTGTTGAAGTCATGGGCAATACCGCCGGCAAGCGTGCCCACCGCATTCATCTTCTGCGTCTGCGCCATCTGGGTCTCGAGCGCCTTCTGCTCGGTCGTCTCCACGGCATAGACGATGGCCACTTCTTCCGGCGCCTCGTCGCTTTCGTCGATCACGGCATTGACGTAGAAGCGCACGTGGCGCGTCTCGTCGCCGGGATAGCGGCAATCGATCGGGGCGATATCGCCCTGGCGATCCTTGGCATCGGCAAGCGCGCGCTCCAGTTCGGTGCGCGCACTTTCATGCACGATCACGTCGAGCTTTGCCCCGGCCTCCACGTCATCGCGTGACACCACGCCGGCAAAGAGGCGCAGGAACGGCGCATTGATGCGCAGGATCTTGCCGTCGCCGTCGATGGAGGCGATCGCCATCGGCGTATTGTTGAAGAAGCGGGTAAAGCGCATGGCGGACGCCGACTGGTCGCCGCCCTCGCCCTTGGATCTGGCCAAAACGATGGTGCGGCTTTCGCCCGGCGCGCCGTCGCGCATGGACGATACGCTGTGCACGAGGCGCACCGGCAGGCTCTGGCCGTTGCTGCGGCGCAGATCGAGATCCAGCGTTTCCGTGCGCTTCTGGCCGGGCCCTGCCTGCACGGATTGGATAAGCGCCATGCCCTCGCCCGCCACCATGTCGGAGATCGCCATGGAGCCGGGCACGAATTTTGTAAGATCAAGGCCCAGCCATTCGGCAAGTGTGGCGTTGAGGTAAAACACCTCGCCCTTCTTGCCGGCGGAAAAGAAGCCGGCGGGGGCGTGGTCGAGATAGTCGATGGCGTTCTGCAACTCGCGGAAAAACCGCTCCTGCTCCTCGCGTTCGGAGGTAATGTCGGCAATCTGCCAGACATCGAGCGGGATCGGCAAAAGCGGCGAGACGAGGATGCGGGCCTTCAGCCGATACCAGTGCGCCCCGGAGCCGTTCGCCGTGCCGCGTCCGAGCGGTTTTAGCAGACGAAACTCCTCGTGTCCCTCGCGTCCGTCGCGCAGTGCCGCGGTCAGGCGGTAGAGCGCCTCGGTCGCCTCGCGGTTTTTCGATAGAAGCGCTTCCAGCGATTGCGCATTGCTCGCCTTGGTCGCGCCCGTCAGCTTGCCATAGGCGGCATTGGCATAAAGAATACGCCCCCGCTCGTCGGTGATCAGAATGCCATCGGCATGGCCTGCCAGATAGCTGGCGGCAAATTCGTCGGAGCGGGATTTCGGCATCACCTCGACGAGACCGATCATCGAGGAGACGATGAAAAAGATCCCGACCATGGCCAGCACGCCGAGCACGCCCAGCACGATCTCGTTGTCCATGGCTTCCTTGAAGACGACGAAGGCGATGGCGACGCCCACCAGAACCAGTGCCAGCAGCAGAAGCCTGAGCACAGTTCCGCCGCGCGTTCCCCGGTCTACCAAAGGCGCGTCATAACTGCCGATCGGTCGCGACTTCGTCATTCCACCTCGCATTTCGACCGGTTACTGAACACTCGCGGCCATGGAATCGGTCCATTCCTCTTCCATAGCAACTTGCGGACCCTGCAAAAAGCGCCCGGCGCCAGAAACCCGTTGACGACATTCATATTCCTATTGCCGATTACCCGCATCCGTCCATATCTGCCATAATGGACGACGCAAGGCAGTGCGTGCGGCCGATGGCCGGCACACCTTGTTTCAGCCCGCATGCTTGCCGCGGGCTTGCCGGCTGGCTAGCGTGCGACCAAACGACAGGCGTCGAAGCGCGTTGGCAGATCCGGCCAAAGCCGGACCAGCAGAGACGAAAGCGCGAAGGAGCAGCAGAGACATGGAATTGATGAGCGGTGTAAATCCCTACAACCTCATGCTTGCCGTGGCAGCCGTCGGCCTTGGCCTTGTCTTGCTGGTGGTCGTGCTGTGGCTCCTGCGCCGGCGCAGCGGCCCGTCGCCCTTCCTGCGCGGCGGCAAGAATCGCCAGCCGCGCCTGCAGGTGCTGGATGCGGCCGCTGTCGATGCGCGCCGCCGTATCGTGCTCGTGCGCCGCGACGACGTGGAACATCTGGTGATGATCGGCGGGCCGACGGATGTGGTGATCGAAAGCGGCATCCGCCCGCTTGCCGAACAGCAGGCGCTGCGCGCCCCGCAAGCCCTTGATGAGCCTTCGGACCCGCGGCTGGAGGCCACTTCCCGCCAGCCGATGATTGCCGCCCCGCCGCGCCAGCTTGCAAGCCAGCGCGCAGAACCTGCACCGCAAAGCGCTGCAACGGCGCGACCGGAACCGGCAAAACCCCAGGAGGAGGTGCGCGCCGCACCTCGCGCGCTTAACACGGGTGTAGCAAGCGAAGCGCAGGCGGACCGCGAGGAGAGAGTGAGCGATCGCGACCGCGCGCGTGCCGCGCCCTCCGCCAAAGCCGCTTCGGAACCGGCCGCGCCCGTGATGGCGACCGCCGGCGTTGCGGCCGCAGCCTCGCCTGCAAGCGCCCCCGTCGCCGGCGGCACTGCACCTGCCGGTCTCGATGCGGCAAGCGATGCGCTGGACGCTGCCCGTCGCCGCGTGTTTCAGCCGACGCCGGAGAGGGAGCCGGTTGTCACGCCCGAACCGGCCCGTGCGCCGTCCGCCGCTGCGATTGCGCCAGCGGCTTCGGCAAATCCCCAGCCCTTGTCCGCCCCATCGGTACCGGCCAGCACTGCGGCAAAGCCCGTTTCGCCGACGTCTCCAGCCGAACGTCCGCTCGGCAGCGCCTTTGACCGCATTCTGGAAGAGGAAATGGCCAATGGCCTGGCCGCCGGTCCGGATGACCGCGCCAACCCGCCCGCCCCCGGAACGCCGCCGATGACGGCCAGGCGCGATCCGGCCATGGCGCGCGTGACAGGTGCGACGCCGGACCCCTCGCTGCAAACCGAGATCGCCCGCATTTTCGGCGAAATGTCCCTCACGCGCGACAACCGATAGGCCCCATTCGGCCAAAAAACGGCTTGGATGTTTGACGTGCGCTGATCAGTCCGGCGTCAGCGCCGCAGACACGCTCTCAGACGCCACACCACAAGAGACAAAAAAAGAGGCACGCAAAAAATGCGTGCCTGGAAATCTAAGTCCCTGATACCCCAAAAGGGGCAGGATGTCTCACTCGTCGCGATAGACCTTTTCGCGGCGCTCGTGACGTTCCTGTGCCTCAATGGACAGCGTGGCGATCGGCCTTGCGTCGAGGCGCTTCAAGCCGATCGGCTCGCCGGTCTCTTCACAGTAACCATAGGTGCCGTCATCGATCCGCTGCAGAGCCGCATCGATCTTGGAGATCAGCTTTCTCTGGCGGTCGCGAGCACGAAGCTCGATGGCACGGTCGGTTTCTGACGAGGCTCGGTCTGCAAGATCGGGATGATTGGCGCTTTCTTCAGCAAGGTGGCCGAGCGTTTCCCGCGCTTCACGGAGGATATCATTTTTCCAGGCAATGAGCTTGGCTCGGAAGTATGCCTTTTGATTGGCATTCATGAATTCGTCTTCTTCCGAGAGGACGTAGCTGCTAAGGTCGATCTTCTCACTCAACGCGATTCTCCTGAAGAACAGCTCTCACGCCGGGTCTATACTCCATTCCTCTATGCTGATTCAAGCCTTGTGGTCGCGCATAAGGCATTTTTAAAATTGACACAAAAATCGGCTAAATGGCTATTCCTTATGCGTTTTTGAGAAGGGTGCCAGAAGCCGGCGCCAGCCGGGTCACGGGTTGGCGCGTCCGCTGTGCCGTGCGACGGAACAGTTGACGCCGCCGCGCATGGCAGGATACTCGATCATCTTGAGCAACGATCCGATGGTCCCCCGCCGGCCCATCCGATCCCCAGCGCGGACTGCCCATGATCATTGTTTCACCACCGCCCTCCCGGATTTACCTGATGCGCCATGCCCGTTCCGGCTGGCCGGAACCGGGCGGACGCGATTTCGATCGCACGCTGGACGACCATGGCTATGCGGAGGCCGAACTGGTCGCCTCGCTTGCCGCCGACAAGCGCTACCGGCCGGATCTCCTGATCTCCTCGACGGCCGTGCGATGCCAGGAAACGGCCGATGCCATGCACCGGGCCTTCGGCGGTGAGATCGACCTGGTGATGATCGACGAGCTCTATAACGGCCCGCTGGAGACCTATCTGTCGGTGCTGTCGGCCCAGACGGAGCAGCAGTCGGTGATGCTGATCGGCCATAACCCCACCATGGAGGAATTGCTGGAGGCGATGATCGGCCCGGACCGCGCCAGCGCCGTCATTCCGAGCGGCTATCCGACGGCAGGCCTTGCGGTACTCGATCATGGCGGGCCGGTCGCAGCCCTTGCCGGCAGCTGGTCGCTGCGCGATTTCCTGACGGCCTGAAGGCGCCGGTTTCCCGCAGGAACGGTTGCCCGCGGCGCGCCTATGGGCAGCGCCGTGAGCCAAGCATCCCCTTTATCCGCGGGCCGGGATGCCTATATGCGAAATACGAAGCATCAACGGGTTCCTGCCTTGGCCACATCCCTCACCTCTTTTCGCGACGACGCGCTGATTGCGCTGGACAATCTTGCCGACCGGGCAAGCGGCCTCGTTCATCCGACGGTCCGGCTCGGCGTCACCGGCCTGTCGCGGGCAGGCAAGACGGTGTTCATTTCCTCGCTCGTGCACAATCTGCTGCACGGCGGTCGCCTGCCGCTATTTGAGGCGGCCCGCTCCGGCAGATTGTCATCTGTGCGTCTGGAGCCGCAGCCGGACGATGCCATTCCGCGCTTCCAGTACGAAGATCACATCCAGGCGCTGGTGCGCGAGCGCATCTGGCCCGATTCGACCCGTGCCATTTCTGAGCTGCGCCTGACACTGCAGTTCCAGAGCGCGTCCGGCTGGGGCCGTTTCTTTTCCGCCGGAAAACTCTCGATCGATCTCGTCGATTATCCCGGTGAGTGGCTTCTCGACCTGCCGCTGCTCGGCCAGGATTACCGCACGTTTTCCAACAAGACCGTGGAGCTGGCGCGTGGCGGCATTCGTCACGAACTGGCAAAGGACTGGATGGCGCTGGCTGAAAGCGTCGATCCGGCAGCGCCCGCCGACGAGATGACGGCGCGGCGTCTGGCGGAGGCCTTTGCCGCCTATTTGAAGGCCTGCAAGTCCGACGAACGCTCGCTGTCGACGCTTCCCCCCGGCCGTTTCCTGATGCCGGGCGATCTCGATGGCTCGCCGGCGCTCACCTTTACGCCGCTTCCCAACCTCGGTGAAACCCGCTTCGAGAAGGGCACGCTCGGCGCCATGATGGAACGCCGTTTCGAGGCCTATAAGTCCGTGGTGGTGAAACCGTTCTTCCGCGAACACTTTGCCCGTCTCGACCGGCAGATCGTGCTCATCGACGCGCTGCAGGCGTTGAACCGCGGACCCGAAGCCGTGCAGGATCTGGAACGGGCGCTGTCGGATGTGCTGGCCTGCTTCCGGCCCGGCAGCAATTCCCTTCTGTCGTCACTGCTCGGAAGGCGGATCGACAAGGTGCTGGTCGCCGCCACCAAGGCCGATCACCTGCATCACGAAAGCCATGACCGGCTGGAGGCCCTGACGCGTCGGCTGGTCGACCGGGCGGTTGAGCGCATCGGCATGGCCGGCGCCGGGATTGATGTGATGGCCATCGCCTCGGTGCGAGCAACCCGCGAGGCGACCGTGCGTCAGGATGGCGAGGTGTTGCCGGTGATCACGGGAACGCCGATGGCCGGGGAGAAAATCAATGGGGAGATTTTTGACGGCAACCGCAAAACCGCGATCTTTCCCGGTGACTTGCCGGTCAAACCGGATTCATTTTTCAAGGAACCTCCGGAAAATCCTGAAGAGGGCGCGCCGCCGCCGATCAATATCGTGCGGTTTCGCCCGCCCTCCGTCGAGGAAAACACGGGCGGCATCCAGCTGTCCGTGCCACATATCCGTCTCGATCGCGCCCTGCAGTTCCTGATCGGAGACAGGCTTGCATGAGAAGAGACCGGCAAGCCCCTGATTGTGTGAATAAAGCCGCAAGGACCCGCCGATGAGCGACCCATTGTCCCCCGTCCCGCCGCGGCGCCCCGGCGCCTTCGTTCTGCCGGAAGACAGGCCACAGACGCCTCGCGCGCCGCGCAGTTTCGACGACGGATTTACCGTAACGCCCGACGAGGAGGATCCGTTCGTGACGCCGCAGGCGCTCGATGCTGTGGAACTCGAGGTCGCGGTGCCACGCAAACGCCGATTCTCCTGGGGCAAGCTTGCGCTTGGCGCGCTTGGCACCTTCCTGTCGCTCGCCTTCTGGCTCTGGGCCGATCAGGTGGTGCGCGATCTGTTTTCGCGGGCCGATTGGCTGGGCTATACGGCCGTTGCGGTGCTTGCCGTGGCCGTGCTGGCGCTTGCCGTCGTCGTGGCGCGCGAAATCTTTGGCCTCATGCGGCTTTCGGCGGTGCAATCGCTGAAGGCGGAGGCGCAGGAGGCACTGAAGGCGCCGGGCGCCAAGGCTGCCCGCGCGCTGGTGGCGCGGCTGGAAACGGTGCTGTCCCACCGGGCGGAAACCGCGCGTGGACGCGCTGCGCTGAAGGCAACGGAAGACGATATCATCGACGGGCCGCAGCTGATCGAGTTTGCCGAGCGCGAGCTTTTGGGGCCGCTCGATATCCGTGCCCGCGCACTGATCCTCGGCGCCTCCAAGCGGACATCGGTGGTCACCGCCATCAGTCCCCGCGCGGTGGTGGATCTCGCCTATGTCCTCTTCGAAGTCACCCGCCTCGTGCGCGCCATGGCCGAGCTTTACGGCGGACGCCCGGGCACGATCGGCCTGCTGCGCCTGTTGCGTGACGTCGTTGCGCATCTTGCCGTCACCGGATCGATTGCCGTCGGCGACGGTATTGCCCAGCAGGTGCTGGGGCATGGACTTGCGGCAAAACTGTCGAGCCGGCTTGGCGAAGGCGTCATCAACGGGCTGCTCACGGCGCGAATCGGCATCGCCGCCATGGATCTCTGCCGACCCCTGCCCTTCAGCGCGCTGAAGCGTCCCGGCATCGGCGATTTCCTCTCCGATATCACCGCGACCGGCAATCGCTCCTGAACAGGCCGGCGCAAGGCTGGCCGGCACACACCGCAGCCTGCCCGCAAATACCATAAATAAACCGCTCGTTAACCATTCGCGATATAAAATCACCTTGTTCAGGACGCTGCTCGCCCAAGGAAAGTTTTATGGTCTCGCGCATCTCTTCCCTCAAAGGTGGGTTTTTTGCCGCCATCTCCGTCGCCCTTCTGGCGACGATGAACACGGCCGCCGCGGGCCCGCGCGACAAGGCCTTTTTCGAAAGTGCCGCAGGCGCCTGGAAAGGTCCGGGTGAAATCGTCGCTGGCAAGTACAAGGGCACCAAGTTCACCTGCAATCTGACGGGCGAGCCTTCCACCGACAGCGATGCCGGCTTGAAACTCGACGGCATCTGCCGCGTGGGCGTCTTCAAGCAGCCGATGTCGGCGGTCATCTCCCAGACGGGCGGCAGCTATACCGGCAAGTTTCTCGATGGTGCCGATGGCAAGGGTCTCGACATCGTGTCCGGCGCCATCAATGGCGACAAGATCGTGCTTGGCATCAACCGCGCCAAGCTCAACGGCGCCATGGTTGCCCGCATGCAGGACAGCAATTCGATGAACATCACCATTTCGGTGAAGGTGGAAGAGACCATGGTGCCGGTGATCGGCCTGTCGCTGACGCGCGACATGGATCAACTGGCCGTCGGCTCCATCGAATAGTAGCCAAACACCAAGACGCTGCGCGCGGAAAAAATGCGCTCAGCGCCACCAGTCGTTGCTGTCGTCCGCCACCTCTATTCCCGTCGCATCGGAGAGTGCCGCCCATGCGGCAACGGTCTTGCCGTCAACCGTCATGGTCGCTGCAATGTCGGACAGCGGCAGGAGAACGAAGGCGCGTTCCACCATGCGGGGATGCGGCACGTCCAGCCCCTCCACATGGATTTCCCGGTCGCCGTAAGTAAGCACGTCGATATCGATGGTGCGCGGCCCCCAGCGCTCGATGCGCACCCGCTTCATCCCCCGCTCGATCGACAGACAGAGATCAAGGAGGGCCTCCGGCGCAAGCTGCGTTTCGATGAGCGCACAGCTATTGAAAAAGTCCGCCTGATCGGTCTTGCCCCAGGGCGGCGTGCGGTAGAGTCGAGAGACCGCCCGCACGCGGCAGTCCTGTCTCGCATCGAACTCGCGAAGGGCATTCGCCATGTTCTGGCGCGGATCGCCGAGATTGCCGCCAAGGCCGATGGCGGCAAGGGCAGGCGATGCTGTGTCAGGGGCGATGCTCAACACGCACCTCCACATGATCGAGAATGCCGACGATCGGAACGCTCGGCTTGCGAACGGTAATGGCAACCCGGCGGATCATCGGGAATCTGTCGCAGAGTGCGAGCGCCACGTCATGAGCGAGCGCTTCGATCAGGGCGCGGCGTGTCGTGGTCACCACCTTTTCGATCACCTCGAAGGCATGGCCGTAATGCATGGTGGCGCTCAGATCGTCGTCGCTGAGGGCCCGTCCTGCCGGCAGCTCGAACTCGGCATCGACGAAGAAACGCTGTCCGAGAACGGCCTCCTCCTGCAGGGCGCCGTGGCGCGCATAAAAGGCGCAGTTCTTCAGGGTGATGGTATAAACACTCACACGTCTGTCTCCCGTCGCGCGGCAAGCACCGCATCTGCGATGCGCAGGGCATCCCGGTTGGTTGCCACGTCATGCACGCGAAAAATCGAAGCCCCGGCCAGCCGCAGCAGCGCCGTGGTCGCGGCAGTGCCGACATCACGATCGCTTGGCTGTTCACGCCCGGTGGCGCTGCCGATGAACCGCTTGCGCGAGGTGCCGATGAGGAACGGGAATCGCAGTGCGTGCAATTCCTCAAAGCGGGCCATCAGCGCAAAATCTTCCGTACGGTTCTTGGCAAAGCCGAAGCCTGGATCGAGCACGATGGTTTCGCGCGCGATGCCGGCCTCCTCGGCCGTCTTCAGCGCATTTTCAAAGAACCACAGCTGGTCCTCCACCACGTCGGCGCGCTTGTCTTCCTCGCGCCCGCGCCCGGTATGCATCATCACGAGACCGGCGCCGGTATCGGCCACCACCTTCGCCATCTGCGCATCATGGCGCAGCCCGTAGACGTCGTTGACGATATGGGCACCGGCAGCGATAGCAAGGCGCGCCGTCTCGGCCCGGTAGGTGTCGATGGAGATCAGCGCATCGGTCTGGCCCGAGAGCGCTTCGATGACGGGCAGCACGCGAGCCTGCTCCTCGGCCGGATCGACCGGTTCGGCCCCCGGCCGGGTCGATTCGCCACCGATGTCGAGAAGAGAGGCGCCGGCCTCGACGCAGGCGAGCGCATGGCGCACTGCCGCCTCTACCGACAGATGCCGGCCGCCATCGGAAAACGAATCGGGCGTGACATTGATGATGGCCATCAGGTGGCCCTGCGTGCCAAGTGTCAGCGAACGCCCGCCGCCAACCTGCCAGATGGTGTTGCCGCCCGATGTCACGTGAAAGCCAATCCCGTCGCTTGCGAATAATTTCGCAAAGCATCTGTTGCGATGCAAAGGCCTATGCCCCAAGCTCTCTCCAAACTCAATGACACAGGCACCAGAATGTCTTCAATGCGCCATCGCACCCTGTCTCTGAAGGCATGCCTGGTCTTTCTCGTCGTTCCCGTCATGCCGAGCGATGCGGCGCAGATCACCAAGACCTATTCGTATTTCTCCATCAGCGGCCGCACCGCCGAAGATCTCGATGCCGAACTGTCGCGGCGCGGACCCTTGACCGGGGCGACCGGTTTTCGCCACCCCGGCGCCACGGAGATCAAGTTCGGCGGCGATATAACCTATCACGAAAGCGAGGGACGCTGTTCGATCGGCGATGTCAATGTCACGCTGTCGACCCGCATCACCCTGCCCCGCTGGAAGAACCGCCAGCGCTCCGATCCCTCGCTCGCACTGATCTGGGACACACTGTCGGCCGATATCAAGCGGCACGAGGAGCGCCACGCGGAAATTGCCCGCCAGCATGCCCGCACCCTGGAGCAGGCGCTGCGCGCTCTCCCGTCTCAGCGAAGCTGCGCGGTGCTGGAAAGGCAGGTCGGCGACACCAGCCGGCGTGAGATCGACGCCCATGACGCAGAGCAGCTGCGATTCGACATGGTCGAGGCAAAGAATTTCGAGGCGCGCATGATGCGCCTTCTCAAGCACCGCACCGGTGCAACAGAGTAAGCTCTTCAAACATCAAGACGATTTTCCGCCGGAAACTGGATGCCGCCGTTCGATCCGTCCTGTCCCGCGTCCGGGCCGGCCTCGAGGCTTGCGTGGGGCTTGCGCAACCTGTGGTGAATAACTGGTTATTTCTTCCAGTATCGTATGTGCCGGAAACCTTATATAGTCAAAATCACTGAGGGGGCTGGACGATACGAGGTTCCCTGAAGTTCGGTCACCGTTGTCGCTGGCGTGGCGGCGCATCCGACAACGGTGACCGCCCTTAGACCGGTCCGGCGCCTGGCGCCACCGATGCAGTCACAGGCGCATATCGCATGCATGCCAGCGCAGGCTGGAAGCTGAATAGACTGGCCTTTGAAATTTCGATGTTTTTCCGGTGTTCTCCTGGCGTATCGACAAGCTGTAAGCGGTCCCTCCCTCGCTCGACAGTGATACGCCCGCCTTCGCCTCGCTCGCAGCTCTTGCGCGAGCGGGGCGTCTTTTTTCGCTTGGTCCCAGAGGCCCTGGCGCCTGGTCAGCCCTGACGCACGTTCAGCCCTGGCGCTCGGGCACATTGACCACCAGCCCGTCGAGCGCGTCGGTGATCTTGATCTGACAGGAAAGTCTGGAAGTGGGGCGCACGTCGAAGGCGAAATCAAGCATGTCCTCCTCCATCGGCGCCGGGCCGCCGACGGCTGCCGTCCAGGCATCATCGACATAGACATGACAGGTGGCACAGGCACAGGCGCCGCCACATTCGGCATCGATGCCGGGGACGGAATTGCGGACGGCATTTTCCATCACGGTGGAGCCGGGCTCCGCATTGATGTCGAAGCGCGTTCCGTCGAAGGCGACGATGGTGAGTTGCGTCATGGCGGGTCCTTGCAAACTGAACTCAAAAACGGCGTTGTCTTCCGACAAATCGCCGCATCAGTCAACGTTTTGACCCGTTTTAACAGACGCCTTCGCCGGCGCGGAGCCGAATGAGCGCAGGAGGTGGTGGCCCACCCTGCCCGCTTCTGTTGTCCGGTCCTGTTAACGCGACAGTTTCAGGATGAAGTTTTCCGCCTCGATCACGGTTGCGGCAACGCCCACGCGGGCAGCGGCATTGTCCGGATCGGTCTCCACGGCAAGCGCTGCCGCGGCAACGGCAAACGCGCCGACCGCATTGGCGGCGCTGCGCAGCCGGTGGGCTGCGGCAACCACCTCATCATTCGCCCCGCCCGCCATTTCCTGAAGTGCTGCCCGCGCCTGACGGGCAAACAGATGCAGTACTTCCGCTTCCAGCTCCTTGTCGCCCATCGTCTGCACCGCAAGATGGGCGAAGTCGATCGGACGGGATTCGCTGGAGTGGCTGTTGTTTCCGTTATCGGGCATGTCGAAAGCAATACTGACCGCGGTCATGAACCGGTCCATCCTCTGTTGCCATATGGAACAGACGGGCCTTTGCTGCAAGCGCGCAGTACCAGGCAGTCGGCTCCCTGTCTTGCAGGATGCGTCTCAGCCGGGGTCGTGTCCCCGAGCCGTGCATCCGGTCCCCGATCCTGCCGGGGACAGTTCGCTATCCGGTTAAATTCCGGCGCATTCGCGGCGAATTTTCTTCCCGTATGGTTAATTTCCCGTAAGCCACACGAAAGCAAGAGAAAACTCGTTAAATTGCCGTTTAAAATCTGTTAACAAAGGCAATGCGTCCAGACCGCGCCATTGGCCCGAATTGTGTCTGGATAGCGAATGTGCCACTACAGTACGACTGAAACTGGTGTGGGCAATGCGCCCGGAGCCGGTTCTGGAGCCGGACAAGCCTTTCTTATGACGTCTTTGCGACAGAAGGCTCTCCGGGTTGATAGTGAACGGGTAACCTCGCCGGCTGTATGTCCGGTGCGTTTCCCGGTACGGCCGGATCGAGAGTTTCGCCTCACGCGGCAGGGTGGGACCCACGATCAGCCGGACGAGTATGGTAACGAGGCGTAACCGCATGGCGAAGAATCCGAACAACGAGTCGATCGACGAAACGGCGTTTCAGGCGCTGGAAGACGCGCTGAAGATCGACTTCGAGGAAGCGATGCAGCCGGCAGCGCCGAAAAAGCCCGTTCCCCCTGCCCGGGAGGCCATCAAGGTGCCAGAAACGCCGACGCAGCGCGCAACCCCGTCATCCGGCCAGTCTTCCGCTCCGCGCGCTCGTCCGCCGGAGGCGAGCCGCCCGGCGGTGCCGCCGGAACCGAGCGCGCCGAAATCGCCGAGTTTCGAGCCTGCCAATGACAGCGGACGCCGCAGCACGCCGGCGATCCTGCGGTCGCTTGACGGCGGTTCGATGCGCTCTTCTCTGCGCAATGCCGGTATCGTCTCGCTGCTCTGGGCCATTGGCGGCGCGGGCCTTGCCCAGCTGCTCTATGGCGGGCAGATCTGGCGTGTGTCCTCCGTTGCCGATCTCGTCGCCATGCCCGGCGTTGTTGCCGTCTTCATCGGCGTGCTTGTGCCGGTCATGCTGTTCTTTGCCTTCGCCATCATGATGGCGCGCGCGCAGGATCTGCGCAATGCTGCCCGCTCCATGGCCGAAGTCGCACTTCGCCTGTCGGAGCCGGAAACCATCGCATCGGAACGGATCATGAGCGTCGGCCAGGCCGTGCGCCGCGAAGTTTCAGCGATGAACGAAGGTATCGAGCGCACCATTGCGCGCGCCACCGAACTGGAAACGCTCGTCCATTCCGAGGTCAATGCGCTGGAGCGCAGCTACGCCGACAATGAAATGCGCGTGCGCGGCCTCGTGCATGAACTGGGTTCGGAGCGCGATGCCATCGTCAACCATGCCGAGCGCATCCGCAGCTCCATCGTGGGCGTGCACGAGAACATGAAGGAAGAGCTGTCGCTCGCGACCGAAGAAATCGCCGTGCGTCTGGCTACATCCGGCGAGGCTTTTGCCTCCATGATCGACACCCGCGCCGCTGTCCTGATGGCCAAGACCAATGCGGCCGGCGATGCGCTCGGTTCGCTCCTGTCTGCCAAGACCGATGGCCTGATCGAGGCCCTCACCGCGTCTGGCTCCTCGCTTGCCATCGAATTCGATACGCGCCTGGAGCAGCTCGGCTCGACGCTCTCTCAGCGCGGCAACGAGATCCTCGGCCAGTTCGAAACCCGTGCCTCGACGCTCGACGCCAGCACCGACAAGCTGAATGCCGCGCTCAACGAGCGCACCCGTCTCCTCAACGAGACCCTTCTGGCGCGCACCCGCGAAATCAACGAGACGTTGACCGATGGCGAGCGCACCATCACCAGCTCGCTTGGCACTGTGCTCAGCACGCTAAACCGCTCGCTGGACGACAAGGGCGCGAGCTTCCGCCAGACGCTGCAGAACGCCGCCGATGACACCGTCATGGATTTCGAGCTGCGCACCGGCCTCTTTGAAGAACGCCTGCAGGGGACGATCGGCCAGCTCAGCGCGACCTTCGATACCGGTCTGGAAGAATTCACCACGGCGTTTGACCAGCGCGCTGGCACGCTCGGCTCGAAGCTGACCGAAAGCCTGTCCAGCATCCGCGACACGGTTTCGGGCGGCTCCGATGCGCTGGAAGGCATTTTGTCGACCAGCATCGAACGCATCGGCTCGGCCTTCACCGACCATTCGCTGACGCTCGCAACCACCCTCGGCACCAGCCAGGAAATTCTCGAAAACACGCTGGAAACGAACACCAGCCAGTTGGGGGAGGTGCTGGACAGCCGCACCCGCCGCCTGACGGCAGAGCTCGAAGAGCGCAACCGCGTCCTCAATGAAGGCCTCGACAGCCGCAGCAGCCGCCTCGTCGAGGATCTCGACGGCCGCAGCCGCGTGATCTCCGATACGCTCGATGAACGCACCCGTGCACTTGCCGAGACCATGGATGCCCGCACCCGTGAGCTCACCGAAGGCTTCGACACCCGTGCCCGCGGGTTCGAGGCAAGCATCGACAGCCGCAGCCGCACGCTCGATGAGACGCTGGGTGGCCATGCCCGCACGATCGCCGACAATCTGGACGAACGGGCGCGCACGCTTGCCGACACGATGGATGCGCGCACCCGCCAGCTCACCGAAGGCTTTGACGCCCGCGCCCGCGTGCTCGACGAAAGCCTCGACAACCGCAGCCGCATCCTGATCGAGGATCTGGACAGCCGCAGCCGCACGCTGGACGAAAGCCTCGATACCCGTGCCCGCGCCCTCACAGAAAATCTCGATCAGCGCAGCCGCAGCCTTGTCGAGGATCTCGATACACGCAGCACGGCGCTTGACGAAGCGCTTGGCATGCGCGCCCGCTCGCTCACCAACAGCATCGACCAGCGCAGCCGCGGCCTTGTGGACGATCTCGACGCCCGCACAACCGCTCTCGACGAAACGCTGGGTGCCCGTGCCCAGACGCTTGCCGAGAGCCTTGACCAGCGCAGCCGCCAGATCTCCGGCGCCATCGAGCAGACGACGCGCGAATTCACCGACACGATGGACGAGCGCACCCGCCAGCTGACCGAAGGGTTCGAACAGCGCAGCCGCGATTTCAACGACGATCTGGAAATTCGCAGCAGCATCTTTATCGAAAGCTTCGATACCCACGCTCAGGACCTGATCGAAGGTCTCGATGGCCGCCATGCCGCCATGTCAGGGACCTTAAGCGAGCGCACCGCGGAAATCACCGGCAGCCTCGGCCAGGCCCATGAGCGCATGGATGCGGTTCTGAGCGAACGCAGCAGCCAGCTCGCCAATGCCCTTGCCGAAAGCCAGGGCCGTTTCGAAGAACGGCTGACGGACCGGTCAGTCTCGCTTATCCAGTCGCTCGAAGCTGGACATGAGCGCTTCCAGTCGGTCATCGTGGAAAAGGCCGACGCCATTGAGCAGACGGTCGCCGGCGCACCGGAGCGCCTGTCCAGTCTCCTCGACAGCCGCATCGACACGATGGCGCAGACGCTGTCCGACGGGCACCAGCGCATCGACAGCGATCTTGGCCGCCGCGTCAACGAATTTGGCGAGATGGTGAGCGGTGCCGGCACGCGCCTCGGCGACATGCTCGATGATCAGGCCATGGCGCTCAGCACCACCATCTCGCTCAGCGAGGACCGCCTGTCCAACCTCTCGGAGACGATGTCGCGCACGCTGTCCGAAGGTCATCAGCGCATCGATGCCGATCTCGGCCGTCGCGTCAACGAATTCGGCGACATGGTGAACAGCGCCGGCAACCGCCTGGGCGAAGTGCTCGATGATCACACGATGGCGCTCAGCGCCACGATCTCGCTCAGCGAAGACCGGCTGTCGAGCCTTGTCGACGAGAAGGCCGCAGCGCTCATGGCAACGGTCGAACAGGCCGATCAGCGCATCGGCGACAGTTTTGCAAGCCGCACCGAAACGCTGCGGGCGACCTATGGCGAGAACCAGCAGCGTCTCGACCAGACGCTGGAAAGCCGCCATGCCGAACTCGCGCGCACCATCGTCATCGGGCATGATGCGATCGACCGAACCATCGGTGGCGCGGCAGAGCGTATCGGAACAAGCCTTGCCGACAGCACGCAGCGCTTCGAGGAAACGCTCGGCCAGGGCATCGGTCGCGTCGAGGGCGTGATCGGTTCCGGCCAGCAGCGCTTCGCCGACCTGATGGATACCGGTAGCCAGCGCCTGTCCGATACGGTCGACACTGGCCACGAGCGCATGCGCGCAACACTTGCCGGTGGCACCGAGACGCTGTCGGCCACGCTCACCGATGCGCAGGCACAGTTGAGCGATCTCCTGCTTGACCAGGCGACCTCGCTTGGCACCACGATCGCCACCAGCACCGGCATGCTGGAAATGTCGCTGGAAAACCAGCAGGACGCCCTGCGCGGCGTCATCGACACTGCCGGCATCGAGCTGGAGACACGCCTGCGCGACACCGCCGGCAATATTGCCGACCGGCTGGGCGACGCTGCCCGCGACATTACCGCATCGGCCGACCAGTTCTCCAGCCGCGTCGAGGAAACCGTCGGTGGTGTATCGGCGACGCTCGACCGGACCGGTCACCGTATCGAGGATACCTTCGTCGGGCTCGAGGACCGCATCCGCAACCAGATCGGCAATGTATCCGGCATGGTGGAAGGCGTCGGCATGAGCCTGTCGCAGACGCTTGCCGAACGCACCGCCGAGCTGGAACGGGTCAATACCGAAAGCGTCGCGCGCATCGCAGATACCCTCACCCAGGGCACCACTGCGTTCGAGCGCCTGAGCGCGGAAGCAACCGACCGCATTTCCGGCAGCTTCGAGGCCGGCACCGCCCGCGTCGATGAGCGTCTGTCCACCATGGACCGCGCCATCACCATGGGTCTCGACAATGTCAGCCGCACCATCGAAGGCAAGGCTTCGGCGCTTGCCACGTCGCTGCGCGACGCCGTCACCACAGCCGCTCAGGAATTCGACAGCGAAGCCATGCGCTCCGCCGAGACCCTGAACACGGCCGGCGCGAAGTTTGCCGAAACCGTGGACCAGCGCCACCAGGACTTTGCCCGCGCGCTGGAAGAGCGCTCCAACGAGATCGCCGGCCGCGTCAGCGAAACGCAGAACCGGCTGGCCGGTCAGGCGGCAGCTGTCGCCCAGGCCTTCTCGGAGGCCGGTAATTCGATCATGCACAAGGTTTCGGAAGCCGAAACGGTGGTGCAGCGTCAGATTGGCGGGATCACCGAGGCGCTGGGCGAAGCCGAGCGCACGCTCGAGGACCGTGGCTCTGCCATCCGCTCTTCGCTGGCGCAGACCGCCGGCAGCATCGAGGAGACGCTGAAGTCCGTCGACCAGACGGTTGCAGCCCGCAGCGACAGCTTGCGTGCTGCACTCAGCGAAACCACCGGCGATCTCAATGCCGCGCTTGAAGCCGTCGACAAGGCGCTTGAAGCACGCGGCGAAGCGATCCGGTCGAGCCTCGACACCCGCTCCCGCGATCTGAACTCCATGCTCTCGGCCCGATCGGCGGAACTGTCGCGCCTCATCGACGAGAAAGCCCGTCCGGTGGTCGAACAGTATGCCGAAACCGGTCGCACCGCTGCGGAACGTCTTGCCGCGGCGGCGAGCGACAGCGCGGAACGTCTCATTGCAGCGGCAGAGCAGAATGCACAGCGCCTGCGCACGGAAAACGGCTCGCTCGTCGAGGCGATCTCCTCGCGCACCAATGAAACGCTGGCTGCCATTTCCGAGCGCACCCAGCAGGCTGCCGGAACGATCCGCAACAGCGAACACAGCCTTGCCACCAGCGTCAACGATCTGATCACGCGTCTGGAAGACAGCAATTCGGGCATTGCAAGCCTTGTCGAGCATGCCGCGCGCGACATCGGCCTCTCGGTTGCCCAGGCGGCCGAAAAGCTCGGCCAGGCCGACCAGCGTCTTGAGCAGACTGCGTCCCGCTTTACCGATGCCAGCACGCGGGCGGCCGACATGGTGTCGAGCTCCAGCCGGCTTCTCGAAAACAATGTCGATCGCCTCAGCCAGATTTCCGGAGAAACCCTGTCGCAGGTCGGCGGCATCGTCGGTCGCTTTGACGAATATACCTCCGTGCTCAATCAGGCGTCCTCGCTTCTCGGCGCTGCCCAGTCGAACCTTGCCAGCACGCTTGCTGAACGCCAGGATGCGCTGCGTGCGCTGTCGGTCGGGCTCGTCAAGCGCTCGGAGGAAATTGAAGCCAATATGCGCAACCTTTCAGGTGTCGTCGATGGCGCCTTCCAGCGCGCCGGCGAACGCTCTTTGGAAATGGGCACCCTGCTGCGCGAACACCTGACCGGCTCGCTCGCCGACATCGACCAGCAGCTTTCGCAGACGCAAGACCGTGCCGAGCAGACGGCAGACGGCATGCGGGCAGCCCTGATGGGGGCCAGCCAGGAAGCCAGCCGTGCGCTCGAAGGCACGATTGCCGACGCCGAACAGCGCGCCCGGGGTCTGGCCGAGCGCATGCGCGGTGGCATTTCCGGTTCGCTGTCGGATGTCGAGCGCATGCTGGCCGAAGCCGCCGGAAAATCCGACCAGGCCGCCGACCACCTGCGCAATACCTTGCGCAAGTCGGTCGAGGAGGCCATTGGCCGCTTTGCCGATGCAACCGACGAGATCCGTCGCTCGGCAAGCGAAATCCGCAAGGAACTGGACGACACCCGTTCGGAACTGAAGCGCGGCGCCTTCGACCTGCCGGAAGAGGCCAAGGAAAGCGCGTCCGCCATGCGCCGGGCCGTCGCCGAACAGATCAAGGCCCTGCAGGATATCTCCGCCCTCGTCGGCCGCTCGGCGCAGACGCTGGAAATTTCCGAGGCAACGGCACCACGGGCGGCAGCGCCGCAGCCGGCGCCCCGATCTGTCGCCCAGACGCAGGCTCCGCAGACGATGCGGGCACCGGCAACCCCGCTGCCCGCCGCCGCCCAGCCGGCCCGCCAGCCGCTCCCGCAGGCGGCACCCTCTGCCCGTGGCGAAAGCTTTGCCGGCGGTCTTCGTGGCGCGCTGCCGACGGAACGCGCCCCGGCCGTTGCTCCCCGCGCCGCGGAACCGGCCCAGCGCGGCGAAGGTGGCGGATGGATCAGCGATCTCCTGCGCGGTGCCTCGCGCGACGAGACGGAGGCTGCTGCCCCCGCCCGTCAGCAGGCTGCACGGCCGGCCGAAACGCAAACCCGCGCCGGCGACAGCCGTAATCCGCGCCACATGGTGGAATCACTGAACTCGCTGTCGGTCGATATTGCCCGCGCCATCGATCACGATGCCTCGGTCGATCTGTGGCGCCGCTACCAGCGCGGTGAACGCGACGTCTTCACCCGCCGCCTCTACACGCTGAAGGGCCAGCAGACGTTTGATGACATCAAGCGCAAGTATGACCGCGAGCCGGAATTCCGCACCGCCGTCGATCGCTACATCGCCGATTTCGAAAAGCTGCTCGCCGACGTTGCCCGCACCGACCGCGACCGCAGCGTCACACAAAGCTACCTGACGTCGGATACGGGCAAGGTCTACACCATGCTCGCCCACGCCGCCGGCCGCTTCAGCTAAGCGGCGGCAGACAGGCAGGACATCGGAAGCTGCGGGATAAGGCGTCCCGCGGCTTTTTTGTTTGACATGGGATAACGCGGCGCCCCGCCGCCCCGATGCAGCGTGCCGCCCTGCATCACCCCCGGTGGTGCTTCTTCAGCCGCAGCGCAGAAGAATATCGTCAACGACATCCGCAATCGGACGGGTTGCATCGATTGGCGTGGCATTGGAGGGGATGTCGGCGCGGCTTGCGTGCTGGCGCAGGATGAGGGCGCGTTCCGCAGGCTTTGAACCCCATTCATCCTGCCGGCTGTCCAGACGGCGCTTGAGCGTCAGAAGATCGATCTCGAGCACCAAGACAGCGTCGAAGCGGTGGATGAAGCGGAAAAAGTTGCGCGAGCCGCCGCAAAAGAAGGTGATCGGGATGGTCCGGTCGGCGATCAGGGCCTCCACCCTTGCCACATCCCAGATGTGGTGCCTCGAGATGAAGTCGGGATCGTGCCGGTGGCGGAGAGCCACGGCAGCCGAAATCCTCTCGCCCGTTTGAGGATCGCCCTGATAGGCCAGCACCCGATCGCCGTGGATGGCGTGATAGCCGCGGCGCTCCAGTTCTGTCGCAATCGTGGTCTTGCCGGTCCCGGAACCGCCTTCGATCAGGATGTTCCTGATTGCCATTTGAGCCACCTTTGCCGAGAGGAAGATGGCGTCCTCTAGGCAGCTGTCATGACATCAGCAAGACAGCGCCGAGATCCGGTCCTGATCCGCGATGACGACAGGATCCTATGCGAGCCATGGACAATGCCCGCGTGCCCGCCCAACAGTCCTTGCGAAAGCGCGCGTCAGAGCGAGCGCAGCGTCCAGTCGACGATGTCGGCGCCGACCTTGGCAAAGGCTCGGTTGATGCCGGCGATCAGCTGGGTATTGCCCTCGCCCGACACCGGCACGCTGGCGCGAAAGACGTTCTGGGCCTTCACCGAGCCGTTGCGGTCGTTGAGGATCTTTACCGAGATCTCGACATTGGCCGTGCGCGGGCCGGTGGAGTTGATCTCGAAGGCGCGGATGTCGGTCACCACCTGATAATCGATGGCCAGTCCCTGGCCGGGCTTGCCGACGCCGGCGAGCTTGCCGGTATTTTCAAACGCCTGCACGAGCTTCGACTGCACCATGCGCGGCAGGCGGTCACCCCACTGCGAATCCGCCAGATACTGGATCTCCGAGGGCGAGACGCGCACCACCACCTGTTCGCTGTCGAGTGACTTCAGCGCCGTCGGTTCGGGCACGAGGATCTGCTTGTTGCGGGCCGTGGGCGCATCGGCCATCGGCGTCAGCGACAGGTCGAACGTGTCATTGTTCGCCTTGCTGCCGCAGCCTGCGAGAAGGAGCGCCATCAAGGGAAGGGTGAGAAAGGTTTTGGCTTTCACGGGGCGCTTGAACATGGTTGTTTCCATCATTGGGTTTTACTCGCTCCCGTCAGCGCCGCGTACGGCCGTCATATTCCTTCACCGTGTCGCCCCCGAAAATCAGCCGCTGCGGATTCTGGTCGAAATTGGTGATGGTCTGGTTGAGGTTGTCCACGGCGCGGCGGGTGTCGCCCACCAGCGTCTGCACGTCGCGCAGGCCGGTACCGGAGAAGCGGGTAAGATTGTCGGCAATCGGGCCGATGCGGGCGTTGAGATTGTCGGCGGTGGCGCGGATCGATTGCAGCGTCTTTTCAGCTTCCGCAAACAGTCCCTTGGAATCCTCACCGCTCACCATGGTATCGACCTTCACCAGAATGGTGTCGACTCGGGTCGAGGCCTGATTCAGTTTCTGCGCCATTTCCGTGAAGTCCCGGATGGCATTGTTGATTTCGTCGCGGCGCGCCGAGACGTTATCGACCACCTGACGGGCTGACGAGATCGCGCCGCGCGCATCGGCGGAGGCGGCGGTGATATTGTTGACGGCAGCGCCGATCTGCGAGGAATCGACGGCGGCGAGAAGCGCGTCGGCGCGCCTCAGCACCGATTGCGCTTCGACGCTTGCCTGGTTGAAGCCGCCGGCGGCTTCCTTCACCTGCTCCATGATCGGACCGATCTGGCCGGTGGACTGGGCGATGTCGCCGGTCACCTTTTCGGCATTGGTGATGACGTTGTTGATCTTCTGCGCGTCCACCGCCCGCACCAGACCGTCAACCGCCTCGAGCGTCGAATCGACACGCTCCGATACGCGATTGAAGGTGACGGACAGCGTCGACAGGCTGCGCAGGAAATCGTCGATCGCGTCGGAATTGGCGCTGAGCGCGCCGGTAAAGGCTTCCGCATGCTCGATGGTGCGGGTGAGCGGTCCGCGCGCATCGGTCACGAAGCCCTGGATCTGGCCGATCGCGTCATCGGCCCGCTGCAGGATCTTGTCGGCGGTGGCGAGAAGATTGGTCACGCTCGACTGGTCGGCAATCAGGACGGCCGGTCGGCCGGTCTCTTCCGCCGTCTTCAGAAGATTTTCCTCGTCCGTGCGCCCGCCCGACATTTCGATATAGGCAGCACCCGTCAGGCCCTGCACTTCCAGCACGGCCTTGGTCGAGGGGTAGATCGGCGCGGATGTTTGCACCTCGGTGAAGGCGATCGAGTAGCGCGGATCTTCCGGATCGATCGTCAGGCTGCGCACGGAGCCGATCGGAATACCGTTGAAGCGCACGGCCGAGCCCACCGAAAGCCCGTTTGCCGAGCCCGGAATGCGGATGGCCACTTCAGCCGTCGGCCCGCTGCGGCCATACTGTGCCATCCAGTAGACGAAACCGAAGGCGGCAGCCACGACCAGCAGGGTGAAAAAACCGACGATGGCGTAATTGGCTCTTGTTTCCATGGCTTAAGACTTTCCTGGCACTGTGCCGGTTGCGCCGTCGTCGGTGACGATGGACCGGGCCCGCTTTCCGCGAAAATAGGACTGGACCCACGCATCGTCGCAGGCCAGCATGTCATCCAGCGTTCCCTCGACAAGAACCCGCTTCTGGCCAAGCACCGCGATGCGGTCGCAGACGGAAAACAGGCTGTCGAGGTCGTGGGTGACCATGTAGACGGTAAGGCCCAGCGTATCACGCAGCTTTGCAATCAGCATGTCGAATTCGGCGGCCCCGATCGGATCGAGGCCGGATGTCGGTTCATCGAGAAAGACCAGCGCCGGATCCAGCGCCAGCGCGCGCGCAAGGGCGGCCCGCTTGATCATGCCGCCGGAGAGCTCGGACGGGTATTTGTCCGCCGCATCGGCGGCAAGCCCCACCATCTCGATCTTCAGATAGGCGAGTTCATCCATCAGCGCCTGCGGCAGGTCGAGATATTCGCGCATCGGCAGCTGGATGTTCTCCTTCACCGTCAGCGAGGAAAACAGCGCGCCCTGCTGGAAGAGAACGCCCAGCTGCATGTCGAGCGCCATGCGCTGACGGTCGTCGGCTTTCTCGTAATCGACGCCGAGGATTTTGATCGAACCGGACCGGTGCGGCAAAAGCCGCAGAACTGTGCGCATCAGCACGGACTTGCCGGTCCCCGATGCGCCCACAAAGCCCAGAATTTCGCCGCGATAGATATCGAGATCGAGGTTTTCGAGCACGGTCTTTGACCCGAATGCCACCGTGAGGTCGCGCACGGACAGGATGACGCTCCCGGGCTCCGGATGCTCGATCTCATCAATCACAGTGTCCTGAACGGCCATACCCATCCTAAAAATCGATTGCGGAGTAGAAGATTGCAAAAATCGCATCCATCAGGATGACCACGAAGATGGACTTCACCACGGCAGCCGTGACATGGGCGCCGAGCGATTCGGCGCTGCCGCCCACTTTCATCCCCTCGACGGCCGACACGATGCCGATGGCAAGCGCCATGAACGGCGCCTTGATCATGCCGGACGCGACGGACGAATATTCGACAGCCTCGTGCAGGCGGCCGAGAAACGTCTCGAATGTGATGCCCGAATACAGCCATACCACGATTGCTGCGCCGAAGAGCGCGGAAAAATTCGCGACGATGGTTAGAAGCGGCAGCGCGATGGTCAGCGCCACCAGTCGCGGGAAGACCAGGACGCCGACCGGATTGAGACCGATGACGGTGAGCGCGTCGATTTCCTCGCGCATCTTCATCGAACCGATCTCGGCGGTGATGGCGCTGCCGGAGCGGCCGGCAATCATGATGGCGGTCAACAAGACGCCGATTTCGCGCAGCTGCAGGATGCCGACGAGATCGACGACGAACAGTTCGGCGCCGAAATAACGCAGCTGGAAGGCGCCCTGCTGGGCAATGATGGCGCCGATCAGGAAGGACATCAGCATGATGATCGGCACGGCGCGCACGCCCATCCGGTCGATATGGGTGACGACGGAGGCCGGCGAGATGCCGGTGCCGCGGCCAAGCTTCAGCTGCGCACCGCCAACGGCAGAGCCCAGGATGTTCATTGCGGCCACCGCATCCTGCCACAGCTCCACCACGGCACGACCGGGCGGCGTAAACACGCGTTCGAACAGGGAGGCATTGGCGGCGGTCTTGGCAGGCGGCGCCGGCGTTTCCTGCGGCATGACGTCGAGCAGTTCCTTCAACTGCTCGCTTGCGCCCACCACGACGGCATCGGCGCCGTGGGCCCGGCGCGCATTGATCAGCCGCCGGATGAGCCAGCCACCGGAGGTATCCACCTGCTCGATCGCCGAGACATCGATCTCCAGCCGCCCGCCCGCGGTTTCCTGCTCCAGCGCCGAAAGATCTTTCAGGACCCCGGCAATGCCGCGATTGCGCCAGTCCCCCGACAGGAGATAGCGTTGCCCCTCGCCAGCAGTGTCATCTTTTTCGATTGTGGCGGACCGGTCGTCGACGGGCTTCGGCTTCATGGGCATCTGTTACTGCTCGAACGCACGGTTGATCCCGCGGTTAAGAGCCGCAATATAGCCGCGCCCACGGGAATTGCCATGCCGCCGAACGGCAAAAAGGCCGGGCCGTAACCTCAAAGCCACAGGTCGTTTCCGCATGCCGGGCAAGGCTCGCAGAGAGCAAGACAGGCGCGTGCCGGCGCGATCCTGTCGGGCGTTTAGGTCCCCCGCGCTCATCAGCAGGATTTCTTCGCCACGGCAGCTGACGGTGCGCGTCTGGCAGCCCGCAGCGTCAGCACCAGGCCACCGGCTGCCACAAGCGCCATGAGATAGTAGCTGTTCTGGCCGAGAGCCCGGTATATCAGGCCGGAGAGGAAGGTCGAGGCGGCAAGAAACACGCCGTTATAGAAGAAATAGGTCCCCTGCACCGTCGATTCCCGGCTTTCATGCACGCTCTCGACGATCTTCTGCTGCATGCCGAAATGCAGGAAAGCGAAGCTGAAGGCATGGCTGCACTGCAAGAGCGTGGCGGCGGCAAAGCCGAGCGGCTGAACGAAAAGAAGCCAGCGCAGCACCGCCACCACCGAGCCGAAGGTCATCAGCGCAATCGGCGAGATTTTGCGGGCAATCAGGCCCGAGAGGAAGAAGAACAGGATTTCCGCCACCACGCCCGCCGACCACAAGACGCCGATCTGCGAGCCGGAAAATCCAAGCTGCTGCCAATGGATGCCGGAAAACGCGTAATACATGCCGTGGGTGGATTGGACCAGCGTGCAGCCGATCATCAGAAGGTTGAGGTCCGGCTCGACGGGAAGCGCCCGCTGGCGTGCGGCACCCTGCCCTTTGTCCGGATCCGCTTTCGCCGGAGAGGCAACCGCACGGCCGAGCCGCGGCACGATGAGGGCCGCGCCGAGTGTCAGCGAAAAGGCGATGGCGGCACTGAGCGGCACTATGGACGCCGAGAAACGCTGCACGGCCCAGCCGGCCAGAAGCGTCGTCACCACAAAGCCTATCGAGCCCCAGACCCTGATCGTGCCATAGCGATAACCCCAGCGGCGCACGCCCATCACCGTGATGCTTTCCAGGATCGGCGTAAACGGCGCAAAGGCTGCCCCCTGCAGACCAAACACCAGGAGCACCATCCAGAACCCGTCGACCACCATCAGCAGAAGCGCCGTGGTGATGGAGAGGATGGCGGAGAAGAGGAGGATGCGGACGCGTTCCGACAGCCGATCGGCCAGAAAGCCGGCCACCGGCGCCGACAGCACCCGCAGCACGATCGGCAGCGACAGGATAAGGCCGATCTGCCAGTCGGTGAGCGCCAGCGATTTCAGCCAGACCGGAAAAAACGGCAGGAGAATGCCATTGACGCCGAGCGCCGCGCCATAGGCCAGCGCACAGCGAACGGGAAACAGGCGCGGAATGGCAATCGGTGAAACAGCCTGGGCCACGGGGGCTCCCATGCGGACGGCGGGTGCGGCGATCGGGGAATCGTCAGTTATTTGATCGCTTTACCATGCACGGGCAAGAGGCGCTACAGGCTTGCAGCGCCCGCGCCTTCAAAGACGCACCAGCCTTGTCGCCATCACGCTTCAGGCCGCCTGCATGTCACCCTTTGCCGGAACGGGGGGCGACAGCAGAACCGGCGCTTCCGCCTTCTGTCCGGAATGCTGCCAGGAAATCAGCTCGAACGTGCCGTCCCTGTGTTCGACGACCGCCGTGCAGCTTTCCACCCAGTCGCCGGTGTTGATGTAGCGGATGCCGTCGATGTCCTCCATCACGGCGTGATGGATATGGCCGCAGATCACGCCATCGACATTGTTGCGGCGGGCTTCCTCGGCCACGACCTTCTGGAATTCGCCGATGAAATTGACCGCCTGTTTGACCTGCAGTTTTGCCCAGGCGGAAAACGACCAGTAGGGCAGATTGAGGCGCCGGCGCACCGCGGCCAGCACGACATTGATGGCAATGGCCGCGTCATAGGCCCAGTCGCCGAGATAGGCGAGCAGGCGGATATTGCGCACGACCACATCGAATTCGTCGCCATGCAGCACGAGGTATTTGCGACCGTCGGCCGCCTCGTGGACCATGCGGTCGGCCACTTCGATGCCGCCGAAGTGAACGCCGGGAAAGGCGCGCAGGAATTCGTCGTGATTGCCTGGAATATAGACGATGCGGGTGCCCTTGCGCGCCTTGCGCAGCAGTTTCTGCACCACGTCATTGCAGCCCTGCGGCCAGTACCAGCTGCGCTTCAGCCGCCAGCCATCCACCACATCGCCCACGAGAACGATCGTGTCGGCTTCATGATAGCGCAGGAAGTCCAGAAGGAAATCGGTCTTGGCTGCCTTGGAACCCAGGTGGATATCGGAAATGAACAAGGTCCTGAAGTGTCTGGTTTCCAGTATCTCTGCCATGTCGATCACCTTTTTGTCTCACCGCCCTCCTCTGTCCAAACCAGACTCGTATTTCAGGAACATGACAGCCAAGGCGCTCGGGGCACCTTGTCGCTCCAGCAAGCGGGTAGATGCGGCAACAGAGACACAGGCTTGTGTCATCCTCCCCAATATTTCACTACTGTTCCCCGGCGTCGTTTGATGTAAGAGACAGACCAAGACAAAAGACTGATAGGAGAATGGCGATGGAGCAGCAGGGCAATACACCTGTGGACAAGGACACCGCAAAGGCGGACCTGGATGAGCAGGCACTGTTTTTCCACCGCTATCCGCGTCCCGGCAAGCTGGAAATCGTCGCCACCAAGCCGCTTGGCAACCAGCGCGACCTGGCGCTTGCCTATTCGCCGGGGGTGGCCGCCCCCTGCCTTGCCATTCGTGACAATCCCGACATGGCAGCCGAGTATACCGCGCGCGCCAACCTCGTCGGCGTCGTGTCGAACGGCACGGCCGTGCTTGGCCTTGGCAATATCGGGCCGCTCGCTTCCAAGCCGGTGATGGAAGGCAAGGCCGTCCTCTTCAAGAAATTTGCCGCCATCGACGTGTTCGACATCGAAGTGGCCGCCGATACGGTGGAGGCCATGGTGTCCACCATCTCGGCGCTGGAGCCGACCTTTGGCGGCATCAACCTTGAAGACATCAAGGCGCCGGAATGTTTCGAGGTCGAGCGCCAGTTGCGCGAGAAGATGAACATTCCGGTCTTCCACGACGACCAGCACGGCACGGCCATCATCGTGGCGGCGGCCATCCTCAACGGTCTCGAACTCGCCGGCAAGCCGATTGCAGACGTCAAGATCGTCACCTCCGGCGCCGGTGCGGCAGCGCTTGCCTGTCTCAACCTTCTCGTTTCGCTCGGCGCTCGGCGCGAAAACATCTGGGTCCACGATATCGAAGGGCTCGTCTATGACGGTCGCAACGTGCTGATGGATCCGTGGAAGGAAATCTACGCCCAGAAGAGCGACAAGCGCGTGCTTGCCGAATCGATTGCCGGTGCGGACGTCTTCCTCGGCCTGTCGGCCGCCGGCGTGCTGAAGCCGGAACTTCTGGAACAGATGGCGGAAAAGCCGCTGATCATGGCGCTTGCCAACCCGACGCCGGAAATCATGCCGGAACTGGCGCGTGCCGCCCGTCCCGATGCGATGATCTGCACCGGCCGTTCGGATTTCCCAAACCAGGTCAACAACGTCCTCTGCTTCCCCTATATCTTCCGCGGTGCGCTTGATTGCGGCGCAACCACGATCAACGAAGAAATGAAGATGGCGGCGGTGAAGGCGATTGCAGGCCTCGCCCGCGAGGAAATCTCCGACGTGGCCGCGCGCGCCTATGCCGACGAAACGCCGGTCTTCGGTCCGAACTACCTGATCCCCTCGCCGTTCGATCCGCGACTCATCCTGCGCATCGCGCCGGCGGTTGCCAAGGCTGCCGCCGAAACCGGCGTTGCCTCGCGTCCGATCGCCGATTTCGACCACTATCTCGACCAGCTGAACCGCTTCGTCTGGCGCTCCGGCTTTGTGATGAAGCCGATCTTCACCAGCGCCAAGCAGGCGGAAAAGAACCGCGTGATCTTTGCCGAAGGCGAAGACGAGCGCGTGCTGCGCGCCGCCCAGGTTCTGCTCGAGGAAAAGACCGGCGTGCCGATCCTGATCGGCCGTCCCTCCGTCATCGAGGCCCGCCTCAAGCGTTTCGGCATCCGCATTCGCCCGAATGTCGATTTTGCCGTGGTCAATCCGGAAGACGATCCGCGCTACCGCGATTACGTCGATGATTATGTCGCGCTTGTCGGCCGCGCCGGCATCAATCCGGAAGCCGCCCGCACCATCGTTCGCACGAACAACACCGTCATCGGTGCCCTGTCGGTGAAGCGTGGCGAGGCGGATGCGCTGATCTGCGGCGTCGAAGGCCGCTTCGACCGCCACCTCAAGGATGTCGGCCAGATCATCGGCAAGCAGAAGGGCGTCTGCGCCTTTTCAAGCCTCAGCCTGCTGATCACCCAGAAGGGACCGGTCTTCTTCACGGACACCTTCGTCAACTACAACCCGACGCAAGAAGAGATCGCCGAAATCACGGTGCTCGCCGCGCAGGAAATCCGCCGCTTCGGCATCACGCCGAAGGCTGCCCTGATCTGCCACTCGAATTTTGGTTCGCGCAATTCCGAAAGCGCCACCAAGATGCGGGCGGCCCTGCAGATCATCCGCCAGCGTGCGCCGGATCTGGAAGTGGACGGTGAAATGCAGGCCGGCTCAGCGCTTTCGGAACAGTTGCGCAAGCGCGCCCTGCCGGA
The DNA here is from genome assembly GCF_042611105.1 of Neorhizobium fuzhouense. Classification (NCBI taxonomy): domain Bacteria; kingdom Pseudomonadati; phylum Pseudomonadota; class Alphaproteobacteria; order Hyphomicrobiales; family Rhizobiaceae; genus Neorhizobium; species Neorhizobium fuzhouense. Next base: position 221,503 of record NZ_JBHFFP010000007.1, on the reverse strand, counting down.
CAGCAGCCTGGTCGGCGAAGCCAATCTGCTGGTCTTCCCGAACCTCGATGCGGCCAATATATCGCTCGGCATTGCCCGCACCATGATGGATGCGCTGCATGTCGGTCCGATCCTGCTCGGGGCAGCCCAGCCGGCGCATATCCTGTCGACCTCTGTCACCTCGCGCGGCGTCGTCAACATGGCAGCGCTTGCTGTGGTGGAAGCCTCGCATGCGGACTTTGCCGTCACCTCTGGCTAAAACAAAAACGTGCGCTAGATTTTGCGGTGATCTATCACATCTGAACCTGAAGTGGCATTCCGCCGCTTCGGGTCCTGTGCCATCGACGGACGCTTTCGATGCGAATTCCATCGCTGCTGACCACCGTATTTCTCCTCGTGCCTGCGGTCACGCATGCCGCGGAGAATGTCGAACGATGCCTGACGCTTGGGCGAAAACTTGCCGCGACACCCTCGACGGTCGGCGCGCCTGACACAGGTCGCGGCTTTCCCCAGTTGCTTGCGGCCCAGAACCGTGAAATCCGCAACGTCCGCCTGGAAATGCAGGAACTGCGCTGCCGTACCGGCAGCATCGTCACCTTTCAGAACGGCGCGCCGGACCCCTGCATCGCGCTCAACGATGCCCTGTCGGCCATGGAGACCAACCGGCGCGCCATGATTGCCCGTCGGCAAGGCCAGATGAGCGTGGTGTCGGCTCCCCAGCGCAGCGAGGACGATATCCGCGCCGAGATGCTCAGCCTGCGCTGTGGTGAAATCGATTATGCCGCCGTCGAGCAGGAGAGGCTCGCACCGCGCCCTGCCGTCCTGCCGCAGGTGCCGTCAACGCCCTCTGCAATTCCGGGGGCAGGTCTGTCGGGCTCTTCGTCCATCCTCAGCCTGCAGTCAAAGATCGAGCCCTTGCAGGCCGCGCGACCGCAGGGGCCACCGGAACGCGACTGGGATCCGTCCAAACCCGTGCGCATGGTGGGACCGATGTTCTTTCCCGACGAAAAGATCGATCTGGCCCATCCCAAGATGCCGGGTGCGCAGCCCACGCAGTGAGCGGCAAGATCCGACAATCGTTCAGAGCTTCGGGTCTTTCCATCTTTCGGTGCAGATGAGGTCATCGAGGGGCAGTCTCTGGCGCCAGCCCTTCAACGCCAGTTCCGGCGCGTCATAAAGTTCATCGACATAGCCGAGGCAGAGCCAGGCAACGATCTCGATGCGATCGGGAATGCCGAGCAGCGCGCGCACGTCCTCGTCGCGAAAGATGCTGACCCAGCCGACGCCGACGCCTTCGGCGCGGGCGGCAAGCCAGAGGTTCTGCACGGCGCAGACGGTGGAATAGACATCCATCCGCGGATTGTGCGTGCGCCCGAGCACCACCGGCCCTGCCCGGTCCGGATCGCAGGTGACGATGATGGAAAGCGGCGCCTTGGCGATCCCTTCGAGCTTCAGGCTGCGATAGAGCGCCTGTCGCTCGTCGGCAAACAGCGCGGCGGCTTCATCGTTGGCGCGTGAAAATGCCTCGACGGCACGCTGGCGCGTTTGCGGGTCGCGGACAAGGATGAAGCTCCATGGCTGCATGAAGCCAACCGAGGGGGCTGCATGGGCCGCCTCCAGAAGCCGGCGCACCAGATCGTCCGGCAGGGGCTTGGCCAAAAACTGGTCGCGCACGTCGCGCCGGGTGTGGATGGCCGCATAGACCGCGTCGCGCGCAGTCTTGTCGAACGGCGCTGCCGGGCAAAGCCCTGTTCCTTCAGGATTCTGTATCTCCGTGCTCATGGCTGCGGAAAATACCGGACATACGCAAAGGCCGATCCATCGGGCGCCCAGTTCGGTGAATTCATCGTGCCCTGCCCGCCGAACAGCTGGAACAGCGTCTCGACATTGCCTCCGTCCGGATCCATCAGCCGCACCCGCACGTCATGATCGCGCGGGTGGTCGAACACGTCGCTATCATAGGACACGAAGACCACCTTGCTGCCATCCGGCGAGGGATGCGGGAACCAGTCGCCGTAGTCGCTGTTGGTGATCCGTTCGGCCGTGCCGCCCGCTGCCGGCACCCGCCAGATCTGCATGCGCCCGCTGCGGCTGGAGTTGAAATAGATCCACCGGCCGTCGGCGGAATAATCCGGGCCGTCATTGCGACCCTCGCCATGGGTGAGCCGGGTCTCGTCACCGCCCTCGATGCCGATCGTGTAAATGTCGAAGACATCGTTGCGAATGCCGCAATAGGTGAACGTCCTGCCGTCCGGCGACCAGCCGTGCCAATAGCTTGGCAGGTTTTTCGTCACCAGTCTTGAAACACCGCCGTCCGCCGGCAGCACGTAGATGGCCGCCTTGCCGAACTCCACCTTGTCGGAGACCGCCATCAGCGTGCCGTCCGGCGAGATGCCGTGATCGTTGTTGCACTGGAGGGCAAAACCCGTGTCGATCACCTGCGGCTCCGCCCCGTCTTCGAGCGCAAGGCGGTACATCCGCCCCTCGCTGTTCATTACCAGGCTCTTGCCATCCGGCGCCCAGTTCGGCGCCTCAAACAGCGCTTTCGTCTGCCACAGCACGCGGGATGTCCGGCTTTTCAAGTCATAGATCTCGATCGAACTGCGCATGGTGGTTCTCCAGGAACGATGACCGGCACGACATCAGCAGATTTTTTGGGACGCGACCTCACCTCTCTGCTTTGGAGTGCAGAGAGGTCAACGGGTTAGGCGCGGTCGCGGAATCGGTTCGTGATCGGGTAGCGCCGGTCGCGGCCAAAGTTCTTCTTGGTGATCTTGACGCCCGGCGCCGACTGGCGGCGCTTGTATTCGGCAAGATAGAGCAGATGCTCGATGCGGTGGACGGTCGCCACGTCATGGCCGCGCGCCACAATGTCATCCGTGCCCATCTCGCCTTCCACCAGGCATTCCAGAATATCGTCCAGCACCGGATAGGGCGGCAGCGAATCCTGGTCGGTCTGGTTGGGACGCAGTTCCGCCGACGGCGCCTTTGCGATGATGTTGTGCGGGATGACCTCGCCACCCGGCCCGAGCGCGCCAGCCGGGACATGCCGGTTGCGCCATTCGGCAATCGCATAGACCTGCATCTTGTAGAGGTCCTTGATCGGGTTGAAGCCGCCGTTCATGTCGCCATAGAGCGTGGCATAGCCGACCGACATTTCCGACTTGTTACCGGTCGTCACCACCATGGCGCCGAACTTGTTGGAGATCGCCATCAGGATGGTGCCGCGCGTACGGCTCTGCAGGTTTTCCTCTGTGATGCCCTCTTCGGTTCCCTCGAAGGTATCGGACAGGGCCGAGAGAAAACCCTCGACCGGCTCGGAGATCGGCACGATGTCATAGCGGCAGCCGAGCGCATTGGCGCAATCGGCGGCATCCTTGAAGCTGTCTTCCGACGTGTAGCGATAGGGCAGCATCACGGTGCGCACCCGCTCGGAGCCCAGCGCATCGACGGCAATGGCGGCGCAGACGGCCGAATCGATGCCGCCGGAAAGCCCGAGCACCACCGACTTGAAGCCGTTCTTGTTCACATAGTCGCGAAAGCCCAGCAGGCAGGCCCGGTAGTCGGCCTCTTCCTTTTCCGGGATCGGCAGGATCGGGCCCGATGTCGAGCGCCAGGTATCGCCCTCGCGGTGCCAGTCGCCGATCACCAGCCCCGTTTCGAACTGGCTCATCTGGAAGGCGAGCGTCTTGTCGGCGTTGAAGCCGAAGCTTGCGCCATCGAAGACCAGTTCGTCCTGGCCGCCGAGTTGGTTGACGAAGATCAGCGGCAGGCCGCTTTCGATCACCTGGCGCAGCGCCACCTGATGGCGCACGTCGAGCTTGCCGCGGTAGTAGGGCGAGCCGTTCGGCACGATCAAAAGCTCGGCGCCCGATTCGGCCAGTGTCTCGCAGACCCCGAGATCGTTCCAGATTTCCTCGCAGATCGGCACGCCGAGCCGCACGCCGCGAAAATTGACCGGCCCCGGCATTTCGCCTTCGTCGAACACACGCTTTTCGTCGAACTCGCCATAATTGGGCAGGTCAATCTTGTCGCGCAGCGCAAGGATCTTGCCGCCATCGATGGTGGCAGCGGAATTGTGCCGGCCCTTTTCGCCCTGCCTCGGCAGGCCGATGATGACGCCGGGACCGCCATCCTTCGTATCTTCGACCAGCGTCTCGAGAGCCGCCCAGCAGGCTTTCAGAAAAGCCGGCTTCAGCACGAGATCTTCCGGCGGGTAGCCGGAGAGAAACAGCTCGGTAAAGACAATCAGGTCGGCGCCCTGCAGCGCCGCCTCGCGGCGCGCCTCGCGGGCGAGCGCCAGATTGCCGGCGACATCGCCGAGCGTCGGATTGAGTTGCGCATAGGCGATACGAAGGGTCTGGGCGGGTTCCTGGGTCATGGGTCTGATTTAGCGTGCCGCTTTCGCCGGAGCAATGCGGCAGAGGGTGAATTTTCGGTGTCAGGCAGCGGCGTCAGGCGCCTCCGGTTCAGTCGACCGCATCAACCGGCGGCTGCGCACGGCCTGCCGGATAGCGCGGCACATCGTCGGCAATCGTGTAAAAATCCGCCTTGTCGGCGCAGTAGATGTGCTGGAGCATCACCAGCCCCGTCGGATCGTCGAAGGCGCCGGCCATCACGGACACCTGATCAAGCCCGTCGCCCTGCCAGAACAGTGCTGAACCGCAGCGGCTGCAGAAACCGCGCGCGGCGGTGTCGCTTGCCCGGTACCAGCTGAGCGTGCCGCTATCCTTGATGGTGATATCCGCCAGCGCGCAGTCGGTCGCAGCATAGTAAAGCCCCGTCTGACGGCGACACTGGGAGCAATGGCAGCCGACCACGCCGCCGCGCTCGCCTCTCACCACAAATCTTACTGAGCCGCAGAGACAGCCGCCATGATGGGCCGGCCAATGTTCGTCCTGCATGCCTTGTCCTCCTGTTGCATCGGAGGATCTTCACCGTTCAACGCCTTCAATGCAAATGGCTTCGGCTGACAGGACGGGTCAGGAAAATTGAACTGCGGGATGCGAAAAGGCCGGCCCCGTTTCCGGAGCCGGCCTCTCAAACGATCCTCTGCGCGGCAGAGATCAGCCGTTCACCACCATGCGCTTTTCATCGCGGCCGGTCTTCATGCGCTCGGCGAGAAGGAAGGCCAGTTCCAGCGCCTGGTCGGCATTGAGGCGCGGGTCGCAATGGGTGTGGTAACGGTCCTGCAGGTCGCCGGCCGTGACGGCGCGGGCGCCGCCGGTGCATTCGGTCACATCCTTGCCGGTCATCTCGACATGGATGCCACCCGGATGCGAGCCTTCGGCGCGGTGGATCTGGAAGAAGCTTTCGACTTCCGACAGAACCCGCTCGAAGGGCCGGGTCTTGTAGTTGTTGAGCGTGATCGTGTTGCCATGCATCGGGTCGCAGGACCACACGACCTTGCGGCCCTCGCGCTCGACGGCACGGATCAGACGCGGCAGGTGGTCCGCCACCTTGTCATAGCCGAAGCGGCAGATCAGCGTCAGGCGGCCCGCCTCGTTGGCCGGGTTGAGGATGTCGATGAGGCGCAGCAGATCGTCGGCCTGCATGGACGGGCCGCACTTCATGCCGATCGGGTTCTTGATGCCGCGGCAGAATTCCACATGCGCATGGTCGGCCTGGCGGGTGCGGTCGCCGATCCAGATCATGTGGCCGGACGTGGCATACCAGTCGCCGGACGTCGAATCGACGCGGGTCAGCGCTTCCTCATAGCCCAGAAGCAGCGCCTCATGGCTGGTGAAGAAATCGGTCTCGCGCAGCGCCGGGTTGTTTTCCGAGGTGATCCCGACGGCCTTCATGAAGTCCATCGTCTCGGAAATCCGGTCGGCAAGCTTGCGGTAGCGCTCGCCCTGGGGTGAGTCCTTGACGAAGCCGAGCATCCACTGGTGCACGTTTTCCAGATTGGCATAGCCGCCCATCGCAAAGGCGCGCAGCAGGTTGAGCGTTGCGGCCGACTGGCGGTAGGCCATCAGCTGGCGTTCCGGGTTCGGAATGCGCGCTTCCGGATTGAACTCGATGCCGTTGATGATGTCGCCGCGGTAGGACGGCAGTTCCACTTCACCCTGCATTTCGATGTTGGACGAGCGCGGCTTGGCGAACTGGCCGGCAATGCGGCCGACCTTCACCACCGGCTGCTGGGCACCGAAGGTCAGAACAACGGCCATCTGCAGGAAGGCGCGGAAGAAGTCGCGGATCGTATCGGCGCCATGCTCCTGGAAGCTTTCGGCGCAATCGCCGCCCTGCAGCAGGAAGCCGTTGCCGTCTGCCACCTGGGCAAGGCTCTTCTTCAGGCGGCGGGCCTCACCGGCAAAGACCAGCGGCGGAAAGGTTGCCAGCTGCGCTTCCGTTGCCTTCAGCGCCTCCATGTCCGGATATTCCGGAACCTGCTGGATCGGTTTTTGCCGCCACGTGTTCGGGGTCCAGTTCTGTGCCATGGTCTTCAATCCGTCCTTCGCACCGGAAAATGCCGGTGCTGTTTCTTAAGTTGGCGGCTTATAAACCTTTGCGGGCTGCTTGCATAGACCGGGAAACCGGGGCCGGCCCCTGCTCTTTCAGGCATTCGTTAAGTGTGTTTGTTGAGGGATCGGCAAGGCTGGCGCTCTACTGTCGGTCAGTTGGGGCGCCTGGCTGCCCGTCCGCCGCATGATGCAGCATCTTCTTGACGATCCTTTCACGATAGATGGCTTTTCATGCGCTTGCTTTCGCTTCTGCGGGACCGATCCGGCAATTTCGGCATCACCACCGCCCTCATCGCGGCCCCGCTCATCGGCGCGGCCGGCATGGCGGTTGATCTCGCCTATGCGCTCGACCAGCGCATGGCGCTGATGGCGGCTGCCGATGCCGCAGCCGTCGGTGCGCTGGCGGAAAAGTCTCCGGGTGTGGCGGCAGCCCTTGCCATGGGCGGCGACGGCGCGGTTGCCCTCGGTGCGAGCGATGCGCTGGCGCTGTTTCGGGCCCAGATGGGCAATGTCCAGGCGCAGGTGACGAATGTCGGCGTCACGGTCAATCGAAGCGGCAAGGATCTCTTCTCGTCGCTCACCTTCACCGCCACGGTGCCCACCGCCTTCATGCGGGTGCTCGGCGTCAACAGCCTGACCATCTCGGGCACGGCCACTGCGACCTACCAGACCAATGCCTTCATCGATTTCTACATGCTGCTCGACAATACACCATCGATGGGGCTTGCCGCCACCACGGCCGATATCGCCACCATGAAGCGCAACACGCCCGACCAGTGTGCCTTTGCCTGCCACGAAACGAGCAATGCGGACAATTACTACCTGCTTGCCAAGTCGCTCGGCGTCAGCATGCGCATCGACGTGGTGCGCGAAGCAACCCAGGCGCTGACCCATGATGCCACGCAGTATGCGCAGCTTCCCAACCAGTACCGCATGGCCGTCTACACATTCGGCGCCACCGCCGATACCGCCGGTCTGACCGAAGTCTCGGCGATGAGTGCCGACATGGCCAAGGTGCGCAGCGCCACGGACCTCGTCGACCTGATGACGACGCCGAAGAACAATTACAAGAGCAACCAGCTGACGGATTTCGATTCAGCCCTCACCAGTCTGAAACCGATCATCGGCAAGGGCGGAGCCGGCGCCAGCGCGTCAGACCGCCAGAAGGTGTTGTTCTTCGTGGCAGACGGCGTCTACGACGCGGCAAAGCCCACCTGCAGCCAGGTGCTGAACAACACCCGCTGCCAGGAGCCGATCGACATTTCCTATTGCACGGCGCTGAAGCAGAACGGCGTCAAGATCGCCGTCCTATACACCACTTATCTGCCGCTGCCCGAAGACAGCTGGTGGAAGAAGTGGATCAAACCCTTCGACGCAAAGATCTCGCCGCACATGCAGGCCTGCGCCTCCACCGGCTATTTCTTCGAGGTAAGTCCGACGCAGGGCATAGCGGAAGCCATGCAGGCGCTGTTCCGCATGGTCATCAGCGCTCCCCGCCTCACCGGCTGAGGCGGGGAAACAACCGTATCAGCCGTCGATGCGCTGGCCGCCCTTCACGCGGTAGCTCGGCTTGTACATGGTCACAAGCTCTTCGGCCGCCGTCGGATGCACCGCCATGGTGCGGTCAAAATCATCCTTGGTGACGCCGGCCTTCAGCGAGACGCCGAGAAGCTGCGCCATCTCGCCGGCGTCGTGGCCGAGAATATGGGCACCCACCACCTTGCGGTCGGCGCCATTGACGACGAGCTTCATGATCATCTTTTCGGCGCGGCCGGACAGTGTCGCCTTCATCGGGCGGAATTCGGCGCGGTAGACCTCGATCTCGTCGAACCGCTGTGCCGCTTCCTCCTCCGACAGGCCGACGGTGCCGATTTCGGGCTGCGAGAACACAGCCGTTGCAATCAGGTCATGGTCCGGAGACGTCGGGTTGCCGCGATACTCGGTCTCGATGAAGCACATCGCCTCGTGGATCGCGACCGGCGTCAGCTGCACCCGGTCGGTCACATCGCCGAGCGCAAAGATATGCGGCACATTGGTGCGCGAATAGGCGTCGACGATGACGGCGCCGCGTTCATCGACGGCAACGCCTGCCTTTTCAAGGCCGAGGCCCTTCGTATAGGGGTCGCGGCCGAGCGCCAGCATCACCTGGTCGGCAACGATGGTGGCGCCGGTCTTGGTGCGCGCCGTCAGCCCGCCGGCGGGCGATTGCGTCACCTCTTCGATGATGTCGGTGAGCAGGATACGGATGCCCTTGGCTTCCATCGCCTTGTGCAGGCCCTGGCGCATGTCGTGGTCGAAGCGCGACAGGATTTCCTGGCCGCGATAGATCAGCGTCGTTTCCACACCCAGCCCGTGGAAGATGTTGGCAAATTCGACCGCAATATAGCCGCCGCCGGCAATCAGGATGGATTTCGGCAGTTCGGTCAGGTGGAAGGCCTCGTTGGAGGTGATGCAGAGCTCGTGGCCGGGCAGCGCCGCATGCGGATTGGCGGTGCCACCGGTCGCGATGATGATGCGTTCGGCCGTCACCGTCGTGTCGGTCTTCACCAGCCGGATCGTGTGGGCATCGACCAGTTCGGCGCGGGTATCCAGAAGCTCGGCGCCAGCATTTTCAAGGCCGCGACGATAGAGCCCTTCGAGGCGAGCGATTTCCTTGTCCTTGGCGGCGACCAGCGCCGTCCAGTCGAAGCGGCTTTCGCCGACAGTCCAGCCGTAGCCGGCGGCATCTTCAAAATGCTCGTGAAACTGCGAGGCATAGACGAAAAGCTTCTTCGGCACGCAGCCGCGGATGACGCAGGTGCCACCAAACCGGTATTCCTCGGCAATCGCCACCTTCTTGCCGAGACCCGCCGCCAGACGTGCCGAGCGCACGCCGCCCGATCCGCCCCCGATGACAAAAAGATCGTAATCGTAGCTGGCCATGGAAAACTCCTGTCGGGATTGAATGTGCAGGTGCGGCATCAGGCGGTATCGACCTGCCGCTGCCGCGGGGTCTGCCAGCGCATATAATGCGAGCGCTGCAAAAGCAAAAGCCCGGATTGCTCCGGGCTTTCAAGGCTGTCATGCACAAATGGCAGGGATCACGGCTTGGCGGCGGGCGCCTGGCCTTCCACCTGCGCCACCGGCGGTGCAATCGGCTTGGCATCGATGGTGCCGCGCAGCTTTTCCGTGCTCTTGGTGGTCAGATCGCGCGACACGCCGTTTGCCCAGATCTGTGCGGCCCGAACGGATTCGCGCTGCACCAGCGGCAGGGTCTTCAGATACTTCTGGCCGACATCCGAGGAGTAGAAGGCCGAAATCTGCTTCAGCTCCTCTGCCGTGAAGGAGCGGGCAAAGATCGTTGCCACTTCCTTCTCCAGGTCGGCGCGGCGCGGCGCCAGAGCCAGCGCCTGTGCGTCAACCGTCTTGGAAATCTGGTCCTGGAAGTTCGGCGAAGCGGTGATGTACTCGCTCTTCAGACGCTCGGCGAGGCCGGGAAGAATGGCATCGTAACGCTCGGTTGCCTTGAGGGCCGCAATCACGTCGCGGGCGGCCTTCAGGTGGTCGGCCGAGACCTCCTGCGCCTGCGCCGTCGCGCCGAACATGGCGCCTGAGAAAAGGATTGCGAGCGCCGCGGCGCGGCCGAGAACGGCTTGTCTGATCATACTTCGTTGCTCCTGTCTTAATTCGCCTTCAGCGTCCGCGCTCCTGCCGCTCCGGCAATGATCGCGAAGGACGCCATGTTGATGAAAAGCCCGTGCTCCACGACGCCGGGAATGGAATTCAGCTCGGTCGAAAGAGCCTCTGCATCAGGAATACGGCCAAAGAATGCGTCAAAAATGTAGTGACCGCCATCAGTTGTGAAGACATCCTCACCTGAACGGCGAAGCTTGATGTCGCCGGCAAGGCCGAGCCGTGCGGCCACCGTCTCGATGGCAATGCGTGTCGAGGCAAGGCCGAACGGGTTCACTTCGATCGGCAAGGGAAACTTTCCGAGCGTCTCCACGACCTTGGTCTCGTCGGCAATCACGATCATCCGCGCCGAGGCGGCCGCCACGATCTTTTCGCGCAGCAATGCGCCGCCGCCGCCCTTGATCAGGGTCAGATGCCCGTCCACTTCATCTGCGCCGTCAATGGTAAGGTCAAGCTGCGGCAGTTCATCGAGCGACTTCAGCGGCACGCCCAGTTCCAGGCACAGCCGCGCCGTGCGCTCGGAGGTCGGAACCCCGAGAACCGACAGGCCGTCGGCCACCTTTTCCGCCAGCAGCCGGACAAATTCTTCCGCCGTGGAGCCGGTGCCAATGCCCAGCCGCATGCCGTCTTCCACATATTGAAGGGCCGCTTCGGCTGCCTTCACCTTCATGTCCCGGGCGTCCATGCGCCGCTCGCTCCCCGTCTGTTTCGCCGCAAGCTGTTTACACGCCCCGCCTGTCAAACAAAAGTCCCCTGCATGCATGTTATACCGGGTTCCGCTGTCGCAGATGAAGGGAAACGCGGCGGGGTGCGCCTGCGAAAATCCCGGGCCGTTTGCTTTTTGCAGCGCAAGACCGTAATCGGGCAGGCGTCCCCTTTTTGAAAGCAGAGGCCTGCCGTGACCCTTTCCGTGCCCCCCGCCCTCGTCGTCTTCGATCTCGACGGCACGATGATCGATACCGCACCGGACCTCATCGCCAGCCTCAACCACACGATTGCGGTGGCCGACCTTGCCCCGGTCAATTTCGACGATCTGACGCATCTGGTCGGCCAGGGCGCGCGCGTGATGATCCGGCGCGCCTTCGAGCTGCGCAAGGCTCCGCTCGACGAGAGCGCGGTCGAGCCTCTGCTCAAGCGTTTCCTCGATCATTACAAGGCCGAAATGCCGGGACAAAGCCGGATCTACGACGGTCTGGTGGAAAGCTTCGACCGCCTGGAATCGGCCGGCATGCGGCTTGCGGTCTGCACAAACAAGCTCGGCGAGCTGGCCTATCCGCTGCTGGAGCAGATGGGACTGTCGGGACGCTTTGCGACGATGACGGCCGGCGACACCTTTGCCGTGCGCAAGCCCGATGCCCGCCATCTTCTCGGCACGATCGAGAAAGCCGGCGGCGATCCCGCCCGCTCCGTGATGATCGGTGACAGCGTCAACGATATCCTGGCCGCCAGAAACGCCGGCGTCGCCTCGATTGCCGTCACCTTCGGCTATTCGGACGTGCCCGTCGACACGCTCAATCCGACCCGCGTCATCTCCCATTTCGACCAGTTGTCGGTCGACCTCATCCAGGACGTGCTGGCGCAGCACAAGGCGGCCTGAGCGAAGCCCCCTTCCCGAGTCTCAAGCCCAAACAAAAAAAGGCGGCCCACCGAGCCGCCTTTTTGCTGTCTGTAGAAAAGACTTGCCTCAGGCGCCGCGCGCCTTGCTGGTTGCCTCGAACGCCTTCACCACCGCGTCGTCGCGACCATAGACGTCATCGAAGAATTCGACCTTTCCGTCCTTGTTCGGCCAGGCGGTGAAATAGGCGATATAGACCGGGATCTTCGCCGTCACCGGCAGCGCCTGGTTCTTGCCCTGGGCAATACGGGCGCCGACGTCCTGCTCGCTGATGCCGAGCACTGCAGCCGCCATCTTGCGCGGCTCCTGCAGGCGCACACAGCCGTGGCTGAGAGCCCGCATGTCCTTCTGGAAGAAGCTCTTCGACGGCGTGTCATGCATGTAGATGGCATGGCTGTTGGGGAAGAGGATTTTTAGTTCGCCCAGCGCATTGTCGCTCGACGGCGGCTGGCGCACGGACACCGACTGGGTCGAACCGTACCAGTTGACCGCCGTCGAAGAGACGGCCTTGCCGCCCACTTCCACCTGATAGCCGAGGCGGTCGAGATAGCTCGGATCCTGGCGCAGTTTTGGCAGCATCTCGTTGATGATGATCGACTGAGGCACGCCCCAGTAGGGGTTCACTTCCACGGTCTTGATCTCGTCCTGGAAGAAATAGGTCTGGTTGGACTTCGATCCGACCACGACGCGCATCGAAAACTGCTCGCGACCCTGATCGTGATAATAGACGCGAAAGGCAGGCTGGTTGATGAAGACATAGCGGTCGCCGAGCGTGTTGGGCAGCCACTTGGTCTGTTCCATGGCAACGACAAGCTTCTCAAGCTTGTTCTGGCTCGTCTCGCCCACCATGGCGCGCACGGTGGCAGGCCCGATCACGCCATCGGCCTTGAGGCCGGCTTCCTGCTGGAAACCCTTGACCAGATCGACGATCTCCGGCGCATAATCCGGGCTTGCCTGGTAGCTTGCAAGGGTTGCGGCATGGGTGGCCTTGAGGGCAGCGGAACCGCGATGCTGGATGGCGGCCACCACATGGGCCACTTCCGCGCTGCTATTGCCCGGCTTCAAAACGAGGTCGCTCGGCAGATGCACGGCCTGCGCCTGGATCGTGCCCTCGGCGCGAAGGCGCAGAAGCTCGGCCTTCAGCGTGCGGTATTCGGCACCCGTCGGCTCAAGTCCCTGCAGATAGGCGCTGGCATCCGGCGCTGCGGCAGCAGAGGCCAGCAGACCGTCGAGATTGAAGTCACGGCGCTTCAGGTCGTGATAGCCGGACAGACGGTTCGGATCGACGCGGCCGCGCACGAGATCCTGGGCAAACAGCACCATCTTGGCGGACATGGCCAGTTCGAACTGCATGAGGTCGCGGTCGTGGCTGTCGGCAAGCGTGGCGGGGGCCGCAGCAGCCGGCGCCGGTGCTGCCGGAACCTGTGCAGGCTGGGCCGGCGTTGCAGCCGTCGACGCGTCTGGGGCGGTTGCCGGCACGTCCGCATTCGCGGCCGGCGTGGTGGCAGCCACGGCCGGTGCTGCGACCGGCTCCGGCGTCACGCTTGCCGTCGTCATGGTCGGCACGGCGAGCTGGTAGTCGGCCGGGTCGAGGCCAAAATCTTCCGCCTTGGCAAAGAGAGCCAGCACCGCATGGGCGCGCTCGTTCACATCGCCCTGCTCCACCCAGAGCGGCGCGCCGCCCTTCGTGTAATAGGCTTCGACGGCGGCGGCGACATCGGAGGGGGCGCTCACCGTCGCATTGGCAAGGAATCGCGTCTGGTCGGTCGCGTGGGCAGCGGCAAAGCCCTGCGTGCGGATCTGGCGGTTCGCGTCCGTCTTGTAGGTGAGGTATTTCGGGGCGGAAACCTTCGGCAGCGGCTCCGGATCGCTGCGGTCGACCTGGCGCTGCAGGGCCGGTGAAACGGTCCTGCTGCGGCTTTCAACCTGTTCCTGAACACTCTGGCGGTTACCGCGCAGCATCTCCATCAGCGTCAGGGCATGCGCATGTCCGGCACCCATCGAGGAAAACGAAATGCCCGAGAGGAGGGCAAGCGCGAGCGAAGTCTTTTTCTGGGAGTGCGACAATGTTGTCCCCGTCACCTTGTGAGCCGTGAATCAGCGTGCGTTCGACATATTCCGCAGTCTCTAACGGAAGCGGCGCGCCGTGAAAAGCAAACGACAAACGCCGCAGGGCCTGCATGGATGCGCCTGCTTCGTCGTTATCGTTTCCAGAACCTTAAGAAACCACAGGTTAATTTTTTCTAACCGGTGTCGAAATGCCGTTTCACGCTGGCGTGAGCGGTCGGATGCGCGCACGATTTTATCCATGGGCGTGTCTTTCAAGGCACGCCTGCGAACGCGGATCCGACAGGTCGTCGCAGACCGGCGCCTCGGCCCTTCCGCTTGCAGTCGCCCGCTGTTCGTATAGTAATTCGCGCGCCCGATCTTGCGCGGCGCCGGTGGCTTGGCTAACCCGGTGCCACGACCCCATTTGTCACACAGAGGCTTAGAGATGACCACGCGCACCGAAACCGATACCTTTGGCCCGATCGACGTGCAGAGCGACCGCTACTGGGGCGCCCAGGCGCAGCGCTCGCTCGGCAATTTCAAGATCGGCTGGGAGAAGCAGCCGCTGTCCGTGGTGCGCGCGCTTGGCATCGTCAAGCAGGCAGCGGCCCGCGCCAACATGGCGCTCGGCGGCCTTGACGCCAAGCTTGGCGAAACCATCATCGCGGCGGCCCAGGAAGTCATCGACGGCAAGCTGAACGAGCATTTTCCCCTCGTTGTCTGGCAGACCGGTTCCGGCACGCAGTCGAACATGAATGCCAATGAAGTCATCTCCAACCGCGCCATCGAAATGCTGGGCGGCGTGATGGGCTCCAAGAAGCCGGTTCACCCGAACGATCACGTCAACATGAGCCAGTCGTCCAACGACACCTATCCGACGGCCATGCACATTGCCTGCGCCGAGCAGATCGTGCGCCACCTGATCCCGTCGCTGAAGCATCTGCACCAGGCGCTGGACGCCAAGGCCAAGGCCTTTGCCCATATCATCAAGATCGGCCGCACGCATACGCAGGACGCAACGCCGCTGACGCTCGGCCAGGAATTCGGCGGCTATGCCGCGCAGGTTGCATCGGCCATCAAGCGCCTGGAGGTCTCCCTCTCCGGCCTTTACGAACTGGCGCAGGGCGGCACCGCCGTTGGCACCGGGCTTAACGCGCCGGTCGGCTTTGCGGAAAAAGTCGCCGAAGAAATCGCCAAGATCACCGGCCTGCCCTTCGTCACCGCGCCGAACAAGTTCGAGGCCCTTGCCGCCCATGATGCGATGGTCTTCTCCCATGGCGCGATCAATGCCGCCGCCGCTGCCCTCTTCAAGATCGCCAACGACATCCGCTTCCTCGGCTCCGGCCCGCGCGCCGGTCTGGGCGAACTGGCGCTGCCGGAAAACGAACCGGGCTCGTCCATCATGCCGGGCAAGGTCAACCCGACGCAGTCGGAAGCGCTGACCCAGGTTTGCGCGCACATTTTCGGCAACAATGCCGCCATCACCTTTGCCGGCAGCCAGGGCCATTTCGAGCTTAACGTCTACAATCCGATGATGGCCTACAACTTCCTGCAGTCGGTGCAGCTGCTCGGCGATGCCGCCGTCTCCTTCACCGACAATTGCGTCGTCGGCATCGAAGCCCGCGAGGACAACATCAAGCGCGGTGTCGAAAACTCGCTGATGCTGGTGACCGCACTCAACTCCAAGCTCGGCTATGACGCCTGCGCCAAGATCGCCAAGACCGCCCACAAGAACGGCACGACGCTGCGCGAAGAGGCCGTCGGCGGCGGCTATCTGACGAACGAGGAGTTCGACCAGTATGTCCGTCCGGAAAACATGATCGGCCCGAAGTAAGCCGCGCAGGCTGCTCCGGTCGGATTGGACCAATCATTATCTGACGCAATCATGGGGCGGCCTGAGGGTCGCCCTTTTCGTTAATCGCGGCCCCGATCGACAGCTTTGGCGGGGAACGAGGCCCCGACAGCCCCTTCTTGTCGCTGCGCCATCTTAAGGCTTTTCCAACATCTTGCTTTTAAAGCTTTCTGCAGGATTAACCGTGTAATACCGAGTGTAAGCCGGAGGAATTGCAATGACATCGGCGGCCGGGCCCAAGGCCCCTATCGTGGAAATCGCCGGTCACATCCTGCAGGCCATGCGCAGCATGGGCGTGTCACCCATCCCGCGCAACTACCAGCTTTTCTACGAGGCGATGGTCGGCAGCAATGCGGAATTGTCGCGCGATTTTACCAAGCTCGCGCCGCGCGCCCGTCAGGAAGACCTCGATCAGCTCGCGGCACTTCATCTCGGCAACCAGGGCGCAACGGCGGTGGAGCGGGCGCAAACCCGCATCCAGGCGGAGCTGGAGGGCGTGCTTGCACTGCTGCGGCAGGAAAAGGCCTCGCTTGAAAGCTATAACAAGCTTCTCTTCCAGACGCAGGAAAGCGTCAACGCCAAGAACGCGCTTTCGGCCGAGCTTCTGGCAAGCGCCATCAATCTTCTGGCCACCGCCACCGGCGAAACGCTTGCCTCGGGCGAGCGCACCGTCGAAGGCATGGTGCAGCGCTCGCGCGAGATGGAGGCGGTGCGCAAGGAACTCGATACGTACAAGCGCATCGCCAATACCGATTCGCTGACGCGCCTTGCCAACCGGCGTGCCTTCGACGAGCGGCTCTCCAGCCTCTACGA
This sequence comes from Neorhizobium fuzhouense, assembly GCF_042611105.1. NCBI lineage: Bacteria > Pseudomonadati > Pseudomonadota > Alphaproteobacteria > Hyphomicrobiales > Rhizobiaceae > Neorhizobium > Neorhizobium fuzhouense. Next base: position 205,059 of record NZ_JBHFFP010000007.1, on the reverse strand, counting down.
CGATGCCATGCCGCTTCCCGTCACCGCGCTCGTTCTGGCCGACATCGATCATTTCAAGAAGATCAACGACACCTTCGGTCATCCGGTCGGCGACAAGATCCTCGCCTCGGTTGCCGGCATCATCCGCGCCGGCCTGCCGCGCGACATTTTCGTTGCCCGCAGCGGCGGCGAAGAATTTGCCATCATCGCCACCCACAAGACCATGGACGAGGTGATGGAGATGTGCGAGCGCATCCGAACGGCGCTGAACGGCCGCGCCTTCCGCAATTCCCGCACGGGTGTCGACTACGGCCCCGTCACGCTGTCCCTGGGCTTTGCCATGGGCTCGCAGGCCACCGATCCGGGTGAGCTCTATGCCAGGGCCGATACGGCACTCTACTGTGCCAAAAACGCTGGACGAAACCGCACCATGCTGTTCGAGGACGGCATGGCCAAGGATTATGCGGGCAAGAGCTGGCTGATCTACCGGGGCTGAACCGCCCCGCCTCTCCCATCCGCCAACAACGTGCTCGATTGATCGTTCGCTCACCACATGGTCGCGGCGGCGCGTGCGGCCCATTCGCGATCATAGGTCTCCTTGTCGAAGTCGGCCTTCGCCGCTTTCAGCATGTCGCCGGGTGTCGGTAGCGTGGCCGGATCGACATAATGATCGCTGTTCCAAAGCTCGGCGCGCATCACGGCGCGCGCGCACTGGAAATACACTTCATCCACGGTGACGATGGTGACGCTTCGCGGGTGACGCCCGTCCATGGTAAAGCTTTCGAGAAGCTCCGGATCCACCGAAATCACCGCGCGGCCGTTGATTCGCATCACGGTGTTGGACCCGGGCACGAGGAACATCAGCGCCACGCGCGGATCGCGCACGATGTTTTCCAGACTGTCGATCCGGTTGTTGCCGCGCCAGTCGGGCAGCGCCACGGTTCTGGCGTCCATCACGCGCACCACGCCGCCGAGATCGCCGCGCGGCGAACAGTCGAGCCCTTCCGGTCCGACGGTTGCGAGCGCGACGAAGGGCGAAGTCTCGATCATCTGCCGGTAGGGCTCCGTCAGCACAGGCGTCACCTTGGCAAGCGAGGCCTCCGATTTCTGCTGATAAATGGCGCGAAGCGCCTCCACGCTATCGATGATGGTCATGTCATGCTCTCCGGTGCAACGGCCGGACGCTAGTGCGCCAGAGGCTGGGAGGCAAGCCGAAGCCGCAAGGCGATGGCGCTATTCGCTGCTCTGTCCATCGATCGCCTGCGGCTCTATCCCACGACGTGCAAGCTTGCGGTATTCCCAGACGGCGACCACCAGCAGAACACCAACCGCGGCAAGGCCCGTGACATGCGTGGAGACAAAGGGAGCCAGGAAAACTAGCAGGATGGAGAGGCCGATTCCAGCGACATGCGAGGCGGGCAGCCGGCCGGTCGTCATGCGTTTCACCCAGAGATTGCCGAGAAGAAAGAGCAGGGGCCCGCCAAGGATCACGGCAGAACGCTGCACATCGCCCGCCTCCGGCGCATGGGACAGCAGGTGCTCGGCAGCCACCGCCGTCAGGATGATGCCGGCCACGACCGGCATGTGTCCGTAGGTGAAGACATGCAGCGCCACCTCGCCCGGCTCGTCGGTCGTTTCAATCTCGTGGCTCGCCCTTGCCTGGCCGAAATGGAAATAGATCCACCACATCAGCACCGTTGCGGCAAAGGCGCCGCAGAAGCTTGCCATCAGGAGAGGGCCTATCTCCTCCTCGGCAAAGGTGCGCCCGATGGCCAGCACGCTTTCGCCCAGACAGATCAGCACGAAGAGTGCGCAGCGTTCGGCCATGTGCTCGCCGGAAATGTCCCAGTCGCGCGTGCGCGAATAGCCGAAACCCGGCACGTAGAACCGCAGTTCCGGAGCTGCGTAATCGATGCCAAGCGCCAGAAGCCAGAGAATGACGCGCGTCTCCTCTTCAGAGAGCGCCCCGGCAAGCCACAGGCAGCCGGACAGGGCAAACCAGACGGAGACGCGGCCGAAATTGCGCCGCACGGCCGGATTGACCTCCTTGAAGGCATAGATGGCAAAGAGCGAGCGGCCAAGCTGCATGGCGATATAGGCGCCGGCGAACATCAGCCCCGCCTCGTCGAAGGCATGCGGAATGGCGGCAGACAGCAGAAGGCCGAAGAACATCAGGCCGAACAACATGGCGCGCACCGCACCATGTTCCGGATCGAGCCAGTTCATCACCCAGGCGGTGTGGTTCCACAGCCACCAGAGCGCCAGCGCGATCATGCCGCCCTGCAACAGGCCGAGCGGCGTAAAATCCGTGACGATGAAATGCGACAGCTGGATGAGGGAAAAGACGAAGATCAGGTCGAAGAACAGTTCGGGAAAGCCGACGCGCTTATCCTCCTGGCGTTCCTCCCGCAGCAGTTCGCCGGCGTCGTCTTCGCCCTCGCCCATCGTCTAGCGCGCCATCGCAGGCGTATCGCGGTTGAGGCCCTTCTCGGCAAGCTCGGCCTCGTAGGCGCCAAACAGGGCGTCGCCCGTTTCACCGAGTTCCCTGAGATAGCGCCAGGTGAAGATGCCGCTGTCGTGACCATCGTCAAAGGCGATGCGCACGGCATAGTTACCCGCAGCCACCACATTGCGGATGCCGACCAGGCGCTTTCCCGGGACCGTCACCTTCTGGCCCGGACCATGGCCCTGCACCTCAGCGGACGGCGACAGCACGCGCAGCATTTCGGCCGGTAACTCGAACCGCCTGCCATCGTCAAAGGCAACCGTCAGCAGGCGCTTATCCTCAGAGACGCGAAGCTCGGTCGGCCAGGCCTTGTCGTAAGTGTCACTCATCGGGGGATCTTCCGTTACGAGAGCAAGATGGAGCGCAGCGCTTTCCTTGCAAGGGCAGGCGTTGCGGCAGGTGCGCATCCTATCCGACTTGACGACACAAGCATCAAGACCCATCTTGGCGCTTAAGGAGAAATTGCCTTGAACAGTTTTGTCCAGCCGCCCCTCGCCCTTGACGGTGCCCATGCGCCGCTCACCCTCGATCGCCAGCCGATGATCGACCCGTTTGGGCGGGCCGTCACCTATCTGCGCGTCTCTGTGACAGACCGCTGCGATTTCCGCTGCACCTATTGCATGGCGGAAAACATGACCTTCCTGCCGAAGAGGGATCTGCTGACGCTCGAAGAACTCGACCGTCTCTGTTCCGCCTTCATCGCCAAGGGTGTGCGCAAGCTGCGGCTGACCGGTGGCGAGCCGCTGGTGCGCAAGAACATCATGTTTCTGGTGCGCGCGCTCGGTCGCCACATCGAAGCGGGCGCGCTCGACGAATTGACGCTGACCACCAACGGCTCGCAGCTTTCCCGCTATGCACAGGAACTTTACGATTGCGGCGTGCGGCGCATCAACGTCTCGCTCGATACGCTCGACCCGCAAAAATTTAAGGCCATCACCCGCTGGGGCGATTTTGCCCGCGTGATGGAGGGCATGGAGGCCGCCCAGAAGGCGGGCCTCAAGATCAAGCTCAATGCCGTGGCGCTGAAAGGCTTTAACGACCACGAGATTCCGGAGATGCTGCGCTTTGCACATGGCCGGGGCATGGACCTGACCGTCATCGAGACCATGCCGATGGGCGAGATCGACGAGGATCGCACCGACCAGTACCTGCCTTTGTCGCAGCTGCGCGCATCGCTCGAAGACCAGTTTACCTTGACCGATATCGGCTACCAGACCGGCGGTCCGGCGCGCTATGTGCGGGTCGAAGAAACCGGCGGCCGGCTCGGCTTCATCACGCCGATGACGCATAATTTCTGCGAAAGCTGCAACCGCGTGCGCCTCACCTGCACCGGCACGCTCTACATGTGCCTTGGCCAGAACGACGCGGCGGACCTTCGCACGGCGCTGCGCGCGTCTCCCGATGACGCCTATCTGTCGTCGGCCATCGACGAGGCGATCACCCGCAAGCCGAAGGGCCATGATTTCATCATCGACCGCAACAACCGCCCGGCCGTGTCGCGCCATATGAGCGTCACCGGCGGCTGACCGAATCGGGCCGGGTTGCACCATGGACACACATGTTGCGACCCCGGCGACGGGCCGCCGCATCGCCTGCCGGGACAAGGCGGCGACCGTGTTTTGACCGATTTTTGCCGGCTTTCGGTCGCAAACCCGTTGCGGGGTGCGGTCAACGGGTATAGCCAGCTTGGCTGCCAGCACGCCCGTCCGGGCGACCGGCATCCATGAGATTCATCAGAGGTCTGCCATCGGCGCCTCGGCCGGGGCTCCCAGACCGGCCTGCGAGTGGCACCCTTCCTCAAAGGAGTACGTTCGTGGCAGAATCACGAGCCGAGACGATCAAGACGGTGCTGCGCGTCACGAGCGGCAACTTTCTCGAAATGTTCGATTTCTTCCTGTTCGGCATCTATGCCTCGCATATCGCCGCAACCTTCTTCCCCAATGACAATCCGTTCGTGTCGCTGATGGTGACCTTCCTCAGCTTCGCCGCGGGCTTCGTCATGCGCCCCATCGGCGCGCTCACGCTCGGGCCCTATATCGACCGCATCGGCCGGCGCAAGGGTCTCATCGTCACCCTGCTGATCATGGCCATGGGTACGGTTCTCATCGCCTTCGTGCCCTCCTATGCCACCATCGGCATCGCGGCACCCATCCTCGTCCTCATCGGCCGGCTTCTGCAGGGCTTTTCGGCAGGCGTGGAACTCGGCGGCGTATCGGTTTACCTCTCGGAAATGGCAACGCCCGGGCGCAAGGGCTTTTATGTCAGCTGGCAGTCGGCCAGCCAGCAGGTGGCGATCGTTGTTGCCGCGCTCCTCGGCTTTCTCCTCAACAAGATTCTGATGCCGCAGCAGATTTCCGACTGGGGCTGGCGCATTCCCTTCTTCGTCGGCTGCATGATCATTCCGTTCATCTTCATCATCCGCCGTTCGCTGCAGGAAACCAAGGAATTTGCCGCCCGCAAGCACCAGCCGGATACCAAGGAGATCTTCCGCACGCTGTTTACCAACTGGCCGATCGTGCTCGGCGGCGTCGGCATGGTGATGATGACGACCGTCTCCTTCTATCTGATCACCGTCTACACGCCTTCCTTCGGCAAGACGGTTCTGCATCTGACGGAATCGCAGGCCCTGCTCGTCACCATGGCGGTCGGCGTTTCGAACTTCATCTGGCTGCCGATCGCCGGTGCCGTCTCCGATATCATCGGGCGAAAGACGATCCTCATCGCTTTCACGGTGCTCGCCGTGCTGACCGCTTATCCAGCCTTGTCCTGGCTGGTGTCCGACATCACCTTCGGCCATATGTTGATCGTCGAGCTGTGGCTCTCCTTCATCTACGCCTGGTATAACGGCGCCATGGTCGTGGCACTGACGGAAGTGGTGCCGGTCACGGTGCGCACCGCCGGCTTCTCGCTCGCCTACAGCCTTGCCACCACGCTTGGCGGCTCGTCGCTCGCCATTTCCACCTTCGCCATCGAAGCGACCGGCGACAAGGCCGCCCCCGGCTACTGGATGAGCTTTGCCGCCGTCTGCGGCCTCGTTGCGACCCTCTTCCTCTATCGCCGCAAGTCGACGCCGGCGGCTGAGGGCAAGACGGCAGCACCCCACGCTTGACCGCTCACGATTCGGGGCGTCTTGTCCCGCATCGCTCCCAACTGTTCGGCTTTCCCATAAAACGCGGATGCTGTAGAAACCAGGCATGACCGCACCGCCGCTTACCCGTCTCGCTTCCGTCGCCACAGACCTTGCATCGCGCCAGTGCGGCACCTGCACCTTCTGCTGCCATCTTCCGGATATCGAAGCGCTCGACAAACCGGCCAATACCCTCTGCCGTCACTGTGTCGAGGAGAAGGGCTGCACGATCTACGACAGCCGCCCAACACTCTGCCGGGATTTTCTCTGCCTCTGGCGCAGCTGCGGGGAGTTTGGCCCGGAATGGCAGCCGCAGCAGGCTGGAATGATGCTCTACCGCCAGGGGCCGCAGACCACCGTCCTCGTCGATCCCACCCGCCCCGACGCCCTTTCGCACGAACCCTATGCCACGCGCCTGCGCGCGCTCGCGGCCGATGCCGAACGCACCGGCGGCTATGTCATCGCGTTTGTCGGAGACACGGTGACGAAGGTGAAGGCCGTCCCGTAAAGCTCTTATCGACCTGGTTCTGACTTGGCGTCAGAAAAACGAAAAAGCCGCCGCAGATCACGCCGCGACGGCTTTGCTGACATCAGAAAGTCGTGGGTTACGCCGCCCACTCCCGCCGTGCCCCGCCCGACACCGGCTCACTGGTGCGAAAATGCTCGATCTTTTCCGACAGTGCCTCGACGCGGCCGCGAAGACCGTGGATTTCGGCATTGTTTTCCTCGACCATGGCGGCATTGCGCTGGGTGATCAGCTCCACCTCGCCGAGCGCATGGGTCACCTCGTTGATGCCGACGGACTGTTCGCCGGTCGCGGCCGAAATGTCTGCGACGAGCTTCTGCACGGTGCCGATATGGCCGATGATTTCGCTCAGCGCCTCCCCGGTCTGCTCAACCAGCTGCACGCCGTTTTCCACCTGCCGGGCGCTTTCGGAAATCAGGCCCTTGATCTCCTTTGCAGAATTGGCGCTGCGCTGGGCAAGCTCGCGCACCTCCTGGGCCACCACCGCAAAGCCGCGGCCGGCTTCGCCCGCACGCGCCGCCTCGACGCCGGCATTCAGCGCCAGAAGATTGGTCTGGAAGGCGATTTCATCGATCACGCCGATAATCGTGCCGATCTTTTCCGAGGAGCGGCTGATCTCGCCCATCGCCGTAATGGCAGTGGTGACGACCGCCCCGGAACGGGTGGCGAAGGCTTCGGTCTGGTCAACCGATTGCGCCGTGCGCTTGGCGCTTTCGGCGGTGGCGCTGACGATCTGGCCAAGCTGGCGCAGCGCCCGCGTGCTCTCCTCGAGCGCTGCGGCCTGCTGCTCGGTGCGGCGGGCCAGATCGTCGGCGGATGCGGCGAGATTGCCGGTGCCGCTGTCGATATCCCCGGCCACCAGCCGGACGTCCGAAAGGGTCGCGCGCAGCGTTGCCACGGCGCGGTTATAGGTGCGGGCCATTTCGACGAATTCCGCCGGCAGGTCCTCGCTCATCTGGCGTTCCAGGTCGCCATCGGCCAAAAGGTTGAGCACATCCGAGAGCGCGGAAAGCGCCACGCGCTGTTCGTTGGAGATCCGCGCCCGCTCGGCCGCGCGCCGGTCGGCCTCGGTCTGGCTTGCGGTGCGCGCCGCATTGGCTTCCTCTTCCAGCCGGACGTTTTCGAGCGCCGCATCGCGAAATACGCTGACCGAGCGCACCATGTCGCCGATCTCGTCGCCGCGCTCGCGCCCGTCGATCTTGACCTCCAGGTCGCCGCTCGCGAGCCGCGTCATGATGTCGGTCACCCTGCGCAGAGGCCCGCGCAGCGTCTCCACCAGCATCAGCGCCCCGATGATCGCCAGAAGCGTGCCGATCACGGTGGCCGCGACCGACAGATTGGCCGAGCGCTCGCTGTCCTGCTTGCCGGCCTCCTGCGCCTCGGCTACGAAATTCTTCAGCCCTGCCATGCCGTTTGCCAGCGTTTCCTCAGCCGTCGTGCGAGCCCTCTTCCACTCACCGGAGAGCTGCAGGATGATCTCGCTGTTGCGGGTCAGCTGGTCGAGCTGCGGCGCAAGCTGCGGTGCAAACTCCCGCATGACCTCGTTCTTGACGCCAAGCGTGCTGACATTGCCGCTGGCCGCCGTCAGCCCGCGGATATCGGCCAGAACCTCTTCACGCGCCGGCATGGTAAGCGTCACCCGCAGCCGCTCGGTATGCAACTGCAAGAGGTCGGTGAGCTGCAGGGACTTGCCGATTTCGGCAAGCAGGCTGCGCATCAGCTGCACGTCGTCTTCCAGGTTGGCAAAGCGGTCGGTGGCGGTGGCCGTGCTGCGCAGGACTTCCTGTCGAAACACCTCCTGCACCGGCGCAAATGCTGCCACGGCCGCGCGCACCGCCGCTGCCTTTTCCGGTGTCGGGAGCGGCCCGGCAATCAGCTCCTGCAGTTTTTGCACCTGCAGCTTTACGCCGTCCACCATGCGGGCGGATTTGGTCGTGCCGCGACCCTCGAGCTTCGGGAACTGCTTTTGCAGCACGCCGAGATAGGCGGATGCGGCCTTGATCGTCGTGTCGTCCTCGGCCACGCCGCGAATGGCATCGACAATGTTTTCGATATGGCGGTCGACCGTCTTCAGCACGAAGGCATCAAACAGAGCGCCCTTGGCAAAGCGCTCCTTGCTTTCCGCTTCCTGGCGCACGGTGGTGATCTGCGCATTGACGGAGGAGGCCTGCGCGCGGATCCCGTCGACGCCTGCTTCCATCGCCTGTTCGGCCCGGGTCATCTTGCGCCGGATCTCCCAAAGGGCCGCCGTCTGCTGTTGCAGCGCCGGCGCCGTCTGGCGCACCACCTCAAGCCGGCCCTGGTCGGCATCCGAGAGCTGCAACCCGTCAAGCGTCGTGACGCCCTTGCCCAGGCGGTCGATGCCTTCGCGCAGGCTGGCGAGATTGGCGCTTGAGGAATCGGCGAAGAACCCCAGGAGATCGGCCTGCAACTCTTCGAAGTCGCCGATGTTTTCAATGGTCGCCCGGGTCACGGTCATGTGGCCGTTCAGCATCCGTGCCGTATAAAAGCCGGCAAGACCGACACCCGCGATCAGCAGGATCAACGGTACGACGAAGAGCAGGACCTTGGTAACGATCCGGCGGCTCTGCAAGAGACGGTCCAGGAATGACATCGCACTACCCCGTGCTGCAACCCGGTCTGCCCGCATCGGCACCGGTCACGCGTCATTCCACCTCATGCGGAACGTCGGCAAAACTGGCCCATCAGCTATTGCGCATTCGTTAACATACGACGCCCTCTGCCCATTTATGGGATAAAATACGACTATTAGTCGCAGCGGTTGCACGGACGGCTGGTCCACTTCCCGACGATGCTTTAAGCCCTTGCTAAAATCAGCTCGAAAATCCGTCTAGGGAATTGGAAATGCCTCTGTCACCGAATGCGCGCGGCGCGCTGATGATGACGCTTGCCATGGGGGTCTTCACCACCAACGATGCCTTCGTGAAAATGGTAACGCCGGAAATGAATGTCGGCCAGATCATGTTTCTGCGCGGCACGATGACGCTGGTCATGCTGGTGATTCTGGCCCGCCATTTCGGGCTTCTGTACCGGATCCGGCTGATGTTTTCACCCATCGTCATCCTGCGCTCCGCCTTCGAGATCGGGGCGGCCGTTACCTATATCTCGGCGCTCGCCCATATCGATCTGGCCGTGGCTGCCACCATTCTCCTGTCACTGCCGCTCGCCGTCACCTTTGGCGCCTGGGCTGTCTTCAAGGAGCCCGTCGGCTGGCGGCGCTGGGTGGCCATCATCGTCGGCTTCATCGGCGTGCTGATCGTGCTGAGGCCAAGCCCGGAGGCTTTCGTGCCAGCCTCGCTGTTTGCCGTGATTGCCGTCCTCTTCACTGCCGGGCGCGACCTCACCACGCGGCGGATCCATACCGGTATCCCGACGCTGCTGGTTTCGCTGTTTGCGGCGCTGACCAATACGCTCTTCGGCGCCATCCTGATCATTCCGATGGGCGGCTGGAGCCCGGTCAGCGCCTCCGCGCTCGGGCATCTCGCCATTGCCTCGCTGCTTATCCTCGCCGGCTACCAGACCATCGTGATTGCCATGCGCTCCGGCGACATCTCGCTGGTCGCGCCCCTGCGCTATACCAGCCTGATCTTTTCGCTGACGCTCGGATTCTATTTCTTCGGCGAGCGCCCGGACGGCTATATGGCGATCGGTGCAAGTCTCATCGTCGCCTCCGGCCTTTATGCCTTCTACCGCGAAAAGCGGCGAGTCCGCAGCCTTGCCGCCAGATCCATCCGCCCGACGGCAAACATTGACGAGGGGACATGATGCCGGACCAGCCTCTTCTCCACAAACCGCCGGGCGTCATCCTGGCCGGTGGCCGCTCGAGCCGCATGGGGCGAGACAAGGCCCATGTCCTGCTGGGGGATCAGCCGCTCCTGTCCCACGCGGTTGCGCGCCTTGCCCCCCAGCTTTCGACACTTGCCATCAATGCCCCGGAAGGGTTTACGCTCCCGGCCGATCTGCCCCGTGTGCCCGATACACTGCCCGGCCAGCGCGGCCCGCTTGCCGGCATTCTGACGGCCCTTCGCCACGCCGCATCCACGGCGCCGGCCGCGCATCATGTCCTCTGCGCTCCCGTCGATAGCCCATTCCTGCCAAAAAATCTGGTCGAACGCCTGCAACAGGCCATCGACGAGGGCCACGAAATTGCCGTTGCCGCCTCGCGCGGCGCAGAACACCCGGTCTGCGGCCTCTTTCCTGCGAAAATCGCGGATGCACTACAGGCCTTTCTCGAAGGCCCGGAAAACCCGAGGGTCAAAGCGTTTCTCGCGCGCTATGACACGGTGACGGTGGCGTTTCCGGATCAGGCAACGGGTATCGGCCCGCTCGATCCCTTCCTCAACGTCAACACGCCGGACGACCTGCACATCGCCCATCGCTATCTTGAGGCACTCTGACATGACGGCACCCGACGAAAAGCCACGGATCTTCGGCATTTCCGGCTGGAAGAATTCCGGCAAGACCGGCCTTGCGGTGCGACTGGTGGAGGAACTGACCCGGCGCGGCTTTCGCGTCTCTACCGTCAAGCACGCCCATCACGATTTCGATATCGACAAGGTCGGCGCCGACAGCTACCGCCATCGCCAGGCCGGCGCCCATGAGGTGGCGCTGGTGTCCGGCACGCGCTTTGCCATCATGCACGAGCTGCGCGGAGCCCCCGAGCCGAGTTTCGAAGACATTCTCGCCCGCCTTGCACCCTGCGACCTCGTCCTCATCGAGGGCTACAAGCGCGAGCCCGTGCCCAAGATCGAGGCACGCCGGCTGGAGGCGACGAGCCGCGAACCGCTTGCGCCGAGCGATCCCTATATCAAAGCCATCGCGGCCGACCACCCCGTCCCCGACGCCACCCTTCCGATTTTCGATCTGAACGACACCGGCGCCATCGCCGATTTCGTGCTCGACGTGGTGGGCCTTGGCAGGACGGGGCGCGACGCCTGACCCACTGCTCTTGCCTGTCTCGACATGCCTGCCGCTTCACGATGATCGTCGCACAATCCACCACTGCGCCTGGTCCACTCTGTGGCGGGGCCCCCATAACCTCGTATGGTCCAGACCGTAACTGCCATACTCACCGAAAGACTTCGGCAATCCGGCTCAACCACATCCGGCTATGGGCCCGGACCTGAGACCGCTCGACCCGCAATCGGCGCCGAGAGACAAAAGCCGGCAGCGCGAAAGGCGATTTTCCGGGGAGGTCTCCGCCTGTCAGGCTCGATCACGGCAGCCATTGCGACCAACCGCCCATACCGGACTCGCTTCTGTTGCGTAGCCCGGTGCGAAAATCAGCCTTGTGTGGAGAGGGTGGGGTCATATTTCCGCCCCCTCTCCCATAGCACCCTCAGTTTGCGAAGGCGCTTCTTCCACTTTTGCCAGCGGGTCCTGGGCGGCGCATGAGCCTCGGTCCCTCTGCCATTGATCAGAGCGCAATCAATGAAAAGCCGACCGCCACGCCGGCGCACCCCCTCATTAAAGGCCACATGCTCGCAAACTTCACGGCCATCATCGCCAAGCCCCACATAACGGCACCCGGAAATCGCGGAAAACCGATAAAGGCCCAATCCGCCGAAGGCACTTTCTACCTCCACACGCCCTTGATCTGGCGGTAGCGAAAACGAGAGCGCTGTGACGAAGCGCGCAACGGCGTCCTCCCGGCTCATCTCCTTGGGGCGCTCGCGCACCTTTTTCCAGACATCGTCCGGGCAGAGCCTGGCATGACGCAAGGCCCACAGATCGTAATAGTGGTCCGCTTGATTGGCGAAGAGGCCAGCCCAGTCGCCGGTGTCATTTTCGACAAGATTGACCAGATAATCGACGGTAACGGTGGAATTGACGTCATCAAGGTCCAGCAGCAATAGAAAAGCATGCTGAGGATCCGCGACACAGGCTTCGGCGCGCTGCAGAATGGCATTGCGCAGATAGGCCAATCGAGCCGTCCGCTTGCGGTAAGTCCGGCCAATTCCGTCCAAGCTATCAAAATAACAAGAGGAATGTTTTTTAGCGAAAGCCTGGAGAACTTCCTTTGTCCTATCGAGGGAATCGTTTTCGAGAAAGATGAAATGACGACGGGAAAAACGCTCGGCCAGTTTCTCCAGCACCGGAAGCAACCGCGGCAGCGAGTGCGCGCAGTCGCGAGCGAGACCGGCGATTACAATCTCCTTGTCAATCCGCCCTGCTTGCAAAGATCCGCCATCCAGCAATGGCTGCTGAAGCTGCAAGTTCACGGCGCCGTCCCTCTATTCACATTCCGGCCGGAATACGCGGCCATGGCTTGTTCCCTCAGCATTTTGAACCCAACCCTCAATTTCCCCTATGAGCGGCCTGACCGCCCACTTTTGACGGTAGGATAGCCAGGTTCCGGAACAACCGGTAGTCGGGATGCTGTTGCCGCAAGCCTCAGCCACAGCATAATCTTCACCTCGACCGCCTTGGTGGTCTCCTGCCCGACGTGCAAACGCATCCCAGCCCGTACGACCGATGCACCCACACATTGCTTTGCGCAATCTTCATCGCCGCGACATGGTGCTATTGGAGGGCATCATGAGTCGCGAGCCTAGCTCGCGCACGAAAAAGCCGCCGGATCTCTCCGGCGGCCATGATTGCAGTGCAGAAGTGCTTCAGCGATTCTGCGCGACTGGCTTCACCAGTGCGGTGATGCGGCGGATGGTGACGCGGCGGTTCTCCTGCGAGGGGCCCGCTGTATTGACCTTGAGGTAACGCTCGCCATAGCCCTGCGTCGTCATGTTTTCCGGCGGAATGCCGTAGACTTCGCTCAGCACGACCGCCACCTGCTCGGCGCGCCGGTCAGACAGCACGAGGTTGCTCTCGTCGGAGCCCACGGCATCGGTATGGCCTTCGATGAGGAAGGTTTCGCTCGGGTCCTTCTTCAGCACCTCATTGATGGCATCGGCCACCTTGCGCAGCGAGCGGGCCTGGCTCATCGGAATGTCGGCGCTGCCCGTTGCAAAGGTGATGGTATCGAGATCGATACGGCGCACCTTGTCGCGGATACGGGCGGAATAGCGCACCTCATCCAGCGAATAGACCCGCTCGACGCGCTCCACTGGCGGCTGTTCCAGGAACTGGTAATAGTCCCGGTCCGGATCCGTCGAGGTGTCGATGATGTACTGGCTGACAGGAATCGTCAGACGCATCGGCGGCAGATCGTAGGCCGGGTCGCGCCATTCATAGTCGGGGCCGCGGTCATCGCGCTGGTCGCCGGCGTAGAACAGGACATATTCACGACCGTCCCGCCCGATGCGCGAGCGCTGCACCACGTCGCCATAACGGTCGCGGATCGTCACGATCTGCACGCCATTGTCGCGATCAATGATTTCGCGGGTCCGGCCGCCGGGCAGGCGCTCGTATTCCGGCGTATAGCCGCTGTCGTAGAAGCGACGGCTGTCGTCGTGGCGGACGATGGTGCGGTTGTCGAAGTTGATGATGATACGGCCGTCATCGGCCGGACCACCGACATTGCGTCCGTCGAAACCGGGCGGCAGGTCGTAGCGCGGGCGTTCGCGCATCCGCTCGCCGCGTTCGGCGGTAATCGCCTCGATGCGCACCGGCGGTGCGGCACGGCCGGCAGGGCCCGCCTGGGCATCGGCATCCGAGCGCGGCGGGGGCGGCGGCGGTGCGTTCGGATCAACGACCGGGACCGGTCCACCCCGCGGACCACCGTCGCGCGGCCCTGCCCCACGCGGTCCGCCGTCTCTTGGCGTACCATCACGCGGGCCGCCATCGCGGGGGCCGGCAGGGCGCTGGCCGGCTACCGGCGGCGCTTCCTTGGCGCTGTCGAGAACGGCTGCGCCATTTTCCACCGGCAGAACGATCGGCTGCGTGCTGGAGGCCGGATTGTCGGCGATCTTGCGGGCCCGCTCGATCTGTTCAGGCGTCGTCGGCGATGCAACGGTCGGGGCAACAGGGGTTGCGGCCTGGCCCGGTGCTGCCGGCTGGCCGGGAACCGGAGGCTGGCCCGGAACCGGGGGCTGACCGGGAACAGGGGGCTGACCGGGAACAGGCGGCTGGCCGGCAACGGGCGGCTTCGGCACGCCGGGACGAGCAGCGGGTGCGCCTTCAGGCGGCTGTGCGCCAGGGGCCGTCGGGCGGGCGGCGGGAGCCGGCGCTTCGCCGGAGAGCGGCGTGGCAGGACGCTCGGCCGGAGCCGGAGCCTCAGCGGGCGCTTCGCCGGCGGCCGGAGCCGGTCTGCCGGTTTCGCCCGGACGCTGCTGCTGGCGTGCCGGTGCTGCCTCGGACGGAGCGGCCGGTTCTGCAGCGGGCGGATGCTTCGGCTTTTCGCCGGCCGGCGCAGGGGGCGCTTCCGCGGCAGGCTTTTCGGCCGGTGCCGGCTTTTCCGCATCACCGGGGCGCGCGGCAGGCGAAGGCTTGCCGATCGGTGCCGGCTTTTCGGCCGGTGCAAGTGCAGGCTCTGCCGGCTTTTCACGCGCAGGCTTTGGCGCGACCGGCTTCGGTTCGACGGGCTGCGCGTCGACAGGACGGGGCTCTTCCGGTGCCGCACGGGCCGGCGCCTGCGGCCGCTCGGCGGGCGCTTCCTGCTGGGCGGCACGCGGCTTCGGGGCCGCTTCCGGCGCTTCGCGCTGCGGCTCGGCCTTGGGTTCCGGACGCTGTTCGGCCCTGGGCGCCGGCTCGGCGCGCGGTGCAGGCTCTGCCCTCGGTTCCGGGCGCGGCTCGGCGCGGGGCTCAGGGCGCGGCTCGGCCTTCGGTTCCGGGCGCGCCTCTGCCTTCGGTTCCGGGCGGGCTTCCGGTGCGCCCCGTGCGGCGGGCTCTTCGCCGGCCGGCATCTGGTGGCGCTTCTTTAGTTCCTCGGCGTCGGCCCCATCGGGCCCGCCCGGCTGCGCCTGCACGCGGATGAGATCCTGGGCCATCGCGGCCGGTTGCAGCGGCGGCATGGCGGGCATTGCCAGCGCCTGGGGCACCATCAGACTCATCGAGATCAGCGGCATTGCCACGCTCGCAAGATATCCGGTTCGCTTGGACATGTTTTCTCCTGATCGTCTTTATAACCACTCCCTGTGCGCCAGGTGCGGCGCGCTTAAACGGGAAGCGGTCTGGTTTGTTCCATCATCAGAATGACGCCTCACCGTCTGAACCGCAGATGAACCAGTTTGGCAGCAGCCGTTCAGATAGAGTGATAACATCATGATTTTGCACGGACATTTCGAAATATTACGTCTTGTTAAGCCACGATTAAGCCTGCAGTGTTCCAATTTCGCTGACGCTGCGGCGTCATCAAGGCTCAACTCCAGGGGACACGATATGACACCCGAAATGGACATGATGCTGAAAGGCTACGGCCTCACCACCGCGCAGATCCTCTACCGCCTGCCCGATCATCCCACACTCTTGCAAACCTATATCTGGCA
Organism: Neorhizobium fuzhouense; assembly: GCF_042611105.1. Classification (NCBI taxonomy): domain Bacteria; kingdom Pseudomonadati; phylum Pseudomonadota; class Alphaproteobacteria; order Hyphomicrobiales; family Rhizobiaceae; genus Neorhizobium; species Neorhizobium fuzhouense. Next base: position 189,520 of record NZ_JBHFFP010000007.1, on the reverse strand, counting down.
GCATTACGATCTTGCGCCGGATTTTCCCGAAATGCGGGGTTTCCTCAAATTCTGGCAGGAGAAGCTCGACGGGCCGCTGCATTCGGTGCGCTACGTCCATCGCAAGCTGATCGCCGCCAGCGAATGGCGCTCGCTGAAGGGCGAGTTCATCCTGCATTGAGCGCGGGCCGCCGCTTGTCCTTGCCATTGGGTGGCACTTTGCTTAAATCCGGGCGCAACGGTTCGGAAAAAGAAGGCTGCCATGACCAAGATCGACGAAGACGCGCTGGCGGAAGCCTATAACCGGGCTCTCGCCCATGAGAAGGCGGGCGAAATCGATGCGGCCGTCGCCGCCTATGGCGAGGTTCTGGAGATCGATCCGGACGATCACGGCGGCGCCTCGGTGCGCATCGCCTCGCTCGGGCGCGGCGAAACGCCACCCAAGGCGCCCGATGCCTATGTGGAAACGCTGTTTGACCAGCATGCGGAAAGCTTTGAGGATATCCTCGTCGCGCAGCTGGGCTATGACGTGCCGAAAATGGTGCTGCAGCGTCTGCAGGAGCGCGAGCTTGGACCTTTCAAGCGCATGCTCGATCTCGGCTGCGGCACGGGGCTCACCGGCGGCACGCTGCGTGATCTCTGCGAGGATATTACCGGCATCGACATTTCCGAAAACATGGTCGAGATCGCCCATGAAAAGGATCTGTACGAAACGCTCTATGTGGCCGAAATCGAGGATTTCCTCGAAGACAATGATGACGAGCCCTTCGATCTCATCACCGCCACCGACGTGCTGCCCTATCTCGGCGCGCTGGAGCCGTTGTTTTTCGGCGCTGCCGAAAACATGGTCGATGGCGGCATTTTCGTCTTCTCGTCGGAAACGCTTTCCGAGGAAGCCATGGCCGGCCGTCCCTATATGGTCGGCCCCCACCAGCGCTTCGTCCATTCGCCCGCCTATATCCGCGAACGGCTGGCCGATACCGGCTTTTCCCTGATCGAGATGGAAGAGATCAATGTGCGGATGCAGGAGGGCAATCCGAGCCCCGGCCATCTGGTGATTGCCCGCCTCGCCCGGCAGTAACGCGGACGGCTCTTAGCCCTGCACCCGCCTGCGGAATCGACAGGACGCTAGCGAAACAGGGCGGAAAACGCCGCATGGATCACCGTTGCGCCACCGATCGGCGCAACGAAAAGCAGCACGAGATTGACGCAGATGACCCAGAGCATCACCTTCTGCTCTCTTGCCGTCAGCGACCGGCGCCCCGGGTTTTGCGGCGGTGGGTCCGGGAGGCGGCGATAATAGCCGTTAAGGTCGAGAAACATTGCGGGGCCTCTTCTTTTTAAGGCATCTGCCTTGGCTGAGCCTATCGCAAAGGCGACGGCCGGAAAACCCCGCCCGCTCCGCCCCCGCAATGAACCGCGGATCAGAACGGATCTAGCCAGCGCTGCCCGGCCACTCTAAATTGATCGGCAATCGGAGGGGACCATGACACCGAACCGCTATTTCCTCGTCCAGGCCTATAACAATGCCTGGGCCAATCATCGGCTTCTCGGCGCCTGCCGGACGCTGACGCCGCAGGAACTGCAGGTCACCCGCACGAGCTTCTTTCCCTCCATCCTGAAGACGCTGAACCATATCCTGACGGTGGACTGGTTTTATGTGAGCGCGCTTGAAGGCCGGCCGATGGGTCCGTCCGCTTTCGAGCCGGAACTGCCCTTTCTCGACTTTACCGATCTGGAGCGCGAGCAACGCGCCATCGACCGCCGCCTGATCGATCACTGTCGCCAGATGACGCCGGATGATCTTGAGCGCGAGGTTGTCATTCCGCGCCAGACGCATGAGCAGCGTGAACGGGCAGACCGGCTCCTGCTGCATCTCTTCCAGCACCAGATCCACCATCGCGGCCAAGTGCATGCCATGCTGTCGGGCACGCGCACGAAGCCGCCGCAACTGGATGAATTCTTCTGCGCCTCCGCCACCGATCAGGCGCTGCGCCGGGGCGATCTTGCCGAACTCGGCTTTTCCGAAACACAGATCTGGGATTGATCAATGCTGTATTTCCTCTTCAAGGCGCTTCACGTCGCCTCCGATATCATCTGGGTCGGCGGCATGCTGATCAATGCCTTCGTTATCGGCATGGTGCCGGCGCCGATCCGCACCGGCGTCATCAGCGCGCTGCGCCGCTATGACCGGATCGTCACCACCGGCGCGCTCGCCGGCGCCTGGATCTTCGGCCTGATCCTCGCCTTCGGCTATGTCGGCTTTACCGGCGGCTGGCTGCATTTGAAGCTGTTGATCGTCGTCCTCTTGTCCGCCCTCCACGGCATGCAGAGCGCCTGGCTGCGCCGCATGGAGGCCAATCCGCTTCTCGACCCGCCAGCCTTCGTCGCCAAGGGCATGCTGATCGTGCTTGTTTCGGTGGTGATCGTCGTCGGCCTTGCCATCATCAAGCCGTTCTGAGAGGCGGCCGCTTGCCGGGCGAGGCGAATGCGCCTCGCCTACTGCGTCCCCTCACCTACTGCGTTCCCAGGATCGCCGACAGAAGCCGTCCTTCCAGGCGCGCCAGTTCCGGGTCGCCATGCTCGCGCGGATGCGCCTGCGGCACGTCGAGATCGAGCGTCACCCGCCCCTCGTCGAGCACGATCACCCGGTCGGCCAGATGCACGGCCTCGTTGACGTCATGCGTTACCAGAACCGCGGTGAAGCTGAGCTCGCGCCAGACGCGGGACACAAGCTGCTGCATGCCGATCCGCGTTAACGCATCGAGCGCGCCGAGCGGCTCGTCGAGCGCCAGAAACCCCGGCCGGCTGACCAGGGCGCGTGCCAGAGCCACGCGCTGCCGCTGGCCGCCAGAAAGACTGGCCGGCCAGTCGAGCGCCTTGTCGCGCAGATGCATTTCCCACAGCACCTGCTCGGCCCGTGCCCGCGCCTCGGCACGCGAGATCCCCTCGCCGAGCCCCACGCCGACATTGTCGATCACGTTGAACCAGGGCAGAAGCCGCGGCTCCTGAAACATGATGCGCGCCTCCGGCGCAATCGCCCGGCCCTCTTCGTCGGTGAAGACGATGTCGCCGCTGCTTGCCGTTTCCAGGCCCACCAGCAGCCTCAGCAGCGTGCTCTTGCCGCAGCCGCTCTTGCCGACGATCGCCACGAACTGGCCGGCGGGGATGACGAGGTCGATACCGCGCAGCACGCGGTTTGCCCCGAAGCTTTTTTCAGCGCCGCGCAGTGTCAGCGCCGCAGCCTTTGCCGGAGCACCCGGCTGGGGGACCGGCGAAGCGGCCCGGCCGGTCCTCAAATTTGTCCTCGTGTCGGTCTCAGGCTCGGTCAGCAGTGACAGCGTCGTATGGAAGGGGGCAATCGACATGGCGTTCTAACTTTCCGGCTCAGCGTTGATAGGCAGCGTTCCAGGACAGCGTCCAGCGCTCCAGGGACCGGGCGATCACGTCGGCGAGCTTGCCGAGCACGGCATAGATAACGAGTGCCAGCACCACGACATCGGTCATCATGAATTCCCGGGCATTGTTGGCCATGTAGCCGATGCCGGACGAGGCGGCGATCGATTCCGACACGATGAGTGTCAGCCACATGATGCCGAGCGCATAGCGCAGCCCGACGAAAATCGAGGGCAGCGCGCCGGGAAAGATCACCTTGGAAAACAGCGACCAGTTGCTCATGCCATAGATGCGGCCCATCTCGATCAGCCCGCGGTCGACATTGCGCACGCCGTGATAGGTGTTGAGATAGATCGGAAACAGAACGCCGAGCGAGGTGAGAAACAGCTTTGCCTCCTCACCGATGCCGAACCACAGGATGACGAGCGGAATCATCGCCAGATGCGGAATGGTGCGGATCATCTGCAGCGTCGTGTCGGTCAGCTGCTCCGACAGTTTCGACACGCCGTTTGCGATGCCGAGCAGGAAGCCGATCGATCCGCCGATCGCAAGTCCTGCGAGCGCCCGCACGCCGCTCACGAGAATATTATGACCAAGGCTGCCATCGGCCGCTACCGACCAGAAGGCCTGCGTGACGGCAACCGGCGACGGCATCACCCGGTCGGAGATGAGCCCCAGAGAAGATCCCGCCTGCCATAACAGGACAAGGGCCAGTGGCACGGCAAAAGGCAGCAGGCGTTCGCGATCAAGTCTTGGGAGGCGAAGGGAACGAGGCTTCCTGCCTGTGACGGTGCGGCCGGCCTCGATATCGATGCTGGTCATGGCGGGATCTCCTGGGACGGAACGTGGTGGGTGGATCGGCTGGCGCCCTCTCAAGAGGCCGCAACCGCCTTCAGTGTCTGGTGGCCGCCACCGGCAAACACCGCCTTTTGTGAAAATTCCGAGCCAAATCCGGTCGGCTGTTCGGGCCGGGCAATGCCGAGCTCCGGAAACAGCAGTTCCGCCACCCGGTAGGCTTCTTCCAGATGCGGATAGCCGGAGCCGATCACAGTCTCGATGCCGATCTCCTGGTATTCCCGCAGCCTGGCCGCCACCGTCTTCGGCGAGCCGACGAGAGCGGTGCCAGCACCGGAGCGCACCAGGCCGATGCCGGCCCAGAGATTGGGCGAGACTTCCAGACGGTCGCGGCGGCCGCCATGCAGCGCCGCCATGCGCTTCTGGCCAACCGAATCGGACGATTTTTCGAAATGCGCCTGGGCCTTGGCAATCGTCTCGTCGTCGAGCTTGGAAATCAGCCGGTCGGCCGCCTCGAAAGCCTCGTCATCGGTTTCGCGCACGATGAAATGCAACCGGATGCCGAAGGATACCTCGCGGCCCTTGGCGGCGGCGGACTTGCGCACCCGCGCCACCTTTTCCGCCACCTGCTCCGGCGGTTCGCCCCAGGTCAGGTACTTGTCGGCGCGCCCCGTCGAAAATTCGATACCGGCATCGGAGGAACCGCCGAAATAAAGCGGCGGGCGCGGCTGCTGGATCGAGGGAAAGCCGAGACGGGCCTCCTTCGCCTGCACGTATTTGCCGTCGAGATCGGCCTTGCCGGTGGCGAGCAGATCCTCGAACACCTGGAAGAATTCCTCCGCATGGGCATAGCGTTCATCATGCGGATGAAAGATGCCGTCGCCGGCCAGTTCCGCCGGACTGCCGCCCACCACGATATTGAGGAGCAGCCGGCCGCCCGAGATGCGGTCGAGCGTCGAGGCCAAGCGGGCATAATAGGCAGGCGATGCCGTGCCAGGGCGAATGGCGACCAGAAACTTCAGCTTCTCCGTAAACGGCGCAAGCGAGGCGGCGGTCACAAAACTTTCCTCGCAGGACACGCCGGTCGGCAACAGCACGCCGCTATAGCCGAGCCGGTCCACGGCCACGGCAATCTCGCGCAGGTAGCGGTTGTCGGGCGCGCGGTTGAGATCGCTGGCACCGATATAGGTGCCATCGCCGCTGGTCGGAATGAACCACAGGAAGTCGATGGGCTTCTCGGCGTTAAGGGTCATGTATCAGGCCTCCAGGCTGCGGATCGGTTCAGCTGGCCTTCGGGCGCCAGACGATATCGGTGATGGTGAGTTTCTTCGGCAGGATCTTCAGCTCGAAGAACTCGTCCGCCAGCGCCTGCTGATAGGCGATGGCTGCATCCGAAACGGTATCGACGGCACCGAGATCAAAGCCTGCGCGGGTGAGCGTGATGCGGGTCACATCCTCCGGCACGCCGGTGATGGCAGACAGCGCCGGCACGGTCGTGGCGAGGTCGGCCTGCGCCCGCTTGCCGACCTTCGAAAGCTCGCCGAAAATTTCCGGAATGAGGTCGCCATGCTCCTTTGCGAAGTCGCCATTGGCAAGGAAATAGCTCCAGCTGTCGACAATGCCTTCGGCTGTCGTCAGCACCCGCGTCTGCGGATCTGCTTCGGCGACGGCCGTGTACGGATCCCAGATCGACCAGGCGTCGATGCTGCCGGTCTTGAAGGCCGCTGCCGCATCCGGCGGCGCCAGATCGACGAGCGTCACGTCGGAAAGCGACAGGCCAGCCTTGCGCAGCGCCTGTACCGCTACGTTATGGGCGCTCGAGCCGCGTTTGAAGGCAAGCTTCTTGCCCTTGAGGTCGGCAAGCGTGCGGATCGGTGAATCCTTGTTGACGAGAATGGCCGAGCCTGCCGCGCTTCCCTTATAGGTGCCGATATAGACGAGGTTTCCGCGGGCCGCCTGGGCAAACAGCGGCGGCACGTCGCCGGTCGGTCCAAGGTCCAGGGCTCCGGCGCCCAGTGCCTCAAGCAGCGGCGGGCCGGAGGAGAATTCCGACCAGGTGATCTGGACGCCACGGTCGGCAAACAGCTTTTCCAGCGCGCCCTGGCTCTTGGCGAGCGCGAGCACGCCATTCTTCTGCCAGCCGATGCGAAGCGTCTTCGGCAATGCCGCCTGAGCCCCCCGTGCGAGCGGCAATGTCGCGGCCGCCGCCGCGCCCATCAGTCCCAGTACCTGTCTGCGATTGACCATGATCCATCCCCTTCCTGCGTCCGATGTCGGACTTGCACCTTTCAAGCTGCGGCCGTCCGCCGTCGCCTTCTCATGCCCTTATGTTCCATCAACCCATAGAATTGATCGACATTATTTCATTCCGAAATACGCATATATTGGGAGAAATTTTTCCAAGCTTTCCGAGGTTCTGCGCCAAGAAACCCGGAGCGGCGATTTTTTCGATGCGCCGGTCAGCGCTCTGCTTTCACCTCAGACCGCTTTCCGATCCGGATGATTTCAGCTAATCATCGCCCATCACAGTTGGAGCATGACATGGCGAAAGTTGCATTCATCGGTCTCGGCGTCATGGGTTTCCCCATGGCAGGTTATCTGAAGGAGAAGGGCGGCCACGCGGTCACGGTCTATAACCGCACCGCCGCCAAGGCGGATGCCTGGGCGAAAAAGTTCGGCGGCGCATCGGCCCCCACCCCGCGCGCGGCGGCCGAAGATGCCGATTTCGTCTTCACCTGCGTCGGCAATGACGATGATCTGCGCTCGGTCACGCTCGGCGAAACCGGCGTGCTTGCCGGCATGAAGCCCGGCGCCATCCTCATCGACAATACCACGGCCTCTGCCGAAGTTGCCCGCGAGCTTTACGCCGCAGCGACCGCAAAAGGCTGCGGCTTTATCGATGCGCCGGTCTCGGGCGGCCAGGCGGGCGCCGAAAACGGCGTGCTGACCGTCATGTGCGGCGGCGATGCGGAGGTCTTTGAAAAGGCGCGGCCGGTCATCGATGCCTATGCCCGCATGGTCGGCCTGATGGGCCCGGCCGGCTCCGGCCAGCTCACGAAGATGGTCAACCAGATCTGCATCGCCGGCGTCGTACAAGGCCTTGCCGAAGGGATTCACTTTGGCAAGAAAGCCGGCCTTGATATTGAAAAGGTTATCGAAGTCATCTCAAAGGGGGCAGCCGGCTCCTGGCAGATGGAAAACCGCTACAAGACGATGAATGCCGGCACCTACACGTTCGGCTTTGCCGTCGATTGGATGCGCAAGGATCTCGACATCGTGCTGACCGAAGCCAAGCGCAATGGTGCGACGCTTCCCGTCACCGCCGTCGTCGACCAGTTTTATGGCGAAGTGCAGAAGCTTGGCGGCAATCGCTGGGACACGTCCTCACTGCTCGCCCGGCTGGAAAAATAACCGGACCGACCGGTTCTACCCGACAAAGAGATCCTCGGCGCGCATCGACAGCGCCGGGGCCACACAGGCCGCGATCCTGCGGTCGAAGGGCCGCGTGCGGGAGAGCGCGTTGGTGGCGATGGTGCCGTGATCGATCGTCAACCGCAACGACGGTCCCGCTGCATGACTATTGTCGAACACCGCAAGCTCGTCACTCAGCGCCACGGCAATCGTCAGGTTGTCGAAGGCAACGTCGTAGCGCCTGCGGATGACGGCTTCCGGAATATGGTGGCCACCCTTCAACACCCTGTCGCGAACGCGCTGCACATGAAGGTCCACCTGCTGAAGCGCGACGAAGACAAGCTGCGTGCGAAAACCCGACATCCGCGCCCGCCGAAGAACATTGATCGACTGATGGCTGCTGAGCGTCGTTTCATACACAAAGCTTTCATGCGCCAGAAAGGCCTCGTCAAGCAGGCGCAGGGCCTCCCGGCCAGCCTGAAGCGCCGCGTTTGCGGGCTGAGCTGGATCAATTCGCGCGGCAATTTCATCGGCGTTTATGAAGATGCCGGGAAGATCGATCAGGGAAAAGATCGTAGATTTGCCGGCACCGTTCGGGCCTGCCAGCAGACTGCAGCTTGGCTGAACGGCGCTGCGGGACACGGCTGCGCTCACATCTGGGCTTTGCGCGGAAAAGCCTTGGCCTTCATCGATGCGACGTCATCGCTGGTTTCGACCACGATCACGTCTGGCCGCGACGGATCGATATAGGAGAATGACGCACCGCGCTTCAATGCATCCTCACGGATGGTATGTCCCGCGGTCTCGATCGTTGATGCCTTGGCTGCCAGTTCTTTCAGCAACGACATGGTGTTTCCTCGCTTTGGCGGAATGATACACCAAGCGAGGCACACTGAACAGTTGGCCTGCCCCTCAGTCCTCACCGGCCTTCTGGTTGTCCAGGAGCATGTAATCCAGCGGCAGTTCGGTCGTGTACTTGATCTGCTCCATGGCGAAGGCGGAGGAGACGTCGCGGATTTCAATGCGGGCGATCATCCGCTTGTAGAAGGCGTCATAGGCGGCGATATCGGGCACGACGACGCGCAGCAGATAGTCGACGTCGCCGCTCATGCGGTAGAATTCCACCACTTCGGGAAAATCAGCCACCACTTCCGAAAACCGCTTCAGCCATTCGATGGAGTGGCTGGCGGTGCGGATCGACACGAAAACCGTGACCTTGGTGTTGACCTTGACCGGATCGAGCAGCGCCACACGCCGACGAATGACGCCGTCTTCCTCCATCTTCTGGATGCGGCGCCAGCAGGGCGTTGTGGACAGGCCGACCTTCTTGGCGAGATCGGCGACGGCAAGCGTCGAATCCTCCTGCAGGATGCGCAGAATTTTGCGGTCTAGACGGTCCATATTCACTCCTTCGGGGATTCTTTTTCTTCTTAGCGCGAAAAATTGAGGATGTAACCGAAATTCGTTTCAACGCACCAGACTGTCCACATGCTGGCGCAGCACCGGCAGAAGCTCGGCCTCGAACCAGGCATTCTTCTTCAGCCAGCCGCTGTTTCGCCAGCTCGGATGCGGCAGCGCCATCACTTTCGGGCCGTCATTGGCAAAGAAGCCGGCGCGCCAGTTGGCAACCGTCGCGGTCATCGTCTTTTGCACCCGCCCCGGCATATGCCAGGACTGCGCATAGGCCCCGACGGCGAGCACCAGTTCGATCTGCGGCATGGCATCGATCACCGCCCTCCTCCACATCGGCGCACATTCGATACGTGGAGGCAGATCGCTTCCGCGCGCATCATAGCCCGGAAAGCAGAAGCCCATGGGCACGATGGCAAAGCGGTCGGCATCGTAAAATTCCTCCCGCGTCACGGACAGCCATTGGCGCAGGCGGTCGCCGGAGGCATCGTTGAACGGCAGGCCGCTTTCATGCACCCGAAGTCCCGGCGCCTGCCCCGCAATCAGCACCTTTGCCCGCGTCGACAGAACAACAACCGGGCGCGGCTCATGGGCAAGGCGATCGGCAATGCCGCGCACCGGCACATCGCGACAGATGCGGCAGCCGGTGATGGCGTGCCGGAGCAGGCTCAGCCGCTCATCGCCGGCGCTGTTGGCGCTATCCAAAGCGTCTGAAGAAACCGCATTATCCACTGCCAAACCTGCCCCGCCTCGTCCTCATCCTGTGCCATTCCCTGTCTTTCGCGCCAAAGGCGCGGCATCTCGAACTGTGCCTGCCAGAGGCCGGCGCGATCCTTCTGCGCGAGCGCCTGTTCGCGGCCATAGGGTCCGCCACCGCTTGCCACCGCCATGCCGGCACGCACCATGGCGGCATTGATGCTCCCCTGGTCGCCTGTACAATTTACGAGAAGACGGCCATAGCGATCAACCGAGGTTCCGCGACATTCCGGCGCACCGGCAGTCATCAGCTGCGCCAGCGCCTTGCGCGCCTGCCTGCCGCACGGCCAGCCGCTGGCGCCCAAGGTTTCCACGCCACAGGTCTGCGCCAGCTCCGGCGCATCGATGCCGGAAAGCCGCAGCCGCTGCTGGCCAAGCGCCAGCGTGTCGCCATCCACCACCCGGAACGGCCCGGTGAGCCGCGTCTCCTCGCGCCGCAGCAGCATCGTCAAGGCGGCCAGCAACAGAACCACGCACAGCACCGCCGCGGCGGTGCGCCCCATGCGCAAAACAATGCGGTCCTTGCGGCGGATTGTCGTCACCGGTCGGCCCCAATTGCAAACGCATCCTTGGCAGGCATGGCAAACAGATCCTTTCTGGCAGATCGACCCTGTCAGGAACTTCTTAAGATTTGGATCCTATGCTCGCCTGATCCGGAAGAGTACCCATGGCCATGAGTAGCGGCGTCAGCACCTCCACAGACAAGATCATCGTGGACCGTTCCCGCGCACACCGCAACAAGGCGGTGTCGAAAGCCGTGCGCGCCATGCGCGAGCGCCTGCAGTCGAGCGGCAAGGGGCCGCTCGTTTTCGATCGCGAGACGCTGGCGCTCCATATCAATACCATGCTGCAGGGCGCCATGATCATGCCGGTGTTTATCATCGTCGTGGCCGCCATCGGCATCTATATCAGCGGCGATGCGCGCCTGTTTCCCTGGGCGCTGCTGACACTGGCCGTGCATTCGATCAATCTTCTTCTGGCCCGCCGCGCCGCGCGCCTCGACTGGACGGTGACCGCCACGGAAAAGTGGCGCCTGCGGCTGTTGGTCGCCCAGTTTGTCTTCGGCTGCTGCTTTGCCGTCTTCACACTGTCGGATTGTGCCGCCTGCGGCAGCAGCGGAAGTTTCTATTTCTACAAGGGCGCGGTGCTGCTGGTGGCGATCTCCATCACCGCCATGGCCAATGTCATGCTGCGCCAGGCGCTGCTGCTTGCCTTTCTGCCGGCCGTCCTCACGCTCGCGGCCGGTGCGGCCTGGTCGGGCAATGTCTTCGATCTCGGCCTTGCCGGGCTCTGCGCCACAGCGCTTGCGCTGTTTCATTATATTTCCGACCGTCTGCATCGCTCGTCCCTGACGCTCATGTCCTACCAGTCGGAAAAGGACGATCTGATTGCGGAACTGGAAGTGGCAAAGTCGATGTCCGACGAGGCACGGCGGCGCGCCGAGGAGGCAAACCTTGCCAAGTCGCGCTTCCTCGCATCCATGTCGCACGAGCTGCGCACGCCGCTCAACGCCATCCTGGGCTTTTCCGAGGTGATGAGCAGCGAAGTGCTCGGCCCCCTGCAGAACCCGACCTACCGGGAATATGCCGGCGACATCCACCGCTCCGGCCAGCACCTGCTCAACCTCATCAACGAGATCCTTGATCTGTCGCGCATCGAAGCCGGCCGCTACGAACTCAACGAGGAAGCGCTGTCGCTTCTGGAAATCGCAGAGGATTGCATCGGCATGGTGCAGCTGCGTGCGCGCGCCAAGAATATCAGCATCCAGCAGCAGTTCGAGCCGAACCTGCCGCAGGTCTGGGCGGATGAAAAATCGATCCGCCAGGTGCTGCTCAATCTTCTCTCCAACGCGGTCAAGTTCACCAGCCAGGGCGGCACCGTCACCGTCAAGGTCGGCTGGACGGCGGGCGGCGGCCAGTATGTCGCGATCAAGGACAATGGACCGGGCATTGCGGAAGAGGAGATCCCGGTGGTGCTCTCGGCCTTCGGCCAGGGTTCCATCGCCATCAAGAGCGCCGAACAGGGCACCGGGCTCGGGCTTCCGATCGTGCAGGCGATCCTTGCCAAGCATGACGGTCAGTTCATCCTGAAATCGCAGCTGCGCGAAGGCACCGAAGTCATCGCTATCCTGCCGGCCACCCGCGTGCTGCAATCGCTTGCCCCGGTTGCCGGCACACCGGCCGTAGAGCCGCGGCGCAGAAGTTTCGGCTGATCACGATAGATTGCGGCGCCTGATTGGCGCATTCCGCCTCACCGGTCATTTGGCAATGGACTTGCCGGCGCATCTGTGCGCTAATCGCGAAGAAAGGCCTTTTGCCTTTGCCGTCGGCCGGAACGCCGCTGCTTTCACACCTTTGCGCGCGAACCAGACGCTCATCGCGGCATGCGTCGCGAACAGGTGAAGCCGTCGTCATGTTGAAAAATCCGACGTGCGGCGCAAACAGATGTCCCGCCAGCGTGATGTGCGCCCGCTCAAGGGCCAGACCTTTTCGCGCGGAACGCCCGCCTGTCATGGATGTCTCCGCGTTGCAAAACCACTCGGCGCCGTCCCGATATTGCGCCCATTTACTGACCGTCATGCCCACGTGTCGTGAGGCGACCTCCCGAAAGAAGTTTCGATGCCCCTTGAGTTTCCAAACCGTAGCCGCAGCTTTGATGAAGCCAGGCAGACCGTCCGCTTCCAGGGCTATGACGGCATGTTCGAAGTGCGCTTTCTTGTGGAAGCCGCTGCCCTCCTCAAAAGTACGGCAGGACGCCCTGTGGTCGAAGCCGACTGCCTGCATGCCTTCGATACGGCGCGCACCACCATCCAGGATGCCGCGCTTAAGCTTTACAAGCGCAACCGGCGTTCGATGTACACGCTCACGGCCACGGACCTGAAATAAAGCCCTCTCGCCCGCCCTTATCACCAATCTTACCGCATGTCGGAGAACACCATGATCAAGTTTGAAAACGCTCGGCCGGATACGTCGCCCAGCCTCGAGGAGAAGACGGCGCTGGGGAAAAAACTCGCCACCGACACCGGTGAAGTCGATGGTTCCGGCGCGAGGAAGCGCAGCACGCCGGCCGCAAAACCGGCGAAAGAGCCAAAGGCGCCGCCGTCGGACATGCTTGATCTCTGAAGCATGCCAGGCCGAACGCGTTTTGCCTGCATCGGCCACCGCGACTGTCCGAATCAAGGGTGCAGGACTCTTCTCCACCCAGGCCGTCGAACCCTAAATCGAACAAAGCTTGCAGACAGGAATACGCCCATGAACCCGCCCCACCCGGATGGACCGGCAGTGACCATGTCCGATGCCCCGGAACAGTCCGGTAAACCGCGGCTCATCGAAACCGCCCAGGCCCAGCCGTCCAACCTTCGCGCACGCATTGCCGCAACGGTCGCGGCCGCGCAGTCCGAGCGGGAGTTCGAACGGCAACGTGCCGCCGATCGCGTCAGCGCCGAACTGCGCAAGGCGCAGGCCAAGGCCAAGGCTGCCCTCCTGTCGCTATTGAACGATGATGTGCTCATCATGGTCATCGGTAAGCATGCAAGCCTCGGTGAACTGAATGTCGGCACCCTCAAGGTCACCAAGCACGGCATCGAACTGTTTCGCAGCGGTGGCGTGGGTGCAGCTCATACCGTCGGCGAACGGCTGGACATCCGCTTCGACGGCGCCATTCTCCAGGCCGGCCAGCAGTTGAAATCGAACGAATTCCGCAGCCGCGTCGCCGACCTCCTTACGCAGGGGATCAAGATCGAAGGGGCCTATGATGCCTCGGCGCAGGGGCTGTTCATCACCTTCGATTACGAAAAGGCGCTCAGCTAAAGGCCGGAGCTGTGCGCCAAGCGTGCGGCGATCTTGCCGCCGGGAGCACGCAAAGACCGATCCGCCGCGCCCGAACGAGCCCGGCGGATCCGATTCCATCGCCTACCAGGCGTGGTGGACGTGCGGTGCAATGCGGCTTTCATACAGCGCGCGAAGCGCCGCCATCGTTTCGGCCGACAGGGCGGGCAGATCGCTTGCCTGCGCATTACCCTTGGCCTGCGCCGCGTTCTTTGCGCCCGGAATGACGGTCGAGACGGCATCGCTCATCAGGATATAGCGCAGCGCAAACTGCGCCATGGTCTCGTTTTCCCACACCAGGGGACGGATCTCCTCGACGGCCGACAGCGCGACATCATAGGGCACGCCGGCAAAGGTCTCGCCCTTGTCAAAAGCCTCGCCATGGCGATTGAAGGCGCGGTGGTCGTCCTTGGCAAAAGCGGTGTCAGTGCTCATCTTGCCGGTCAGCAGACCGGAGGCCAGCGGCACGCGCACGATGACCGCTACATCCTTGGCTTTCGCCTCGCGGAAGAACAGCTCCGCCGGGCGCTGGCGAAAGATGTTGTAGATGATCTGCACCGAGGCAACACCCGGATAGGCGATCGCCTTCAGGCCCTCCTCGACCTTTTCCACCGAGACGCCGTAGTGGCGGATTTTTCCCGCCTCGATCATTCTCTCCATCGCCTCGAACACGTCCGGCCGGTAATAGACCTCCGTCGGCGGGCAGTGCAATTGCACGAGGTCGAGGCAATCGGTTTCGAGATTCTTCAGCGAGCGCTCGACAAAGCCGGTGAGGTTTTCCGCCGTATAGCCCTCCGCCACATGCGGAGAGAGCCGGCGCCCGGCCTTTGTCGCAACGTAAGGCCGCTCGCCGCCGCGCGCCTTCAGCACGCCGGCAATGATCTTTTCCGAGCGTCCGTCGCCATAGACATCCGCCGTGTCGATGAAGGTGGTGCCGGCGTCGAGGGCCGCGTTCAGCGCCGCGCGCGCATCCTCTTCCGAGACGTCGCCCCACGATCCGCCGATCGCCCAGGCGCCGAAGCCGATATCCGAAACCGTGCGGCCGGTTTTCCCAAATGTTCTGTATTGCATGTCTGTCATTCTCCTTACGGCATCAATTGTCCGCCATTCACCTCGATCACCTGCCCGGTGATGTAGCCGGACAGAGTTTCCGAGGCGAGGAAGAGGAAGGCGCCGACGCATTCCTCCGGCGTGCCCTCACGCCCCATCGGTATGGTGCCGCGCTGGGCGGCCATCACATCCGGCGGAGTATAGCGATCGTGGAACGGTGTCTGGATCAGCCCCGGGGCAACTGCGTTGACGCGGATGCGGTCTTTCACGAATTCTTTTGCCTGCCCGCGCGTCAGACTGCTGACAAAGGCTTTCGCCGCCGCATAGATCACCGCGCCACCGCCGCCGCCGTTTCGCGCGGCGATCGAGGATGTGTTGATGATGAAGCCACCACCGGCGGCCGAAAGCAGCGGATGGGCGGCAACGGTCGCCTCCCAGACCGATTTGGCGTTGAGGTCCATCACCCGGTCGAAATGGTCAGCGGTCATTTCGGTCGTCGGAATGCGGCCGAGCATGCCGCCGGCATTGTTGATGAGCCCGTCGAGTCCGCCAAGCAGTGCCGCCGCCTCTTTCACGACGCGTTCGGCAACGCCGGCAGCACTCATATCGCCCTTCACGAGGAAGATGTATTGCGGATAGTGTTCCTGGACGGCGGCTGCGGCGGCGATGCTTTCATTGTAATGCAGCGCCACCTTGGCGCCTTGCGCGGCAAAGGCCAGCGCCACGGCTGCTCCGATCCCCGTCGAGCCACCTGTCACGAGCACACGCTTGCCCTTCAAATCGGGCAGGCTGATCTGGTCGAATGCCGGCATGGTTCCTCCTCCTGCGGTCAGATGATGACGTGTCATCATAGCGGTTGCAGGCCCGGATGGGGCATGGTTTAACTTGCTTGTCTTTCATTCAAACGATGAACCAGTTTCATGCATCCCGTCGACCGCGTCGATTTCGCTGATCTCAGACTTTTCCTCACCATCGTGCGGCGGCGCAGCTTCAAGATGGCAGCCTTCGAGCTTGGGCTCACGGCGTCGGCTGCAAGCCATGCCATGCGCCGGCTGGAGGCACGGCTTGACGCCAAGCTGCTCAACCGCACCAGCCGCGCCGTTTCCCCCACTGATCTCGGCCTGGAGCTTGCCCGCAAGATCGGCGACGGTTTCGATGCCATCGGCTCGGCGCTCGAGGCGCTGGAAGCGCCCGGCGCCGGGCGCTTCGGCGATCTGCGCATCAATGTCTTTGCCGATGCGGCGCACCTGCTCATCGCGCCCGCCTTGCCGGAATTTGCCCGCCAGTGCCCGGATGTGCGCCTGACCGTGGTCGTCGACGACCGCCCGATCGAGATTGCCGCCGAGGGCTATGATGCCGGCATCCGCTATGGCCATCACGTGCCGGAAGACATGGTGGCCGTGGCGCTCACCGGGCCGCAGCGCTGGGTGATTGCCGCCGCTCCCTGCTATCTGGATGCCAACGGACGGCCCGCCTCGCCCGCCGATCTGTCACGCCATACCGGCCTACAGCTGCTGCTCGGCGACAATTCCCTCTACCGCTGGGAGCTTGGAGAAAATGAATCCGCCGAGCGTGTGCGGGTGCCGGGCCTCATTACCATCAACGACACGGCCACCACCATCGCCGCGGCACGTGCCGGCCTCGGCCTTGCCTACCTGCTGGAGGCGCGCATTGCCGAAGAGCTTGCCTCAGGCCAGCTTGAAATCGTTCTGCCCGAGCACGCATCGCCCGGCGATGCCTTCCACATCTATTACGACAGCCGCCGCCACGGCCACCCGGCGCTGCGCACCCTCGTCAACATCATCCGCAGCGAAAACGGCCTGACGCGGCTGGGATGATCCATCCTCTGCTGCAGTGCAGCGATTGACATGCGCCGCAGCGAACGGATATGGCAATTCCAACGGTAATGGATTCTGCCGGGCATCACGCCGAACCGCTTCCCCGATGAAGCTGATGACTCCTACTCAACACGCGCCTCGGCGCCAAGGAGTAGGATTGTGCCTGGAATTTTTCGTTTCTCTTCCCATCTCAACGCCCGCCTGCCGCGCGCCACTCTGGCGCTCCTGCCGAAGCTTTTCGGTCTTCGGCTGCGCCAGATCAGCCGCCTTGGACGCTGGGTGTGCCTCGTCGTGCCGATGGCGGTCTCCGTCGGGGCGCTGGTCGCGCTGTTTCTCACAAGCCTTGATGCGGCAACCCGGCTGCGCTTTGCCCATCCCTCGCTCATCTATGCCATGCCGTTCGCCGGTTTTGCGATGGTCTGGTGCTATCAGCGCTTCGGCCACACTGCCGAAGCAGGCAACAATCTCATCGTCGAGGAGATCCACCAGCCGGGTGGCGGCGTGCCGCTGCGCATGGCGCCCTTCATTCTCGTCTCCACCGTGCTGACGCATCTTGTCGGTGGCTCGGCCGGGCGCGAGGGGACGGCGGTGCAGCTCGGCGGCAGTCTTGCGAGCGCCTTTGCCCGCCTGTTTGGCCTGTCGGCGCCGGAGATCCGCATTCTGCTGATGGCCGGCATCGCCGCCGGTTTCGGCGCCGTCTTCGGCACGCCGATTGCCGGTGCGGTCTTTGCACTGGAAGTGCTGGCTATCGGGCGCATGCAATACGAGGCGCTGCTGCCCGCCCTTCTCGCGGCCATTATCGCCGATTGGACCTGCCAGGCGCTCGGCATCACCCATACGCATTATGCCATTGCGGCGCTGTCCGGCGTGACGGGAGATGCGCGCTCCGGCTTGACGTTCGCACCGCTGCTGATGCTGAAAGTGGCCGTAGCCGGTGTCGTCTTCGGGCTTGCCGCCCATGCATTCGCCGAACTGTCACACCGGGCGTCCGGCGCCTTCAAGACGCTGATCGCCTATCCACCGCTGCGCCCCGTGGTCGCCAGTCTCATTCTTCTCGGCCTTGTCTATCTCGCAGGCACCCGCGCCTATCTCGGCCTCGGCGTCTGGTCGCCCGATCCGGATGACGCGACGATCCTCGGCTTCTTCCGGCCCGATCACATCGATTCTGTCAGCTGGGCCTGGAAGGCGCTGTTTACCATCGTCACCTTGAGCGCCGGCTTCAAGGGTGGCGAGGTGACACCGCTTTTCTTCATCGGCGCCGGGCTTGGAAGCGCGCTTGCCGGGCTTTTCGGCGCGCCGGTGGATCTGTTTGCCGGGCTCGGCTTCGTCGCCGTCTTTGCCGGCGCCACCAACACGCCGCTCGCCTGCCTGATCATGGGCATCGAACTGTTCGGCGCCACCCACGCCGTCTATCTCGCGACCGCCTGTTTCCTCGCCTATCTCTGCAGCGGCCATTCCAGCATCTATCTGGCGCAGCGCATTGCGGTGCCCAAAAGTGCGCTGGGCGTTCGGCTTGGGCCGGACATGTCGATCCGCCACATCCGGGCCGGCAAGCGCCCGGCCGTCGCCGAAACGCCCCGGGCCGCCGCTGGAGAATGATGGCTCAGCGGCGGTTCAGCCGAAGCTCGCCGGAGGGCGTGACGGAAGCGGAAAGCCCCAGATAGTCCACCGTGTCGAACTCGTTCCCCTCGACCGGCATGTCGTGCGTGGCGGTGATCACCACGACGCCCGCCCGAAGCGTCTGGGCGGCCTGAATGCCGGCCGGAGCGTCCTCGAACACCACGCAGCGTTCTGGCGCAAAGCCTAGGCGCTCGGCCGCCGTACGGTAGCCTTCCGGATCCGGCTTGCCGTTTGCCACGTCCTCGCCGCAGATCATCACGCCCGGCGTCGGAATGCCGGCGGCGGCCATGCGCTTCACCGCAAGTTCCCGCGGCGCCGATGTGACGATCGCCCAACGATCGGCCGGCAGGGCATTCACGAAGTCGACGGCTCCGGCAATTTCAACGATCCCGTCCGTATCGTCCAGTTCCTTGTCCAGGATGATCTGCGCCTCTTCCTCGACATCCATGCCGGCAATTTCCTCGCGGCGGATGACGTCGATGGCGCGCACGCCATGCAGCCGGCGCATGAACTCCTCCACATCCAGCCCATGGGCCACGGCCCATTCGCGCCAGACCCGCTCGACCACCGCAATCGAATTGATCAGCGTTCCGTCCATGTCGAACAGGAAGGCATCATGGGAGCGGGCGAGCAGGTCATGGGCATCGGTCGTCAGATCAGTCATCAGCAAATCCCGGGTCAAATCATCGTTGTCCTTCATCGACGTTTCGCAAAGGCCCGACAAGGGCAAATCGACCGGGCGCGCCTCCTTCGTGAACGACTTGTCCCTCGCACAGCAGGGATAAAGCCTCGGCTGGTGCAGCCCGCGAAAGCCCATTGCCAGCCGTTCGGGCCGCCCCTAAAGTTACAGCATTTCGCAGCGCAGCATATCCGCCCGCCGGATTGATCTCGCCCGCTTGACCCCGCCCAATTGACAAGGAGCCCGCATGACAGACCACGCCGCCCCCGAAGGAGAACTGACGCTTCGGACGCTTGCCATGCCCGGAGACGCCAACCCGGCCGGCGACATTTTCGGGGGCTGGGTCATGGCCCAGATGGACTTGGCGGCCGGCATCCGCGCCGCCGAACGCTCGCGCTGTCGCGTGGTCACGGCTGCCGTGAAGGAGATGGCGTTTCAGCGGCCGGTGAAGATCGGCGACACGCTCTCCATCTACACCGATATCGCCCGCATCGGCCGCACCTCGATCACGCTGCAGGTGGAAGCCTGGGTCAACCGTGCGCGCATCGGCAGGCTGGAGAAGGTGACCGAAGGCACGTTCATCATGGTGGCGCTCGATCCGGCCGGCCAGCCGACCGTCATTCCGCAGGCGTGATCGCTGTCAGTGCGGAAGCAATAGCGCACGAACCTGAACCTCGTCTGCCGTTTGAGTGGCGCCGCCCCATCCCTCACAGATAGGCGGCGGCCCCTTCGAACGACAGGCCGGGAAACACCTTCGTCGTCAGGTTTGCCGGCGTGATATCGAACTGCCGATGCAGCAGGGCGGCGGCGATGTCGCGCAGGTCTCCGGTCGCGGCAAGGTCACGCCCATCCGCCAGCGCCGCATCGGCAAGGCCGGGCCAGCGGCCGAGCACGCGCCCGCCGAGACCGCCGGCGCCCTCTTCCGCCGCCGTTGCCGTGCCGGGGCCCGCCGGACGCGACAGGGTACCACCCGCAAGAACAGCTACGCTCGCCATGCCGTGCTCGGTGCCGCCCTGCTCGTTCTGGCGTACACTGCGGCCGAATTCCGTGGCGGCCAGGACCACCGTATTGGCCCAGGCTTCCCCCATGCTTTCCTTCAGAGATAACAGTGCTGCGGCAAGATCCCCGGCGACCTTCGGAAACTGCGTTTTCTGGTCGGCATGGGTATCCCAGCCGTTGATCGAGAAACTGGCAACACGGTAGTCGGCCTTCAGCATGCTGCCGGCAAGGCGCGCGGTCTCCACGATGCCGCTGCGGCGCTGGGCGTCGTCATAAAGACTGCCGGATGCGGCACCATCCGTTACCGCACCGGCAAGCGCCGTCTCGAAGCCTGCATCCTCGCCATAGAGCCGTTGCAGGAACTGCAGCTCGTCCGGTGCCATGGCAAAATCCGACGATGGGGCAAAGACATCCGCATCGCTCGGGCCCGTGAGCACCAGTTCCATGGCAGCGGTGATATCGAGCGCCTTGCGCGAGGACGAGCGCGGCACGAGCGACAGCGCGCGGTTCAGCCAGCCGGTGCGCAGCGCCCTGCCCTCGATGCTGCCGGTCTCCAGCACGTCCTGGCCTTCGAAATGGTTGCGTCCGCCGCGATAGGGCGTCGACACCGCATGCACGAAGCATAGCTCCCGCGCCTGCCACAGCGGCATCAGCTCGGCCGCTCCCGGATGCAGACCGAAAGACGCGTCGAGATCAAGCAGGCCATCTTCGGCCGAAAGCCAGAGATCCGGCCTCAGGCTTTTCAGTGCCGGATCGTTCTGCGGCTGCACGAGCGCCAGTCCATCCATGGCGCCGCGCAGGATGATGGTCACGAACCGGTTGTCGCCGGCCGTCGCCGCCAGCGACAGCTGCGGCATCAGCGGCAGGGCTGCGGCACCTGCCGCCGACAGAAGAAAGCCGCGGCGCGACAGCTTCGAAAATGCGGTGTCGGCCATGCTCATCTCCTGTTGAATTCGGGTGAGGCAAGCACCATCGTCACGCCATGCACCTTGGTCGGCGCCTCGGCCACCACCTGGCGCGTTTCGGCGCGCGCAGCGTCGGCAAGGGTCGCCGAGAGGAAGGCGGACGGGTCGAGATCGCGCCCGAGCGTGCGCGCGGCAAGCCGCGCCCAGGCCAGCCTCTCGGAGAGCTGGCGGGGGGACAGCCAGGCTTCGACATCGTCGGGAAAGCCCGCCGGGCTTGGCGGCTGCCACACCGGCTGTCCGAGCCGGGCAAGCGCGCGAAACGTCAGGGCGCGCGCCACCGCCGGCTGCTGCAGGGCCGGTCCCTTGGCGGGTGCCACCGGCGCTTCCTCTGCCGCCTCCAGTTCGGCAGCCTTGGCAAGCGCTGAAAATTCGCCGCCTTTCTGCTCGAAGGCGCGCAGGCCCGAGACGACGAAATCGAAGGGCGGAATGACCTTGCCCGTTTCGCCCGACCAGGCGCGCGGATGCTCCAGCATGGCGCGATAGACGGCGGAGAGATTGCCGCCGCTCTCCGCCCAGGCCGCCACCATCTGGTCGACGATTTCCGGCGGCGGCTGGTCGGCGATGAAATGGCGCACCAGCTTCGTGGAAATGTTGCGCGCGGTTTCCGGCCGGGTTGCCAGATCCTCCAGCATGGCCAGATGGTCGCTGCCGCTGCGCCCGTCCGCGCCATAGGTCTTGCCGAGAAGGGCAAGCGTTCCAGGCTCCGCCGGCGGCGGCTGATACGCCACCTGCAGCGAACGCGTGTCGAGCGACAGACCCGCCAGAATGAGGGCGGCGCCGCGCACGTCGTCGGGCGTGTAACCGGAATCGCTGCCCAGCGTGTGGAGTTCCAGAAGCTCGCGGGCCAGCGCCTCGTTCAGCCCCTTGCCGCTGCGCAACAGTGCAGTCGCCACCGGCCCGCCCGGCTGTTCGGGATCGAGATAGATCAGCATGGCCGGATGCAGCATGGCCGCGCGCAAAAGCTCCGTGAACGAGCCGGCCAGATTCGGCCGAATCGCTTCCGCCTCGAACAGCGGCACGATCATGCGCATCTCATAGGCCTTGCGGGCGCTGACGGAAAAATGGTCGATCCAGAAGCTCGCCAGCCGTTCGAAGAAGCCGTTTTCCGAGGCAACGGCCTGCCCGATGCGCCCCAGCACGTCGCGGATGAAAAATCGTTCGGCCTCGCGCTGCGTCTCGCGGCGAAGGCCCGGATTGGGCCGTCCCTCAAGGGCGGCCTTGGCCTCCACGGCGCGTACGGTCAGCAGCCGCCCGATCGTCTCGCGCCGCCCGGTGATACCGTCGCGCGGGAAACGCGGCTTGGCGGCGCTGCCGCGCTTCAGCTGCAGCATCAACGCGTCCACGTCGGCGGCCGGCGCTTCGCCTGGCTTCAGCCCATAGCCATAGCGGCGGGCGCCAAGCGTCGCGGCGGAAAGGTCCGGTCTATCCGGGCCGGATTGGGCAGGAGCCATGCGATCATCCTCTGTAACCCACGGAACATGACGCGTGAATGTGACGGAAGCGGTCTGAGATTGCGGTCTTTTTCGGGACGGGAAACGCAACAGCCGCAACCCGGTTCCCGACCCTTCTTGTCGGCCGCCGTCCGAAAGCAGCCATACCGCCGAAAAGGGCAACGCAACCGGAGGCATGGACCGCATCCGCCCCACAGCCGGCATCAGGGATAAGGGAAACCGCCATCCGGCTCAACCCTCGCCGGGTGGTTTTCGCGGCGCTAACACAGATGTGTACGGGCTTGGCGACAGCGCGCCTGCGATGACCGAAACACGACATGTCCGCGCAAAATGTCATCAAAGTTACATTTAACTTTGTAATAACCTCTCGGAAAGCGAAAAGTCTTTCAATTCATTTGGATATAGCCGGTTTGGGGACTAGCAAGTGTCACAAAAATTACATTTAAATTCACACCAGCGGGCCGGCGTTTCGCGTCTCGCCATTGCGCTCTGCTGCGCCAGTGTTTGCGGTCTTGCCGGCCCGGCGCTGGCCGAGGACGGCACGTTTCGCCTGCTGACCTTCAACACCTGGAACGAGCGGTTTCGCAGCGATCTGTCGCAGATCTCCAACTTCCTCGCCAACGGCAACTACGACATCATCGCCTGGCAGGAACTTCGCTCCAACAGCCCTTATGCGGCGCAGGCACCGCAGGTGCTGCAGAATGCCGGTCTCGGCACCTATACGAGCACGCAGACCGGCGATACCGGCCTCACCTCGCGTCTCACCGGCACGGCCGGCGGCGTTAACGGCAGCGGCAGCCAGGGCAACCGCTTCAGCTACATCACGCTCGATGCCCAGAACATGCTGCCGCAGACGACGGTCGCCTCCGTCCACCTCGATTATTCCGACGAAGCGACCAACCGCATCCAGGAAGCCAAGAAGATCGTCGACTGGGCAAAGACCGTCGATGGCCCGCTGGTCGTCACCGGCGATTTCAATGCGGCAGACGTCTCCGAACGCGGCCTCAACCACGTCGATCAGCAGAAGCTGCTGCTGCGCGATTACCTGCAGTCCGGAAATAGCTTCTACTATCAGCTTCTCACGCAGTATGCCGTCGACCGCACGCAGCTCGATGCCTTCATCGCGGCCAACAGCGGCAAGAACCTGTCCAACACGGATATTCCGGATACGATGTTCGTTCCGGAAACCTATGCGGTGGCCGGCAATACGCCGCAGACGATGAACATCCTGAAGAAGCAGTTCATGCTGCTGCAGAATCCCGACGAGCGCGAGCAGTTTGCGCCGCACGACCTGCTCGACGGCAGCACCACCTGGCCGAGCGCCGGCGAGGACGCGACCAATACCTGGGCCAGCTGGGACCGCGGCAAGATCGACCATTTCCTCGTCTCGCGCCCCTTCGGCAAGTGGTGGCAGCTGGCCGACGATCCGAACAATCCCTATCTCGGCGTGATCGACCAGGTCGGCTATGCCAATAACGGCACGACGCCGCTTACCGACCACGAGGTGTCCGCCCATGACATCAAGTGGGTCGGCCCGGCCATCCAGAAATATGCAGTGGGCCAGGGCGCTGCCGATCAGAGCCGCCTCGTCTGGGGTTCGGAAGCCGCCGTCTTCAACGAGAAGGACAAGGTCTTCTATCTCACGCGCAACAACATGCGCACCGATGTCTATCTCGGCCAGATCGCCGACGACAACGGCATGCCGATCCTGACCAACCTGACGCTCGACGAAAAGAAGACGCTGCTCGACTGCGCCAGCAAGGATCCGCGCTTCCAGCAGGCGATTGCCGAATACTGCATCGACGATCACAGCTTCATCGACGAGACGCTGATCAAGGATGGCGGCACGGTGATTGTGGATGAGGATGCAGCCCTTGGCGGGTCCCAGGCCAAGCTTCGCCTTGCCGATGGCCGCCTGCGCATCGCCGGCACCGGCATGACGTCGCTTGACCGCGATGTGGTGCTGGAAGGCACGGGTGGCGCGCTCGACATTCAGTCCGCCGGCAATTCCGTCACCATGGCCCGCACCATTTCCGGCACCGGCGCACTCACCAAGGAAGGCCTCGGCCGCCTCAACCTCACGGGCACCAACACCTACACCGGCGAAACGCGGGTGGCCGCCGGCACGCTGTCGGTCAACGGGTCGATTGCCAGCTCGTCGCTCACCACGGTTCTCGATGGCGGCACGCTCGGCGGCACCGGCACGGTCGGCAACCTGCGGATCGCCAGCGGCGGCACGCTGGCGCCGGGCAATTCCATCGGCACGCTGAACGTCAACGGCAATGTCACCTTCGAACAGGGCTCGACCTACCGTGTTGAAGTGGATCAGGCCGGCAATACTGATCGCCTGGTTGCCACCGGCGCAATCACGCTGAACAACAGCGCGCTGTTCTTCGTCCCGACCAACACCAACTACCTGCCGCAGACCGATTACACCATCTTCTCGGCGGCCGGCGGCATCACCGGCACATTCGGTTCGGTTGGCTCCAGTGCGGCCTTCCTCAACCCCTATCTCACCTATTCGGCGAGCAGCATCAGCATGAAGCTGGTGCGCAACGACGTGGACTTCGCCGATGTCGCCACCAGTGCCAATGGTCGCGCCGTCGCCGCCGTCATCGACGCGCTCGGCTCGGCGGATCCGGTGTTCGATGCCATCCTGCCGCTGCAAGCCTCTTCCGCGGATCAGGCCTTCCGTCAGCTTTCGGGCGAATTCTACGCCTCGATGGCCGGCGCCTTTGCCGAGCAGAGCCAGTTCGGTCGGGATGCGGTATCGACCCGCCTTCGCGCCACCGCTCCGGGCTTTACCGATGGCGTCTGGCAACCGTGGATGCAGGCCTATGGTGCGCATGGCCGCACTGATGGCGATGGCATCGCAGCCCTCAACCGCAACAGCGGCGGCGTCTTCTTCGGCAGCGATACCGGCGTGGACGAGACGACCCGGCTCGGCGTGATGGGCGGCTACGGTTACTCGCACCTGTCGAGCAAGGGCTATAGCGCAACCGCCGATGCCGACAGCGGTCTCATCGGCCTCTACGGCACGACCGTGCTGCAGGGCCTGCGCCTCAGCTATGGCTCGTCGGTCGCCTTCGGCCAGGCGGATGTCGATCGCACGGTCGCCTTCGGCAGCTTCTCCAACGCGCTGCGGTCGTCGGTCGATGTGACGACGGCGCAGGTCTTCGGGGAAGCGGCCTATGCGATGAAGCTGGAGCAGGCCACCATCGAGCCCTTTGCTGGCCTTGCCCATGTGCGTGTCCGCACCGGCTCCTTCAGCGAAAGCGGCGGCACGGCAGCTTTGTCCGGCGGCGCATCGGACTACGATGCGACCTTCGTCAGCCTCGGCCTTCGCGCCTCCACCGAGATCCAGCTCGGCGAGAAGTCGGCCCGCCTCTCTGGGGAAGCCGGCTGGCGCCATGCCTTCGGCGATACACCGGATGCCACGCTCGCCTTCAACCGCGGCGCGGCCTTCTCCGTCGAAGGCGCCGGCGTCAATCGCGACCGGGCCCTCGTCAAGGCGGGTATCGATGTCAGCCTTCAGGACAACACCTCGCTGTCGCTCGATTATGTCGGAGGTTTCTCCTCCGAAGGTGGCACCCATGGCGTGAATGCCGGCCTGAAGGTCAAGTTCTGATCCCTCCTATCAGCCAGTCACCAGCGCAGGGCGGAGCAATCCGCCCTGTTTGTTGTGTGATGTCGCCGTCCCTGCCATTGCCCGGCGGTGGACGACGGGCTAACTTTTTTGAAAAAGCTGCACGCCCAGATGCGGCAATACCCACAAGGGGCAAGGAATGGATAAGAAGACCCGGCGACAGTCGGAACTCCTGCGTCAGCTGGAGCAGGTCCGCTATATTTCGCTGGAGGACATCGGGCGGCATTTCAACGTCACCACCCAGACGGCGCGCCGGGACGTCCAGGAGCTGGAGTTGCTGGGCAAGGTGCGCCGCCTGCATGGCGGGGTGACGCTGGCCCAGCCCATCGATCCGGTGGTGCTGCGCGCCCGGCGCGTGGAAAATGCCGATGCCAAGGAGCGGATCGGGCTTGCGGTGGCGCGCCGCATTGCAAACGGCTCGGCCGTGTTCATCGACACGGGCACCACCTGCGAGGCGATTGCCCAGGCGCTGCTCGGCCATACGGGACTGCGCGTCGTCACCTATTCGCTGCGTGTCGCGACCCTCCTGAGCGAGGGCGCGAATTTTACCGTGGCGGTGCCGGGCGGTTTCGTGCGCCCCGTCGATGCGGGTGTCTTTCGCGCCGAAACGCCGGAATTTATCGGTCGCTTCAAGTTCGACCTCGCGGTCATCTCCGTCAGCGGTATCGATTCGGCCGGCGACATCGGCGATGACGACCATTCGGAAGTCGCTGCCGTGCAGGCCGCCATGCGCCAGTCCGAGCGCATCCTGCTCGCCGTAGACAACAGCAAGTTCGGCCGGAGGGCACTGGTCAAGCTTGCCCATGTCGGCGACGTGCACGAACTGGTCTGTGACGGCGAACCCGACAAGGGGCTGCGCGCCCAGCTCGACCAGGCCGGCGTGCGGGTCACGGTTGCGCCCTGACGCGCCCTTGATCCGTCAAAGACGCTTCAAGCAATAGGAAAAATGCGCGTCCGGCTCGACGGTCATGAATTCGAACTGCCAGTCGAACTCGACGCAGAAGCGGTTGACCGCCTGCACGACGCCATAGACCACCGGCTTCAGCACATTGCCGGTGCAGAAATCATGGCCGCAGATGCGCCCGTCCGGCTTCACCTTGGCATTGCACAGCACCAGTTCGTTCCAGGTGTTCAGGTAGGAATGGTCGGTGTCGATATAGACCCAGTCGAAGGTCGCATCGGCAAAGCTGGGCAGCATGTCCGTCGAGCCGCCGACATGCAGTTTCACGCGCTCTGCCGCGATCTCGTCGGCAAAGGCGGAGCGCACGGTCTCATAGCCTTCGTTGTAGCGGCTGAGATCCCAGGCATCGATGAGATGCAGCTGGCGCGGCTTGTTCTGCGCCATGATTTCGCGCGTATAATCGCCGAAGGCAACCCCGATCTCGGCCGCCACGCCGCCATGCGGCAGGCGGTTCAGAAGCTCGGTGCGGTTGGGCAGCAGCCGGCAGTTTTCCGTATGATGCAGCGACAGCATGGTGCGCGGCATGCTCTGCTTGAGGGCCAGCCGTTTTTCGGGGGACAACATGTGCGATCAGCCTCCAGAGCAGCGGACGGGTCCTGTCGCCCGGGCTGGAACGCGGACCGCCTGCCGCCGTCTGTAGAGCAAGCGGCGCCGAAGGCCAACGCCTTTATGGCCGCACGAAGTGTTGATGACGCGCCAGGCGCTCAGAGACGGCGCAGGCAGAAGGAAAAATGCCCGTGCGATTCCATCGTCAGGTATTCGAACTGCCAGCCCGCATCCTGGCAGAACTTCGTCACCGCCTCGACGACGCCATAGACCACCGGCGTGATGATGTTTCCCGTGCAGAAATCATGGCCGCAGATGCGCCCGTCCTTCTTCACCTTGTGATGGCTGAGCACCAGTTCCTCCCAGGTGGTGTGGAAGGTGTGGTTGGTGTCGATATAGACCCAGTCGAAGAACTGGTCGGGAAACTCCTTGAGCTTCACCGTCGACAAGCCCTGATGGATCTGCAGCTGGCCCTTGTCGATGCGCGGCGCGAATTTGTCGCGGATCTGCTCGAGCCCGATGCGGTAACGGTCGGTGTCCCAGGCGTCGATCAGATGCAGCTGGGCCGGATGGTTGAGGCTCAAAATCTCGGCGGTGAAATCGCCATAGGCGGCGCCGATCTCGGCCGCCACGCCACCGCGCGGCAGACGCTGCAGCAATTCGCTGCGATTGGGCAGCAAGCGGCAGTTTTCCGTGTGGTGCAGCCCGAGCGTGGTCTGCGGCATGCTTTCCTTCAGGCGCTGGCGCTGCTCGACCGTATCCATGAAGACGTCCCTTTCCAGGAGGCGCCGGCCCGGCGCCCGTTGATTTCGAATGTGCGGATATGGTCACACGCATCTTGCGCCAGGATGACCTCGCGCGCGGCATTCCGTTCCCAATTTGTTTCGCTCCACTCTTCCCTTTCGCCGCCAACGCCTCCATATTCCGGCCATGTCAAAAGCTCCGAAAAAATCCGCCGCCCAGAGTTTTGATCCGGGCAAGACCTCCCGCCCGGCAACTGCCTCCGGTTTCGAGGAAGCGCCCCAGGCCGCCTTCGAGGGCGCGCCCCTCTCGGGCTCGGTCTCCGACTGGGTGAAGCAGCTGGAAGCCGAAGCGGAAGCCTCCGGCATCGAGACGCAGCGCGAGATCGCCTCCAAGGCCGGCAAGCACCGCAAGAAGATCGAGATCGCCGCCCGCGAGGCCGCAATCCGCGAGGCGAAAGAGGAAGCAGACAGAGCAAAGCGCAGCGGCCAGGCCGCCGCCGCCGGGCGTCCGGCGCTGCGTGCGGAGGCCAGCCCGAAGGGCGGTGCGGCCGTGAGCACCAACAAGAATACCACCGCCTCCAAAACCTCCCGTGGCGTCTCCATCGGCGCCTCCTCCGATCCGAAGACGCGCGCCGCCGCCGGCCTCAATCCCGTCGCCGGCATGGATCTTTCGCTGGAGGACGCGCAATCACTTGCCCCCGGCGCCGTCACCGCCACCGTCGATGCCCTGTCAAAACTGATCGAGAGCGGCAATCCGCTGTTCAAGGACGGCAAGATGTGGACGCCGCACCGTCCCTCGCGCCCGCAAAAATCCGAGGGCGGCATCCCCATCCGCATGGCCTCCGATTACGAGCCCGCCGGCGACCAGCCGACCGCCATCCGCGATCTCGTCGAAGGCATCAATTCCGGCGAGCGCTCCCAGGTCCTGCTCGGCGTCACCGGCTCGGGCAAGACCTTCACTATGGCAAAAGTCATCGAGGCGACGCAGCGCCCGGCCGTCATCCTGGCGCCGAACAAGACGCTCGCCGCCCAGCTCTATTCCGAGTTCAAGAACTTTTTCCCCGACAATGCGGTGGAATATTTCGTCTCCTACTACGATTATTACCAGCCGGAAGCCTATGTGCCGCGCTCCGACACCTTCATCGAGAAGGAAAGCTCGATCAACGAACAGATCGACCGCATGCGCCACGCCGCCACCCGCGCCATCCTGGAGCGTGACGACTGCATCATCATCGCGTCGGTCTCCTGCATCTACGGTATCGGCTCGGTGGAAACCTACACCGCCATGACCTTCCAGATGGAGCTGGGAGACCGCATCGACCAGCGCCAGCTTCTCGCCGATCTCGTGGCCCAGCAATACAAGCGCCGCGACATGGATTTCACCCGCGGCTCGTTCCGGGTGCGCGGCGATACGATCGAAATCTTTCCCGCCCACCTGGAAGATGCCGCCTGGCGCATCTCGCTGTTCGGCGACGAAATCGATGCGATCACCGAATTCGATCCGCTCACCGGCCAGAAGACCGGCGACCTGAAATCGGTCAAAATCTATGCCAATTCTCACTATGTCACCCCCCGCCCGACGCTGAACGGCGCCATCAAGGCGATCAAGGAAGAGCTGAAGCTGCGCCTCGCCGAGCTGGAAAAAGGCGGCCGCCTGCTCGAAGCCCAGCGTCTGGAACAGCGCACCCGCTACGATATCGAGATGATGGAGGCCACCGGCTCCTGCGCCGGCATCGAGAACTATTCGCGCTATCTCACCGGGCGGCGCCCCGGCGAGCCGCCGCCGACGCTGTTTGAATACATCCCCGACAACGCCCTGCTCTTCATCGATGAGAGCCACGTCTCCGTCTCGCAGATCGGCGGCATGTATCGCGGCGACTTCCGCCGCAAGGCCACCCTTGCCGAATACGGCTTTCGCCTTCCGTCCTGCATGGACAACCGTCCCCTGCGCTTCGAGGAATGGGATGCCATGCGCCCGCCAACCGTCGCCGTCTCCGCCACGCCCGGCAACTGGGAGATGGAACAGTCCGGCGGCGTCTTTGCCGAACAGGTCATCCGCCCCACGGGCCTCATCGATCCGCCGGTGGAAGTGCGCTCCGCCCGCACACAGGTGGACGATGTCTTGGGTGAAATCCGCGAGACCGCGCAAAAAGGCTATCGCACGCTCTGCACCGTGCTCACCAAGCGCATGGCCGAGGATCTGACAGAATATCTCCACGAGCAGGGTGTGCGCGTGCGCTACATGCACTCGGATATCGACACGCTGGAGCGCATCGAGATCATCCGCGATCTCCGCCTCGGCGCCTTCGACGTGCTCGTCGGCATCAACCTTTTGCGCGAAGGCCTCGACATTCCCGAATGCGGTTTCGTCGCCATTTTGGACGCCGACAAGGAAGGTTTTTTGCGCTCGGAAACGTCCCTTATCCAGACCATCGGGCGTGCGGCGCGAAACGTTGATGGCAAGGTCATCCTCTACGCCGACAAGATCACCGGATCCATGCAGCGCGCCATGGACGAAACGGCGCGGCGTCGCGAAAAGCAGATGGCCTACAATACCGAACACGGCATCACGCCGGAATCGGTGAAAGCCCGCATTTCCGACATTCTCGACAGCGTCTATGAGCGCGACCACGTCCGCGCCGACATTTCCGGCACCGGCCAGGGTGGCAAGGGCTTTGCCGATGGCGGCCACCTCGTCGGCAACAACCTGCAGAGCCACCTCAACGCGCTCGAAAAAAGCATGCGCGATGCGGCAGCCGACCTCGACTTCGAAAAAGCCGCTCGCCTGCGCGACGAAATCAAGCGCCTCAAAGCCGTCGAACTCGCCTCCATGGATGACCCCATGGCCCGGCAGGAGGCAACCCGCGCCGAAGGACCGCGAACAAGCGGAAAACCGGAGGGAAAAAGCAGGAACGGCGCCACCGAAGGCGACAGAAAGAACAAGGGTGCGGCGGACGCGACCGGCTCCCTCCCCCCCGTGGGGAGGTTTGGGGAGGGGTATTCCGCCCCGGCGGAGGACGGCAATGGCTCCTCCTATTTCGCCAAACCCAGCCTCGACGACATGGGCCCAGGCACCGACGCAACCAAACCTTTGTTCCGCAAGAACACGCTGGACGAAATGACCGTCGGCCGCACCGAAAAACCGGTAACCGGCAAACTCCCGGAAAAACCGTCCGACGCCTCCGCCAAACGCTTTTCACCCCTCCTCGAAGGCCAGCCCGACCGCGCCCCCAAGGACGGCCCCCGCCCCATCGTCCGCGGCAAAGTCGGCGCCGGCAGTTACGAAGATGCGGGCGACCAGAAACGCAAGTCGCGGACCAAGGGCAAAACGGGACGGCCGGGACGGTAACCGTATCTATGCATGATGATTGAGAACGGACGCCAATCCAGCCCAGTCAATTCTGTCTACGACTTACTGATCTATACGCGCGCAGATTGGCGCTTAGAATCCAGCAGCACTCGATGACTTGTGCAGGGTGTTACGACGGCGCTAGCAGCAGATCGGTGTGGGTGCTGTGGCGGATATAATTGGCAAAGACATCAGATATCTAACGCAAGATGTTAGCCAGAATCGTGTACGGCAATCCACGGTAATTCGTCGTGTTTTACTCTTGACAACGTTGCACAAACTTTTCAAGTGTCGGGAAAGCTTGACCCTCTAATTGGTGCCGGTGAATCCACGGCAACTCGCTATAACGTCTGTACACATGCGCGCGGGCCGGCGTGACCAAACACCGGCAAGCCAACGAAGGTAAAGATCGAGGGTCAAGCTTTCTTCCCATGTCCGTTTTCGATGATCCAATAACCAAACTGCGAATAGCTCACTCTGTACAAGACGTAGCGTTAGCGCTGAATCTTGATCCCGCCAAGCTTTTCTATGTCATTCAAAACAGTGAGAACGGAAGCTATTACAAGAAGTTCGAGATACCCAAAAAATCCGGCGGTGTCAGGCAAATTTCTCGACCTCTACGTGGATTAGCACTCGCACAAGACAGACTAGCAGCAGTGCTTGCAGCACACTACAAACCTAAGTCTTTTGTCAAAGGTTACATAAAGGGTGAATCGTTTCACACAAATGCCAAGTATCACGAGAGACAAAAATGGGTATTAAATCTAGATATAAAGGATTTTTTTCCATCAATAAACTTTGGCAGAGTTCGAGGATTATTTATCTCTCGGATGTTCGGGTTCAATGAGCGGGTTGCAACCATTCTCGCACGCATCGTTACATTCGAGAATGGGTTGCCGCAGGGTGCATCCACTTCGCCAATAATAGCAAATATAATCGCACACAACCTAGACAAGCAGTTAATCGTTCTCGCCGCGAAAGAAAGACTAAGATACACGCGATATGCCGACGACATTACATTTTCTTCATCTCAGAAAACCGTGCCTTCTGCCCTGATTAAATTATGGGAGCCCGAGAAGGGCGATCGAAAGATCACACTGAGTTCGGCGGTTTATGATGCATTTCGACAAAGCAATTTCGAGATAAATGAAGGCAAGATTAGGATCCAGTTTCCGTATGAACGGCAAGAAGTAACTGGCTTAATCGTTAACAAAAAAGCCAATGTCTGGAGAAGAGATATCTCCAACCTACGCATGAAGCTGCATGCAGCACGCAAGCATGGCGCGGAAAATGCTGCCAAATTATTCGTAGGGGAAAGCGCAAATGCTGAACAATTTTGGCAGCACATAACCGGATGGCTTGCTTACATCAGACAAATTCGAGGAAACGATGATCCAGTAGTTGCAAAGCTTTGCAAGCAAGCGATTCTTGCCGGGCTAAAGGGTACAAATTGGATAAGGAGATCTGCAGACATGGTTCGAGAGTTCGACGTTTTTCTTTCTCATGCGAGCGAAGACAAAGAAAAAGCTAGGAAGCTTAAAGATAAACTTGAGGAAAAAGAGGTAAGGGTTTTCTTCGACGAAAACAGCATTAGTTGGGGCGATTCCATCGTAGAAAAAATAAATAATGGATTGTTAAAATCGCTTTATTTTGCGCCGGTCTTATCTGAAACCTTTGCCAAAAAAGGCTGGACGAATAAGGAACTTAATTCGGCTATACAAAGCAATATTGGCCGCAAAGGTCGGATCTTGCCGATCGTTATGCCGGGCTTCTCTGTCGCTGAAAACTATCCGCTACTGAACGAGACACTTTATCGTAGCTGGCCAGCAGAGGAACATGAAGAAGGAGATTTCTTGGAAGAAATCAGCGACCAGATCCTGCTCAAAATCCATAAGTCGCACCAAGACAAGACGGACTTGGGCTGAACTCATCGTGATGGTAGTTCGACGTGGCTGTTGATTGGCGACTAGATCCGTTGTTTTGCATCACGGGCGCTTGATATTTTACATAGACTGGCGACAAATTCTGGACATTCAGTAACAAAATCAATCGAAGAGCGTTTTTCCTATGGCGGGGTGAATGTACTCGAACATGACGGCGAGAAGATCAACGCTTTCCGCACCTATTTCGATACGCGCCACCTGCCCTCGCCGTATGCCGGACGGGCGGACGTAGCGGAGGGACAAGGCAGCGCCACATCCTCCCCTGAAGACAGCGATCTCGACCGCGCCCAGCGGGAAGCCGCCGAACAGCGCGCCGCCGGCGGTTATGCCTAACACCATCGAGTAACGGTTTTGGCGCGCACACCATAAACCTCAGCACCCGCGGCTTTCCCCCCTCTGCCCTGCCGGGCATCTCCCCCACAGGTGTGGAGATTAGCCGGAAGCCATCGCCCTGCGTCCCCGAATTCATTGTCACCTGCCGCCCCCCTTCACGAGGGACGAACACGCGGACCCCACGGTGATCTCCCCACCTGTGGGGGAGATGGCCGGCAGGCCAGAGGGGGCTAACTCAGGTGCGACGCCCGATGCCCGGCCCTGATCACGTTCCACAAAAATATCCACCTACAGCAGATCCTCGGGTCGAGCCCGAGGATGACGACCGTTGGCGGCAGTTCCCCTCCAACAGACCCCAAGCGCGTCCCCGAAAATAAAAAAATCTCCCCTCACATTTTCCCCACCCCCTGCCCGTGCCCCTATAATGCCCCGGTCCCGCAGCGGATACACCGGCAGGCGTGCCGGCGATGCGGGGCCGGCGCTTGGCGGGAAGAGACGACGCAGGTCTTTCCGACAAGGGTTCGCGGAAATTGGTCTCCCTCCGGCGACATGGGGGAAATGGCGGGGCATCGGATGTCTTTAGCCGTTTCCCAGTCCAGCAAGCGCGCCGGGCGTGTCTGTGCGGCACACAGGGGAACCGCAGGCGGGCATCGGCCGCCCGTGATCCGTCCGGATCTTTCCCATCAGGGGAAAAGATTTCGGCGCGGGCGGCGGCAAGGGTGTTGGCCTTCGGTTCAGGCAGAGAGGCCCCAATCGCGAGCATAAACCGCCGAACGGGACGCTGAGAGGTGTCATTTATTTCAAACCTTATGCGGCAGCTCTCAGCGGCCCGACCGGTTTGATGATGTCCAAAAGTTTCACCACGGGCCGATGCGGCCGCGCGGGTTTTTGGCCTGCGCGAAAAACAGGGGAAGAACCATGACGGAGCAGCTTTTTACCCAGGAGACCTATCTTCGCCGGGTGGCCGAGGGGCTCGGCCACCCGCAGTTCTGTTGCAAGCTGCGGGCCTGCCGCCGTGCGGGCCGCTGCTGCGGCGCCATGATCGATGACGGGCTGCCCGTCTGCGTCGGCAGGAGCGTCACCTGCAACAAAACCTATTCCGATGGATTCGTCAGGCTGTGCTCAAGCATGTTCGCCGGTTTCGCCCAGCCCACGCTGCCCGCCGATTGGGCAAAGCACGCCGATCCCGATCAGATGGTGGCGGCCGCCGCCGTGATGCGCTCGCTTCTGCCGAACCGCTTCTGGCGCAGGCTTCACCGCTATCTGACAAAAATCACGACGGAGACGGGCGCGCAAACCAATGCAGAGATCAGCCCCCGGCCCTGATCAGGCACTCACGGCCATGTCGGCGCGCGCGGCACTGTCCGTCACCCGCGTCGGGCCGCCGGCAATATCCACGGCGGCAAAGGCCCGCGCGATCAGCTCCGGATCGATGCCGGGTTTTGTCGCTTCCGAGGAGAGGATCTGGCGATACCGCCGCGCCCCGGCAAACCCCTGGAACAGGCCCACCATATGGCGCGTCACATGGTTCAGCCGTCCGCCGGAGGCCATCACGCGCTCGGCATAGGCCATCATCGTCTCGCACAGCGCCTGCCAGTCGGGCGCCTGCCACGGCGCGCCGTGGATGCGGTGATCCACCTCGGCCAGAAGGCCGGCATTCTGGTAGGCGGCGCGGCCCAGCATCACGCCATCGACGTGATTCAGATGTTGAAGCGCTTGAGAGAGGTCCGCAATTCCACCGTTTATGCCGATGAAAAGATTAGGAAACTCGCGCTTCACCGCATGCACCAGATCATAATCGAGCGGCGGAATATCGCGGTTCTCCTTCGGCGAAAGCCCCTGCAGCCAGGCTTTTCGCGCATGGATCCACACCGCATCGGCGCCGGCATCCGCCATCTGCGCAACAAACGCCGGCAACACCTTTTCCGGCTGCTGGTCATCGACGCCAATGCGGCATTTCACCGTCACCGGCACGCTCGAGACGGCCTTCATCGCCGAAACACACTCCGCCACCAGATCCGGCGTCTTCATCAGGCAGGCGCCAAACGTGCCGCTCTGCACCCGGTCGGAGGGGCAGCCGACATTGAGATTGATCTCGTCATAGGCAAAATCGGCCGCGATCCGCACCGCCTCGACGAGCTTCTGCGGGTTCGACCCGCCAAGCTGCAGCACCACCGGATGCTCGGCCGCATCATGCCCGAGAAGCCGCTCACGCGGCCCATACAAAATCGCATCGGCCACCACCATTTCCGTATAAAGCACGGCCCGTTCGGACAGCTGCCGGTGAAAGAACCGGCAATGCCTGTCAGTCCAGTCGATCATCGGCGCAACGGCGAAGACGGGGGCCTTGGAAGGCTTGGTTTCCGCACGTTTTCCAGGCTCTTGCTGCATGTCTTTCTCCGTCTTGTTCATGCTTGTCCCGGACCAAATTCGGCGATGTCAGCAACGGATCCGGTCCATCGAACCCAGAGTGATCGCCGCCGGTCTCTACAGACCGTGGCCTTTTGCGCTCACGGTGCGCGGAAGCCCAAGGCCGGCAGCGTCACCGATCGGGCGTGTCTGCGCGTGACCCGGAACGGCGCCACATATCACGGAGCGGAGGCTTTTGACAGACGCCCGGCGGCCGTGGCGTGGATGAAGACACGCACGGGGTCGCGAACCGATGCGGGCTCACGGCTCGATGGCGATCTCACGGATGCGTTGAATGCCACTCTCGGAATGGGCGGGTCCCGGCTTTGCTGCGCGTCCGCCACG
Source organism: Neorhizobium fuzhouense (assembly GCF_042611105.1). Taxonomy (NCBI): domain Bacteria; kingdom Pseudomonadati; phylum Pseudomonadota; class Alphaproteobacteria; order Hyphomicrobiales; family Rhizobiaceae; genus Neorhizobium; species Neorhizobium fuzhouense. The sequence goes on along the minus strand of NZ_JBHFFP010000007.1, from coordinate 153,069 downwards.
GCAGTCTCACCCTATTCCGATTTCATGGGCTAGCACGGCAAATCAAGGCTTCGCCCTAACGCGCCAAGATATTCTACAGAAACCATAGAAAAAGAATAACCAGTCTTTCTCTCCGGGCGACGGCATCGCTAGGCTCAGAGCATTGGTTCAACCCGGATTTGCCAGGAGGAAAACATGCCGAAAGCGCCGCGCTCGACCGTCGACCTCGCTCGATCCTGCAGCTGTTGCCCAGGTTGACGCACCGATTGAACGCAGCGCCGAGGCCGCAAGGGCATCGCGCATTCCTCCCTTGATCTGCCACTCGAAGACCAGGATTTCAAATGTCACACCTTGCACAGTTCGTTTCTCTCTCCCGCCGCCGCCTGCTGATCGCCGGCTCCGCGCTCGTTTTCGCCGGAGCGGTGACCTTCGCCGGCGTCAATCCGGCGCTGAGCGCGGAGGATCCGCGCAATGGCGGCGATATTGTCTTCCTGATCGACTCGCTCGGCGGGACGTGGATCCCTAACAACAGCGCGATCTCCAGCTTCCAGGGTCACGTCTGGGGGCATGTCACGGACAAGCTGATCTACGTTGACGCGGATGGCAAGGTGAGCCCGTGGCTTGCGGAGCGCTGGGAGCAGAACGCAGAGGCGACCGAGTTTACGCTGCATCTCAAGAAGGGCGTGACCTTCTCCGACGGGACGCCGCTGGATGCCGCTGCAGTCGTCGCCAATCTGGACATCTGGTATGCCGGGCGCAAGAACGAAGGCATCAACCCGATCGCCCTCTTCCCGAAGACCTATGATCGCGCCGAGGCCATCGACGCGCAGACGGTCAAGGTGACGTTCAAGAAGCCGACGCTCGGCTTCATCCCGACGCTTGGCTACCATGGCTCGATCCTGATTTCACCAAAGACGCTGGCCCAGCCGGCAACGCAACAGGCCGATCTCGGCAAGACCTCCGGCAGCGGGCCTTATGTGGTGGAATCCTGGAAGGAAGGCGATCACGTCACGCTGGTCAAGCGCAAGGACTATAACTGGGGGCCGTCCGCCGTCGGCCATACGGGACCGGGCTACCTCGACAGAATCACCTACAAGATCGTCAGCGAACCCTCGCTGCGGGTGTCCGCCGTCCAGTCCTCTCAGGCCGATGTCGCCTACAATGCTTCGCCCCAGGAACTGAAGTCCCTGAAGGATGAGGGTTTCACCATTGCGACGCCCCGCTATCTCGGCTTCGTCAATGGCTGGGCGATCAATACCAAGCTCGACCCCTACAACGACGTGAGGGTGCGCCAGGCCCTGCAGGCCGCGATCAACCGCCAGGAGATCATCGATACGGTCTATACCCCTGACTGGAAGCTGGCGACGTCCTTCATCCAGAGCAATGTGCCCGGCGCCACGGACCAGTCCGCTCTGCTGGCCTATGATCCGGCCAAGGCGGAAAAACTTCTGGACGAGGCGGGCTGGGTGAAGGGTGCGGATGGCGTGAGAGCGAAGAACGGCAAGCCGCTGACACTGACCCTTCATTCCAATCCGTATCTTGCCACCGCAAAGGCCATTGACGAACTGATCGCCCAGCAGCTCGGCAAGATCGGCTGGAAGGTGGACATCCGCGCCTTTGACGTCGTCACCTTCACGGACCGGGTGAAATATGGCGGGCCGACCGTGCCGGCCTATGAGGTGACGCGCAGCTTCATCGATGCCGGCACCATCGCGAGCATCCTGACCAATGCGAACAATGGCGAAAACTGGTTCAATCTGGACGACAGCGACAAGACGCTGAACGAGCTGCGCGACAAGATCGCTGGCGCCGCCTCAACCGACGTGCGCAATCCGCTGCTGAACGACTTGCAGAAATATGTGCTCGAACAGGGCTACTTCATTCCGCGCACGCAGATCGTGCAGCGCATCTATGTGCAGTCGCCGACGCTGAAGGGCGAAGTCTACAACGGCGTTGCCTATGCAAGCTACTACACGGCCTACAAGAGCGAATGACACCGGCTGTTGCGACAGAGCGTGAGGAGGAAGCGGCATGAACCGTTCCTATCTGGACTACGCGGCAAAGCGCATCGGCCAGGCGGTCATCGTGATCCTGCTGTCCTATGTGTTTACCTTCATCGTCGTCAGCGTCCTGCCCGGCGATCCGATCACCAACGTTCTGCGGGACCCGCAGAACGGCTTCTCCGAACAGGAGATCCAGCAGATCATCGCGGCGCAGGGCCTTGACCGGCCCGTGCTCGCGCAGCTGTGGGCTTCGCTCAGCCAGTTCCTGTCCGGAGATCTCGGCCTGTCGATGCGCTCCAACCGGCCGGTATCGACCCTCATCGCGGAGGTCTTGCCGTCGACGCTGGTTCTCGCAACCTCCGGGCTTGCCGTCGCCATCGTCCTGGCACTGGTCATTGGCTACGGAACGCAGTTCCTGCCTCGCCGCTATGGCCAGGGTCTGCTGAGGGGCTTTCCCTCCCTGTTCCTGTCCGTGCCGAATTTCGTCATCGGTCTCGTGCTGATCCATATCTTCGGGTTTCAGCTGGGGCTCTTCAGGGTCATCAATGCGGACAGCTTCTGGGCGACCTTCTTTGCGGCGGTGGCGCTCGGCATCCCGGTATCCGCCCAGATTGCCGAAGTGCTGATCGCCAATCTTGACCACGAAGCCCGGCAGGATTACGCAGCCGTCGCCAGGGGTCGGGGCATCTCCCAGTCCCGGTTGTTCTTCCGCCATCTCCTGAAACCCTCTGCGCTGCCTGTGGTCACGGTTGTCGCGCTCACCGTCGGCGAACTTCTGGGCGGGTCGCTGATCACCGAAACGGTCTATGGACGCACCGGGATCGGCAGCCTCGTGCAGCGATCGGTCACCACGCAGGACCTGCCGGTCATCCAAGCCGTGGTCTCGCTCGCAGCCGTCGCCTTCGTCGTGGTCAACCTCCTTGCCGATCTCGTCTATCCGCTGCTTGATCCGCGCGTAAAGCTGATCGGAACGGTGAAGCCGCGTCCGGCAACGGGCGATGACGCCTTCGATGACCGCATCGAAAGGATCCCCTCATGAGCGCCGTCCTTTCATCTCACCCGGTTGAGGAAACGGAGCGCGGGGGCCGCACGTCGCTTCGCATCCCGATCGGCGTCGCACTCTCCCTGGCAGTCATCATCCTCGTGATTGCCTGGTCCGTCGCACCCGGCCTGTTTACCAGCTACAGCCCGGTGGTCGGCGTCCCGGCACAGAAGCTGCTTGGCCCAAGCTTTGCGCACTGGTTCGGGACGGACCATCTGGGACGCGATGTCTATGCACGCATCGTCTATGGCACGTCGTCATCGGTCACCAGCGCCCTCATTGCCGTCGTCATCGGGGTCGTCATCGGCGGCCTGTTCGGTCTCCTCTCCGGTTTCCTGGGGGGCTGGACGGATATCGTTCTGGCGCGGCTGGTCGATATGCTGCTCGCCATTCCGAGCTTCCTGCTGGCGGTCATCATTGTCACCGCGCTCGGCTTCAACACCACCAATGCGGCCATTGCCACCGGCATCTCCGCCGTCGCGATCTTTGCCCGCGTCATGCGGTCGGAAGTGATCAAGACCCGGCAGGCCGTGTTCATCGAAGCCTCCTTCATTCTCGGTGGATCGCGCTGGTACATCCTCATCCGTCACATCCTGCCAAATGCCTCGCGCTCGGTTCTGCCACTTGCGGTGCTGCAGTTTGGCCTCTCCATCCTCGTCATCGCCGGACTTGCCTTTCTGGGCTACGGCGATCCGCCGCCCGCGTCCGACTGGGGCCTGCTGATCTCGATCGGCAAGGATTATCTGAAATGGCCCTGGCTGGTTTACGCCCCTGCGTTCGTCACAATCGTGACCGTCCTCTCCGTCAACAGGATCAGCCGATGGCTTCGCAAGACAAACTGACCCCGCGCCCGGACACCCTGTCCACTCTGCTTCCGCCGCCTCCGTTGCTCAAGGTGGATGGCTTGTCGGTTGCCTATGGTCGACGCACGGTCGTCAACGATGTGGGCTTCGATCTCGCCCGGGGCCGGAGCCTGGCCCTGATCGGCGAATCCGGCTCCGGCAAATCGACGATTGCCAAGGCCGTCCTGCGGCTGTTGCCGGACGGTGCCCATGCCGATGGCCGCATCGCCTTCAACGGGCAGGATACCCTCAAACAATCCGAACGGCATTTCCGGGCGCTGCGCGGCCGTGCCATCGGCTTTGTACCGCAGGATCCGGCCAATGCACTCAATCCGGTGCGCACCATCGGCGCGCAGGCGCAGGAGGCCGCCGCCCTCACCGACGAGCCGAACAAGGCCCTGCGCAAGGCGCTGATCCTCGACACCTTCGCCGAGGTCGGCCTCGACAATCCGGGCCGCGTATACGACTCCTATCCGCACCAGCTCTCGGGGGGCATGCTGCAGCGCGTGCTGATCGGACTTGCCGTGCTGCCGCGTCCGGCGCTTCTGGTGGCGGACGAGCCGACCTCAGCGCTCGACGTCACGATCCAGAAGCGCATCCTCGACCTCCTGTCGCGCCTGCAACACGATCTCGACATCAGCCTTCTCCTGATCACGCATGATCTGGCGATTGCCTCGGAACGGGCGGACAAGCTCGTCGTGCTGAAGGACGGCACGGTGCAGGAGGCCGGCAGGACGCAGGACGTCTTCTCCGCCCCCTCTTCCGCCTATGCCCGCAAGCTGCATGCGGATGTCCCGGCGCTCAATCCGGATCGCTATGCGGCGCTCAGGGACCCCGGCTTTCATCGCCTCGACGGACGGGAGGGCACGGCCACGAAGATTGCCGTCGAGGGCGTGAGCAAGACCTTCTCCGTCGATGGCAAGTCGCTGACGGCTGTCGACAGGATCAGCTTCTCGGTTGCCGCAGGCACCACCCACGCCCTGGTCGGCGAATCCGGCTCCGGCAAGACGACGACGATCCGGCTGCTTCTCGGCCTTGACGAGCCCGATGCCGGCCGCATCACCGTATCGGGGGAAACAATATCCGGCTCCGACCGGACGTCACAGCGCGCGGTGTGGCGCCATCTGCAGCTCGTCCACCAGAACCCGTTCACCTCGCTTGACCCGACCTGGTCGGTCGAACAGCTGGTGCGCGAACCGCTCGATCGCTACCGGATCGGCACGGTGGCTGAACGGCGCGCACAGGTGCGGGAGGCGCTCGCCAATGTCGGACTGGGCGACCACCTGCTGGACCGCAAGCCGGGCGCCTTGTCCGGCGGGCAGCGCCAGCGTGTCGCCATCGCGCGCACCCTCGTCCTGCGGCCGGATGTGATCGTGCTCGATGAGCCGACCTCTGCGCTCGATGTCAGCGTGCAGGCCGACATCGTCGAGGTCCTGCTGTCGCTGCAGGCCAATCTCGGCCTCACCTATGTGTTCGTCTCGCACGACCTCGCTCTGGTGCGACAGCTCGCCCACACCGTTTCGGTCATGCGCAAGGGCCGCATCGTCGAACACGGGTCCGTGACGGACATCTTCGACACCCCCCGCCAACCCTATACCAGGGCCCTCCTGGATTCGATCCCGGCCGGGGTTCACGCCTCACAGACCGCGACACACAAGGCAGCCAACCTGCGTCAGGAGATATTTGCATGACCCTCGCTTTGCAACAGACCGTCGCGGCTGCGCACTTTCGCCCGAAGACGCGGCTCGGCTTCAATACGCGCGTGTCGTTCAACGACATCGACGGACCGGCGAAGGGCCTGCGCGATGGCATTGCCCTCTATCAGGCCGCCGAAGCTTTCGGTTACCAGTCCGGCTGGTCCTATCAACGGCACTTCGACAACTATCTCTCTTCACCGCTGCCATTCTTTGCAGCCGTCGGACAGCACACAAGCCGCATCACGCTGGGCTCCGCGGTCATTCCGATGCGCTACCAGGATCCGATCCTGCTGGCGGAAGCCGCTAGCACGACCGATCTTCTCGTCGATGGCCGACTGGAACTTGCGATTTCAACCGGGGAGAACGCCGCCTTCGATGCCGTCTTCGGCGCCGTCGACACAGACTCGAGAACCGAGGCGAAACGTCGGCAGGCACGCTTCCTGTCCGCCGTCGCCGGCGACGTGCTCCACACGGTAAACGGTCCCGGCCAGGGCGCTCCGGAAGGAACGCAGCTGCGCGTGACGCCCCACAGCCCGACCCTGCGCAGCCGTATCCGGCAGGGCGTCGCAAGTGTGGCCTCTGCCATCCAGGCCGCCGAACTCGGCATTGGCCTCATCACCGGAACCGTGCAGCACGGCCATGCGGAGGGTGAAAGCTTCGGTGCCTACCAGGCCCGGATCATTGAGGCCTATCGCTCGGCCTGGCGGCGGATCTGGCAGAGCGAGTCGCCTGCGGTGGCCGTCGCTGCATCCATCCTTGTCGGCACGACCGCCGAACTGCGGGAAAAATACGCGGCCTATGATCTGGAGCGCCGCACGCTCGGGATCGCCGCTTCGCGGCCAAAGGGCGCGCTTGCGCCGGTGGCTCCGGGGCAGCTGCCTTCGGGCAGACAGATTTCCCCCGTGTTTCAAGGCACGCCAGACGAGGTGGCGGAAGCGGTTCTTTCCGATCCCGGTCTTGCGGCCGCCGATGAACTCGTCCTCTTCCTTCCGCCTGCCCATGGCCTGGACGAGAACCTGCGCGTGCTGCGCGATCTTGCCGAGACGGTGGCGCCGCACCTCGGCTGGACACCGGCCACTTGAGAAAAGCAGGACAGGCGCGGTCGTAGACCGCGCTGTCCAACAGGAACAATATTTTCCATTAATTCGATAGAATAGAAAGACCTGTCTTTCTCACAAATGTTCAGCCCCTTAGCCTGACCCTATCGCTCGGCAATCGGAATGGAGACCTCGTCAGATGCCCGTAGAATTTATCAGTGCAAGCTTCGCCAACGCCTCCAACGACCTGACCCCCATCCCGGATGCGCCGGTCGATCCGCTGTTCCTAGAGCGATATGCCCGCGCGCTCGACGATTACGGTTTCAACTACACGCTGATCCCCTATTCCTCGGCCTCCTTCGATCCGTTCACGCTCGGCGCGACGATCCTCGCACACACGAGGCAGATCAAGATCATCGTGGCGCTGCGTCCCAACACGGTCTACCCAACGGTGGCGGCGAAATCCCTGGCCACGCTCGACCAGTTGAGCGGCGGGCGCGTCGTCGTCCACTTCATCGCTGGCGGCAGCGACGAGGAACAGGCGCGGGAAGGCGATTTCCTCAACAAGGAACAACGCTATGAGCGCCAGGAAGAATATATCCGCATCCTGCGCCTCGCCTGGACGTCCACCGAACCCTTCGATTTCGAAGGCAAATACTACCAGTTCAAGCAGTTCCGTGCCGCAGTCCGCCCGACGAAGGGCCTGATCCCTATCTCGCTTGGCGGTTCCTCAGATGCCGCCTATCGCATCGGCGGCTCGCTTTGCGACATATTCGGCCTGTGGGGCGAGCCGCTGGCGGAAACCAAGCAGCAAATCGACCGCATCTATGACGAGGCGGCCAAGGCCGGCCGCAAGGATCGCCCGCGCATCTGGGTCACCTTCCGCCCGATCATCGCGGAAACGGATGAACTCGCCTGGGAAAAGGCACACCGTGTGCTCGACCGCCTGAACGAAACCCGCCAGAAGGGCCTGAGCCGCGCGCCTCTCTCGGCCGCTCCACCCGCCAATGTCGGTTCGCAGCGCCTGCTCGACATCGCCAAGCGCGGCGACGTGCATGACCGGGCGCTCTGGTATCCGACGGTCACGGCAACCAATGCCAGCGGCGCCACCACGGCCCTGGTCGGCTCGCCGCGCACCATCGCCGACTCGATCCTCGATTATGTGGATCTCGGCGCCGATCTCATCTCGATCCGCGGCTATGACAATTTCAACGATGCCGTCGATTATGGCCGCTACGTGCTGCCGCTGGTCCGCGAGGGACTTCGCGAGCGCGAGAACGCCAAGAACAAGGCCGCGGCCTGAGCCTTTGTTTCCGGCAGGAGGGACATCTGCCGGAAACCTTTTTCTCGATGCTTCCGATCCTCAAGGGGCGGCGGCAAACTTTCGGTCATTTTGAAAGGGCCTCTGCTGATGGTTCTCGATCCCCGCCAGCTCGACCAGATCGTCCGCGCCGTTGCAGACGCAGCGCCCGAGGTCGATCGCAGTGGTGCATTTCCCTGGGCCGGCATTCGTGCCGTTCACGCAGGCGGCCTCTTGGAAAGCACGGTGGCGAAACGCTATGGCGGCAACGGCGCCTCGCTTCTGGAGACCGCCCATCTCCTTGCGGCGCTCGGCCGTGGCGACCCGTCGGTCGCCCTGATCACCGCCATGACGCTCTTCAACCATCTGGCGCAGGCCTCCAGAAACCACTGGCCGGAAGACCTTTATCTCAGCCTGCTGGCTGAGGCGAAAGAGCGTCCGCTTCTCCTCAATGCAGCCCGCGTCGAACCGGAGCTTGGCTCGCCTGCTCGTGGCGGACTGCCCGCCACCCGGGCCCGCCGGACTGCAAGCGGCTGGTCGATCTCCGGCCGCAAGCGCTTCGTGACGGGTGCGCACGGGCTGACGCATTTCCTCGTCTGGGCCCATACCGACGAGGCGCCGACCCGTGTCGGCACCTTCGTGGTGCCGAACGGACTGCCCGGCATCCGCATCATCGAGAACTGGGACAGCCTCGGCATGCGCGCCAGCGGCTCTCACGACGTGGAATATGAGGACGTCGAAATTCCCCTGCAGAATGTGGTGGACCTGACGGGAACGGAGGTTGCCCAGCAGGACAATCGCGGCCACGCGGCCATGACATTGGCCCTGACCTCGCTCTATCTCGGGGTTGCCGAAGCGGCACAGGCGGCCTTCAGCCGTTTTGCCCATGAGCGCGTGCCCACCAATCTCGGCCACCCCATCGCACGCACGGAGCGGTTCGTGACGCTCTCCGGCGAGATCGATCTCCTGATCGGCGGTGCGCGGCAGCTCATCTTCGACGCCCTGTCGACAGGACAGGCCGATGCAGAACGTCTGGTCCGTGCACGCCTTCTGGCCGGGCGCCAATTGCGTGATGCCGTACAACTGGCTGTCCGCGGTCTGGGCAATCCCGGGCTCGGTGCCGAGCTGGGCCTTGAGCGGCATTTTCGCGATATCCAGGCCGTGCTTGTGCATGCGCCGCAGGAGGATACGTCGATTTCCATGCTCGGGCGTACGGCCTTCGATCGCTGGCAGCTTGACGAGCGAAATGCCTCTGTGGAACAGCCGGTTCTTCGCACAGCCTGAGCGCTTTTCCGTTTCACCGCCATCACCTCCTCCCGTCGAGACATGATCCCATGACACGCTACATCATCATCGGAGCCGGCGCTGTCGGCGCGAGCCTTGCTGCGGAATTCGAACAAAGAGGCATTGCCTATGCCCTTGTCGGTCGCGGACAACAGGCGGCCCATATCGCCACGCACGGGCTGACCTATCGCCGGCCGGCGGAAACCCGCACGGTGCGCCTGAACATTCACGACACGGCAAGCCCGCCAGACCTCGCGCCGGGCGATATCCTGCTGCTGACGGTCAAGTCGCAGGACGTGGAAGCGGCAACGGAGTTCTGGGCCTGGCAGCCTGTCGAAGGCGACGGCCTTGCGGCAGACCTGCCGCTGGTCACCTTTCAGAACGGCCTTGCCGCCGAAGACATCGCCCTTCGCCGCTTCGCGCACGTCTATGCCGCGAGCATTCTCATTCCGGCACGCTTCACGGTCACGGGCGAAGTCGTCGTCGGCAGCGAACCGCAGCTCGGCGTGGTGACCGTCGGGCGGTACCCCCATGGCCTTGATGATACGGCCCGCACCATTGCCGCGGATCTCACGGCTGCCAACTATCTGGTTGAGGCGCGGGCCGATATCCGGCGCTGGAAGGCCGCCAAGCTTGAGCATAATGTCACCAACGTCGTCGAGCTGTTTGCTGGAGATGCGGACGTGCGGACGACGGCTGTGGACGCGCTGGTCGCGGAGGCGCGCCGCGTTCTTCAGGCCGCCGGCCATGACCCCGCCGCCCGCTCCGAACGAACCGTCGACATTTCCGGATGGCGCATCGCCGAAGGCAGCGGCATCGAGCGGGGCCAGCAATCCACCTGGCAGAGTTTTACGCGGGGTGCCTCGAGCGAGGTCGATTATCTGAACGGCGAGATCGTCAGGCTGGGCCGGCTGCATGGTGTCGAGACGCCCCTCAATGCGGCCTTCCAGCGGGCCGCCGCCGAACTTGCGCGCGACGGACACAAACCGGGGACCCGTGACATTCGTGCGGTTGCCGCGTTCTGACATCGTCACCACGAGGCGAAAGGGCGGCCCCCTTCCGTTGAGAGCGCCGAGCGCGGAGCACCAGGACAGAGACAATGACCATTCCCATCCAGGACCAGATCCTCTCCACTGCAGGCGCCCTGTTTTACCGGGAAGGCATCCGTGCAGTCGGCATCGACCGGATCATCGAGGAGGCCCGCGTTGCCAAGGCGACGCTTTATCGACATTTCCCCTCCAAGGATCATCTTGTCGCCGCCTACCTCTTGCAACGGCATGAGCGGGTGGTCGCGTCTCTGGAGGATGTTCTTCGGACCGTCGAACGGCCGCGCGATCAGATCGATACGATCTTCCAGCGTCTCTTCGAAAAGGCGGAAAGTCCGGATTTTCGCGGTTGCGCCTTCGCGCTTGCGGTTGCCGAACATGGTGATTCCGAACGGGTCGTCTCGGTGGCGCGACGGCACAAAGGTACGATCCTCGACATCTTTGGTCGCATCACCTCCAGCGCAGGCATTCCTTCGGATGAGACCGGCCTCAGCCTGGCATCCCGTCATCTCGCCCTTCTCTACGAAGGCGCACTGGCCACGATTGCCGTCAACCGGGACCCGCAAGCCGCACTCACTGCCCGCGATTGCGCCCTTGCACTTTTTGATACTCTTTATGGAACGGCACGCCTATGACACAGGTCATCGACTACTTCTTCGGCATCGGCTCGCCCTGGGCCTATATCGGCTTTGACGCCTTTCTCGAGGTCGCCGCCCGCCATAAGGCCACGGTGCAGCCTCACCTCATCCCGCTGATCGAGGAAAACGGCGCGATCTATTCCCGCAATCGGCCCGAGGCGCGGCGCGCCTACTGGCTGCGCGATCTCAGGCGCTGGGCCTCTCTTCGCAACAAGCCGCTGGCCCTCGACAACCGTGCCGGTCTTTCGGATCCGACCTCCGCGGGTCGGCTGGTCGTCGCCGCGCAGATCGACGGCCTCGACTGGATCGCCCTCACCCGAGCCCTCCAAACGGCGCTCTGGGGACGGGCAGACAATATCGGCGCGCCCGATGTCCGCGCAGCCATCGTCTCGAAGGCCGGCTTCGACGCGCAGCGGCTGGAGGCCCGCGCCGGCGACGCCGATATTCAAGCAGTTCTGGATGCCAATTTCCTGCGCGCAAAGCAGGCCGGCGTCTTCGGAATTCCGACTTTCCGGTACGAGGACGAACTGTACTGGGGGCAGGACAGCCTGCCATTCCTCGAGCGCCACCTTGCCGGCGAACGTCTGGTCGCCTGATTTTTCCTCCCGCTTGACGAGACAGACCATGTCCATCTCCCTGCCCGGCCCGCTGGTCTCCACCCGGTGGCTCGCCGATCACCTTGGTACCGACAACGTTGTTCTCCTGGACGGCTCCTACAAGCTGCCCGGCGCAACACCGACCGCGACGGAGGATTATACGCGCCAGCATATTCCCGGTGCGCGGTTCTTCGATATCGACCGGATCGCCGCATCGGGGACCTCCCTCCCGCACATGCTGCCGGATGCCGCCGAATTCGAAGCGGTCGCCGGCAAGCTCGGCGTCGGAAACGACACGCTGGTGGTGATCTATGACACGCACGGGCTGATGTCGGCGCCACGGGTCTGGTGGACATGGCGCGTCTTCGGCCATGACAAGGTCGCCATTCTGGATGGCGGCTTCAAGCGCTGGCTTGCGGAGGGACGCGCCGTGACGACCGAGGTTCCGGCACCCCGACCCGCATCGTTTACGGCGCGCTTTCGCGCAGACCTTCTGCGGGACAAGACAGCGCTCCTCACAAACCTCACCACGCAGGCGGAACAGGTGATCGACGCGCGCTCCGCACCCCGCTTCGAGGGGACGGAGGCGGAAGTCCGGCCCGGCCTTCGTGCCGGACACATTCCCGGCAGCCGCAACCTGCCGTTCACGACCCTTAGCGATCCGGCCACGGGAGAGGTACTATCGCCGGACGCCATCCGCGCGGCATTTCTTTCGGCCGGTGTCGATCTGGACCAACCGGTCGTCGCGTCCTGCGGTTCGGGGGTCACGGCAGGCGTCCTGCTGTTCGGCCTTCACCTCATCGGCAAGGAGGATACCGCGCTCTATGACGGCTCATGGGCCGAGTGGGGCATTCCGGGCGACACACCCATCGCGACGGGACCCGCGGAGCATATGGCATGAGCAGCCTTGCCCCGGATCTTGCCGATGCCCTGACGGCCCGCTTCGGTGACCGGTTTTCCCAGGGCGAAGCCCTTCGCCAGCAGCATGGTCGCGGGGAGCATCAGGTGGCGGGCGGAACAAACGACAGTCCGTCTTTTCGCCATGCCGTGCATTCGGGCGCGCCTTCTGCCTGCATGCGCAATGGATAGCTGCAGCTGCGACCGGTTTCCCGACCGCCCAATGCGGATGATCGACGGATCCTGCGCATTGCACAGCGCTCACGCGCGCAGGAGCGGCAGAAGCTTCTGTCCCTGCCGGGCGATTTCCGTGAGGTAGGGCGTGTCCGACAGAACGAAATGGCTGATCCCGAGATCGCGGTATTTTCCGAGCGAGGCCGCCACGTCTTCGGCGGAGCCGACGAGCCAAGTCGTTCCGGCCCCGCCGCCGCCGAACCGGCCCGGTGCGGTATAGAGATTGTCATCGAGGACATCACCGCGCGCAGCTAGATCAAGAAGCCGCTGCTGGCCGACGGCGACCGGGCCGCGATGATCCTGCCAGTTGCCGCCGGCGCCCTTGGCCATCTGCTCCACCTTCGCCTCGGCATCAGCCCAGGCGGCTTCCCGCGTCTCGCGCACAACGGTGGTGATCCGCAGCCCGAATTCGAGCGGTGGCAGGTCGCGGTCCAGCGTCCTGCTCAGGGTCTTCAGCCGGTCGATACGCTCCGCGACGCCTGCCAGCGGTTCGCCCCAGAAGAGCTGCACGTCGGCTTCCGACGCGGCGACCCGTTCTGCCGCATCGGATGCGCCGCCGAAATAGAGTTTGGGGTGCTGGCGGCCGTCGCGTGCCTCAATACGGGGCTCGACCGTGGAGTTGCGGACCTGGAAATGTTCGCCCTCGAAGGTCACCGCCTCCTCGGTCCAGAGACGCCGCACCAGCCGCATGAACTCGCGGGTGCGGGCGTAACGCTGCGCTTGGTCCTGCTCGACATCGCCATAGGCTGCGAGATCATCCTGGCCGGAGACGATATTGACGCGCACACGGCCGCCGCTCAGCCGGTCGAGGCTTGCGGCTGCCGATGCGAAATGCGCCGGGCGCCAGTAACCGGGGCGGATCGCGATCAGCGGCTCGAACGACTTCGTGCGGGCCGCAAGCGCGGTGGCGACGGTGAACGTGTCCGGCCGGCCCCAGCCGGTTCCGATCAGCGCCCCCTGCCAGCCGTTCTGCTCCAGTGCCTCGGCCTGCGCCGTCAGCGTGTCGAGGCCGCCGAGATCGGTCGTCGTGGTATCGCCACGATGGCCTCCCTTGGCGGCGTTCGGGATGTACCAGAGGTAGGTCGATGATGCCGTCATGCCAAAATGTCCTGCAATGTCATGTGTTCGAACTATCGCTGCATGCCCCAGCGACGCACCGTCACCGTTTCGACGATCCTGAAGAGGATGCCCTCGACCACGAGGCCGATGATGATGACCATGGCAAGCCCGGCAAACACCTTGTCGGTGAACAGCTCGTTTCGGTTGCGGAAGATGAACCAGCCAAGACCGCCGTTCGAGGAGCTGACGCCGAAGACGAGTTCGGCGGCAATCAAGGTGCGCCAGGCGAAGGCCCAGGCGATCTTCATGCCGTAGAGAATGGAGGGCAGTGCCGCCGGAATGAGGATGCGCACCACGTAGGCCGGACCGCGCAGGCCATAATTGCGCCCGACCAGCCGCTGCGTTTCCGGCACGCCGTCAAAGCCGCTCAACGTCGCAAGCGCAAAGGGCCAGAGCACGGCATGCACGAGGACAACCAGCAGGCTGGTTTCCCCGAGCCCGAACCACAGCATCGCGACCGGTAGAAGCGCGATTGCCGGCAGCGGATTGAACATGGAGATCAGTGTCTGCAGCAGTTCGCGCACGAACCGGCTGGCCATGGCGAGCGACACGAAGACGAAGGCGCCGGCAATGGCAATCACATAGCCCTTGATCAGCACCGAAAGCGAGGTCCAGGAGGCCGAGAGGAGATTTTCCTTCAGCAGCGCCTCGATGAAGGCCCGGGCGGTTTCCAGAAAGCTCGGAAAGAGGATCGGCTGGGCGCTGAAGCGCGCCGCTGCCTCCCAGACCGCCGCGAGAAGCACAAGGACCAGCACCTTTCGCACCAGCGCCGAACCGCGCAGCCAGTCGATCCAGGTGGACCGCTCAGGCGCGGCTGCCTGCAAAGTCCTGCCGGACGCCTCAGCCATTCAGCGCCTCCTCCTGTGCGGGTTGGCGGGAAAACAGGATGTCATGCACCTCCCGGCTCAGGGTCTCGAGGCGCCGGCTGCCGAGATCGGCATAGCCGAACTCCGCCGTCGACAGGCTGGTGATCGTGCGGCCAGGATGCGGGCTCAACAGATGCAGCCGCGTGCCGATGAGGATGGCCTCCTCGATGGAATGGGTGACAAACAGCAGGGTGAAGCCGATCTCCTCGGCCAGTTCGAGCAGATCGCGCTGCAGCTGGCTGCGCGTCATCGCGTCCAGCGCGGCAAAGGGCTCGTCCATCAGAAGGACATCCGCGTCGGTCACCAGCGCGCGGGCAATCGCCGCGCGCTGCTTCATGCCGCCGGAGAGCGTGTGCGGGAAACTGTCGAGAACCCGTGCCAGGCCCACCTTTCTCAAGGCCGAATCGGCGCGCTCGCGCACCTCGGCCCTGGACAGGCGCCCGGCAAGTCGCAGCGGAAACTCCACATTCTGCCGCACGGTTTTCCACGGCAGCAACTGGTCGAATTCCTGGAACACGACGATCCGGTCCGGTCCTGGCCCCCTGACAGGTTGACCATGCATGCGGATCGCCCCGGAGGCCGGCTTCAGGAAGCCGGCAACGGCCTTGAGGATGGATGACTTGCCGCAGCCGGACGGGCCGAGCAGCACGAGACGTTCGCCGCCTGCCACCTCGAACGACACATCCTCGACGGCACGCACCGGGCCTTTTGCCGAAGGATAATCCAGCGTCAGACGGTCAACCTCGAAAACGGTCGAAGCCACGGGATCTCGTGCCAGCATGGTCAGCTACCGCTCTCGGCGTGCAGCGTGTCGAAGGTGTAATCCTTCCAGCTTTCCGCCTTCCGCTTGATGGCGCCGGTCCTGTAGAGGAAATCGGCAAAGGCGAAGGATTTGGCCGGAACCACGGTGAACTTGCTGTCCGGGCTTTCGATCAGCGACTGCACGAAGGCCGGCTCCAGCTTGGATTTCTCCACCCGGATATAGGTTTCCGCCGCCGCCTTCTTGTTGGCTTCGATCCAGGCGCTGGCTTCCTTCACGGCATCGAAGAAGGCCTGGAATGTCTTCGGGTTTTCCGCCTGCCATTTGGTGGTGGCATAGAGATAGGTCGGCGTTACCGCACCGCCCAGAATATCGTAGGATGAGAAGACCTTGTGGATCTTGGGGTCCTTCAGCGCCTGCTCCTGGAACGGCGTGTTGGAGAGGTGCGCGGTAATCTCCGTGGAGCCCGACAGCAGTGCCGCCGTGGCATCCGGATGGGCAAGCGTCACGGTATTGTTGTCGAGCTTGTTCTGGTTGCCGGGGCCGAATTCCTTCTCGGCGGCCATCTGCAGGATGCGCGCCTGAACGGAGACACCGACCGCCGGCAGGGCGATCTTGTCGGTCGGCTTGAAGTCCTTCAGCGTCTTGATGTTCGGGTTGTTGGTCACGAGGTAGTTCGGCTGGTTCGCCAGCCCCGCGACGATCTTGACCGAACCCTGCGTGCGGTCCCAGAGCGTGAGGAACGGACCGATGCCGGCCGCCGCGATGTCGATCGAGCCGGACAGGAGCGCTGCATTGATGGCGTCGCCGCCGGACAGCTGCGCCCATTCCACCTTCACGTCATTGAGGCCGAGCGCCTTGGCATGTTTTTCGATGAGGTTCTGGTCGCGGATGACATGCAGCGGCAGATAGAGCGTTCCGAACTGCTGCGAGATACGGATGAGGCCCTCGGCCTGAGCGGTGATGGCGGGAAACAGAGCCGCGATCGCAAGGGCGGAGGTGGCGAACAGGCGCATCAATCGGGTCATCAGGGCATCCTTGGACAAGAGAAAAGGGTGAAGGCAGATCAGCCGGCAGCGTCCGCCCGTGCCGGGCCAGCGGCGCGTCCGACCGAAAATTCGTTGACGATCCCGTCACTGAGCGTCGTGGCCCGCCGGGGATCGATGCCGAGGAGCGGAAACAGAAGTTCCGCCACGCGGTAGGCTTCCTCGATATGCGGATAGCCGGAACCGATGATCGTATCGATGCCGAGCGCCTGGTATTCGGCAAGCCGGTCGGCGATCTGGCGCGGGGTGCCGACAAGGGCTGTTCCCACACCTGTTCTGACGAGCCCGACGCCGGCCCACAGGTTCGGGGCGATCCGCAACCGGTCGCGCCGTCCGCCGTGCAGGGCGGCCTGCCGCTTCTGCCCGACCGAATCCATCTCCACCTGGAACCTTTGCCAGCTGCGTTCGATCTGTTCGTCGGAAATATGCGAGATCAGCCGATCGGCCGCCCGCCAGGCATCATCCTCGTCCTCGCGCACGATGAAATGGATGCGCATGCCGAAGCGGACATTGCGTCCGGCCCGCTTTGCCCTGGCGCGGACGGAGTCGATCTTTTCGCGCACCGCTTCGAGCGGCTCGCCCCAGGTCAGGTACATATCGGTGGCGTTTACGGCAAGCTCCTGGCCTGCCTCCGACGAGCCGCCGAAATAGAGCGGCGGGTGCGGTGCATGGACGGGCGGAAAATCGCAGCGGGCGCCCTTCAGGCTGTAGTGGCGACCCTCGAAATCCACCGCCTCTCCGGCAAGCAGCCGTTTCCAGATCTCCAGAAACTCGGCCGCCTGCTGGTACCGCTCGTCATGGGAAAGAAAGATGCCGTCTCCGGCCAGTTCGCTGGGATTGCCGCCGACAACGACGTTGAGCAGAAGCCGGCCGCGGCTCAGACGATCAAGCGCTGCCGTCTGACGGGCGGCAAAGGTCGGCGAGGTGACTCCCGGGCGCAGCGCCACCAGATATTTAAGCCGCTCGGTGACGGCGGCAAGGCCGCTGGCGGTGACCCAGGAATCCTCGCAGGTCTGGCCGGTCGGCAGAAGCACGCCCTCAAATCCCAGCGCATCGACCGTCGTCGCCACCTGCTTGAAATAGGAAAATTCCGGTGGCCGGCTGAGATGCGACGTTCCGAGATAGGATCCATCGCCGTGGGTCGGGATGAACCAGAAGAAGTTCAGGGCGTTTGTCTGGATCGGCGGCATGGCGTTCTCTCTGCGTGTTGAGAGGAAGCCTAAAGACCGTTCTGTCTATAGAAAAGAAAGGATATTCTCAATCCGCCGCCTGCGGTGGGTTATTCGTTTCGATCAGGGCGAAGTGCGGGCGGCCCTGAACCACGCGTGGGTGTCGAGGATTGCAGGCGACCCAGGGCCGTCGAGGCATTTCGGGCGCATTTGGCGCGGTCTGGAGTTGCGGCGTCAGAAATATTCCAACTTTCGCATCTTCTGTGTACACCGGGCGACCATCCAAAGATCCGTGGCGACAGGATCACGCCGCATCGGATGCCGCTGCGGCGGGCTGATGGTGGTTCACGGTTCCGACGACCTTCGTGCCGCGCTTCAAAAGGTTGAGGATCGGACAGAATGCCTCCACCGCCGCCGTCACCCTGGCGATCTCCGCACTGCCGGCCGGAGACACCAGCGTCACCGTATAGACGATGTCATGCGGATAGACGGGGATCGCTTCATGGCCCTCGGATCCTCCGCGGGGATCAAGAACCGCGGACACTTCTGCTTCGAGCGTTTCAAGCGGCACGCCCTGATCGGCAGCGTGGATGAGGTAGGTGTGTGTCAGGCAGCTCGACAGTGCCCCGAGCAGCAGTTCAGGAGAGGAAGGTCCGAGATTGTATCCGGCAAAATCCGGTGGGCTGTCGGTGATGACTTGAAAATCGCGGATGCGAATCCGCCGCACGCCGCTGCGTCCTTCGGCGGTCGCACCCGCTTTCAGGGTGATGGCACCTGCTTCACCGCTGCGAATGCGGCTGCGAATGCGGCTGCGACGCGCCAGCACCGCCTCTCTCTTCTGGCTCAGATAATCATTCAGTGTCGTCACGCGGTCTCTCCATGGTCACGATCAACAACATGATGCCTGCGCCCCAATCCGAAGATCGCGCCGATGAAGCCGGCGGTCAGAAGAAGGGCCTGCAGCCACCGGGGAATCTCGATCGAACAGACGGAAGCCACCAACGCGAGAACCAGAAGGATGATGCTGGCGCGGGTCACGCGGCACAGCGGCGCGTGGTCCAGGGTCTTCAGGCTGATCTTGGCGATATGCATGTCTTCCACCAGTACGAGGCCCAGCCAATCTCGGTGGGCAGGTCATTTCGATCTTCATTTCCGTCCGTGCGACAGCGACCGCTGCCGATACGCCTGACTCTCAGGCAAGATGGCGCGATGTTCAAAGGCGGGACGTGTTCGATCGCGCAGCGGACGGAAACGCCGTGCCAATTTTCTAGTATTCTGGTAGAAATTTGTGCCCCTCGAGAGGATGTGGCTACCCAATCGAGTCATTCGCAGTTCGATTAAAGAGGCCGCGACGGATGATTTACTTCTGACGAACGAGCACCAGATAGGTCTGACAGACTACACGGGGTGAGGACCAGTATGTGCCGTAGAATCCTCTTTGGTATCCGCAGCGGCACCGACTGAAAGGGTTCATCGTCTGACTGAAGCCCTCACCTTCGCCACCAAAACAGCACGAAATTTAGGCATTATCGATAAGCGCAGATTTCGTGGGCACCCCGCTTGCACAGATCCTGTCTTCGTGCTTGTATAGACAACTAAGAGAGCATCGGAGAACGGGCCAGATCCGATGCCTGAGACACAGGAACTGCGCCATGATCACATTTGATGCCGTCAGCAAGCACTATCGGGGCCAGACCATTGCTGTCGACAAGCTGTCGCTGACAGCGCCCACCGGGAAGCTGACGATTTTCGTCGGCCCGTCCGGTTGCGGCAAAACCACCTCGCTGCGGATGGTGAACCGCCTGATTACGCCCTCTTCGGGCAGAATTCTTCTGGATGGCGAGCCGACGGACACGATGGATGTTGCCGTGCTGCGCCGAAAGATCGGATACGTCATTCAAAATGCGGGTCTTTTTCCACATCGCACCGTCGCGCAGAATATCGCAACCACGGCGCGGCTGAATGGCACCCCCAAGGATCGGGCACTGCGCATCGCCCATGAGCTCCTGGAGCGTGTCGGGCTGTCCTCCGCTTTCGCCAATCGCTATCCATGGCAGCTTTCCGGCGGCCAGCAGCAGCGCGTGGGCGTTGCCCGCGCCCTGGCGTCCGATCCGAAATTCATGCTGATGGATGAACCGTTCAGCGCCGTCGATCCGGTTGTGCGCGGTCAATTGCAGGACGAGTTTCTCAGGCTGCAGCGGGACATCGGCAAGACCATCATCATGGTCACGCATGACATCGACGAGGCTCTGAAACTGGGCGACCAGGTGGTCGTTCTGCGCACCGGCGGCACGCTGGCACAGGTTGCGACCCCGCAGGAACTGCTGGCAAGACCGGCGGATGACTTCGTCGCCGATTTCATCGGGCGTGACCGCGGTTATCGCGTGCTTGGCTTTGCCGAATTCGCCAAGGGCGGCGTGCCGCTCGGAGCCGAGCCGACGGCAACGCTTGGCGCCACTCCCGAAACCCTTCGCCAGATTGCCACGGACAGATGGGTCCTCGTTACGGATTCCCTGAACCGCCCGCTGGGCTGGGCGGATGTCGACAGCGTCAAAGGCCCCCTGCGGGACGGCGACCTCAACCTCAGCGGCACGCTGGCCGTCGAAGGCAGCAGCCTACGGCATGTTCTCGACGCGGCGCTCAGTTCTCCGTCCGGCCGTGGTGTCATCGTCGGGCAGTCCGGCGAGTTGATGGGAACCGTGACGCTGTCGCATGTTGCTGAAGCCATCGAAGCCGCGCGCACCGGTCGCCTGGGGACGCAGCCATGAGGTTCGACTGGCTCTACCGCGAGTCCGGCCGCATCGCCGAACTCTTTCTCTGGCACCTCGGGCTGTCCGTGATCCCCGTGGTGATCGGATTGCTGCTTGCTCTGCCGCTGGGATGGCTTGCGCAACGGGCGGGGTTCTTCCGCTCGACCCTGCTCGGTGCAGCAGGCTTGCTCTACACCATTCCGTCCCTGGCGCTCTTTGTGCTTCTGCCGCTTGTGCTCGGCACGCGTATTCTCGATCCCATGAATGTGGTCGTGGCACTCACGGTCTATGCGCTCGCGCTTCTGGTGCGCACGGTCAGCGACGGCCTTGAGTCTGTCCCGCCGGATGTCATCCAGGCCGCCAATGCCATGGGCTATCGCAGGCTGCCACGCCTCTTTGTCGCTGAACTTCCCCTTGCCGTTCCGGTGATTGCGGCGGGGCTCCGGGTTGCTGTTGTCTCCAATGTCAGCATCGTCTCGGTCGCCGCCCTGATCGGTACGCCGCAGCTCGGGCTGCTGTTCACGCAAGGGCTTCAACTGCGGTTCCTCACGCCCATCATTGCCGGGATCGTGCTTTGCGTGCTGCTTGCCGCACTGCTGGACGGTCTTGTCCTTTTTGCCGCCAAACGCATGACACCCTGGCAGCCGGGAGGTGCCGAGCGATGATTGCATGGTTTTCAGACCCGACCCACTGGACGGGAAGCGACGGGGTGTTCGCGCTTGTCATCCAGCATCTGATCTATAGCGGGGTCGCGCTTTTCTTCGCCTGCCTGATCGGCTTGCCGATCGGACTCTACGTCGGGCATACGGGCCGCGGCGTCGTCCTGATCGCCGGACTTGCCAATGCCTTGCGCTCGCTGCCAAGCCTTGGCCTCATCGTTCTTCTGGTGATCCTGTTCGGGCCTGTCTTTACCTCCGACATGGCCTTCATCGTGCCGAGCATCATCGTGCTCGTCCTGCTTGCCGTGCCGCCGATCATGAGCGGCACCTATGCAGGCGTTGCGGCTGTGGACCCGGCTGCGGTGGATGCGGCGCGCGGCATGGGCAAACGCCCGCTCGACATTCTCTTCGATGTCGAACTTCCCTGCGCCCTGCCGCTGATCTTCTCCGGGCTGCGCAGCGCGACGCTGCAGATCATATCGACGGCGACCATTGCCGCTTATGTTTCGCTGGGCGGGCTCGGGCGCCTCATCATCGATGGCCGCGCCCAGAACGATTACTACCAGATGGCGGCGGGTGCCGTTCTGGTCGGCGCTCTGGCCCTCCTCGTCGATCTGGCGATCGGCATCCTGTCCAGGCTGACAGTCTCACCGGGCCTCACCCGCCGGCTCTAGGCGGGCGACCATCCACCCAACCGCGTTTTCAGTCTCATGACGTTGAACCTCAAGGAGTAGCTAGCATGGCATTCAGTATCTTAAAGGCCGCCGGCGCGTTTGCGCTGATGGCGCTTTCCGCCACCACGACGCTTGCCCAGACCGATCCGCTCGGGGCTGCTCCGGCCGCGCGCACCGACAAGACCACCATCATCGTCGGCTCGGCGGATTTCCCGGAGAGCCAGCTTCTGGCCACCATCTACGCCAAGGCGCTTGCGGCAAAGGGCATCAAGACCGACACCAAACTGAACATCGGCAGCCGTGAGGTTTACATGCCGGCGCTTCTCGACGGGTCGATCGACCTCCTGCCGGAATATGCCGGCGCGACGTTGAGCTATCTCGACAAGAATGCAACGGCGCATTCGCCGGAAGACGTCGCCAAGGCTCTGAAAGCCGCCTTGCCGGCCGGCGTTTCGATGCTGACGCCGTCGCAGGCGCAGGATTCCGATGGCGTTGCCGTCACCCGCGCGACTGCCGAGAAGTACAAGCTGAAGACGATTGCCGATCTTGCACCGGTTGCGTCCCAGCTGGTGCTGGGCGGTCCTCCGGAATGGAAGACGCGCAAGGAAGGCATCATCGGCCTGAAGGAACTTTACGGCCTTGAGTTCAAGTCGTTCAAGTCGCTCGATGTCGGCGGCCCGCTGACGCTTTCGGCACTGGTCAATGACCAGGTCCAGGCGGCAAACCTGTTCTCGACAGACCCGGCGATTGCGGACAACAAGCTTGTCATCCTCGAAGACGTCAAGAACCTGTTTCCGGCCCAGAACATCGTGCCGGTCATTGCCAAGGCAAAGGTCAGCGACGTAGTGACGAAGACGCTCGATGCCGTATCGGCCGCTTTGACGACCGAGGACCTCATCGTCATGAACGGTCGTCTGGCCAATCACGACAGCTTCGACGTCGTTGCCGATGAATGGCTGGCGAAACACAAGTTGAACTGACCGAGCTTCGCGGGTATGGCACTCACCATACCCGCGCACGCGCTGAAGATGTGTCAGATGCCGAACCCTTGTCGTTCGCTTTGTGGAGCCTCATGCAAACGGTAGAGAACCAGGTCGAAAAGGCGCGGGACGAGCAGGCATCCGACAAGCCGCTTTACGTCACGCTCAAGGATTATGTTCGAAGCCGTGTCGAGACCGGCGAGTGGTCCATCGGGCAGAGAGTGCCTTCGGAAAACGAACTGGTCGACCTGCTCGGCGTCAGCCGCATGACCGCCAATCGCGCCTTGCGCGAACTGGCGGATGAAGGCTTTCTTGTCCGCGTGCAGGGCAAGGGGTCCTTCGTCGCCAGCAAGAAACGCACATCCCAGTTCCAGAGCGTTCCCAATATTGCCGACGAGATCACCCGCAATGGCGGCGTCCATACGGCAAACGTGATCGCTCTGCGCATGGAAACCGCCGATGCGCAACTGGCGGACGCGCTCGCCATCGAGATCGGCAGCCCGGTGTCCCATTCGATCATGGTTCATGCGGAAGATTCCCTTCCGATGCAGATCGAGGATCGGTTCGTCAACCATGCGATCGTGCCGCACTATATCGACCAGGATTTCGCAAAGACGACGCCCAACGGATATCTGACCGCCGTGGCACCGATCGTCAGGGCCGAGCAGCATATCGAGGCGGTGACGGCGCAGCCCTGGGAATGCAAGCTGCTGGCGATCTCCAAGACGGAACCCTGCCTTCTTGTTAGGCGCCGCACCTGGTCGCAAGGCGGCGTCATTTCCTCGGTTCGCCTGCTCTATCCGGGCAGCCGCTATCGCCTCTATAGCACCTGATCCTCGGGTCTGTTCAGGAAGGGCAATCGCCCGACCGTGAACGACCGTTGTGCCCCCTTGCCCAAACTGATTTCAGGAAATCCCATGACCGTGCTGCTCAATGACACGCTGACCTGGCAGGATGTGGCGCGGGTGAGCAACGGCGATGGTCTTGCGCTTTCAGAAGCCGCCTGGCACCGCATCGACAACGCCCACCGGATCGTCGAAAGCATCGTCGAGCGCGGTATCCGCGCCTATGGCATCAACACCGGCGTCGGCGCCCTGTCGGACACGGTGGTTGATCGCGGTGCGCAGAGCAAGCTGTCGCGCAGCATCATTCTCAGCCACGCCTGCGGCGTGGGGCCGCTTCTGCCACGCCGGGAGGTGCGCGCCATCATAGCGTCGCAGATTGCCAATTTCGCTCACGGCTATTCCGGGGTTCGCAGGCAGATCGTTGCCCATCTGGCGACCTTTCTGGAGCGCGACTGCGTTCCGGATGTGCCCGCCCGCGGATCGGCCGGCTACCTGACGCATAATGCGCACACCGCCCTCGTGCTGATCGGCGAAGGTGCTGCGCATATCGGCGGCCGCGCCTTGAGCGGGCGGGATGCCTTGGCCGAGATCGGTCTTGAACCGCTGGTTCTGGGGGCCAAGGAGGGCCTGAGCCTCGTCAACGGAACGGCCTGCGCGACCGGTCTTTCGAGCGTGGCTCTCGACCGCGCCGCCCGTTTGCTGGATTGGGCGGATGCGATTGCCGCGCTGACGCTTGAGGCGGCGGGCTGCCAGATGCCGGCCTACAGCGAGCCCGTGCTGTCGCTGCGCGTGTCCGACGGAATCGCGGCCGTTGGCGCGACTTTGCGCGGGCGGCTTGAGGGCAGCGGGCTGATCGCGGCGGCGCAAGGCAGGCGCACCCAGGATGCGCTCAGCCTGCGCTCCATTCCGCATGCCCATGGCGCTGCCCGCGATCTCTTCGACAATTGTGCGGCTATCGTTGACCGGGAACTGGCCTCGGTCACCGATAATCCGGCCGTTGCGGGGACGCCGGAGGAGCCGCTTGTCTGGTCGGAAGCCCATGCGGTGGCACCGGCGCTGGCCCAAGCCGCCGACGCGCTTGCGATTGCCATCGCGCAGATCGCCGCCATGAGCGAGCGGCGGATCGACCGGCTCGTCAATCCTCTGGTGAGCGGGCTGCCGCCTTTCCTCGCCTCCGATCCCGGCAGCCATTCCGGCTTCATGATTGCGCAATATACGGCGGCGGCCCTTGCAAACGAGAACCGGCGGCTGGCCGCCCCTGCCTCGACGGATGGCGGCCTGACCTCCGGCCTGCAGGAGGATTTTCTCTCGCATCCGACCGCTGCCGCCAACAAGCTTCTCGCCCTCCTCGACAATGCCGAATATATTCTGGCAATCGAATGGATGGCAGCCACGCAGGCGCATGATTTCCTCGAAACCCAGGCGCGGCGCGCGCCGGGGACGGACGTGCTCTACCGTCATCTTCGCGCTGAGGTTCGCCATTATTCGGACGACCGGCCCATTTCCTCCGACATGGAAAAGGTCCGGTTGCTTCTGTCGCAGAGCGCCCCGCCCCACTGATCTGATCGCGGGCGACGCGGCGGCGTCTATATCAGAACATCGAGATCGATCCGCTTTGCGCGGATGAAGGGCAGCCCCGCTCGCCGCGCCGTCCAGCCGACGACGTGGAGTTCTTTCGCCGCCGGTTCATGCCGCTCCGCCAGCAGCCAGGATCTGCAGTCGATCGCCGCAAAGTCCGCCTTGCCCTCGGCCACGGCAATGACCGATGCGCGATGCGCCCCCGTTGCGACCACATCCGCAAACAGGCCGAGGTTTTCACCGGCGGCTTCCAGGTCGCGCTTCAGGGCGAGATAGCCTGACATCGATCGATGCTCGTTGAAGGCCAGTTTCCTGTCGCGGAACAGTTCAAGCGGCAAGAGCGCCTCCCCTGTCTCCGGTGCGGCGGTGCTTACCCCCTCCCCCTTGTGGGCGACGATGGCGCTGGAATAGAGCGCCCCCGCGCCACCGGCGATCCCATCATAACGGTCTTGCCCAAGGACCTGAACATGCTCCAGCAAGCCAAGCTCCATGGGCCCCCAGCAGGTTTGGGACACGAGCAGCGCCGGATGGCGCCAGAGGACGTCGAGATCGAGGGCGTCCGGATCAAGCGTTGCCGGATCCGGCGCGATGACCGAACCATCTTCGCCGCGAATGCCGCCGCGAACTGCCGGCATGTCGCCATTGCGGCGAACGAGATCTCGAGGCGCATCGATGCCCTGTTCGAGGAAACGTTTCCGCATCCTGGCCCAGGCGGCATCGGTTTCATCGCGTACCTCGGGCCAGTCATACATGGGAAGCGCTGCGATCCACCTCACACCGCAAGATCCGGCATGACGGCCTCACCGGGCATCCGATAACCCGCCCGCTCGACCTGTTCATTCGCGGCGGGATGGACTGCGGCGGCGTGTTCGTCCCGCCGCAACACAGGATGCACAACGGGCTCCTTTGCCTTGAACGCGAAAGCGCGAAAAACCTCGAAATAGTTGGCAAAGACATAGCCATCATTCATCGCCTGCCATTCGGCGCGTCTGGCTCTGTAGAGCGAAGGCAGCCTGTACCAGGCAGCGGACGGCAGCTTGTGATGGATGAAGTGCAGGTTGTTGTAGAGAAAGAGCGGCGCAAGCAGCGAGGTCTCGACGATGATCGTGCGTCCATCCGGCCGCTCGGACCATTGGTGCTCGCAATAGGACCGCAGCGCAATGATGGAGAGCCCGAGATAGGCGGAGACGCCGATGTAGAGCCAGACCGGGATACCGAACACAAGGGACACGACCAGCAGTGTCGGGATGAGCCCCAAGACATGGAGGACCCACGCGACCATGACCTGGCGATCGCCCTTCATAATCTTAAGCCACTCCGACGCGGTAAACCCGACGACCATCAGCGGCGGCCCGAGCAGCATGCGCCCGATCAGTGTGTTGTTCCAGACCAGCAGACGCTTCAGGACGGCGGGCATCGCCTCCCAGTCCTTCAGCGCGCGATAATAGCTTTCCGGATCGTCGAAGGGATCGGTCAGGCGCTCGTCCTCATGGTGCTGGATGTGGGTCCGCTTGTAGCTGCGATAGGGATAGAAGATGCCCAGAGGCGCGAAGACCAGCGCCTCGTTCAGCCCTGCGCTGCGTGTCGGATGTCCATGCAGAACCTCATGCTGGAGCGATGAATGCAAGGCAATTGTGATCCCGATCAACACCAGTGCGACGATGGGAGCGGCGGGATAAAGGACATATCCGGCTACCCACCAGAGGCCGTAGCAGGCGACAAGCAGCGCGACCGTCGGCCACTCGATTTTCAACGCGCCTGATCGCCGCTGATGGAAAAGAAGCTTCGAACTCCGGAAGGAAATGTCGCTCATAACGTCCCCTGCTCTTCAATGGGAACAGAGTTTCACCAACCGGTGAATCGGACAACGAGACTATGGTGACCGATTGTTGATTTTGACAACAGAAAGCGCGATATGTTTACTATCGTAAACAACGGGGTTATTTATGGACAAGCGCGCGCTCTCGGAGCTTTTCCGCATCCGGTTGATCGAGCTCGTGACCCGATCTGGCGCCAGCCATTCCGCCTTCGCAGACGGGATCGGCATCGACCGGTCCGCGCTTTCACAACTATTGTCTGGCAGTTCGGCGCGTCTGCCGCGGGTGGAAACCCTTCTCAAGATTGCGGAGCGCCATTCGGTATCGCTGGACTGGCTTCTCGGCATCTCGCACGATCCGGGCCTGACGGGAGAGTTGCGGCCGAGCTTCGAGATCGAGGAGGGCGGCGAGGATTATACCGAGACGCTGCTCATGAAATGGCATGCCGAGGCGACCGGCTCCAAGATCCGCTATGTCCCTGCCCGTATCCCGGATCTTCTTCGCACGCCGGAAATCATCGCCTTCGAGGCCGATTCCGCCCATCAGAGCGTGAAGGCGCAGACAAGCGAAACGGCCTTCCGTCTCGATTATAATCGTCAGCCCGGCACGGATATGGAAGTGTGCATGCCGCAGGAGACGCTGCAAGCCTTCGCGCAGGGGCGCGGCATGTGGAGCGGCCTGAAACGTGATGTCCGCGCCGAACAGCTGCAATACATGGCCAGTCTGATCAACGAGCTCTACCCCTCGTTTCGCCTGTTCCTGTTCGACGAAAAAGAGCGGTTTTCCGTTCCCTACACGATTTTCGGCTCTCAGCGCGCCGCGATCTTCGTGGGCGGAATGTATCTTGTGCTGAACAATGCCGACTCGATCCGGAAAATGCAGCGTCATTTCGATCAGCTGATCAGGTTCACCCGCATCCATGCGCATCAAACCGCCGAATATGTTAGAACCCTCCAGGTGTCGTGAAGAGTACGTGGCCGCTTGAAAGGACCGGAGATTCGGCCGCATCATCCGCGAGCGCCCTCACCTACGGCCTTTGGGGCGGACGCCATCGTCAGACGCTCTATCGCGCATGCCTCATAAAGCGAGGTCGGCGACCATCCGCCGTCATGCGCGTGGTGAGATGCCGGCGCCCGGACGGTCAGCTCAGCGCGGTGGACAGCACCTGGCAGACGTCAGCCGCGATGGCCCGCTTCAGAACTTGACCCCCACCTTGGCCATGGCCGAGTGCTCATCGACGCCATTTGCCAGGAGGGCATCATAGCCGAGCGACACATTGACGTTTTCAGCCGGATTGAAACCCACCGAGAGATTGAGCAGCAGCGCATCGCGCGCCGTACCGGTGCTTGCGACGGTAAAGCTGCCGGCGCCGGCATAGGCAAGCGCAGCTTCTGACGTCGTATCGCTGAAGGCATGACGCCAGCCGACACCCGCCGTCACATTGCCGCGCATGGTCTCCACGGCAATTTCGCGGCCGACCCGGACGCCGAGCGTGGAATAGACCTGCTCGTCATGGCGCGATGCTGACGAGAGGGCGGCTGCGCCGCCGGTCTCGGCAAAACCGTCCGTCCTGGTGTTGACGTAAGCAAGGTTCGCATAGGGCTCGACATGCGCCTGCTCGAGGTCGAAGCGCCAGGCGCCTTCCGCGAAGATCTGGCTGGTCGATGCGTCGTAATCGGCGTTCAGACTGTCGCTGAAGGTGGAGAAGGAAATGTTTCGGCGGCTGTCGACATCCTGGAAGGCATGGATCGCACCGAAGCGGATGGAGGCTGGACCGATGGTCGTTCCGCCATAGGCCGCGATGTAATAGCTATCCACATCTGCCGATGCGTTGAGCGCGTTTTCCGCCACACGGTCCTGGCCGTAGCCGCCCGCCAGACCAAAGCGCCACTGATTGTCGAGGACGGTATCGGCGCCCAGCATGACGCCGCCGCCATTGACGTCGATCGCCGGACCATTGCCATCCGATCCGTAACGGCTCCATGAACCGAAGCCGCTCGACCAGACCGTCACGCCTTGCGCCTCAGGCAGGATCGCCTCGCCGGCAATGCCTCCCCCGGACTGATCCTGTGGTTCGAAGGCATCCCGCATGCGGTTGAGGATGGTATCGCGACTGAGGCGGCTGCGCTCCATGAGCGAGGCGCCAACCGACGCATGCAATTCGCCGGACAGCTGCGAAAAGGCCAGCTGAGTTTCAGGGGTCGTCAGGTAGAGAACCCTGTCGTAAAGCGTCGCCCCAGACCCCAGCGCCTCGACAGCATTGGCGGCCGCCTTGGCATTCGACGTCGTGACGGCCGCGGCAAAGGCACCTGGATCGGCGGTCGTCCGATTGAGCGTCAGGTAAACGGCCGTATTGTCCGCGCTCTTGTCGACCGCCGCCGTCAGGAAGGCAAAATTTTCCGTTACGCTGTCGAACAGGCCGGCGACGCCGCCCGCCGCGGTGATGATCGTGTATTGCGTGTTGAGGGCATAGGTTGCGCCGGTGTCGGTGCCGTTCTCCGGCGTCACGGCAAGGGTGACGCCATTGCCGATCGTGACCGCTCCGCTTGCCGCCAGACGATCGGATGCGCCGAGGCTGTCGACCTCCACCGCATAGGTCGAGCCGTTGGCGAAGCTGGCATTGCCATTCACCGTCAGCGTTCCGATGGAGTTGCCGGGCGCAAGCGTCGCGCCGGAGAGCAGGGAAATCCCGCCCGTCGAACCACTGCCGCCAAGCGTTGCGCCATTGCCCACCGTCACCGCACTGGTCAGGCTGCCGTTGATGGAGAGCGTGCCGCCTGACACCAGCGTCGAGCCCGTATAGGTGTTTGCACCGGTGACGATTAGCTTGCCGGAGCCCGCCTTTTCGAAGGTGCCGGTGCCTGAAACGGCATTGGAGAAGGTTCCGGCGCCTTTGACCACAAGGGCTGCGTCATCGACGATCGCGCCGGTGCCGAAGCTGTCGGCATTGCCGGCGAGAACGCCTGCGGAAATCGTCGTGCCGCCGGTATAGGTGTTGGCACTCGTCAGCGTCAGATCACCGGTTCCGCTCTTCAGCACGCTGCCGGAACCCGAGATCACGCTGCTATAGGTGCCGTCAAACGCCTGATCGAATTCAAGGCGGCCTTCGTTGATCACCGAACCACCCAGCGTCGAGGTGTTGCCGATGAGCTTGCCGGCCAGGACCGTGGTGGTGCCGCTATAGGTCAGATTGCCGGTGAGGGTGACGACGCCCGTGCCGTCCTTGACGAGATTACCGGTGCCGGAAATATCGCCGGCGAAGGTGCCGTCGGTTGCCTGATCGAAGAGCAGCGTGCCGTAATTGGCGACATTGCCAAAGAGGCTGGTGGTCGTCACCGCCAGCGTGCCGCCGGAGATCGTCGTGCCACCGGTATAGGTGTTGGTGCCCGAAATGGTGAGCGTGCCGCTGCCGGCCTTTTCGAAGGAGCCGGAGCCGGACATGTCGTTGGACAGCTCGCCGCTGCCGTTCACCACCAGTGCGCCATTGTTGACAATGGCACCCGTGCCGAAACTGCTGCCCGAGGTTCCGATCAGCGTGCCGCCCGAAATCGTCGTTCCGCCGCTGTAGCTATTGGCGCCGGACAGGGTCGTCGTCCCGTTTTCGACGAGAAGCTGACCGCCGCCGCTGATATCGGCAGAGAGGTCATAGGCGCTGCCCGTATGGTTGAGCACCAGCGTGCCGGTGCCGTCGCCGAATTCGATGGCGCTGGTGTCGAGCGTGCCGGCCGTTGCGGCCGCCTGCCCGGATGCCGCCCCGATGTTGAGCGTGCCCGTCACGCCCGCCCCATAGGCGATACGGATGTCCGACGCCTTCAGCGTCGCCCCGTCCGTCAGCGTCAGTGCGCCGTCACCGTCGGCGCCGATATAGAGGCGGCTCGTCATGTCGATTTTAGAGCCCGCACCCGTCAGCAGCACGGTGCCGCTGGAGCCGGCCTCGTTGCCGATATAGAGCCGGTAGCCGGTCACGCTGCCGCCATTGGATACGGTCAGAGCCCCGTCTCCGAAACGGCCGACATTCATATATCCGGAATAGGCGATGCTGTTGTCGACGAAGGCGTTCCATTCGGAACCCGTGCCGGTCACGGTCATCGTACCGGTCGATCCGGCGAGATCCCCGAGCGTGCCCTGAAGCGCGCTGATGCGGCCACCATTGCTGAGCGTCACCGTCGCATCGCCATTGTAACCGGCGATGAAGGGGGAAGTCATGGTCCACTCGGACCCCGATCCGTCAATCGTGACAGACGAATTGGAGCCGGCCATCGTGCCGACATAACCGGCGTCGCTGCTGACAGTGGCGCCCGCACGCACCGAGAGGTCACCATCGCC
This sequence comes from Neorhizobium fuzhouense, assembly GCF_042611105.1. Classification (NCBI taxonomy): domain Bacteria; kingdom Pseudomonadati; phylum Pseudomonadota; class Alphaproteobacteria; order Hyphomicrobiales; family Rhizobiaceae; genus Neorhizobium; species Neorhizobium fuzhouense. The sequence goes on along the minus strand of NZ_JBHFFP010000007.1, from coordinate 121,885 downwards.
GCCATTGCCGACATAGATATTGCCGCTGGCGGTCCAGGAACTGCCGGTGCCGGTGATGGTCGCCGTGCCGCTGGCATTGGCATTCTGGCCAAGGATTGCATTGGCGGAGCTGAGCCTCGCACCGTTGCGGATCGTGACTGAGCCCGTGCCGGAGCTTCCGATTTCGAGATTGCCTCCGGTGATCGTCCAGCCGGAGAGAGCGCCATCGACAATCAGCGAGCCCTCAGCCCCCAAGACATCGCCGAGCCGTGCCGATGTGCTGCTGACCGCGCCCCCATCCGAGATCGTCAGCGTGCCCTCGCCCAGCGTGCCGCTGGCATCTCCGCTGTCACCGCCGATGACCAGTGCGCCGGTGGACCAGGACGAGCCGGAACCGGTGACGGTGGCGGAACTTGCGGAATGACGACCGATCAGGGCGCTGGCACTCGTCACCGTCGCCTCATCCTCCACGGTTAGCGTGGCGCTGCCGGCATTGCCGACGATCAGGCCGCCGGTGATGTCCAGCGTCGACCCCGTCCCGGTGACGGAGACGCTGCTACCGGCGCTTGAGGTCAGGCCGCCGATGGCGAAATCACCGTTATTGTTCATCGTTGCGCCGTTCTCGATCGTCAGGCTGCCAATGCCGCCGCCGCCGACGCTCAGAATGCCGGTATTGTTCCATTCACTGGAGGAACCGGAAAGGGTTGCCGTGCCGCTGGAGGCAATGCCGTCGGCGATGACCGCGCCGGCACTGGTGACGTCACCGGCGGTGACGGTCAGCGTCCCCTTGCCGCCCGGACCGTTGGCATTGCCACCGTAACCGACATAGAGGAAGCCGGTTGAAAACTGGCCGAGACCAGCAACCGTCAGCGCGCCGGTGCCGGTGACACCCGCACCGAGATAGGCCGTGCCCGCAGTGACCGAGCCGCCGCCGATCGACACCGTACCTTCGCCGTCATTGCCGACATAAAGCGAACCCGAGACAGTCCATATGCCGCTCACAGTTACCGTGCCTTCGGCGGCGGCGCTATAGCCGAGTGTGGCGCTGGTATTGGCAAGGGTGCCGTTGATGCTCAGCGAGCCCGTCTGGCCCGTGCCGACGAGGAGCGTACCCGCAGATCCGGTCGTGCCGGCCCCGATCAAGGGACCGGACGTGTTGATGGTTGCGGTGTCGCCGGCCAACGGGGTATGCCCGTCCCAGACCCAATTTGCATCGCTGAACCAGTCACCGCCTGCCGGGCCATTCCAATAGACGGAATCGGCAAGAGCCGGCTGGACAAGGGAGCCGCCGAGAATGACGGCGAGAACGCTGGTGGAGGCCCGCATCGCCCGACGCTTTCTGCCTATCGCAGAATAGTGGTGTTCCTTCCCGCGGCAAGCTGCAGCAGGAAAACCGTTCGAGCCAGTCATCTTCATTCCCCTCACCCTTTTCATGCCATGCAATCTGCATGCACCACCGCCGTCCCGAACAACGGTGATTCCGAAATTCGATTTTATGGAGAGATGCCATTCCCGATGGTGTATCGTCTTTTTCTCGAAGCAGCAAAAACTTCGACATCAGCAGTATCAGCAGCGCCGACGTGGCTTGATGTGCTTGCACGCATTATGCAACAGGACCAATAACGCTTGCGCTGGCGGGAATGGAGACAAAGGTGAGCAAGCCGTTTCGGTGGGGGAGTTTTTCACAGCTTGTTGATGCGGGGATCGTGGACGACAGCCAGCTTCAACAGGACAAGAACGGATGGTTCGAATGCACCTCAAAGCGGCTGAACGTCGATGAGGGCGAGGGTCATCTCCTCTACGTGAACACCCCCGACATGCGCGTTCTCGTCGCCGACTGCACCTTTCAGCAGGAACGGCGCTACGAGATCTGCGACGATGGCCTCGTTCGTTTCCATTTCGGCTTCGATGTCTCGATCGAGACCTGGATCGGCCGTGAGGCCCGGCCGGAACTTACCGATAATGCGGCGGGCGTTCTCCTGGCCGGGGCGGATGATCGCATTCGGGAGCGTGTGCCTGCCGAGCAGCGCCAGACTTTCGTCACGATTGCCTGTCGTCCCGACTGGATCGAGGGTTTTTTCGGCATCCGGCTGCGCGATCAGCTGCCCGAGGGCGATGAGGAGTGGATGCATTATCCTCTGGCCTTCACCCCGACCCTGCGCAACACAACGCAGGCCATTCTCGGCCGCGGCTATACAAGCATGCTCGACGCGGCCTTCGTCACCACCAAGGCGCAGGACATCATCCTCTCTGCCATCGATGGTGTCGCGCAGACGCGCAAGGCAGCGGCGCAAAGGCTGAGTCAGGCCGATATTGCTGCCGTGCGAACCGCGCACATGATCCTCGAGGGTTGCTACAAAGATCCCCCGGATATCCAGACGCTCAGCCGGCGGGTCGGGGTCAATCGCACGAAACTCTTCTACGGTTTCAAACGGCTCTATGGCGTGTCGGTCGCGCAGTTCATCGACAGCCTGCGCATGAACGAGGCCCGCCGACTACTTCTGGACACCGACCTGTCCGTCTCACAAATCGCAGCGGAAGTGGGCTATGGCTATGCGGCCAGTTTCTCTACACGCTTCAAGGGCCATTTCGGCCATCCGCCCCGCGCCTTGCGGACAAGACACTCTGCGACAGAGTAGAGATCAGTTATCCTGAGATATCGATATCCAGCCTCGCCGCCCCTGTACCCCCTGCGTGACGTGATGGTTCAGCCGCCTTTAGGCGAGACGATGTGCTCATGCCGGCGATAATGGGGCAAGGCATTCGCCCGCGCTTCGATCGCGGCGATCAGACGCTGCACGGTGGACGGCAGAGGTGCGCCGGTTGCGGTAATCACGCCCCAGTAGAAGGGGATGTGAAAGGCAAGCGGCACCACGACGACATCGGCCACAGGCAACCCGCTCAGCGTCACCGATTCAACGATGGCGACGCCAAGCCCCGCGCGCGCCAGCGACAGCGAGACATAGGTGGCATTGCTGTCGATGACGCCGCCCGGCTCGATCGAAAATTCCGCAAGCGCCTCGTCGATGCGCATCCGCAGCCGGTAAGGATTGGCGGACGCGATCAGGCGGCGGCCCTTCAGGTCTTCCGGACGAATTGCCTCGCGGCTGGCCAAAGGATCACCGGCGGCCACCACGGCGACGCAGGGCACCTCGCCGATCCAGTGGACATCGACGCCGGGATTGTCGAGCGGCAGGCTCGCAATGCCGACATCGGCCGTCCGTGCCACAACCGCCTGAACCACGCTCTCCGACGCAATGCTCTGTACATGGACATGGGCGGGAAAGAGGTCGGCGGGTAGATCTTGCAGGGCCAGCGGAACGATGCCGGCCGCAATGGCCGGGATTGATGCCAGCTCGATAGCCTTTGCCTGTGACGATTCGATCTTTCGGGCCCGCTCGCTGATCGTCCTCAAGCCACTCAGGAACAGCTCGGCCTCTGCAAAGAAGGCAATGCCTTGCGCGGTCGGCCCGATGCGCGGGCCGTTGCGATGCAAGAGCGGAAACCCCAATTCGTGCTCCAGATCCTGGATCAGGCGGGTCACGACAGGCTGCGACTTTCCCAGCGCCTTTGCAGCACCGGTCATGCTGCCGATCGAGATGACCGCGACGAATGCTTCCAGCTGGCGGGTATCGAGGTATTCAGGCGGCATCAATGCTCCTGTGGACTTGGACATCCCGAATCACCGGTCCATTGTCGATGATGCGGTACGGGAAGGATAGCGACGCCGCGTGGCCGGCCTAAGACATGTGCAGGTGAGCCTATGCAGCATCGTCATGCTGCCAAAGTCTGTTGCGGGCATCGAACGGATCGGTTTCAAACGAAAAACCTGCCCTGCGCTGCAGGCGCAAGACTGTCGGTTCCTCGCGACAATAGCGGGGCCAGAGACCGGCTGGCGTTACCGGCTGATGATCGCGGATGAACGAGGCCCAGACCGCGTGTACGCTTTCGGCAAAGAGCGGGTCACTGACTGCGTGGCGAGCGGGAAGCCGCGCGACATCCATGCCGCGGCGATACCAGACATCGGCCACTTCGGCGCCATGTCTTTCCCCCAGTTCGTCGGCTTCAATTGCACCGTAGAGATATTTGAAGACCGGATGGCGGATGGCGTGCAGCTTGGCAAAGCGGGTCGCCGGGTTCTGGAACACGAGGTCGCCGCCGATGGCGCGCCAGATGCCGAGGGGCGAATGATCCGGCAGCGCCTCACGGTAACGCCCGACGATCTCGGCGCCGGTCAGCCCCATGGGCAGGACGCGTTCATGCAGCAGCCTTTCCGCATCGCCAAAATCCATCGGCGGCTGCGCCGTCGCATGCGTCGAATATTCCGCCGTGGTGCATCCGATCATCATCGGCACCTCAGCCGTTTCGCCAAGCAGCGCGGCTTCTTCCGGATGGCGGGGAAGAGAGGCGCCGTCGATGACCGGAACGAAGGGAACGCCGAGCATGGCGGCCGAGCCATCACGGGCGAAATCGTGTTGCGTGTAGGATTGGTTGCAAAGGTCGCGCTGGGCGATCAGCAGCTGCTCGATGGGCATCGTGCGAAGCGCTGCCTCATCCGCCTGCAGATGAGCGAGGAAGCGTCTATTGAGCTTTACGGCATCGTCCATGGTTGCGATGGCGGTGCTTGCCCCGCTCTGCGGCATGGCTTTGGAAAACAGCCCCCTCGCCTGCGGCGTGGCCATGAGGGCGGCGACGGAAAAGCCGCCGGCCGATCGTCCCGCCAGCGTCACCCGCGCCGGATCGCCGCCAAAGGCCGAAATGTTTTCCTTCACCCATTGAAGCGCGACGATCTGATCAAGCAGGCCACGATTGTCCGGCGACCCGTCGGTGAGGTGCAGGAAGCCGAGCGCACCCAGCCGGTAATTGACGGTGACCTCGACAATGCCGCTTGCGGCAAAGGCACCGCTCTGCAGCACAGCCTCGTTGGCCGATCCGACCGCATAGCCGCCGCCATGGATCCAGACCAGAACCGGCGCTGAGCCATCGAGCGACGGCTTGCGGATGTTGAGCGTCAGGAAATCCTCGCCGACATCAAGGCTGGAGGTGGCCGCCGTTCCGACCGGGCCATAGGTCGGGATCTGCGGACAGACGGCGCTCAGCCTGTCTGCCTTGCGAATGCCGGACCAGTGCTCCACCGGCTGTGGCGCGGCAAAGCGGCGCTCGGGCGTGATCGGCGCGGCGTAGGGAACGCCGAGAAAGACGGCGTAGCCATTTTCTTCAAAACCCTCGACGGTGCCGGACCTCGTTTCAACCTGCATGTCAGAGCGCCTTGCGCAGGCCGATCAGCCTTTCCACCCCGATCACCACGACAACCGAGATGAGGATGAGGATGACCGAGAGTGCCGCGATTTGTGGGTCGGTGGAGTGCTCGAGATAGTGATAGATCTCCGTCGGCAGCGTCGAGGCCTTCACCGACACGATGAACAGCGAGATCGTCGCCTCATCGAAGGAGATCAGAAAGGCGATCACGCCGCCGGCCACCAGGCCCGGGCGCACCAGCGGCAAGGTGATCCGCCAGAAGACCATCAGCGGCGATGCGCCATGCACCCGTGCCGCCTCTTCGACACGCGCATCGACCGCCGTGAGGCTCATGGTGATGGTGCGCACCGTGTAAGGAATGGTGATGCCGAGATGCGCAAGCACGATGCCCGGATAGCTGTCCAGGAGACCGATCGGCGCAATCACCAGCATGATCCCGACGGCCAGCACGATATGCGGCACCAGGAACGGCGCCAGAATGAGGAAATTGACCGCTCCCCGTCCGCGAAACCTGTAGCGCACCAGAGACAGCGAAAGCAGCATGCCGGCCGATACCGCCACGACCCCGACGACCGCCCCGATGGCAAGGCTTCGCCAGAAGGCGGAGACGAACTTCGCATTGTGGAAGACCTTGACGTAGGAGCCGAAGGACAGGCTCTCGGGCGGAAAGGCCAGATACTGGCGGGTATCGAAGGAAATGATGAAGACGATGATGATCGGCGCCAGCAGGAAGAGATAGAGCAGCGTGATCAGGATGGCCCAGGACAACCGGGGAAGGAAATTCTTGTCCGCCATGGCGTGCCTCACGTCTCGAGCGCGCTCAGCGCGCGCTGGTAGAGCAGGATGATGCTGCTGAACAGAACGAGCAGCATGACGGAAAGAGCGGCAGCCAGCGGCCAGTTGAGCGTCACAGTCGCCTCGTTGAAGACTTCCGTCCCCAGCACGAAGACGCGCCCGCCGCCCATCAGCCGCGGCGTGACGAAGGAGGAGATCGCCAGCACGAAGACAAGCAGCGCCGCGGTCAGTACGCCCGGCAGGCTAAGCGGCAGGATGATGCGGGTGAACACTTTCAAGCGGTTGGCGCCGAGCATGGCGGCCGCCTCCTCCAGCTGCAGATTGAGCCGGCCAAAGCCGCTCAGCATGGCGAGAATGGCATAGGGCATCAGGATCTCGACCAGGGCAACCGTCGCCCCCAGGCTGTTGTTGGACAGGCGAACGGGGCCACCGGTCAGCGACAGCGCCTGCAGCCCGCTGTTGATCACGCCACGATCCCCGAGGATCACCATCCAGCCATAGGTGCGCACGACGGAGGACGTCAGCAGCGGCGCAACGGCAAGCGCCGTCAGCACGCCGCGAAACCGGCTGGTGGTGCGGGTGAGAAAGAGCGCGATCGGATAGGAGAGAACGACCGCGGGAACGGCGACGTTGAAGCCGAGCACCAGCGTGTTCCAGGCCACCTGCCAGTAGAACGGATCAAACAGCACCGCCCGGTAGGATTGGAGCGTGACATCGCCACCGCCGAACGCGCTGGTCGTGTCGGAGGCAAACGAGGCGCGCAGCAGCCAGATCAGCGGCAGAAGAAAGGTGACCGTCAGGGCGGCAAGCCCCGGCAGAAGCAGCATCAGCAGGAGCGCGCGGGAGTTCCCCCCGCTTCGGGGGGAGCCTGTGGCGGACGCGGCACTCATGATGCCTCCTCGCCCACCAGCGTGACATCCTCGGCGGCGACAGACAGCGTGACCTCGCTCTGCTTTTCCGGCAGCACGCCGGCATGCGTCGGCAGATCGGCCTGCAACAGCCTGTCACCGCAGCGCACCTGCAGGGTCAGCGTCTGGCCGCGATAGACGACATGCTCGACCGTGCCGGTAAAACTGTTCGGCTGGCGTACATCGGTTGCCAGGACCAGCCGGTGGGGACGGATCAGCAGTTGCACGGTCGAACCGAGCCTCGCATGACCGGCAAAGCGCAGCGGCTTCAGCCCCTCGACCATGGCAAGGCCGGGCTCGACCACCTTGCCCTTGAAGAAGGTTCCCGCGCCGATGAAGGAGGCAACGAACTGGGTCTGCGGCCGGTCAAAGATTTCGCGCGGCGTGCCGATCTGCTCCAGCCGGCCCGCCGACATCACCGCCAGCCGGTCGGCCATCGACAGCGCCTCGTCCTGGTCATGCGTCACGAAGATCGCCGTGACACCCGTGCGCGCCTGGATGTCGCGGATTTCATCCCGCATCTCGTCACGCAGCTTGGCATCGAGATTGGACAGCGGCTCGTCGAGAAGCAGAAGTTCCGGCTCGATCACCAGCGAGCGGGCAATCGCCGCACGCTGCTGCTGGCCGCCGGAGAGCTGGCTCACCTTGCGCCCGCCAAGGCCCGTAAGCTTGACGAGATCAAGCGCCTTCAGGACGCGCTCCTCCCGCTCGCTTCGCCCGACCTTGCGCATTTCCAGACCGAAGGAAATGTTCTCGGCCACCGTCATGTGGGGAAACAGGGCATAGGCCTGGAAGATCATGCCCATGTTGCGCTTGTGCACGGGGATCGACGACACATCCCGACCGTCGATCCGGATCGCCCCCGAGGTCGGGTCGACAAGGCCGGCGATCATCCGCAGGATCGTCGTCTTGCCGCAGCCCGACGGTCCGAGAAGCGCCAGCATCTCGCCGCGCGGCAAGGAGAAGCTGACGCTGTCGACGGAAGGTTTCGGCGCGCCCGGATAGGTCTTCACGAGTTGGTCGATGACGACGTGATGATCAGCCATGGCCGCCGGTTCTCCCTGAGGGTCAGTTGAGTGCGATGACTTCGCGGGTGATGCGCTGGATCCAGGCCGCATACTTGTCGGCGACGAAGTTCCAGTCGAGCGACATCTGGGCGGCTTGCGCCTCCTTCGACCCATAGATTCGGGCAGCCACAGCATCCGGCAGGCTCACCTTGGTGTTGACCGGCCCGTAGAAGCTCTTTTCCGCGAATGTCGCCTGCGCCTCGGTGCCGAGAGCATAATTGATGAACAGCTGCGCTGCCTCGGCATTCTTGGAATTTTCAACCAGGCCGATGGTATTCGTCTGGCCGATCGAGCCTTCCTTCGGTGCCGCAACGCCGATCTTGCCGCCCTGGGTGTCGTGCAGATACTGCGCGCGGCCGTTCCAGCAGATCGACAGGTCCGCTTCGCCGCTCTGGATCACCGCGTAGCAATCGGGTGCCGGTTCCCAGGTGGAGACGTTGGGCGCCATCTTCTTCAGGAAATCCAGCGCCGGATCAATGCTCGTCTTGTAGTCGGTGCCGGCAAGCTTGGCGAGGATGGGCAACAGGATGACGCCGCGTGTATCGCTAAGCTTGGCAGCGATCCGGCCCTTGTATTTCGGATCGGCGAGATCCGTCCAGCTGGTCGGGGGCTGCTTCACCGTCTCGGTGTTATAGAGTATCGCCAGGTTATCCTGCGAAAAGGCCACGGCCTGATCGCCTTCAAGGCGCGCCCAGGCGGGCATCTCGTCAAGCACTTTCACCTTGGAGGGATCGAGCTTCGCAAAAATTCCGCCCTTTGCCGCCTTGATGGCAACGGCCACGTCGATCAGCGCCACGTCGATCTTCGGATCGGCCTTTTGCAGCGTGAGCAGGGCAAGCGTTTCCGCCGAATTCTTGCTCTGTTGGTAGGTGACGTTGATATCGGGATACTTGGCCTTGAAGGGATCGATGACGAATTTCTGGTAATTTTCCGCAAAGACGCCGGAAAAGCCGACGATGTTGACGGTGCCCTTCACGGAGGCATCCTGTGCCGCTGCCACGTCCGAAAGCGCCAGCAGCCCGGCCGCGACAAGGCCGGTGCGGGCGAAGAATTGCGTCATGCGTTTGTTCGTATCCATTGTCATCTCCGTCTGTCGGTTGTCGGCGAGCACGTCCCGTGATCGCCGCGCGGGTTCCAGTCTTGGCAATGCATTGCTGACGCAGCCGCGATCAGAGCGTCGGTGTCCAGGCCTGATCCAGGACACGAAGCCAGTTGCCACCGAGGAGCTTGCGCACGAGATCGGCACTCCAGCCGCGCGCCAGCATCCGCGCCGTCAGGTTCGGCATTTCGGTCATCCGCTCGATGCCCTTCGGCTTGTTGATCTTCACATTGCCGAATTCGGTGAGTTTGCGGGCCGTGCCCTTGTCCTTGTTGGCCCAGAGCAGCCAGGGGCCGGGGCGCGGACGGTCGAGCGAGAAATCCGTTCCGATGCCGACATGATCCTCACCGACCAGATCGATGATATAGGCCATTGCATCGAGATAATCCTCGACGGTGGCATCGTTTCCGGCGGCAAGCCCGGGCGCAAACAGGCTGACGCCGATGAGGCCACCCTTTTCGGCGCAGGCCACGAACAGTTCGTCGGGCTTGTTGCGCTTCACATCTTTGAGCGCCCGCGGCAGGACGTGCGAAATGCAGACCGGGCTTTTGGAGCGCGCAATCACGTCGGCGCTGGTCTTGTCGCCGACATGGCTCAGATCGCAGAGCACGCCGACACGGTTCATCTCGGACAGGATCTCACGGCCAAAGCCGGTCAGGCCGCTGTCGACCTCTTCCAGATAACCGGCGCCCGAATAGTTCTGGGTATTGTAGGTCAGCTGCATGATGCCGACGCCGAGATCCTTGAAGATTTCGACATAATCCAGCTTGTCCTCGAGCGGCGAGGTGTTCTGCCAGCCGATGATGATGCCGGTCTTGTTCTCGGCCTTTGCCGCGTGAATATCGGCGACCGTGCGGACCGGCCGCAGGATGTCGTCGTTCTCGCGCAGGAAGCGCTTCCATTCGGAGACATAGCCGATGCCTTCGCGGAAATTCTCCCACAACAGCGAGGACACGTTGACCGCCGTCAGGCCGCCGGCGCGCATTTCCTCGAAAATCGACCGGCTCCACTGGCAGGTCTGCAGCCCGTCGACGATGATGGCGCCCTCATGCAGTGACTTGGCTTCGGCCGGGATTGCATCGGTCATCAGATGGCGTCCTTTCGTGCAAGGGTCGCGTTACGGGCGTTCAAAGCCCTGTCCACGAAGTCGAGACGATCCTGTCCCCAGAAGAGTTCGTCGCCGACGACATAGGTCGGCGTTCCGAAAATTCCGCGCCGTTCTGCCTCGGCGAGATTGCCCTGCCATTCCGCGACAATTGCCGGCGGCTGGTGCTCGACCACAAGCGCGGCCGCATCCGCGCCGACGGTGGACATTGCAATCGCCCGCAGGGTGTCGAGATCGGCGATATCGCGATCCTCGGCCCAAAGCGCCCGCTGGACGGCAAAGGAAAAGGAGAGCGCGTCGAGCCCCGCTGCCTGCAGGGCAATGACTGCCTGCGCGGCGGGCTCGATGGTGCGGCACGGATAGAATTTCGGCTTGAGGTTCAGGGCCATGCCGAGAAATTCCCGCCAGCGGCGTAGCTCGATTTCATGATAGAGCTGGCGTGCATCGGGGCGCGTGCGCAGCGGAATGCCGCCGTTTGCCTCGATGATGCGGATGGGCCGCAGACGGACCGCTGCACCGTTGCGACGCGCGATGGCCACGGCACGTTCCGCACCGAAATAGGCCCAGGGCGATGAAATCCCGTAAAAAATCTGAAGCTCGGGTGCCGTTTCGGTCTCAGCCACGCAAAATGTCCTCATATGTATCGGCATCGGTCCATTCGTCGCCGAAAAGCTCCGGCGTCTCGAAGGTCATGAATCGGTCGAGATGCCAGGCGCGGTCCTCGACGAACAGGGAGCGGGCAAGACCCGTTGCCAGTCGCGTCGCGCCCTCGCTGATCGAGGGAATGCCGCTGGTGATCTTGCCGTGGGAGGGAACGGCCGGATAGGCAAAGCAGGAGATGCGCGAGATGGCCGCTGCCGTCTGCGGATCGAGCCCCGGCTTCGGCTGGAATTCGAAGGCCGGGCCGAGATAAGGCGTGGCGGCGATGCCCGCATGCTCCCATCCGGCCGGCGGCGTGTAGGCATCGCCCCAGAGCAGGATCTTACCGTCCAGCGTGGAAAACTCCGGCCGCGCGGAAAAATCCACCGAGAAGCCGGTGGCGAAGATCACGAGGTCGGCGCCGTAGCGCCCCTTGGGTGTCACGACATCGACGGCACCGTTCCGCTCGACGAGATCCTCGACCGGGCTTGCCAGATGAAAATGCGCATTGGCATGCCGCGTGACCCGCAGCACGCTGTGCCGCGGCGGCGGGATCTGCGCGCGCTCGCCGGCCACCATATAGGTCCACTTGTCGGCGTCCGGCAGTCCCAGATAGCCATGCGTCATGCCCTGGCTGCCGACGCCGGTGAACTTGTCGATGCGCGGAATATCGGCGCGCCGCACGAAGATATCGACGCGCGCTGCACCGGCCTCAAGTGCGGCTGCGGCATTGTCCATTGCCGAGGCCCCTGCCCCGACGACGGCCACGCGCTTGCCCTTCAGCAACGCCATGTCGATCAGATCCGCGCCATGGCAGACGAAGCGCGACGACACGCGGCTTGCGACCGCCGGCATGGTCGGTGCGCCGAGACCATCGAGACCGGTCGCGAGAACCACGCGGCGTGCAAGCACGGTCTCGACCCCATCCGCGTTTTCAAGTTCAAGCGAAAGAAGACCATCCGGGCGGATATCGAGGCGGGTCAGCGCCGTCTCGTTCACGACATCGAGCGCCAGCACCCGCCGATACCAGACGAGATAATCCATCCACATCGGCCGCGGGATGAGATCCATGGCCAGGTAGGCCTCCGCGCCGAATTGCGCCTCGAACCAGGCACGGAAGGTAAGCGACGGAATGCCGAGCGCCGGTCCGACCGCTTCCTTGCGGGTCCGCAGCGTTTCCATGCGCGCATAGGTGATCCAGGGCCCCTCGCGGCCGGCGGGGCTGCGGTCATAGGCGCGTGCATTGAAGATGCCGATCTTGCGAAGCGCTGCCAGCGTCACAAGCCCGCAAAGGCCCGCGCCCACCACCGCGACATCGAGCACGTCGGCGCCCTCCGCCTTCCTCGGCGGCATCCAGGCCTTCGGCGGCTGGCCGAGCCACAGAAGGTCGAGCTCCAGGCGCTTTTCGAGAGCCTCGAGCCCCACCGGACGTTGCAAATCAATCGCGCTCACTGTCGCCGTCTCATTATGTCATTAAAGCATTATCGAGAGGCTATAATTCATTTTTAAAAATGTAAATCGCGTATTCTGCTGAAATTTGCGGCAAGCAAAAATAATATCCTACCGTCCGAGACGCGGAATGTTTTCTCTATATCTCGGTTGAAGAGGGGATTGTTCTCCCCCACGCAGACTGCGCAGCGCGCATGCGGATTATCGATGCGGTTCAGGCGTCAGCAGTGATGTCTTGCGCCTTGCATGTCGCAGGCACGGTACATGTGGTCACGCCGGGTGCGCAAAGAACGAGCTCTTGCAAGCCCTTAACACACCTTGTCGATCATCTGCGCCAATTGCTCCTGGGTATAGGGTTTGGCGAGGCGCGCCACGTCGATCTCGATGCCGGACGGCAGATCCGCATAGCCGGAGGCCATCAGGATGGAGAGAGACGGCAACTTTTCGCGCGCGGCTCTGGCGAGTTCCGCGCCTGTCATGCCGGGCATGGAATAGTCCGTGATCAGGAGGTCGAAGGGCGCGCTCGTCTCCAGAAGATCAAGCGCCTCCTTGCCGGAATGGGCTTCCACCACATCATGGCCGAGATCGCTCAGCATGTCGGCCGAACTCATGGCGATCAACACGTCATCATCCACCAGCAGGATCCGCTTCGGGCCCGTTCTGTCGTGGGGCGAGGCCAAGGCAACCGCGTGCTCCTTTTGCTGGACGGTCTCGGTGGAAACCGGGATCCACAGCTCGGCCGTCGTCCCCACGCCCGGTGCACTGTCGAGCTTCAGCTGACCGTTCAATTGCAGCGCCAGACCGTGGACCATGGACAGGCCAAGGCCGGTGCCCTTGCCCAGTTCCTTGGTGGAAAAGAACGGTTCGATCGCCTTCTGCAGCGTATCGGCATCCATGCCCTGCCCCTCATCGATGACGGACAGCACCACATAGGCGCCGGGTGCCAACGTATCGGCCCCTGCCAGCTGATCCACCTGCCGCAATTGAATGCGCAGCGCGCCGCCATCGGGCATCGCATCGCGCGCGTTGACGGCCAGATTGAGAAGCGCAAGCTCCACCTGGTTCGCATCGGCCAGGACCTGGGGAATGTGTTCGGGAACGCTCACGGAAATGGCGATGCGCGAGCCGACCGACCGTTGCAAGAGGTCTTCCATCTCCGTCACCAGGTTGACGAGATTGACCGGGCCGACCTGCAGGTCCTGGCGGCGCGCGAAGGCCAGCAGACGCTGCGTCAGGGAGGCGCCGCGCCGGGCGCCCTGCAAGGCACCATCGATCAGACGGGTCGCCTTGACGTCGCCGCTCACATGCTTGCGCAGCAGTTCGAGATTGCTGAGAACCGCCATCAGCAGATTGTTGAAATCATGCGCCACCCCGCCGGTCAGCTGGCCGATCGCCTCCATCTTCTGGGCCTGGCGAAGCTGCTCCTCGGCCCTTTCGCGCTGGCTGACCTGCGCCAGCATCTCCTCATGCGCCTCGCGCAGCGCCCGGGTTCGCTCGGCAACCCTCTCCTCCAGCATTTCGTTGAGCTGCCGTTGCTGCTCCTCGGCCTGCAGGCGCTCGGTGATGTCGGCAGACACGCCGACGAGGCGGACAGGCCGGCCGGCACGGTCCCGCTGAAGCTGTGCGCGGATCTCGGCGCCATGGATGGAGCCGTCAGGCCAGACAGTGCGGTAGGCGATGGTGTAATCGGACCCTGCCTCCAGCCTCTCAGCCACCGCCTGGCGCATCCGCTCGACGTCATCCGGATGGATGGCGGAGAGCAGATCCTCGTAGGTGAAGCCATCCTCCGGGTCGCGCCCGAAAATGCCCTTGAATGCAGCTGAAGCCGTCAGCTCACCGCTTGCCAGATCCAGTTCCCAGGCGCCGAGGCGACCAGCCTCCAGCGCCGTCTGCAGGCGCCGTTCTCCCTCGTCGAGCGCCTCCATGCGCAGCCGCGCCTCGTATTGCCGGCGCCGCCCGCGCAGGGCCGAGCGGATAACGCTGATGAAGGAGGTGGGGTGAAAGGGCCGTTCGATGAAGCTGACATTGCCCAGCACATCCGAAAGCCGCGCCGCCGCCGGATTGCGCTCCGGACCGCCACCGCGTGCTGTCAAAATGATGATGGGAAGATCGGACCAGCTTGGCTGCATCTCGATCCACCGTGCAAGCGGACGCAGATCCGCCGAGCGCAGCGCCTCTTCCGTGATCACCACAAAGGCCACATCGTCGGTCAGGCTCGCCACCAGCACGTCCATCGACGGAACCGGCCTGGAAACGACATCTGCTTCCTGCAGCAGGGAGGCAGCAATCTGCGCATCGCGGCCAAGCGGAGCATGGATCAGACCAAAAACGGCACGGTTAGGAATGGGAGCCGTCCTCCCGGAGCGTGGGCAAGAGAGGCTGGTCGCCGACAAATTCCGGAACGCCGCGCAAGACGCCCTGGAAGTCGGAGAGAGGATCGCCCAGCGTCAGACCGGTTTCGCCGATCTTGTATTCGCGGATCGTTTCCTCGTGCGGGCCTGTGCGCTTCTTGATCACCGAGATTGCCCGGCGCACGCGACCCTGCGCCTCGAAATAGCGCAGAAGGATGACGGTGTCGGCGAGATAGGTGACATCCACCGGCGATTTCATGTCGCCGACCAATCCATGCTGCGCCACCGTGATGAAGGTGTTGGCGCCCTGCCGGTTCAGGTATTGCAGCAACTCATGCATATGCAGCACCAGCGCATTTTCTTCGGGCATCGCCGCCTGATAGCCGTTGATGCTGTCAATGACGACCGTCTTTGCATCAAAGCTTGCGACGCGGTCGCGCACGCGCTGGGTAAATTCGCCCGGCGACAATTCCGCCGCGTCCAGCTGTTCGACATGGACGAGACCCTTGTCCCGCATACCTTCAAGGTCCAGCCCCATCGCCCGGGTCCTTGAGAACAGCAGCCCCAGTTCCTCGTCGAAGATGAAGATGGCGGCGCGCTCGCCACGCTCGACCGCGGCTTTGACAAATTGCAGCGAGAACAGGGTTTTGCCCGTGCCGGCCGGACCAAGCAGCAACGTGCTCGACCCGCGATCGACACCGCCGCCGAGAAGCTTGTCCAGCGCAGCAATGCCCGTCTGCAGAATTGTTCGCGCAAAGCCCGTCCGGTGTTCGACTGCGCGCAATCGCGGGAAGACCGCAAGGCCACCGGTGCGGATGACGACATCATGATAGCCGCCACGAAACGCCTGCCCGCGATATTTCAGCACCCGCAGCCGACGGCGCTCGGAGCCGTATTCCGGCGCCAGCTGTTCAAGATGGATGACGCCGTGGACGACGCTGTGCACGGTCTTGTCGGCTGCATCCGACGTCATGTCATCAAGCAGTAGGACCGTTGCATCCGAGCGCGAGAAGAAATGCTTCATGGCCAGAATCTGGCGGCGGTAGCGCAGCGACCCTTGCGCCAACAGGCGGATTTCCGACAGGCTGTCGATCACCACCCGATGCGGCCTCACTCGCTCGAAAGCCTGGAAGATCAGCTTGGTCGTTTCGCCAAGCTCGAGGTCGGCGGAGTAGAGAAGGCTCTGCTGCTGATCGGCATCCAGCAGGCTTTCGGGGGGAACAAGCTCGAAAATCTCGACGGCGCCGTCAATGTCCTTGCCGTGGGAACGGGCGCTGCCGCGCAGTTCCTCCTCCGTCTCCGACAGGGTGATGTAAAGGCACCGCTCGCCATTTGCAGCACCTTCCAGAAGAAACTGGATGGCAACCGTCGTCTTGCCCGTTCCGGGAGCGCCTTCCAGCAGGAAGACGTGTCGGCGCGTGAGGCCACCCGCCAGAATGTCGTCCAGTCCCTCGACGCCGGTTTTGGCTTTCGTCGTTGAGATTTCCGTCATGCGCCCTCCTTGAAGATCAATTTAGATAGGGCGGTCCTTCCTGTTTGGTAGACGACAAGACGCGGTTTCGGCACGTTTTGTTCCGCCCTGCGCAGGACACGCACGTGCCGCGTGCGGCTTTCAGGCAGCGAAAACGAGGAAAAGGAAACGACGCAGCCGCTTCCTGCAGAGGGACAAGTCGAAAGGCGACGCAGCCCTTTCCCACGCCCCTTTCCGGGGCGTGGAGATGTTGAGGAGATGTCGGTGATGACAAGACTCGGAGGCGGCTTTAGCGGGCCGCCCACTGTGCGCCGCGACGAAAGATCGTGCGCATCTGCGGGACGTCAAATTCCTTGGCGACATGGCCGAGCGACGAATAGAACACGCGGCCCTTGCCGTAATTGCGCTTCCAGACGACCGGCATCACCACTCCGTCGATCCAGTAGGCATGATCACCGCGAAACGTCGTCGTCGCCAAAACCTCGTTGGAGGGATCGACATGCATGTAATACTGCTCCGACGTGTAGGGGAAATCGCCGATGCCTTCCATGACCGCATCGTCCGACCGGGTAACGTTCACGGTGTAATCGATGATATTGCCCGGATGGGCGACCCACTGGCCGCCGATGATGAACTGGTATTCGACGCATTCGCGGAAGGCATCGCCGGCGCCGCCGTGATAGCCGGCAATGCCGACACCACCCTCGACGGCGGCGGCAAGGTTCTTCGCCTCCTCCTTCTCGATCTTCGACATGGTCATGATCGGCACGATCAGCGACAGGTCATGGATCGACGGATCGGCAAAGGCCTCGGTGGTGTTTTCCAGATAGACCTTGAAACCGTCCTCCTGGAGAATATCCCTTATGATATGGGCGCATTCCTGCGGTTCGTGGCCGCTCCAGCCACCCCATACGATCAAAGCTTCGCGCATCTTGGTCTCCTCCAAATCAGTGTCAGCGAGCAAGCTCGCCGTTCAGCAGTGATTGCTTGAGCGGCGCCGGCCGCTCCGGTCGTGTGGTGATGGTGACGGTCTCGCCCGTGTCCGAGGCGCGCCCGAAGGCTTCCATGACCTCCAGCACATGCAGCGCCAGATCGCCATTGGCACGGTGCGGGCGGCCGGACAGGATGGCATGCGCCATGTCGGCAACGCCAAGAGAGCGGAAATTGCCATCGGCATAGGGTTCGGTGGTGGCCTGCGGCTCGAAGGCGCCACCCTTCTTCAACAGCTCGATCTCACCACCGAAGCGGTTGGGGTCGGGCACGATGAGCGTGCCTTCCGTGCCGTAGATCTCGATCGGCACATGCTTGTGGCCTGCCACATCAAAGCTCATGCCGATCTGAACGACGGCGCCGCTTGCAAAGGCCATGACACCGCAGACATGGGTGGGAATATGAACCGGAATTTTCTGGCCGTTGCGCGGCTCGCTGGTGATGATGCGCTCGCTGCGCGGCGCAATCGCAAAGCCCGCCACCCGCGCGACCGGCCCCAGAAGGTTGACGAGATCGGTGATGTAATAGGGCCCCATGTCGAGCATCGGCCCGCCGCCGGCTTCATAGTAGAAGTCCGGGTTCGGATGCCAGCGCTCGTGGCCGGGGCACATGAAGGTAGCCGTGCCGCCGACCGGCGTGCCGAGCACGCCCGTATCGATGATCGCCCTCGCCGTCTGGTGGGCGCCGCCGAGAAACGTGTCGGGCGCCGCACCGATGCGAAGACCGCGGGCGGAGGCTGTTTCGGCCAGTTTCTGCCCTTCTGCGAAAGTAACACCGAGCGGCTTTTCGCTATAGGTGTGCTTGCCATGCGCAAGCGCCTGAAGCCCCACCTCGACATGCGCCTTCGGCACCGTCAGGTTGACGATCAGCTGGATGGCAGGATCGGCCAACAGTTCATCGATGCCACGCGCGACAAGGTTGAACTCGGCGGCGCGCTGCTCGGCCAGTCCCCGGTTGAGATCGGCAATGCCCCGGATATCGAGGACCGGAAACGACGCCATGGCCGTGAGATAGGCCGAAGAGATATTGCCGCATCCGATGATGCCAATGCCGAGCTTTTCCATGGTTCTCCTCCCAATGCAGATGCTGGATCGACCGCGCCGTCAAAGGCTCAAGGCCGGGCCCGTGGTTCCCCAGGGCGATTCGTAAAGTTCGCGCAGGGCAACGACCGCTGCCCCTTGCGCCCAGGCCTCGTCGGGCGATTCATCGAACACCAGTTCGGCGACCTCCCGGATCGAGCGTGGAATGGCCTGCGCGTAAGACTGGCGCAGGCTGTCGATGAACATCGCCCCGAGCGACAGCGTCTGGCCGACGATGATGACGCGCGGCGGTCCGAAGAGCGTGACGATATTGGCAATGGCAAGCCCGACGGCCTCTCCGGCCCGCAGCGCAGCCGCCGCCAGCGGATGATCCCTGGAGGCAATCAGCGCCTGCGCATGCGCCATGCCGCGCCCGAGCCGCACGGCTTCGGCAAAATGCCCGCTCGCCTGCTGCTCGCCAAGGATCGCTGTTTCCCCGGCAATGGCCGAGAGCCTCACCGTTTCGTCAAGCGTCACACCAAGGACGAGGTCGCCGAGGTTATGGCTGAGACCGCCCGCGCCGCGAAACAGCTGGCCATTGTGCAGAAGCGCAAGTCCCAGCGTTTGCTCCAGCGACACGATGACGAAATCATCGAGGTCGCGCGCCTGGCCGAACCAGTGATGGGCAAGCGCGATCGCATGCGCATCGCTTTCCACGATGGTCGGACGGTTGAGCCGGCTGGTCATCTCTTCGGCAAAATTGACGTCGGTCTCGCGAAAGACCGGGCTGGAGCGGACCTTGCCGGTGCGGTGTTCGACGACGCCCGGAAGCCCGAGGCACACGGTGTCGATATCGCCGAGCGACAGGCCGGCATCAACGACGCAGCGACGCACGCCATCCTCGACGAGATCGCTGATCACCGCGATCGGAAGACGGTCCACCCGCACCGGGATGGTGAGCTTCGACAGCACCTCGCCGCAAAAATTCGTCAGCGCAAAGACGATGCGGTTGGTGGCGATCTTGGCGCCGACGACGCGGGCCGCATCCGGATTGAGTTTCAGCATCACGCGCGGACGGCCGCGGGCCGCCGTGTTGCGGATATCGCCTTCGTGTCTCGTCAGGATCAGCCCGTCATCGAGCAGCGAGGCCGTGATCGCAGAAACCGTGGTGGTGGACAGCTGCGAGCGTTCGCTGATCTCGACCCGCGAGATCGGCCCTCGCCTGCGGATCTTGTCGAGCACCGTGAACCGGTTGATCGCGCGCATCAATTCTGGGTCTGCAGTCTTCATGGATCAGCGGATGCTCACGAAAGGAACCGAACCTGCAGAGGGATATTTTTGCAGGGATACGAACTAAATAGCGGCGAGGCAGTGCACGTTGTCAAGCCACGCCGCTCAAATTATCGGCGAATTCGATTGACAACGCGACAGATGTCGTTTGAATTAATCCGCATAAGGGAAAAATTGAGGATGGTTATTTCCCTTGGGAGGAGACATCAATGACCGATCATCATCGGGCGCCTGTTGGCGCCTGGCTGAGCACGCTTGCCGCGGCCACAGCCCTTTCCGCATTTGTCTGCACACCGGCGATGTCGGCGCAGACCGTCGTCAAATGGATGCACGTGGAAACCGTCCCGGCCTATGTGCAGGCCTGGGAGGAGATTGCCCAAAAATACGAGGCGCAGCATCCGGATGTCGACATCCAGCTGCAGTTCCTCGAAAACGAGGCGTTCAAGGCCAAGTTGCCGACGCTCCTGCAATCGGACGCCGCCCCCGACTTCTTCTACAGCTGGGGTGGTGGCGTGCTGCGCCAGCAGGCCCAGACGGGTGCGCTGAAGGACCTGACCGAGGCGATGAATGCCAATGGCGGCGCCTGGGCGAAAACCTACAAGCCGGCCGCGGTGAACGGCTTCACCTTCGACGGCAAGATCCACGCGGTTCCCTATCGGATGGGCACCGTCAGCTTTTTCTACAACCGGGAGCTTTTCGCCAAGGCCGGCGTGAAGGCGGACAGCATCAAGACCTGGGACGACTTCCTCGGCGCCGTCAAGACGCTGAAGGCCGCCGGCATCACGCCGATTGCCGGCGGTGGCGGCGACAAGTGGCCGCTGCATTTCTACTGGAGCTATCTCGTCATGCGCAATGGCGGGCAGAAGGTGTTCGAAGCGGCCAAGAACAAGGAGGGCGAAGGCTTCCTGGACCCGGCCGTGATCAAGGCCGGTGAGCAGCTTGCCGCGCTTGGCAAGCTGGAGCCGTTCCAGAACGGCTATCTCGGCGCCACCTGGCCGCAAACGCTGGGCGCCTTCGGCGATGGCCGCGCCGCCATGCTGCTCGGCTTTGAAAACACCGAGCCCAACCAGAGAAAGAATGCCGGCGACGGCAAGGGGCTTGCCTCCGACAATATCGGCCGTTTCGCCTTCCCGACCGTCGCAGGCGGCGCCGGCAAGGCAACCGATACGCTGGGCGGCCTCAACGGCTGGGGTGTCACCAAGCGTGCCTCCCCCGCCGCGATCGACTTCCTGCGCTTCCTCACCAGCCCGGAAACCGAACGGGAGCTTGCTGCCAAGGGCATGATCATCCCGGCGGCGGTCAATGCCGAGGATGCGCTGAAGGATAGGCTCGTGCGCGAATCCGCCGACCAGCTGGCGGCGTCCACCTGGCACCAGAACTTCTTCGACCAGGATCTCGGCCCCTCCGTCGGGCGCGTGGTCAACGACGTCTCCGTGGAAATCCTGTCCGGACAGATGACCGCGAAGGATGGTGCCCAGGCGATCCAGGACGCCATCGAACTGGAGTGAGTGCACGGCCGGCAAGAGCGTTCAGGCGCTTTTGCCGGCCGCCTCGCCTCCCCATCGATCGACGAGGAAGAATGGGATGACCAATATGACCGCGAGCCTTGGCGAGGCGTCCGTTCCGGATGCCGCCGCACATGTGCGCTACAAGAGCCCGACCGCCCGCGGCAGGCTGCCGGCGCTCATCATTTTCCTGCCGCCGGCGCTGCTTCTGTTTACGCTTTTCGTCATTCTGCCGATGGGGGAAGCAGCCTGGTACAGCCTCTATCGCTGGAACGGCTACGGCACGCCGACTGAATTCGTCGGCACGCGCAATTTCCAGGTGCTGTTCAACAATGCGGCCTTTTCGCAGGCGCTGGTCAATAACGGCCTGATCATCCTCGTGTCGCTTCTTCTGCAGGTGCCGCTCGCCATCTGGCTTGCGGTGATGCTCAGCCGAAAGATCGCCGGCGTCGTTGCCTTCCGGCTGGTGTTCTTCCTGCCCTATGTGCTGGCCGACGTTGCAGCCGGCCTTATCTGGCGTTTCGTCTATGACGGCGATTACGGGCTGTTTGCCGCCATTGCCGGCTTTTTCGGCGTCGCCACCCCTTATGTGCTCGCCGACAAGGATCTGGCCATCTACGCGGTCCTTGCGGTGGTCATCTGGAAATATTTCGGCTTCCACATGATGCTGTTCATTGCCGGCCTGCAGGCGCTCGACAAGAGCATCATGGAAGCGGCCGAGATCGATGGCGCGACAGGCTGGCAGAAGTTCCGCTTCATCACGCTGCCGCTGCTCGGCTCGACGGTCCGGCTCTCCGTCTTCTTTGCCATCATCGGCTCGCTGCAGCTGTTTGACCTCATCATGCCGCTGACTGGCGGAGGCCCGTCCAATTCGACGCAGACCATGGTCACCTTCCTCTACACCTACGGCGTCACCCGCATGCAGGTCGGTCTCGGCAGCGCCGTCGGTGTCGTCCTCTTCGTCATCTGCGTGACGATCGCCTTCGGCTACAAAAGGATCTTCATGCGCCATGACTGACACGACCTCCACCCGCCGCATGCCAATCGGCACCCGGATTTATCTTTACCTGTCGCTGTCGCTGGTGGCGGCCATCGTGCTGGTGCCGCTGGTGACGACTGCCCTTGGCGGCTTCAAGACGCTCGGCGACCTCAGGGTCAATCCGTTCGGCCTGCCCAGCGGCTGGGTCTGGTCGAACTATGTCGATATCCTCTTCGGCGAGCGCTACTGGCGCCAGATGGTCAATTCGCTGATCATTGCCTGCACCACCGTATTCCTGACGCTCGTCGTCTCGTCGATGGCGGCCTTCTGCTTTGCCCATATCCGGTTTTTCGGGGCAAACCAGCTGCTCAACTATTTCCTCATCGGCCTGATGTTTCCGGCAGCCACCGCCATCCTGCCGCTGTTCATCCGTATCCGCGATCTGGGCCTGCTCGACAGCTATTGGGGCGTGATCCTGCCGCAGGTGGCCTTCGGGCTCGGCATGAGCATCCTTCTCTTCCGCAACTATTTCCGCAACCTGCCGGAAGACCTGTTCCAGGCGGCCTTTGTCGACGGCTGCGGCTATATCCGCTTCTTCTGGTACATCTCGCTGCCGCTGTCGCGGCCGATCGTGGCGACCGTCGGCATCGTCACCTTTGTCAGCAGCTGGAACAGCTACATCCTGCCGCTGATCATGCTGAACACCGAGAGCAAATACCCCTGGCCGCTTGGCATCATGGTCTATCGCGGAGAATTCGGCACCGACTGGCAGCTGGTGCTGGCCTTCATCACGCTCACCATCCTGCCGACGATCATCGTCTTCTTCCTCGCGCAGAAACACATCATCGCAGGCCTGACGGCCGGCGCAGTCAAGTCTTGAGACAAAAGGATACGCAACATGGCATCGGTCGGTCTCCGTCACATCGCCAAGAGTTACGGCGCGCTGCAGGTCGTCCACGACGTGTCGCTTGCCGTCGAAGACGGTGAGTTCATCGCGCTGGTCGGCCCCTCCGGCTGCGGAAAGTCGACGCTTCTGCGCATGATCGCCGGGCTGGAGGACATCACCGGCGGCGAAGTCTTGATCGGCGGCACGGTCGTCAACGCCATGACGCCGCGCGAGCGCAACATCGCCATGGTGTTCCAGTCCTACGCGCTTTACCCGCATATGTCGGTCGCCGACAATATGGGCTTCAACCTGAAGCTTGCCGGCGTGACGAAGCCTGAGATTGCCCGGCGCGTGCAGGAAGCGGCCAGGATGCTGGCGCTCGAGGATCTGCTTCAGCGAAAGCCGAGCCAGCTGTCCGGCGGCCAGCGGCAGCGTGTCGCCATGGGGCGTGCCGTCGTGCGCGATCCGGCCGTGTTCCTCTTCGACGAACCGCTCTCCAACCTCGATGCCAAGCTGCGCGTGCAGATGCGCACCGAAATCAAGGCGCTTCACCAGAAGGTCGGCACGACCTCCATCTACGTCACGCACGACCAGATCGAGGCAATGACGCTTGCCGACCGCATCGTCGTTCTCAATGCCGGCCGCATCGAACAGGTCGGCACGCCGATGGAGCTTTACCGGACGCCCGCCAATCTCTTTGTCGCGGGCTTCATCGGCTCGCCCGCGATGAACCTGCTGGAGGGCACGATCGACGCGGACCAGGACCAGCCGGTGGTGCGGCTGAACGGCGGCTCGTCCATTCGCATCGCGCCAGAGCGGCGCGTGCGACGCGGCCAGAGCGTCCGGATCGGGCTCAGACCGGAGCATCTGACGGCAACAGGTGACGAAAGCATCGGCGGGCAGACGCTGCTGGTCGAACCGACCGGTGCCCAGACGCATGTGCTGTTCGAGTTTGCCGGCCAGCAGATGACCGCGGTGGTCGATGGCGACCATCCGGCCCGCCATGGCACGCCGTTTCGCGCCGGCATCGACCGCAACCTCGTCTACGTGTTCGACGGCGAAAGCGGAAAGACCCTGTAGAACCCTTCCCGATGGAAAACCCATCCGATGCCGGTCAAGGCCGGCATCGGATGCAAGACGTCAGTCCGTCTTGCCGGTCGGAGCGCCCGCCCGGCCCTTTTCCCCAAGCAGATCGACCTGATCGGAGAGGATCGCGGCCGCTTCGGTGCGCAGCACATCCTTTTCGTTCTTGCGGGCATTTTCGATCGCCACATCGGCCCTGAGGCTGCGCTCGTTCGACTGCAGCCCGTCATCCGACGTATCGCCGATATCTTCGCCCGCCTGGCGGGCCGCCTTCAGCCGCGCGGCCACGGCATCGACCTCCCGCTTGCGCTCGGCTTCGTTGAGCGAGACGGAAGGCTTTTCCCGTTGCGCCTTCATTTCGGCGGCGGTTTCGACGAAGCGCTGGAAATCGGCATTTCCTTTGACGCGCGCATCGTGACGTTCCTGCAGCTGCGGCAGAACGGCCTTGATATCGGTCTTGGCCTTATAGGTGGCCGGCTTGATCTGCGCCCAAGGCAAGGCATTGTCAAAGCTCGATTCGCCGAGCGTCTTCGGATCGGACAGGCTCGGCAGGCTGATATCGGGCGTTACGCCGCGCAGCTGCGTGGTGCCGCCATCGACGCGGAAGAACTGCGCAATGGTCAGTTTCAGCTGACCGAAGATCGGCGTCGTATTGCGGGCAATCTGATCGAGGTCGATCACCGTCTGCACCGTGCCCTTGCCGAAACTCTGCTCGCCGACGATAACCCCACGTCCGTAATCCTGGATGGCGGCGGCAAAAATTTCAGACGCCGAGGCAGACCCGCGGTTGATCAGCACGGCGAGCGGCCCCGCCCAGGCCGGATGACGGCGGTCGTCGTTTTCCACCTCGACCTTGCCCGTCGCATCGCGTTGCTGCACGACCGGCCCGCGCCCGACAAACAGGCCCGTCAGGTCGATCGCCTCCGTCAGCGAACCGCCGCCATTGTTGCGCAGATCCATGAGAACGCCGTCAACGTTCTCTTCCTTCAGCTCGCCAAGCAGCTTTTCGACGTCGCGGCTGGCGCTGCGATAGTTCTTGTCGCCCTTCCGGCGCGCGTCGAAATCCTCATAGAACACCGGCAGCGTGATCACGCCGATCTTGCGGGTGACACCACCCTCCTGCACCGGAACGACCGTCTTCTGGGCCGCCTGCTTTTCGAGGCTCACCTTTTCGCGCACAAGGCTGATGATCCGGTGGCTGCCACTCTCGCCGGCATCGACCGGCAGGAGGTCGAGACGCACGATGGTGCCCTTGGTGCCGCGGATGAGTTGCACGACCTGATCGAGGCGCGTGCCGACGACTTCCGTGATGGGGCCTTCGGCGCCCTGACCGACGCCGACGATCCGATCGCCGACGGCGAGTTTCCCCGACACCTGCGCCGGCCCGCCCGGAACCAGTTCGCGCACGGTGGTATAGCCGTCGCGGTCCTGCAGCACAGCGCCGATACCAACTAGGGAGAGCTTCATCGAGATGTCGAAATCGGCGGAGGCGGAGGCGCCGAAATAATCCGTGTGGGGATCGACCGACGTGGTGTAGGCCGCCATGAACGACTGGAAGACGTCTGCGCTATTATAAGTGTTCACGCGGTCCAGCAGGTTCTTGTAGCGCTTGTCGAGCGTCTCGCGGATCGCGTCATCCTTCTGGCCGGCAAGCTTCAGGCGCAGCCAGTCATTCTTGGCGCGCTTGCGCCAGAGGTCGTCCGCCTGTTCAGCCGTCTTCGGCCAGGGCGCCTTGTCGCGCGACAGCGTCAGTTCTTCCTGCAAGCTGAAATCAAAACCCTTCTTCAACTGACCCCGCGCAAAGCTGACGCGCTCAGCCATGCGCGCGAGATACACGTCGAAGATGGCGAACGGGATATCGAGCTTCTCGCTCTTGATGGCATCGTCAATGCGCGTGCGGTCGGCGGCGAAGGAATCGATGTCGGACTGCAGAAAGAAGCTGCGATCCGGATCCAGCGACTGCAGATAGCGATCGAGGATCTTGCCGGACAGGGCGTCATCAAGCGGCACCGGCTTATAGGCATAGCGTGAGAGCAATTGCGCGCTCAGATTGGCAGCCTTGCCCTGGCCTTCCAGCGGCACCAGATGCGGCGGCGCCGAATCGAGCGCATGCACCGGCACGGCCAAGATCAGGAAAAGGCCCAGTAAACTGTTTATGAGGCGCATGAGCACATTCCTTCCGCGTCCATCTTCGTCCTGATGGTGGTGAAACACCCGGAGCCATTTGGCAACCTGATAAATGCAAACTGCACCAAACGGTGAACATCCGTGTGCGTCAGGACGGGTACTCGCCCGGCGAGCAAGGGGCGCAGCCGACAGATCCGCCCGAGCCGCTGATTGCGTTGCACCTCTCCCGTTCCAGAAGCGGGCGACACTCCGCCGGATGTGAACAGAGGGCCACGAAAATCCCAAGACAAAGCGCTCACTCTGTTTTACGGATGATTCAGGATTCTGATCAAGGAACATGTGCATGCCAGACACGCCCCTCGTCTTTCCGCTGCCCGCCCCGGTGCTCCTGCCGATCAAGGGATCGCAGGCTGCCTTTCCGGTACGCCGCGTTTACTGCGTCGGGCGAAACTATGCCGATCATGCCATTGAAATGGGCCACGACCCGTCGCGCGAGCCGCCCTTCTTCTTCCAGAAAAACCCGCAGAATCTGGTGACCGACGGCCGCTTCCCCTATCCGCCCTTGTCATCCAACGTGCATTTCGAGGTGGAATTGGTGATGGGGCTGAAGGCGGGCGGTCGCGATATCGCGCTCGATGCCGCCTTCGATTGCGTCTGGGGCTACGGCGTCGGCATCGATTTCACCCGCCGCGACCTGCAGGATCTCGCCAAGAAGGCCAGCCGGCCGTGGGAAGCGGCCAAGGCCTTCGAGGGCTCTGCCCCGGTGTCGCCGCTTGTGGCCGCCGAGGCAATCGGCCACCCGCAGACGGGCGCGATCTGGCTCGACGTCAACGGCGAGCGCAAGCAGTCGGGCGATCTGGCGCAGATGATCTGGAAGCTGCCGGAAATCATCTGCGAGCTTTCGAAACTCTTTACGCTGGCCCCCGGTGATATCATCATGACGGGAACACCGGCAGGCGTCGGGCCGATCGTGGCCGGCGACCGTATCACCTGTGGCGTCGAAGGCGTGGCCGACCTCGCAATCGATGTGATCTGACAGGCAGCTTTGGCAGGGGAAAGCAGATGCCGCTTTATGCTCTAGGTGACCAGCAGCCGACGGTTCCCGACGGTGGCCACTTCTGGGTGGCGCCGGGCGCCCATGTCATGGGCAAGGTCGCGATCGGTGAGGATGTCGGCATCTGGTTCGGCGCCGTGCTGCGCGGCGACAACGAGTGGATCACGCTCGGCGCCGGCACCAATGTGCAGGAAAACACCGTCATTCATACCGACTGGGGCTTTCCCGCCACCATCGGCCAGGGCTGCACGATCGGCCACGGCGCCATCATCCATGGCTGCACGATCGGCGACAACAGTCTGGTCGGCATGGGAGCCACCATTCTGAACGGCGCCCGGATCGGCAAAAATTGCCTTGTCGGTGCCAATGCGCTGGTGACCGAAGGCAAGGAGTTCCCGGACAACAGCCTGATCGTCGGGGCACCGGCCAAGGCCATCCGCACGCTGGACGACGAGGCGGTGGCAAAGCTCAAACTGTCGGCGCAGAATTATGCCGCCAACTGGAAACGGTTTGCCGCGGATCTTCGTCCTCTATGAGCATGTTTTTCTCCTCCGTCGACGAGGCCGATACGGAACTGCCGAACGACATCGACCTTGACCCGCTGATCGAAAAGAGCCTCGTTCAGCCGTGGTGGAAGCTGCGCTTCGAGGAACCCCTAGAGACGGTCTACCAGGCCCATATCGAACGAAACAAATGGCGCCAGACCACCATTGTCGGCGGTCTCTGCCTGCTGATCTTCAACAGCGGCGCCATCCTCGACTATGTCCTCAAGCCGGAAGACATCTGGATTTCGCTCTTTCTGCGCGTCGTTGTCGGCACGGTCCCCTGCGGGCTTCTGTTCTGGTGCACGCGCTATGTCCGCAACCACCGCAGGCGCGACGGCATGGTGGCCGCAGGCCTCCTCCTCATTGCGCTCGTCATCAATCTGCTGCTGGCGATCCGCGGCGGCGTGCCGATGCGGCAGGCGTTCAGCATGGGACTGCTGATCGTCGTGATCAACATCGTGATGCAGCTGCCGCTGATGTTCGCCTTTGTGTGCAACCTCGGCGTCTTTTTCCTCAACGTCGCGTTTGTCATGATCGTCTCCAGACCGAACAGCGGCGAACCGGCCATGGCGCTGGTGTTCATCGCGGTTGCGAGCGCCATCACGCTTCTGGCCTCGCTGCGGCTGGATACCGCGCTGAGACGGCTCTATCTGGTGCTGTTGCGCGAAAGGGTGCGCCATGAGGCGGTGCGCCGGGAAAATCAGGCGCTGAACACCTATTCCTATACCGACACGCTGACCGGCATTGCCAACCGCCGCCGGCTGGACGAGGCGCTGCAAAATGCCTGGCAGACGGCGCGCGAAACACAAAGGCCGCTGGCGCTGCTGATCATCGATATCGACCATTTCAAGCGCTATAACGACACCTATGGGCATCCGGCCGGCGATGCCTGCCTGGCATGGGTGGCGCGTGCGGTGGCGAGCACCACGCGGACAGGACTTGATCTTGCAGCCCGCATGGGTGGCGAGGAGTTTGCCGTTCTGCTGATCGATTGCGAGGCTGTGGGCGCCCGGCTGGTTGCCGAGCGGATCCATCAGGCTGTCTCCAGCCATGCCACGGCCTTATCCGCAAACCAGCTCCTGGAACCGGTCACCGTCAGCATCGGGATGAGTGTCAGCGTGCCGGTGGCCGGCGCATCCGTTGAGGATTTCATCCAGGCGGCCGACGATGCGCTCTACCGGGCCAAAGAGAACGGCCGCAACCAGACCTGCGGACAGGCTGAGGCCGCCTGAGGGAATCAGGCGGCGCAGGCGCTGCAGAGGCCGCGCAGCTCGATCGTGGTCTTTTCCGCCTTGAACCCCTTCTGCCGCGCCCAGCCCTCCAAGCGATCATCGATGGCGTGATCGTGAAACTCGCTCACCTGGCCGCAGCTTTCGCAGATGGCAAAGGCCACCGTGCCATGGTGGCGGCAGCAGGACTGCTCCTTGTGGGAGCAGGCCACGAACGAGTTCAGGCTTTCCAGCCGGTGCACCAGTCCCAGTTCCAGAAGCTTGTCGAGCGCCCGGTACACCTGGAGCGGCGCGCGAAACCCATTGTCGCGCAGCTTGTCGAGGATCGTATAGGCGCTCATCGGTGCATCGGCGCGGTTGAGGGCCTCGAAAACCAGGGACTGGTTTTTGGTCAGGTTCGGCGCGGTGTTCATCGGCGATCTCCCGTCATGGGCGTGGATGAGGCCAGGCCTTTGCCGGCAACGGGCAAAAGGCTGAGGATGAAAAGAACAAGGGCCGCCACCACGATCGAGGGACCGGAGGGCGTGTCGCCATAGAGCGAGCCGAAGAGGCCGCCGATCACCGCAATCGCGCCCAAGACGGATGACAGAACGGCCATGGCCTCGGGGCTTGCGGAATAGCGGCGCGCGGTGGCGGCCGGTATGATGAGGAGCGCGGTAATCAGCATGATGCCGACGATCTTCATGGCAATAGCAATGACGAGCGCCATCAGCAGCATGAACAGCAGGCGGGCCCGATCCGGATTCTGGCCCTCGGCCTCGGCCAGATCATGGCTGACGGTGGAGGCAATCAGCGGCTGCCACAAAAAGACGAGGCAGACGAGGACAAAGGCGCCACCCAGCCAGATCAGCAGGATATCGGCAGGTGTCACCGCCAGGATATCGCCGAACAGGAAGGCGATGAGATCAATGCGCACCGAGGTCATGAAGGCCACGAGCACAAGACCGATGGCGAGCGTCGAATGGGACAGGATGCCAAGAAGCGAATCCGCCGACAGCGCCTGCCGGCGCTGGAGAAGCAGCAGCAGCAGAGACACACCAACCGCCACGGCAAAGACGCTGAGTAGCAGGTTCACCTCGAAAAACAGCGACAGCGCCACGCCGAGCAGGGCCGAATGAGCCATCGTATCGCCGAAATAGGCCATGCGCCGCCACACGACCAGGCAACCGAGCGGGCCGGTGGTCAGCGCAAGGCCGATGCCGGCCAGAAGCGCGCGCACGAAAAAATCGTCAAGCATGGCGATGCGCCTCCCCAGCCCGATGCGGATGAGCGTGGCGATGATCGTGGTCATGCGCGTGATCTTCATGCGCGTGCTCGTGGCCATGGTCGTGACCATGGTCGTGGTCGTGGCCTTCCGCGTGATGATGACCGTCACCCGGATGGCAGTGATCCGTAATGCTACCATCGCCGTGCTGGACACGACCATCCGGCAGATGGGTATGATCGTGATTGTGGTTATAGACGGCAAGGCCGCGGCCGATATTGCCAAACAGCCGGCGGTAATCATCGCTCTGGCTGACGACCGCCGGCGTTCCCCGGCAGCAGACATGGCCATTGAGGCACACGACCGTATCGGTGCCGGCCATGACCATATGCAGATCATGCGAGATCATCAAAATGCCGCAGCCGGTTGTCTGGCGGATCGAACCGATCAGTTCGTAAAGCGCCGTCTCGCCGGCGAAATCGACGCCCTGCACCGGCTCATCGAGCACCAGCAGGTCCGGATCGCGGGCCATGGCGCGCGCCAGAAGCGCCCGCTGGAATTCGCCGCCGGAGAGATGCTGCACCTCTGCCTTCAATAGGTGGGGTATGCCGACGGCCTCCAGCGACGCCATGAGCTTGCCGGCCTTCAGCCGGCCCGTGAGCTGCATCAGGCGCTCGACGGAAAGCGGCATCGTCCGGTCGATCGACAGTTTCTGCGGCACATACCCGACCGAGAGCCCGCCAGAGCGGACGACAGTGCCCTCATCGGGCTTCAGCACGCCGATCGCAAGCTTCGCGGTCGTCGATTTTCCCGCGCCGTTCGGGCCGATCAGGGTGACGATCTCGCCGCGTGCAATGGTGAGATCGACGCCGCGCACCAGCCATCGTCCCTGCCGGTGAATGCCGCCATTGGCAATCGAAACGAGCGTCCCCTCACGGGCTTGCGGTTGCATCAACATCAAATTTCCTGCCGTGGTGTTGCCCTCTGCTATTACACACGTTATAGCGTAACACAACCAATGTAATAACATTACAGAACGCATTCAAGGAGCGCCCGCATGAAGTCCGTAACCGCAGCCCTGTTGGCGTCCGCCACTCTGTTTGCCGCGGCCGATGCCATGGCCGCACCTCAGGTGGTGGTGTCGATCAAGCCGATCCATTCGCTCGTCGCGGCCGTGATGGAGGGCGTGGGCGAGCCGAAACTGATCGTGGAAGGGGCAGCCTCGCCGCACACCTATACGATGAAGCCCTCCAACGCCCGCGCCATCCAGGATGCCGACCTCGTGTTCTGGATCGGACCCAACATGGAAGCTTTCCTCGACAAGCCACTGGACGCTCTGAGCAAATCGGCAACCGTCGTGGCGCTTGGAGATGCGCCGGGTCTCCAAAAACTGCCGTTCCGCGAAGGCGGCGCCTTTGAAGCCCATGACGACGGCGATGCGCACGAGGCGCATGAAGCGGGCGATCATGGTGCAGAACATGCCGAAGCGCATGACGATCACGCCGGCGAAGACGCCCATCAGCATGAGACGCACGAAGCCCATGCCGAGCATGACCACGCGCATTCCCACGAAGGCTTCGACACGCATATGTGGCTCGACCCGATGAATGCCAAGGCGATGGCAAAGGAGATCGAGGCAAAGCTCATTGCCGTCGATCCGGAAAACATCGCCGTCTACAACAAGAACACGCTGGCACTCCTGAAGAAGATCGATGCTCTGGATGCCGACCTGAAGGCGACCGTCGAGCCGGTGAAAGACAAGCCCTTCGTGGTGTTCCACGATGCCTACCAGTATTTCGAGCACCGCTACGACATTCGCGTGGCGGGCTCGATCACGGTCAGCCCCGAAACGGCACCCGGCGCCGAACGCCTCTCCGACATTCACAAGAAGCTCGTCGAGCTTGGGGCGGCCTGCGTGTTTGCCGAACCCCAGTTCACGCCGAAACTGATCAAGGTCGTGACCGAGGGCACCAAGGCCCGCGCTGGCGTTCTCGACCCCGAAGGGGCTTCGCTGAAGGAAGGGCCGGAGCTCTATTTCCAGCTGATGCACAACCTTGGCAATGCGCTGAGCGAGTGCCTGTCTCGCGACAGCTGAGCCGCAAACGGCCGCGACTGGACAAAGGCGGCTTTCCGCCTTTTTTCAGAACACAATATGTTACGTTATAACAATTGGAGAATTCAGATGGATCATCGTCCGACGGACAAACGACTGCCGGTGACCGTGCTCTCCGGCTTTCTGGGGGCGGGCAAAACAACGCTGCTCAACCATATCCTCACCAACCGCGATGGGCTTCGCGTGGCCGTCATCGTCAACGACATGAGCGAGGTCAATATCGATGCGGCGCTGGTGCGCGACGGTGGCGCCGGCCTCTCGCGCACGCAGGAACAGCTGGTGGAAATGACCAATGGCTGCATCTGTTGCACGCTGCGCGACGACCTGTTGAAGGAGGTTCGCCAGCTCGCCGAACAAAGACGCTTCGACTACCTGCTGATCGAATCGACCGGTATTGCAGAGCCGCTGCCGGTGGCGGCCACCTTCGAGTTTCGCGACGAGAGCGGCAAGAGCCTGTCGGATGTGGCGCGGCTCGATACGATGGTGACGGTGGTGGATGCCGCCAACCTGCTGAAGGATTATGGCTCTTTCGATTTCCTCTCAGACCGGGGTGAAATTGCAGGCGAAGGCGACACCCGCACGCTCGTCGATCTTCTGGTGGAGCAGATCGAGTTCGCCGATGTGGTCGTGCTGAACAAGGTGTCAGCGGCATCGCCCGAGGCGCTCTCGGCAGCCCGCGCGATCATTGCCGGTCTCAACCCCGATGCGCGCATTGTCGAGGCGGATTTCGGCGCGGTGTCATCCGGCTCCGTGCTGGGCACCGGCCTCTTCGATTTCGCCCGGGCAGAAACCCATCCGCTCTGGTTCAAGGAATTGCACGGCTTTAACGATCACGTTCCGGAGACGGAGGAATACGGCATTCGCTCCTTCGTCTACCGGGCGCGCCGGCCGTTCGATCCGGCCAAACTGCATGACTTCATCAACCGGTCCTGGCCGGGTGTCATCCGCGCCAAGGGATTTTTCTGGCTGGCCACCCGCGCCTATCACGTCGGGGAAATTTCCCAGGCAGGTGCCCTCATCCGCACGCAGAAACTCGGCCTCTGGTGGGATGCAGTACCGCGCGACCAGTGGCCGGACGATGCGGGCTTCAGGAGCGGCCTTGCCCGCTATCTCGATCCTATCTGGGGTGACCGGCGTCAGGAGATCGTCTTCATCGGTGCCGATCAAATGGACGAATGCTGGATCCGCAACCATCTCGACATCTGCCTTCTGCCGGACAGCGAATTCAAGCCGGACCGCTGGCGCGATCTGCCGGACCCGTTTGCCAGCTGGAGCCGGGCGAGCTGACGGATAGGCCTGATAAAACGTCACCTGCCGTTTGACACAGCGCGATGCAGTGACCACATGCGCCTCACCGCACGGCGCGCCTGGATGAGCCTTTGACAATCCAGGCGCGCCGGCTTTGCGTAGCAGGCAGCAGTTGTCATAGGCGTCATTCATGTTTCATCTTATTTTCGGTCTGCCCTGGCTGGTGGTCGTTCTGCGGTTCATCCAGCCCCTGCCCTGGCTTTTGTCGGTCAAGTTTGGCGTCGCTGCGGTTCTGCTCGTTGCTTCGCAATACCACTTCATCAGCCGGCTTTCCTCCGGATCGGTGTTTTCACCGGAATTTCCGCGCCCGCTGATCATCGCCTTCAACATCATCTTCGGCGCGCTCGTTCTCCTCGCCGTCTTCCAGCTGGCAGTCGATGCAATCTCGCTGGTACTTCTCGCCCTGAAGGGCCATTTCCCGGCCGTGCCGCCTGTTGCGCGCTATGCGCTGGGGCTTGCAGCACTGGCGCTTTCAGCCTTCGGCGTGTCGCAGGCCGTACGGGTGCCGCCGGTCAAGACCATCGACATCGCGATTGCCGGCCTGCCCGCGGAATTTGACGGATACCGCCTTCTGCAGCTGACAGACCTGCATATCAGCCGCCTTTTCCCGGAACGATGGGCGAGAGACGTCGTCGCCCGCTCGAACGCCCTTGGCGCGGACCTGATCGTCGTCACCGGCGATTTCATCGACGGAAGTATCGAGAGCCGAAGGCAGGACGTCGCGCCGCTGGCAGGCCTTGACGCCCGTGACGGCGTCTATGCCATTCCGGGCAATCACGAGTATTTCTTCGAGTATGAGCGCTGGATGCAGCACCTGTCCGGCCTCGGTTTCTCCATGCTCTCCAACAACCATACCGTCATACGGCGCGGCGACGCGGCCCTGACCCTTGCCGGCGTGGCCGACCTTTCGGCCGCCCGCAGTGCAGCGCCCCCGCACGATCTTGCTGCTGCCCTTCGCGGCGCGCCGCCGCAGGCGCCGGTCGTTCTGCTCGACCACCAGCCCATGCTGGCAGCCACCGCTGCCAAGGCGGGCGTCGCCCTGCAGCTTTCCGGCCACACGCATGGCGGCATGATGATTGGCCTCGACCGGGTGGTCGCCCGCGCCAACAATGGCTTCGTCTCGGGCCTTTACGAGGTCGATGGCATGCAGCTTTACGTCAACAATGGCACGGCGCTCTGGCCGGGCTTTGCGTTGAGGCTCGGCATTCCCTCGGAACTGACGGTCATCACCCTGCGCCGCAAGAACTGACGGGGCGCCAGGCGAAGCAAAGGCGAAAACACGAAAACCCGGCGCGAGGCCGGGTCTCCAGATCATGAGCCGCTTTATCGATTGGTTGGGGTTCAGCGACCAGCCACGACGCTCGCAATGATGCCGCTTGCCGCACCGATCAGCAGGAACTGGTTATCCACCCGCACCCACTGGTAACCGCGCGGCGGCGCCGACAGACGGTACTGGCGATAATCGCGGATATTGGCGAGGCGTGCGCGTTCTGCCCGCGTCAGCTTATGGCCCTTCGACCAGCGATGCTTCTGCACCACGACCTTCTTCTTCTCGATCACAACCGTGCGCTCGCTGGGGCGATGGCGGTCATGGCCAGGGCCGCGATAATCCTGCGCCTGGGCAATCGGGGCGGCCAGAATGGTGGCGGCAGTCAGAAAGGAAATCAGGACTTTCATGGGGGTGTCTCCTTGTTTTCTGTATTAGACACCCTGAACCTAGCCCTGCGGGGATGAACGACAGATGAACCTCAACATTACAATTCCGCAATGATTAAAATGGCTTGGCTGAAGAATTTAAGGTTTCCATTGAGATATTCACCCGATTTATGGGACAAAAAACCCGGCACGAGTCCGGGTTCATGATACGTCGGTCAGGCCTTTGTCAGCGTGCCGGGCCTTCCCGTTCCGCCGATTTTGCCCAGAGATTGATATCGGCATCCTTGGCAAAGACTTCGATTTCCGCCAGTTCTTCGGCGGTGAAATCAGGGCGATCGAGCGCGACGACGCAATCCACCACCTGCTCCGCACGGCTGGCACCGATCAGCGCCGAGGTTACGCGGCCACCGCGCAGCACCCAGGCGATCGCCATCTGCGCCAGCGTCTGGCCGCGCTTTTCGGCAATGGCGTTGAGGCCGCGCAGATTGTTGACATTGCGCTCGTTGAGGAAGGCCGGACGCAGCGACTTGCCCTGTGCCGCACGGCTGTCCTCGGGAATGCCGCCGAGATATTTCGACGTCAGCATGCCCTGGGCGAGCGGCGAGAAGACGATCGAGCCCATCCCGACATCATCAAGGGTATCAAGGAGGCCATCCTCCTCCACCCAGCGATTGATGATCGAATAGCTCGGCTGGTGGATGATGCAGGGCGTGCCGAGATCCTTCAGGATCGCGGCCGCTTCCCGGGTGCGCTTGGAATTATAGGACGAGATGCCGACATAGAGTGCCCGGCCGGAGCGCACGATATGATCGAGCGCGCCGCAGGTTTCTTCAAGCGGCGTATCCGGATCGAAGCGGTGCGAATAGAAGATGTCGACATAGTCGAGGCCCATGCGCTTCAGGCTCTGATCGCAGGAGGCAATGAGATACTTGCGGCTGCCCCATTCACCGTAAGGGCCCGGCCACATGTTGTAGCCGGCCTTTGAGGAGATGATCATCTCGTCGCGGTAACCGGCAAAATCGGTCTTCAGGATTTCGCCGAAGGCGGTTTCGGCGCTGCCGGGCGGCGGGCCGTAATTGTTGGCGAGATCGAAATGGGTGATGCCGAGATCGAAAGCCGTACGGCAGATGTCACGCTTGCGCTGGTGCTCGGTATCCTCACCGAAATTGTGCCAGAGGCCGAGCGAGATCGCCGGAAGCTTCAGCCCCGTGCGGCCGCAGCGGTTGTATTTCATCTTGGAATAGCGGTCTTCAGAAGGCTGCCAGGCCATGTTCGGTCTCCTCCGGATTGATGGCAGGTCCGCCCAGCGCGAAAGACGTGGACGGAAAAGCCGTGCGCAACGGTTTTGTTGCGCACGGCCGATGTGTCAGGATCAAAATCTCAGGCGTTGAGGCCGCTGCCCCAGGGCCCATGCGGCTTGTCGACGCCATCGACGCGCTCGAACCCATGGGCGCCGAAGAAATCGCGCTGTGCCTGGATGAGGTTTGCCGTGCCGCGGCCACGACGGTAGCTGTCGAAATAGGACAGCGCCGAGGCCAGTGCCGGAACCGGCAGGCCCGACATGACGGCCGTCGAGACGACGCGACGCAGCGCGCTGTCGGTTTCCTTCACAAGCGCGGCAAAGGCGGGAGTTACGATGAGGTTTGCGATATCGGGATCCTTGGTGAAGGCAGAGGTGATCTCGTCCAGGAATTCCGAGCGGATGATGCAGCCGGCGCGCCAGATCTTGGCAATCGTCGGCATCGGCAGGTTCCAGCCGTATTCCTTCGACGCGGCGGCCATGACGGCAAAACCCTGCGCATAGGCGCCGATCTTGGCGGCCAGCAGCGCGTTTTCCAGATCGTCGAGGAAGGCCATTCCGTCGATGCCCGGCATGGCAACCGTCTGCGGCAGGCCGAGGATCTGTTCGGCGGCCTCACGCTCTGTCTTCTGCGACGACAGGATACGCCCGGCAACGGCGGCCTCGATGCCGGTTGCGGCAACGCCGAGGTTCTGCGCCTCGATGACCGACCACTTGCCGGTGCCCTTCTGGCCGGCACGGTCGAGGATCACGTCGACCATCGGCTTGCCGGAAATCGGATCGGTAGCCGACAGCACCTTTTCGGTGATCTCGATCAGGTAGGAATTGAGGCGCCCCTTGTTCCAGCGGCCAAACACCTGCGAAATCTCGTCCGCCGACAGTTTCAGGCCATCGCGCAGGATGCCGTAGATTTCGGCAATCATCTGCATGTCGGCATATTCGATGCCGTTATGGATGGTCTTGACGAAGTGACCGGCGCCGTCATTGCCGAGCCAGGCGACGCACGGCTCGCCATTGTACTTGGCGGAGATCGAGGTGAGGACGTTTTCGACGCGCTTCCAGCTGTCTTCCGTGCCGCCGACCATGATGGACGGGCCATGGCGGGCACCTTCTTCGCCACCCGAAACACCCATGCCGATAAAGGTCAGCGGGCTGTCCTTCAGATTGTCGAAGCGGCGCATCGTATCGCGGAAATTGGCATTGCCGGCATCGATCATGATGTCGCCGGCCGACAGATAAGGCTTCAGGAGCTCGATCTGCTGGTCCACCGGATCCCCGGCCTTGATCATGATGATGATCGGGCGCGGCGGGCGAATGGCGGCGACGAATTCCTCCATGGTTTCGCAGGGAATGATCTGACCCTGAAGACTGCCGGCTTCGGCATAGAATTTTCGCGTCGCCTCAACCGTGCGGTTGAAGACGGCAATTTTGTTGCCCTTTTCGGCGATATTCAAGGCGAGGTTGGACCCCATGACACCGAGACCGATTAGGCCGATTTCTGCCTGTTCCACGGACATATCTCCATTGCGATTGGGTGCCTGTTTTGGCACCGCAGCTGATAAACGGCAAGGCCAAGGCTGCGCAAACCGATTAAATTCGTCGCGGCTCTTGGCATTCAGCCATTATTTTGAGCAGGGTTTTACAAGTCCGGCTTGAGAAGCGCCGGCCCCTGCACAGGACCTAACGCGCAAGACAGGACGGAGGATCCGGCACATGGAACCGATGGAAGCAAAAGCAGTCCATATCGGCATTCGGCGCGACTGGCGCGCGGTCTATGCCTTTGCCGCGCGCCCGGAAAACATCGGGCGCTGGGCGGCGGGTCTTGGCGCGGGCCTCACGCGCGATGGTCCCGACTGGCTGGCCGATGGCGGCCCGCTCGGCACGGTGCGGATCAGCTTTGCGGGGGAAAATCCGTTTGGCGTCATCGATCACGTGGTCCACATGCCGTCGGGCCTCAAGGTCCACAACGCGTTTCGCATCGTGCCGAATGGCGATGGTGCAGAAGCGATCTTCCTGCTGACCCGCCTGCCCGGCATGTCGTCGCAGCAGTTCGAGGAAGATGCGCGCCAGGTGGCCGCGGACCTGGCACGGCTGAAACAGATCCTCGAAGAGGAAAACCTTGCCGAAGACGCCTGAGGGTCAGGCCTTCAGCGTATGCTTGATATTCCAGCGGTCGTGATACCAGAGCCACTGCTCGGGATGTTCGCGCACCCAGCTTTCAACCTTGTCGTTGAGCAGCTGGCCAAGCGCCTGCACATCGACGGCGCCTTTGTCGTTGCGCGGCACGTCGATCTTCGGCTCGATTTCCAGCCGGTAGCGATTGTCAGGCAGGCGGATGCTGCGGGCGGGATAGACATCGCAATCGAACTGGCGCACGAGCTTGGCAAGGAGCGGATTGGTCTGCACCGGCTGGCCGAAAAATTGCGTGGACAGCCCCTTCTGGAACTTCTGGTCGACCAGAACGCCGATGGCCTTGCCCGCCTCCAGCTGGCGCGCCAGCGCAAAGGAGGATCCGGCATGCGACGGCACGAGTTTTCCCATGCGCGCGGCACGGAACGAAAACACTTTTTCGGCGATATACGGATTGTTCGGCGGGCGAAACATCACCGTGACATTGAGCCCGAAGGCATTGCCGGCAACCGGCAGGAGCTCGAAATTGCCGGTATGGGCGGTAAAGACGATGAAGGGACGCGGGTTTTCGCGAAGCTCCAGAAAAATCGGGATGCCCGAGACCTCGATGCGGCCGGGCGTCTCGCTCTCCGGATCAAAATCGAACAGGCGGTCGAGAAAGACATATTCGGCCGCAAGCCGCCCCATATGCCCCCAGCTGGCAAGCGCGATTGCCTCGCGCTCGCTCTCCGATTTTTCAGGATAGGCATTGGCGAGATTGGTTAGCATCAGCGTGTGGCGGCCAGTGCCCGGCCCGATGCGCCGCACCAGCCAGTCGGCAAAGCGGATGGCCGGATCGGCGGGCAGAAGCTTCAGCAGGTTGAGGAAGGAAAAGGCAAGCTGCGCCACCAGCCATTGCTGGAAATGGCGCGCCTTCAGCACAATCCTCGTCAGGAGCATTTTCAACGGGTCAATCCATCCTGAGGATGATCTTGCCAAAGATCTGACGGCTCTCCATGCGCTCCAACGCCTTGTCGATTTCGCCGAAGGTCACTTCCGTGTCGATCACTGGGTGCACGATGCCGCGCGCCATCTTCTGCATGGCGTTTGCCATGTTTTCCATGCGGCAGCCGAAGGAGCCAAGCAATTTCAGCTGCTGCTGGAACAACATCATCAGGTTGACATCGGTCGACACACCCGAGGTGGAACCGCAGGTGACGAGGCGGCCACCGCGCTTCAGGCTGAACATCGACGCGGCAAAGGTATCCTTGCCGACATGTTCGAAGACCACGTCGACGCCCTTCTTCTTCGTCAGCTTGCGCACGACGCCTTCGAACCGGTCATTGCGGTAGTTGATGACGTGATCGGCGCCGAGCGCCTTCGCCTTCTCGATCTTGTCGTCGGAGCCGACGGTGGTGATGACGGTGCAGCCGATCTTCTTGGCGAGCTGGATGGCGGCCGAACCGATGCCGGAACCGCCGGCATGGATCAGAATGGTTTCGCCGGGCTCGAGCTTCGCATTGTCGAACAGCATGTGCTCGACAGTGCCGAAGGTCACCGGTGCGAGCGCTGCGGCCACCGCATCGACACCGGGCGGGGCCGGAACGAGCTGGCGGGCGGGAATGTTGATCTTTTCCTGCGCGAAGCCATCAAGATGGAAGCCATGCACGCCGGCGACGTGTTCGCACAGATTGTCGCGGCCTTCACGGCAGGGCTTGCACAGACCGCAGGTGCGCGCGCCATAGATCGATACCAACTGACCGGGCAGCACGCTCGACACGCCGGCGCCGATCGCTTCCACGACGCCGGAAGCTTCCGCGCCGATGGTGAGCGGCATCTTGCGCTTGGCAAACGCCATGCCGCGCCAGCCCCAGACGTCGATATGGTTCAGCGCAACGGCCTTCACGCGCAGCGTCACCTCGCCCGGCGCCGGAGCGTCCGGTTCCGGAATGTCGGTCGCTTCAAGACGGCGGTCATCGATCAGTTGCAAAGCGCGCATGCGTTCTTATCCTTCGCCCGGAGGCGTGCGTTGAGGTCTTCGTGGGCGCCGGAACCGGAGCCGGGTGCTGAACCGGTGTTTAGGCCGGCTCCACCGTCATGACAAGGCTGGCGTTCTGGCCACCGAAGCCGAACGAGTTGGACAGCACCGCCGTCACCTGCTGGTCGCGCTTCACATTCGGCACGACATCCAGAACGATGGTCGGATCCGGATTGGTGTAGTTGATCGTCGGCGGCAGCGTTCCGGTCAGCATCGTCTGGATCGAAAAGACCGCTTCGACCGCACCGGCCGCCGTCAGCGTGTGGCCGATCATCGACTTGTTGGAGGAAGACGGAATGCCATCCTTCAGCCGCTCGCCGAAAACGGACAGCATGGCGCCATATTCCATCTTGTCGTTTTCCGGCGTCGAGGTGCCGTGGGCGTTGATGTAGCCGATGCGGCTTTCATCGAGACCGGCATCGTCAAGCGCTGCACGAATGGTGGCAATCGCCGGACCGCCATCCGGAGACGAGCGCGTGCGGTGGAAATGATCGGCCTTTTCGCCGCAGCCCTTGAGGATGCCCAACACCTTGGCGCCGCGGGCGACGGCCGATTCGAGCGATTCCAGCACCAGTGTCGCTGCCCCTTCGGCAATCACGAAACCGTCGCGATCCTTGCTGAAGGGTTTGGATGCCTTTTCCGGCGGATCGTTCTGGGTGGACAGCGCAGACAGAAGCGAGAAGCGGATGAGCGCTTCGGCAGACACCGAGCCATCGGTTGCAACCGTCAGCGCGCGGTCCGTCCGGCCTTGGCGAATGGCTTCGACGCCGAGCTGGATGGCCGTGGCGCCCGAAGCACAGGCCGTCGAGAGCGTGACGGGCAGGCCGCGTGTGCCGAACACGTCGGACAGCCGCTCGGAGATCGAGCCGAACTGCGCGGCTTCCAGAAACACCGGATCGGGCCGCTCGCGCATGGCAGCCAGGAACCGCTCATACGCATCGCCTTCCGTCTTGGCCGACGGCGCGCGGTCGGCAAGCTCGAAGCGGGCACTCCATTCCGGTTCGACCGGGGGAGCTGCGAGAAACAGCGGACCTGCGAAATCACCGGAGAGCCCGGCCTGCGCCAGAGCCTCGCGCGTCGTTTCGCGGGCAAAGGCGAACGAGCGCTCGACGGAATTGGGGTGCGGAACCTCGATGAAATCCACCGTGCCGCAAATGCGGGTGGAAAGACCATCGGTAGGGAAGCGCGTGATCTTGTGGATGCCGGAGGTGCCGGAGGTGAGCGCTGCCCAGTTATCGGTGAGCCCCTGGCCCAGCGACGTGATGACGCCCATGCCGGTGACGGCGACAATCGGCCGGCCGAGATGATCCTTGAAAGCTGTGCTTGTCATGATGAAATCCTCAGCCGTTTGCCGACAGGACGGCAAGGCCTTCGCCGCGCATATAGCCGACCGTGGTGACGACGGCATGGCTTGCACCACCGCTCATCGGGCGCTCATGATCGGTATCGAAAGCCGGTACGTGGGCATGGTTATCAAGGGCAAGGGCTGCCAGCGCAAGGCCGAGCGGGAACTGCGCTTCCATGGCATGGCCGGTGACCCCGCCATAGCCGCGAATGGCGGCACCCGGAAATTCGGCTTCAAGCGCTGCCCGCTCGCGCGCGGCAAGATCCACAACGCCGCTCGAGCCGGAAAATACAACGAGATCACCAGGCGTCACATCCGAGGCGAGGTTCGACATGCGGCCAAGCCGGGCTTCGAGCCCACGGTCCTCGCGGCTGCCGCGATCGCCTTCGATCGCATCGACCACCGCGTAAATGTGAGCGCCGCGCGTTTCGGCATGGGTGCGCGATTCCATGACGAGGAAGGCGCCGACGGAGCCCATCATCATGCCGCCGCCGTTTTCGATGGCGCGCGACCAGAGCGGATGCCAGTCGCCGGTTGCATGGGCGCGGATGCCCTCGACCAGGAGGATGATATCGGCACGTTCGGCGACAAAGGCGCCGCCGACGAGCGAATGGGTCGACTGGCCGGCCTTGATGCGGTGATAGGCGGTCTCGACTGCGGAAATACCGGCGGCCTCTTCGCCCATGAAGGTGCGCGAGGAACCGGTGACCTTGTGGACGATGGAGATATTGCCGGCCATCAGGTTCGACAGCTGCGCGAGAAACAGCGTCGGGCGCAGTTCCGTCGTCAGCTTTTCGTTCAA
The DNA here is from genome assembly GCF_042611105.1 of Neorhizobium fuzhouense. Lineage (NCBI taxonomy): Bacteria > Pseudomonadati > Pseudomonadota > Alphaproteobacteria > Hyphomicrobiales > Rhizobiaceae > Neorhizobium > Neorhizobium fuzhouense. The sequence goes on along the minus strand of NZ_JBHFFP010000007.1, from coordinate 79,181 downwards.
GAGCTGTTCGCGGTCGTTGCGCTTCAGGGCCTCATCGACGATCAGCGAATCGACCTTGATGTCGCGTTCGCCGCCGCCGGCTGCCACGATCATGTCCATCGAGCCGCAGGCTTCGGCATTGTCCTTCAGCCCTGCGTCATCCAGGGCAAGACCGGCTGCGAACACGCCGAGGCGCTGCCAGTTTTCCATCTGGCGCTGGTCGCCGCGCTTGGCGATCTGGGCGGACCAGTCGATTTCCGGCATCGGGTGGACGGGATAGGGCTTGAAGCGTTCCGTCTCGATCGGCGGGCGGGCCACGGCGGCACCGGTCAGAAGCGCCACATGCGGCTCCTTGCCGACGCCCTGACAGGTGACGATGCCGACACCGGTGATCACGACATCCTTGTCTGAACTGCTCATCTTGAGGTCGATCCTTTTTATGCCGGCCCTTATCGCTGGCCCAGCGCATCCATGAGGCCGACTTCGCCGGCGCGCTTGCGCACGATATCGGCCAGCGGCACCTCGTCGAACGGCATGGTGCGCAATTTCAGCTGCGCGTCGCAGACCTTCTTGCCCGCAGAGGTGATCTTCGCCTTGGTGACCGCGTAGCCGGATCCCTCATGCTCCAGAAACACCTCGATGTCGAGAACGGCATCGGGTTCAACGAAAGCGCGCATCTTGGCGCCATCGACGGACATCAGAAACGGCATGGCGGCAAAATTGCTCGACGCCAGCACCATGAACCCGCTTGCCTGCGCCATCGTCTCGATGAGGAGAACACCCGGCACCAGAGGCATGCCGGGAAAATGGCCTTCGAAGACAGGGCTTTGCGAGGGCACGACGGAGCGCGCCTTCAGCGTTTTTGCCTCAAGATCGACCGCTTCGACGCGATCGATCATCTGGAAATATTCAAGAAGCATCAGGCTTGGCCGGCAAGGCGTTTCAGCCCTTGGCCGCCTTCAACTCGTCGATCTTGGCGCAGAGGTTCTTCAGCACGAAGTATTCCTCGGTGGAAACCTTGCCTTCGTTGACTTCCTGTGTCCACTGCTCGAGCGGGATCTTGATGCCGAATTCCTTGTCGATCGCAAAGACGATGTCGAGGAAGTCGAGGCTGTCGATGCCAAGATCGTCGATCGTGTGGCTTTCCGGCGTAATGGTTTCGCGGTCGATCTCGCTGGTTTCTGCGATGATATCGGCGACTTTATCGAAGGTAGCGGTCACGCTCATGTCCTCTGAGTTCTGATTGTTAGGGTTCCACATAGGGAAAAGACGCTTCGATGCCAATGGGCTGCGACGCGCAAGTTCAAATTTTGCACCTGAACTGTTGCCGAAACAGCATCCGGCGCTATGGCGGCGTGGTCGATCGGGACCAAAGGCGGGCCGAAGCCCTTGCGTCAGGCGGCGCGAGCGTCGACCAGGGCTGCCCGGATAACCTCGAGCACGCCCTCAGGACGCACGCCGACGGTCACCTTCTGGCTTGGAAAACCATCCCAGGCACCCGGCGGAAAGCCGCGGCCATCCGGCTTCTGGATCGTCTGGCCATCGGCAATGCCGCCGCAGACGACGCGGATGGCACCGCTTCTGGTGTCGAACAGGTCCGGACGCACGAGGTAGACGCAGGCGCAGCTGTCATGCACCACCATGCCGTCGGCGACACGGGTCTTGTAGAAATCGATGTAGAGCTGGGAAATATCCGAGAGCAGCCGGATTTCAGGCGCGCCCGAGGCGACCATCTCGGCTAGGAACCCGCTCGTCATCACCGTCTGCAGCGTCACGTCGAGACCGACAACCACGACCGGCCAGGCGGCGGTGAACACGATATCGGCGGCTTCCGGATCGCCATGGATATTGGCCTCGGCGGCCGGCGAGACATTGCCGTTCACATTGAACGCGCCGCCCATGATGACGACCTGCTTGACGAGACCGGCAATCTCCGGATCCGCCTTCAGCGCCAGCGCAAGGTTCGTCATGCGGCCAACGGCAATCAGCGTGATCTCGCCCGGATGGGCACGCACGGTGTCGATGATGAACTGGAATGCCGGACGCGGATCTTTTTCGCGCGACAGAGCGTCCGGGACCGGCACGTCGCCGATGCCGTTATGGCCGTGTATGGCGGTCGGCCAGTAGGCGCCGCCGCGGGCCGGATCGAATGTCTGGCCTGCCCCTTCGGCAACCGGCGCCGGAATATTCCAGGCTTCGCCCAGGTAAAGCGCATTGCGGGTGGTGATCTCGATCGGTGCATTGCCGAAGACGGTCGTCACACCCACAAGGTCGATCTCAGGGTGCTTGTGAAGGAAGAGAAGCGCCATCGCATCATCGATGCCCGGATCCGTATCGAAAATCACCTTGTGCATGCTGAACTGTCCTGCCGGTTTTGAAGTGCGGCACAATAGCGCCGAACGCCGCCGACGCAAGCCCGGCGGGCGGTCGCCCGCACAGGATCACGGAAAGGAGGGCAAAGGCCGCGCCATACGCTTGCGACAGATGCGCCGAAGTGCCAGAAGGCGGCGTCCACCCCTGCCGATCCTGCCACCCACGCCCGCCCTGCCCCCGAAAGTTCATCCGTGCACGACCTTGCCCCCCAGATCCTCGCGCTGCTCTTCCTGGCGGCGATCCTTGCCGGCTTCATCGATTCGATCGCCGGTGGCGGCGGCCTGATCACGGTGCCCTGCCTGCTGCTCGCTGGCGTGCCGCCGCTCGAAGCAATCGCCACCAACAAGGTTCAGGGACCGTTCGGCACTGCGTCCGCCACTCTTGCCTATGCAAGGCGCGGCCATGTGAAGCTGAAGGAACAGCTGCCGATGGCCCTCATCGCAATGCTGGCCGGCGGCATGGGAGCGCTGATTGCATCCCACGTGCCGGGGCGCCTTCTGGGGGCCGCCATTCCGTTTCTTCTGGTTGCCATCGCGCTCTTCTTTGCCCTGAAACCCAATCTCTCCGACAAGGACAGCACGCGCCGCATCTCGCCCGCCATCTTTGCCGTGACGGCGGTTCCTTTCGTCGCGCTTTATGACGGGATTTTCGGCCCGGGCGCCGGCTCGTTCTACATGCTGGGCTTCGTGCTGCTGGCAGGCTTCGGCATGCTGAAGGCGACCGCCCACACGAAGCTTCTCAACCTCGGCTCCAATCTCGGTTCACTCGCCGTCTTTGCGGTGAACGGCGCGATCCTCTGGAAGGTCGGGGTGATCATGGGCGTGGGGCAGTTGATCGGCGCACAGATCGGCTCGCGCCTTGCCATGCGCGGCGGCGCCCGTCTCATCAAGCCGCTGCTGGTCATCTCCTGCCTCGCCATGGCCACCAAACTCGTCGCCGATCCGACGCATCCGATCCGCCTCTGGCTTGGCCTCTGAGGCTTATCCCTTCATCTTCAGCGGCAAGCCGGCAGCGACGAAGAAAACCGTATCGGATACCGCCGCGAGCTGCTGGTGCAGACGCCCGGCATAATCCCGAAACTGCCGTGCCATCCGGTTTTCCGGCACGATGCCAAGGCCGACTTCGTTGGAGACGAAGACGACAGGGCCAGACAGCCGGTCGAGCGACGCGACCATCTGCTGTGCCTCCTCCTCCACCGGGCGCTCGGCCATCATCAGATTGGTAAGCCAGAGCGTCAGGCAATCGACAAGCACGATCCGATCCGGGGACGCGATCTCCGTAAGGGCAGCGGCAAGATCGATGGGTACGTCGTGGGTCACCCAGCCATCGCCACGATCGGCACGGTGCTGCGCGATGCGATGCCGCATCTCGTCGTCCCAGGCCTGCCCCGTCGCCACGTAATGTTTCTGGAGGCCGCTTTCCGTGGCGAGGCCTTCGGCAAATCGGGATTTTCCCGAGCGGGCGCCGCCCAGCACGAAGGTGATCTTGCCGGAATGCTCAATTGCCATGCTCTGCGCCATGAAATGTCGGGTAAGAATGGGACGGACCAGGCTTGCCGCATCGCCCGCGTGAAGGAGTGGCAAATTCGTAGGAAAAGAGGTCGCCACCCCGGCTGATCACGTGCACAATCCGAAAGCCATCGGCTGGAAGCCTGCAGAGAGAGCGGCACCTGCACGCCCACACCCTGCCCGCCATGATCCTGTTCTCCACCGGAGAACGCCGATTGGTCCGTCCAGCCCTGCTGCGACGTCCCGGACGCAGCAAAACCTAAAAGAGAGTGCGGCAGGTCAGACACACTGTCAACCTTCACCGACGCTCGTGTTCATCATGATGGTTAAAACGGCCGCACCTCACACCACCAAAGATGGTGGCCGGCAGCAAAAAGGAGAGCGATCTGGCTCCGGGACGCAATACCTATCCGGAGCCATGGGCTTGACGCCTCGTCAGACTGAATAGCCGTCCATTCGTTACCGACCGGTTATTAAGGCGGCGATTTTTTCGATTTTCTCACGCCGGCTTCGATATTTTTTTGACGGGCGAGAAAGGGCGCTAATCAGATAGCATGTGTCAAACTTCAGGCGTGACTTTTGGGCGATTTTGAAAGCCTTGCCGGCTGCATGACAAGCGCCGCCGACAATAGCGGCAGCCTGCACCGCAAGTGGCGTCTTTTGATGCAGAATACCCGGTTTGCGAGCGCCCTCACCCCTTGCTAGCGGCGGCACCTCCTCCCGGGCAAGGTTGATTTTCAACACGAAACGCTTAGGCTCACATCCCTGTCACATGCACGGGTCAAAATCCGCAGCAAGCGGAAACCCGAAGCAACGGCGCCCGCATCAGCAGACATGACATAAGGTCCGCCACCGAAGCGGACCCGCTTTTTAAGTACCTGCAAGACAACAGACCGTTCGTTCCGCGACGCAAGCTCCATTTTGACAACCATCAAAGACTGGGAGGTCTTAGACGATGAAAACACTTCTCGCTTCCACCGCACTCGCGGCTGGTCTCTATGCCATGGCAGGCAACGCCCAGGCGGCCGGTTGCGGCGACGTCTCCATCGCCGAAATGAACTGGGCGTCTGCCGGCGTGGCAGCCCAGGTCGACAAGATCATCCTGGAAAAAGGCTATGGCTGCACCGTGACGCTGGTCACCGGCGATACGATGCCGACCTTCACCTCGATGAACGAAAAGGGCCAGCCGGACGTGGCGCCGGAACTCTGGGTCAATGCGGTGCGCACGCCGCTCGATGCCGCTGTCAGCGAGGGCCGGCTGATCATAGCCGCGGAAATTTTGGCCGATGGCGCGGTCGAAGGCTGGTGGATCCCGAAATTCCTCGCTGACGCCCATCCGGACATCAAGACCGTCCAGGACGCGCTGAAACATCCCGAACTGTTCCCCGCACCGGAAGATGCCTCCAGGGGCGCCGTTTCCAACTGCCCGTCGGGCTGGAACTGCCAGGTCTCGACGGCCAACCTCTACCGGGCGCTCGGCGCCAAGGACAAGGGCTTCGATCTGGTGGACACCGGCTCGGCGGCCGGTCTTGACGGCTCCATCGCCGGCGCCTTTGCCAAGAAGACCGGCTGGCTCGGCTATTACTGGGCGCCGACAGCCATCCTCGGCAAATACGAAATGGCCAAGCTCTCCTTCGGCGTCCCGCATGACAAGGCGGACTGGGATGCCTGCACGGCCGTGCCGGATTGTCCCAACCCGAAGGTCAATTCCTACCCCACCTCGCAGGCCTATACCGTCATCACCAAGCAGTTTTCCGAAAAGGCAGGCGTCGCGCTGGATTACGTCAAGGCGCGCAAATGGGGCAATGCCATGGTGAACTCCATCCTCGCCTGGCAGGACGCCAACCAGGGCACCAACGAGGACGCCGCCAAATACTTCCTGAAGAACAACCCGGATGTCTGGACGACCTGGGTGAGCCCCGAGGCCGCCACCAAGGTGAAGGCCGCCCTTTGAGGCAGCGCCCTGCGCATGACTGATCTTTTGTCCGCCGGCCTTCCCTCAAGGGAGGCCGGCTGCAATCGGCTGGCGGACGGGGATCCGCATCATGCACACGCTCAACTGCCAGCCCAAAAAGTCTTGAAATAACGAGGGGATGAAATGGCGACCTGCACCGTGCTGCCGGACATAGCCTGCAACTTTCCGGCCATCAGCGACCAGACGATCCGCATGGCCCGCAAGACGATCGACGACGGGTTCAAGGGCCTCGTGCGCCAATATGCCGAGGTGATCGATGCGGTGGTTCAGCCTCTACAATGGTTCCTGAACTATCTGGAGCGGCTGTTTACCAGCTCTGCCTGGATTGTCGTGCTCGTCGTGATGCTGGCAATCGTTTACCTCGCCAGCCGCAGCAAGACGATCACGCTCGGAACTGCGCTCGGCATGGCCGCCATCGGGCTGGTCGGGCTCTGGCAGGATACGATGGTCACACTTGCCATCGTCACCGTCTCCACCCTGATCGCCATTCTGATCGGCCTGCCGATCGGTATCGTCATGGCGCGCTCCAACCGTGTGCAGGCGGTGGTGAACCCGGTGCTCGACGTGATGCAGACCATGCCGAGCTTCGTCTACCTGATCCCTGTGGTGGTGATCTTCGGCATCGGCAAGGTGCCGGGACTGATTGCCGTCGTCATCTATGCCGTGCCGCCGATGATCCGGCTGACCAATCTCGGCATCCGCCTGGTCGATCGCGACGTGCTGGAAGCGGCCGATGCGTTCGGCTCCTCGCCCGCGCAAAAGCTCTGGAACGTGCAGATCCCGCTTGCCCTTCCCACCATCATGGCCGGCATCAACCAGACCATCATGATGTCGCTCGCCATGGTCGTCGTCGCCTCCATGGTCGGCGTCGGCGGGCTCGGCAAGAATACGCTGCAGGCGATCAACAACCAGTTCTTCACTTTCGGTTTCCTCAACGGCTTTGCCCTGGTTGCGATTGCCATCATTTTCGATCGCGCCAGCCAGGCGTTCGGCAAGCGGCTGCAGAAACATTCCGAGGTGGTGCATGGCTAGTCACGGCATCGAGATCCGCGGTCTCTACAAGATTTTCGGCAGCAGGGGCGCAAGCTATATCGACGCCGTCAAGGCGGGCATGAGCAAGGCGGAGCTGAACGAGACCCATGGCCATGTGCTGGGGCTGAAGGACATCAACATCTCCATGCCGGGCGGTGCGATCACCGTCGTGATGGGCCTGTCCGGCTCCGGAAAATCCACCCTCATCCGCCACATCAACCGCCTGATCGAGCCGACGGCCGGCGAAGTGGTCTATGACGGCGCCGATATCTGCCGGATGAACCAGAGCCAGCTTCGCGAGTTCCGCCGCCACAAGACGGCGATGGTGTTTCAGAAATTTGCGCTCCTGCCGCATCGGACGGTTCTGGAAAACACCGTCTATGGGCTGGATATACAGGGTGTTGCGCGAGCAGACAGCCTGAAGACGGGGCGCCACTGGATCGATCGCGTCGGTCTTTCCGGTTTCGAGAACCATTATCCGAACCAGCTTTCCGGCGGCATGCAGCAAAGAGTGGGGCTTGCGCGGGCGCTTGCCACCGACGCCGACATTCTGCTGATGGACGAGGCCTATTCGGCGCTTGATCCGCTCATTCGCGTCGACATGCAGGCCGTGCTTCTCGATCTGCAGGCGGAGTTGAAGAAGACCGTCGTCTTCATCACCCACGACCTTGACGAGGCGCTCAGGCTTGGGGACCGCATCGCCATCCTGCGCGATGGACAGGTGGTGCAGCAGGGCAGCGGACAGGAGATCGTGCTCAAGCCCGCCGACGCCTACATCGCGTCCTTCGTGCGAGAGGTCAATCGGGGCCGAATCATTCAGGCAAGGACGGTCATGACGCCTTTGGAGAGCGTCGAAGGCCCCGCCCCGGGCTTTACGGTGGACGCGGCAATGACGCTTGAAACGGCCGCACGACAGATGACGCTTGCCAATGTCACGGCAGCCATTGTCGTGGATGAGGCGGGCCAGCCGCTTGGCCGGCTGGATTTCGCGACATTGATCTCCGCCATGGTGACGCCAACGGCCTGCTAGCACTCCTGCTAGCACTAGGGAGTGCCGCGCCAGCTTGCCACAAGGTTCCTGCGCTTTCGTGCCTGTCCAAAGACCATTAGACCGTCTGCATATGCGTCATCGGACGCTGTTCAGACCACCAACAGGACAGGCCGATGCCCGAGATTGCTTCCCTTGCCAACCGAGAAACCGTGGCCGACGCGCTTGCGGCTCTGCTTCCGGAAAACCAGTCCTTCCTGCAACTGATGATGGAAAATCCGAAATCCGACGAGGCGCTTCTCGACGGATTGCATCTCTATCTCAATCGCGCGGCAGGCTCGACGTTTCTGCATTCGCTGAAACTGCAGAAATGCGGCGAATGGATCGGCAAGACGGCACCGGCGCGCCTGCAGGTGCGCCTTTCGGAAGCCTCCAAGTCCAGCCAGCATCCGGCTTTTGCAGCCTTCAAGGACGGTCTTCAACGATCCGGCGGGCTGGCGCGCGCCTATCCGAAGGCGCCTGTGTAAGGCGCAAGGGGACATGTCGCTGACGAGGCCGGCAGACCGGGCTTGCCGCCTGCCTTACCGTTGCTCAGGCAAAGCATTCCTCGGCAAGCGCATGGACGCGCCGGAAGGCGGCCTCGGCACCGGTGATGGCACGCTGTTCGGCTTCGCCCGACAGGTCTATGCCATCGAGAGCAGCCGTGAACGTGCGCCAGTGAAGGCCGCGCCCGGTCGGTGAGCCGGCCAGATGGCGGGCTCCGAAATTTTCGTCTAGGCCGAGTTTGGCTGCATATTTCAGAAGGAAGGCCGCACCGAGGTTGGACCCCTCGATGACGTAGAGCCAGCCGAGCGCTTCGGCGAGATCAATGGACTGCCCGGCGGCAAAGATCGGCGGCTCCGACGCGTCCGGAACGGCAAGGCCGAGATCCGCCAGATCCTGGCCCACGAAAGCCAAGCGATTGCGTCCGGCCAAGTCCGGCAGAAGCGCATCCAGATCGGCATTGGAAAACAGCGCGTCGAGATCCCGATGGAAGCGGTATTGCAGGATGAGGAACCGCCCGTAGCTTTCCCGGTCGGCGAATGGATTTGCGCGCATGATCCTCTGGTCAAGACGCTCATGCGCCGAATGCGTTGCCGCCTTCAACCGCTTCGTGCGGCTTTCCTCGGCCAGGTGGGGTCTGTCCAGAACTTCTGCTGCGCTCATCTTGATCGCGATCCCTTCAATACGACGGCCCGGGCTTTTGAGGATAAAGACGCGTGGTCGATCGTCCCGCCCTGTCGGCTGATATCAGCTTGTCCGGGGTGCGGCAACAAACATGACAAAATTTATCACCAATAAAATCCGACGCCCGAACCAGACGCAAAAAGGCCGGTCGAGCGGACCGGCCTTGTTGCAGAACCCGTACTTTGCCTTAGCGCGCGGCGCGCTCGACGCGATGGCCGGCATCCTGCGTGGCGTTGACGGTGTTTGCAGTATCCTGACCCATGCCACGGATCGTGTTGCCGCAGGACGAGAGGGACAGTGTCGCGGTGAAGACTGCGGCGAGTACGGTGAGGGTCTTGGCCGTCATTGGGAAATTCTCCGGGGGTGATGGACAGGATTGTGTCGGGAAAGTGTGTTTCCGCCTCTGGAACGTATGAGGCGGCAAAAAGTTCACGGCCCTCATCATCTCTTTTTCGGCCGGACCCGGCTTTCTCGCCGACAAGCCCAAAAATGTAGATGTCCAGACTTTGTCTTAACCTTTTTTTCTGCGCATGCGCGCATAAATGCACACGGGGAAGAGGCCGCAGAGAACAGGGTGGGGATGCAGCACAGACGCGAGGCAAAAGTAGTTGTGTTGACGTCCGGCGGGCTCAATCCACAGGTGATGATTAACGCGCTGGCCAAGTGCTTTCCAAAGCTACAGGTCCTTCAGGAGGACGCCGAGCCCAAGCGGGCGATTTACCGGCGACGCGCCAAGCGCCTCGGCCGGCTGACGGCCCTTGGCCAATTGGCGACCATGGCCTTGTCGCGGTTAGCCAAGCAGATGACGCTCACCCGGACGGAAGAGATTCTGGAGGAATACCGGCTCTGGGCCGGCGCCGATGCCTCGATCAGAACCACGCGCGTCTCCTCGCTCAACAGCCGCGAAGCGCAGGCGGAAATCCTGCGCCTGAAGCCGGACGTCGTCTTCCTCATCTCCTGCCGCGCCCTCTCCCGCGGCACGCTCGCCGCGATTTCCTGTCCGATCCTCAATTTCCACGCGGGCATCAACCCGATGTACAGGGGACAGATGGGCGGATACTGGGCGCTGGCGGAGCGCGACGCAGCCAATTTCGGCGCCACGGTGCACCTCGTCGATGCGGGGCTCGATACGGGCGACACGCTGTACGAAGTGCGGCCATCGCCCTCGCGGCGCGATTCGATTGTCACCTATCCGCTGCTGCTGACCGCGGCCGGCACGCAGATTTCCATCCGCGCCATCGATGATGCACTGCTTGGCCAGTTGCAGCCTTACCGGCCGCCCGGCCGCTCCGTGCTGCGCTATCCTCCCCCCATCTGGACCTATCTCCTCAACGGCCTGACCCGCGGCATCTGGTAACTCAGAGACAGCCGCCAGCCCCGCCCCCGGTCCTTGCAGGCCCGCAGCCGGCCGGGCATCGAGGCCCCGCGCGTGCGCACAAAACTTGGGCAGGTTCGCACAGGATTTAATCGCTAATAAAGCGATACGTGGAATGCCGATCCGCGACACAGTCCCGCCTGGTCATGACGATCCCGCGGCGGGGGCAGAAAGGCAGCATGATGCAATATGATTGGACTGGCGTGGAGCATCGCCGCCGCATGGTCATGCGTTCCAGTTTCGCCATCGCGACCGTCCTGGTGGTGGCGACGCTGACGGTGCTGGGTGTGATATGAAGAGTGGCCCGTGCCGTGACACTCCGCCCGTTCGCCAAGGAGACGAGGAACGGGCCGTTCAACCAGAGGCGCCCCTGGGGTGCCGAGGCGTCCGAACGGCCCTCCCCGGCGCGTGCGCGAGGGTCATGGCGGGAGCCGCAGGCCGAAGGTGTGAGGGAAATCGTCAGGCGGCCGCACGCTGCATCTCGCCATAGGCTTCCCGGATACTTTCGGCGACCGCCTTGCCCGGCACCGACAGGTTCGGTGCCGTGACAAGCCGGATGTCGAAAGCGATCAGTTCCGGCAATCCCTCCTTCGGGCCCAGCACCACCATGTCTTCGCCGAGATAGGAGCGCGGGAACGGGGCGATGGCGAGATCGGACACCACCGCGGCCCGCTGCGCCATGGTATTGGCGCTCAGATATGCAATCCGGTAGGGACGCTTCACCGCCTCCAGGCGCGTGACCGCCTCATGCCGCCAGATGCAGCCATCCTCCCAGATCGAAATGGGCAGCGGATCGCGCAGATGCGCCGTGCCGCATTTTGCGCCCGCCCAGACAAGATTTTCCCGAAACACCACTTCGCCCTCGGTCGGCGATGGCCGCATGGCGCAGTTGATAAGGGCAAGATCCAGCCGCTGCTCTTCCATCCGGCGGCGCAGATTGGAACTCATGTCCACGGTCACATCGACCATGATCCCCGGAAAAGTCGCGCCGAAATCTCTCAGAATCGTCGGCAAAAGCCGTTCGGCAATGTCGTCTGCAGCACCCAGCCGCACCACGCCCGACAGTTCCGGCATGACAAACCGCGACACCGCTTCATTGGACAGGGCAATCATGCGCCGCGCGTAGGACAGCAGCATTTCGCCATGCTGGGTAAGGCTCACGGAGCGCGCATCGCGCAGGAAGAGCGTGGTGCGCAGTTGCTCCTCCAGTTTCTTGATCTGCATAGAGACGGCAGACGGCGTGCGCAGCACGGCTTCGGCAGCCGTTGAAAAATTTCCGGTTTCGGCAATGGCCACGAAGGTGCGCAGGACGTCGTTATCCAGAAGCGGCAGGCTGTGGCGGAAGGGTGCGTTCATCGGTCTATCTTTCAATTTAACTGAACATAAGCACCATATCATTTCGTTTGATTGATCGTCAATCCGGACGCATGGTCGCCACCAGACGAATGAATCACAAAATTCGATGCGTGGCATAAAATTCATTCGTTTGATTGATTGAAATCGCCGGTGCATCTCTACCGCCGCGACCGGCGCGGTCGCACCCTAAAGGAGAACGATAATGACCATGATTCTGGACCACCGCATCGAGAGCGGGCAAAGGCGGTGGCAGCTGCCTTCCCTGCCGCTCTTGCACAAGGCTTTTGCACTGGCAGCGCTTTGGCGTGCCGCCTATCGCCGGCGCCAGACCGAACGGCTGCTCGAAGCGCTGCCGTTCGACGCGCGCAAGGATATCGGCTGGCCCGCGGGCGACGCGGCCGAGACGAGGCGCCGCTGAATGCTGAAATGCGACATGACCTGAACCCGCGTCCTTCAGGGCCAGGACGCGGGTTTCTTCAAGCCTCTCATGTTTGCACTTTAATTACGCCGCCTTAGCCTAAAACTTGCGCCAGTTGACCCCGGATCGGGCATGTGGCCGCAGATGTCGCAAAAACGAAACGACCGTGAGATCCGCTTTCGCCAAAACGGCGCGAATACAGCTATAGATGTCGCCAATGGGACATTGATGCACCATATTTTCACGCGAGGAATGAGCATCCGCCACGGAGCCCCCTCTGCGATGAACAAGCCTCAGGTCACGAAGCGCACGCTTGTCTTTTTTCTCGTCCCCCACTTCACCATGCTGCCGTTTGCCGCGGCGGTGGAAACCCTGCGCATTGCCAACCGCATGCTCGGTTACCCCGCCTATGAATGGCGCCTCGCCTCCACCGATGGCGAGAAAGTGTTTTCCTCAAGCGGCATCGCCATCGAGGTGACCAGTTCGCTGGCCGATGAACGCCGGCATCTGGGCGGCGAGCACCGGCCGAACATGGTGCTGATCTGTTCGGGCGTCTACGTGGAGGAATTCAACAACAAGTCGGTCAACGCCTTCCTGCGCGAGACCTACAATCGCGGCGTCGCCGTCGGCAGTCTCTGTACGGGCGCCCATGTGCTGGCGCAGGCGGGCTTGCTCAACGGCAAGCGCTGCGCCATCCACTGGGAGAACCTGCCGGGCTTTGCCGAGGCCTTTCCGCAGGCCGAAGTCTATGCCGATCTTTATGAGGTGGACGGCAATCTCTACACCTGTGCCGGCGGCACCGCTTCGCTCGACATGATGCTGAACCTCATCGGCCAGGATTTTGGCGAAACGCTGGTGAACCGGGTCTGCGAGCAGCAGCTGACTGATCGGGTGCGCAACCCGCATGACCGCCAGCGCCTGCCGCTGCGGGCACGGCTGGGCGTGCAGAACGCCAAGGTGCTGCAGATCATCGAGCTCATGGAAAGCAGCCTGGCCGAACCCTTGTCGCTGATCGAGATTGCCGACGATGTCGGCCTGTCGCGCCGGCAGATCGAGCGGCTGTTCCGCCAGGAGATGGGCCGGTCGCCGGCCCGCTACTATCTGGAAATCCGCCTCGATCGTGCCCGCCATCTGCTGGTGCAATCCTCAATGCCGGTGGTGGAAGTGGCGGTCGCCTGCGGTTTTGTCTCCGCCTCGCATTTCTCCAAGTGTTATCGCGAGGTCTACAACCGCTCGCCGCAACAGGAACGGGCCGAACGCAAGCTGACGATGAACACCGTTCGGACCGGGGTGGTGGTCTAGCCATTGGAGGCTGGGCCACGCCCGCGCGTCACGGCGGGTCGTTCGCGTCCTCGGCCGACGCGCGCTCGAGCGTATCCAGAACCTCTTCCGGCGTGACATCCTTCTGCAGGTCCCGGATTTCGGCGCTTTGCTCGACGGGTACGCCGAGCTTTTCGGCGATCGCGGCAACGATGGAGAGGATCTGCGTCGCCTCGTGTTCCGCCAGCAGCGAAATCTGCAGGTTGAGATCCGCCCGCTTGTCATCGGCCTTGGCCATCCGGTTCTGGCTGATCATGACGAAGGTGGAGATGAAGATGGCCTCCACCGATGCCACCATGGCCAGAATGACAAGAGACGGGTCAAAGGCGGGGATCAACGACAGAAGGCCGACATTGACGAGGATCCAGATCCCGAAGACGAAGGCATGGAGATAGACGAAGGTCATCGATCCGGCAAAACGGGTAAGGGCGCCCGCGGCCTTGTCCTGCCTCGAGGAGCGCGCCTCTTCCTGCGTGCGCCGCTCCAGAAGCGCGGCAATGTTCCGGTCAAGCCGGCTGGAAAGGGTCATGGGTTGCTGATGGGGCTGTGACATCCGGGTTCTCCGTCTCTGACGTCAAACATCTCCGGTGTGCGCAAGTTGCGCGCATGGCGGAGCGGCCGCATGAAAAAGCTGGCGTGTTGCTGCAAGGTTCTGGCCGGTCGAGCACCCGTCAGCTGCGAGACTTGCGGCAAGAACCTGAAACGCCGCGTCCCTTTCGGAACGCGGCGCAGGCAGACCAGCCACGGCGGTGGAGATCAGGCCGGAACGGCAGCCTTGGCGGAGGCTTCACGCCGCTGATAAGCCTGCATGGACTTGATCTGCAAGAGCGTATCGAGGTTCTGGTTAACGCGGCAGTAAAACTCCTCGTCGATGAAGGGGCGCAGCATGAAATCATTGCCGCCGGCCTTCAGGAAGCGCGCCGACAGCAGCCGGTCGGTCGAGGAGGAAACGCCGATGACGCGCAGTTCGTGCGAGCCGCGCACGGAGCGGATGCGGCGCGTCAGTTCGAAGCCGTCGATATCGGGCATATTGTAGTCGGTGACGACAAGGCCGATATCGGCGTTCTTCTTCAGGAGATCGATGGCCTTTGCACCGCTTTCGGCAACGCTGACCCTGAAATTGTAGCGCTTCAGGCGGGTGGACAGGAGCGCCCGGGCCGTCGGGCTGTCATCGACGATCAGCACGTGATGGCGGTGGTTGGTGAGGAAGCGGCAGACCGATTCGACCAGCATTTCCACGGCAAAGACATTGTCCTTGAGGATATAGTCGACGATATCCTTGGCCAGCAACTTTTCACGCGTCTGTTCCTGGAACGTGCCGGTAAAGACGATGGTCGGAATGTTGAGATCGAGCAGGTATTCGAGCGCCTCGCCGTTTTCAGCCCCCGGCAGGTTGATGTTGGAGATTGCCAGCGTCACCGGCTCCTCCGACAGCTCGTTTGCCATCATCAGGTCTTCGTGGGTGCGGCAGATGTCCACGTCGACGCCAACGATTTCCTTGAGGCGCTGGCGGATCATGGAGGTGAAGACGTTCGAGTCTTCCGCCACGATGATGCGTGCATCCGGAAACTGTTCACCAGAGTATTGCATTCCGGAAATTCCGAGGTACGTCATGATCCGCCTTCTTTATATTCGAGATGCATTGAATATAAAAAGCCAGACTTGCCGAACCCTTAAACGCGGCGGGCACAAGTTACACAATCAAGCGAAAAAGGCGGCCCTTGCGAGCCGCCTTTGATTTATGGTCAATCAATTCTTGATCGTGCGGATCAAGCGGCGCGGATCGCCGCATTGTCCGGGTCGAACGGGCTCTCAGCCACCACGACCGCGTCAAACAGCTTGCCGAGGATCTTGATCTTCAGCTTCGTGCCCTCGCCCGCATGGTCCGGCCGCACCATGGCGAGCGCCACGGACTTGCCGATACGCCAGCCAAAACCGCCGCTCGTCGCACGGCCGACCAGTTCGCCTGCCTCGTTGTAGATCGCTTCGGAGCCGCGGGCATCGACATCCTCATTGCCGGAGACGATCAGCGTGACGAACGTATTGCGCAGTCCCTTGTCGCGCGCCGCCAGCATGGCATCGCGGCCGATGAACTGCTTTTCGGGACGGATGAACCGATCGAGGCCTGATTCGAAGGCGTTGTACTCGATGGAGAGTTCGCGACCCATATTGCGATAGGACTTTTCGACCGCCATGGAGACCATCGCCCGGATGCCAAAGGGCTTGATGCCGAACTCGGCGCCGGCTTCCATCAGCCTGTCGAAGAGATAGGCCTGCATCTCGATCGGGTGATGCAGTTCCCAACCCAGTTCGCCGATGAAGTTGACGCGTAGGGCATGCGCCGTTGCCACGCCCACCGAGATCTTCTTGCCCGTGAGCCAGGGGAAATCCTTGTTGTCCAGGCTGGTGCGGGTGAGCTTCTTCAGGAGCTGGCGCGATTTCGGCCCGGCCAGCACCAGAACCCCGTATTTCTGCGTGATCGGCTGCAGGATGACGGAGCCGTCCTTCGGCGCAAGGCGCTGCAGCAGGTCGTGGTCATGGGCTTCGAGGAAGCCGGCCGACACCATGTAGAAGCGATCCGGTGCCCATTCGTAGACGGTAAATTCCGCCTTTACGCCGCCGGCCGGCGTCGGCAGATGGCAGAGCGCGATGCGGCCGCGCTTCTTCGGGATGGCATTGGCCAGGATCGATTCGAGCCAGGCGCGGGCGCCAGGGCCGGAAACTTCCATCTTGGCAAAGGCCGACATGTCGAGCACGCCGACATTCTCGTGGACGTTCTTCACCTCGTTGCCGACATGCTCGAAATAGTTCGAGCGGCGGAACGACCATTTTTCCACGATGCGGCCATCCGCCGTCGGCGGCGCATGGTTGTGGCTGGTGATGACATCGGCGCCGACGCCGAGCTGGTCGGCGGGCACTTCATAGCCTTCCGGCGCAAACCAGTTGGCGCGCTCCCAGCCGTAGACGGAGCCGAAGACGGCGCCCAGCTTCTTCAGGCGGTCATAGACGGGCGTCACCTTCAGCGGACGGGCGGCAGCACGCTCCTCGTCCGGGTAATGCATGGTGAAGACGTTAGCATAGGCTTCCTCGTTCTTGGCAATGAGGTAGCCTTCCGTCGCATAGGGGCCGAAGCGGCGGGGATCGACGCCCATCATGTCGACGGTCGGTTCGCCATCGACGATCCATTCGGCGAGCTGCCAGCCGGCGCCCCCGGCGGCCGTGATACCGAAGGAATGGCCTTCGTTCAGCCAGAAATTCTTCAAGCCCGGCGCCGGGCCGACAATCGGGTTGCCATCCGGCGTATAGGCGATGGCGCCGTTATAGACCTTCTTGATGCCCACCTCACCAAAGGCCGGCACGCGGGCAATCGCGGTCTCGATATGCGGCATCAGGCGGTCCAGCTCTTCCTGGAACAGCTCGTACTCGCTTTCGGCCGAGGGACCATCGACATAACAGACCGGTGCGCCGACCTCGTAGGGCCCGAGGATGAGGCCGCCGGCCTCCTCGCGCATGTACCAGGCGCTGTCGGATTCGCGAAGCACGCCCATTTCCGGCAGGCCCTGGCGGCGCCGCTCGAGGATCGCCGGATGCGGCTCGGTGACGATATACTGATGCTCGACCGGGATCACCGGCACATCGAGCCCGACCATTTCGCCGGTCTTGCGGGCAAAGTTGCCGGTGCAGGAAATGATGTGCTCGGCGGTCACCTCGCCCTTGTCGGTCGTCACCTTCCAAAGCCCGTCCGGCTGCTGCTCGATGGCAGTGACGGTTGTGTTGCGGTAAATGGTGGCGCCGAAATCGCGCGCGCCCTTGGCCAGCGCCTGCGTCAGATCTGCCGGCTGGATATAGCCGTCATCGGGATGCTGGATGGCGCCCAGAATGCCATCGGTTTCGCAGAGCGGCCAGATCTCCTTGACCTCTTCCGGCGTCAGCATATTGACCTTGACGCCGATCGTTTCGGCAATGCCGGCATAATACATGTACTCGTCCCAGCGGTCCTTGGTGCGGGCGAGACGAATGTTGGAGACTTTCGAGAAGCCGACATTCATGCCGGTTTCCGCCTGAAGCTCCTCGTAGAAGCGGACCGAATATTTGTGCAGCTGGCCCACCGAATAGGAGAGGTTGAACAGCGGCAGAAGGCCCGCCGCATGCCAGGTGGACCCCGACGTCAGTTCCTTGCGCTCGATGAGGATGGCATCGTTCCAGCCCTTCTTGGCCAGGTGATAGAGTGTCGAAACACCCACGACCCCGCCACCGATCACGACCGCCCGTGCATGTGTCTTCATCTGAGCAACCCCTCTCAACAAACAAGCGCCCGATGAACGGCGCCCGCGCATGATTTTCTGCGCCGACTATGCAACCCCGGCCCGCCGGCCAAACGCCTGTTTACGACATGCGACAAGCTTGCCGCGACGGGCACCAATTTGACAGGTGCCAATTGCAGGGCAGCTTTGGTCGCGGTTCACGCCGGCCTGGGAGACCCATCCTCACCTTCGTCATGCTTGTCTGTCTGCGACGCCTTTTCCGGGATCCTGGAAGCCGAAGGCTCAAGCCGGGTCAGCACCGTTCCGCGGATATTCACGTCCTGATGCGGATACGGCATCTCGATGCCTTCGGCGCGGAACCGTTTCAGGATCTCGGCGCGCAGATTGTTGCGCACGGTGAGGCCATCATTCATGTCGGCGAGGTGAAAGCGCAGTTCGAAATCGAGCGAGGACGCGCCGAACCGCAGGAATTCCACATGCGGCTCGGGATTGCGCAGGATCTCCGGTACGGCTCCCGTGAGTTCCAGAAGCAGCGCGATCACGCGTTTCGGATCGGCGTCATAGCTGACGCTCACCGGCACTTCCGAGCGCTGGATGCGGTTCCGGTGCGTCCAGTTGCCGACGGCGGCATTAATGAGATCGGAATTCGGCACGATGATCGACTGTTTGCGGAACGTCTCGATCTCGGTGGCGCGCACCGAAATGCGCTTGACGATGCCTTCGGTCGTCCCGGTCACGACATGGTCGCCGACCTTGAACGGACGTTCCACCAGAAGGATCAGGCCGGAGACGAAGTTCGACACGATGTTCTGCAGGCCAAAGCCGATGCCGACCGACAGCGCGGACGCGACCAGCGCAAGGCTCGACAGATCGATGCCGGCGGCCGAGACGCCGACCACCACCGCAAGGCCGATGCCGAGATAGCCGATACCGGTCTTGACCGAATTGCGCACGCCCGCATCGACCTGGCTGCGCGCCATGACATTGCGGTCAATCCAGCGCTGCGCCCAGTTGGTGCCGATATAACCGAGCAGGAACAGCAAGATACCGCCGAGGATGCCGACAAGCGAGATGTTGATGCTGCCGATGGAGATCTGCGTGAACAGACGATAGGCCGCACTCTGGATATCCTGGATCTGGAAGCCCCAGGTGAGGAGGATCATCGGCACGCCGAACAGAAGCGCCACCGCATAGATGCCAAGGCCGGCAGCAAGGCCGATCTGATCGAGCGCCACCTCCCCCAGATTGAACCGCTTGGCAAAATGCTGCCCGACCACCGTATTGGCAAAGCTGCCCTGCTTGCCGACGGCCTTGCCGGAGAGAATGCCGATATACATGGTAACAACCATGGCGCCGGTGAGCACGAACTGGGTCGAGGCAAAGCGTGCGAGGCCGACATAGCCGGTCAGCACCGCAAAGATCAGACTGAGCCCCATGGTGCGCATCAAGAGCGGGATACCACGTGCCCAGGGACGCCCGGCTTCTTCCGGATCCTTGCTTTCGGCCAGATTGGGACGCAGGAAGGACATGCCGATGAGGATCAGCCCCACGAGCACGGAGGCGATCAGGCTCTTGACGATGGTAAGCACCACCGGCGAGTTGAGCGCCTCGCTGATGGCACTCAGCATGTAATCGAGGCCGTTGATGACGGCCATGCCGAGCACCAGCCAGTAGAGCCATCGCCCGCCGCGGTTCGACACATGAGCCAGCCGCCAGTTCGGATGCTGGGGCGCAAACAGCAGTCCGCTCAGACGCGCGACGAAGAACACCACCCAGACGAAGCCGAAGAAGGCGACAATGATGGGGGCGACATCCGGGCGCAGCACGTTGAAGCTGACGAGGAAGAAGAAGGTGGCGATCAGAAATGCCGTCAGCGACGCCGTCTGGACGATGAGAGACCAGAAGGCGAAAGAGAGCCGCGTGATATAGGGCGGATTTTCCACCGACAGGTCACGATTGATCATCCGGCCGAACAGCCGGTAGCCGCCGGCGAGAAACAGCAAAGCTGCGCAGATCGACAGGAAGATGGCCGAGAGCAGCTGCAGTTTCTTGAACTTCCAGGCAAAGCCGATCCAGCCGCTGACCGCGGCGTTGAAGGCATGCACTTCAGCGGTAAAGGCCTGTCCCGCATCGACAAAGACGGCAGCCGAGAGGTCGGTGTATTTGAGAAGCGTTTCGCTGAACAGCCGGCGGCGTTGCTCGGTGATCTTGCCCGACAGGGCCTTGGCCGCCCCGACCACCTGGGCCGCCTCGGCCGTTACCGCGTTCAATTCGTTGCGCTCCGCCAGCAGGCGGTTCCGCTCTTCCGTCACCACGGCGGCTTCCGGCGGCTGCCCGTCCTTCGGCGGTTCGCCAAGCTGGGCAAAGCGGCCCTTGATCTGCTCAAGCCTCTGGCGGGTCTTGGCGGTCGCCTGCTCGACGCGGGTGACCAGATCGTCGGCCTGCACCTTGAACTCGGCGAGGCGAAAATCCTCCACATCCTTGTCCGCCGCCTGGGCAGTCAGCGAATCCACTATCTTGCGGGACTCGACAAGCAAGGCTTGGGTATCGACGGCGGCAGTATCGGAGGCGGCATCCGCTGGCGCGGGCGCCTCGGCCGGCTTCTGCTCCGAGGGGGTTCCGCTGGCCGCCTTGGTCGTTGCGGCAGCAATCGCTGCGGCAGCATCCTGCGCCGACAAGGGGCCAGCGGCCATCGCGGCCGCCGCAAAGCAGATCACGCAGAGCAGCAGGCGCAAGGAAGGCAAGAACCGGTCTAAGGCGAATGTCGTCAAGGCAGGAACCCCGTGCAGAGAATGTATCTGTCCATAAATTCACTTCGCCTCCAAGGGAAGCGGAATGGCCGGACTGTTGCGCTTCCACACGCGCGAGGGGGCGGAACTAAGGCAAGCGCGTCATGGGCGGACAGGCGGCGGCCAGCTTTGCCCGGTTTCCCATGCGCAAAAGCCAGCGGTGGAACAATCGCCTGCGACCGGCGTTGACGGGCCGACATCTATGAAAACGAGAGGGTAAGGTCATGGAAAACGCAGGTATCGGCTGGATCGCAGCCATCATCATCGGCGGCATTGCCGGCTGGCTGGCAGAACAGTTCATGAAGAGCAACATGGGCGTTCTGATGAACATCATCCTGGGCATCGTCGGCGCCATCGTCGCCAACGCACTCCTCAGCGTCTTCGGCATCGTGCTGGGTGGCTGGATCGGCTATCTTATCGCCGGCTTCATCGGCGCCTGCATCCTGATCGCCATCGCCCGAATGTTTCGACGTTAAATCGGCCGACCTTCGGTACTTTTACGGAAACCGGGTGCGCAAGCATCCGGTTTCTTTTTTGATGCGCTCACAGACGGTAAGGCGACGTCAGGAAAGCCGCAGCGATGCCTCGTCCAGCCTCAGATGGAATGCCAGCGCCTCCACCACCAGATTATGATCGTCGCGCTGCGGCAGGCCGGACACTGTCACCGCTCCGATACAGCCCACGCCCCGCACGGTGATCGGGAAGCCACCGCCATGGGCGGCGTAATCGGCGCTGTTCAGCCCGAATTTCTCTTCCATCGTGGTATTCTGCGCCTTCAACTCCAGCCCAAAGCCGTAGCTTGCGCGCAGGAAGCGAAGCACAAGATTGCGCTTGCGGCGGATCCAGTGTTCGAAATCCGGTTTTGCCTGCGGCAAGGCGACAAAGAACGCCTGCATGCCGTTGATGCAGATATCGATCGAGACCGCATGCCCGCGCTCCACCGCAAGCTGGCGCAGATGCACGCCGAGCGAAAACGCGTCCCCCAGATCGAAGCGATCGAACTGCAGCAGCCGCTCCTGCTCTGCCACCTTTGCAATATCGTCCTCAATGGTCACTGGTGCCTTCCTCCATGCCGCGCAATCGTTGCCATGCGTCGACATCCTAGCGCAGACTGCGCATGAACGGCCAGTTCCTCGCCTGAAGTTTCAACCGCCCAGCCCACCGGATTGCCACTCCAGCACCGCCGGCCGCGGAAGCCGGTAGAGCGCGATTTTTTTGGTGAAGACCAAAAGCCCGGCTTTGCAGGCGTTTCGCGACAAAACTTGGCGCTTGATGGAAGGCCTGTTGAAAAGAAACGAAAGTTTTTTTGAAAGGGCGCTAGACAAGCTGAAACAACCCCTTTATACGCCCTCTCACACCAGCGGCGCCGCTGAAACGCAGGGCCGCACGGATGGGTGATTAGCTCAGTTGGTAGAGCAGCTGACTCTTAATCAGCGGGTCGTAGGTTCGAGCCCTACATCACCCACCATTCTTCTCTTTCAGGAAGAATGCAATACGCTGAAGCGCAGATGTGATGAATAAATCGACGCGGCGCTTATTTTAATTTCCCTTGATGTCTTGCTCCTTGAAACAATCGCGACCATAGCGCTCGCTTGAGCATTGATCTCGTTGCACCACGCGATGCACGTCCTGACCGGCTAAATGATTCGAAGGATACGCAACGGCCGCTTCACGTCCCCGGCAAGGGTGCCTGTGGCTCATCACGAAAAATTCGCCGGACGCAGCAGATCCGCGTCCGGGGTCGAGTAGGGGCAAAGCCTGCCCCACTCTGCAGATCAGG
This sequence comes from Neorhizobium fuzhouense, assembly GCF_042611105.1. NCBI lineage: Bacteria > Pseudomonadati > Pseudomonadota > Alphaproteobacteria > Hyphomicrobiales > Rhizobiaceae > Neorhizobium > Neorhizobium fuzhouense. Next base: position 56,796 of record NZ_JBHFFP010000007.1, on the reverse strand, counting down.
CGCGCGCGTCGAGTGCCCGCTCTTCTTCCTCGGCAAACAGATTTTGCAATTCCATCTGCACGGCATTCATGAACAGGCCCGCCTGATGCGAAACCTCTTCGCCGGAAGCACCCTGGCGCATCAGGCCCTTTGCAAGCTGCGCCATCTCGGCGCGCCAGAACCGGTTGGCCTCCTCGCCCTGAAGATCGAGCAGTGCCTGCGCACAACGCTTGATGTCTGCCCTACGTCGATCGGCGGGGAAATGTGCAAGCGCCATGGTGTCTCCTAATACGCACACAATCGAATCAATTCACTAGGGTGAACAATCGCTGGAAGTGGTTCCCAAATTCTAAACAGCAGGGTTCCAAGGTCGATCTATTCTCGTTCCGACGCAAAAAGCTCAGCGCCTCTAGCACCAGGGGCGCGGTGCACCGGCCACGCCCTGAACCAGGCCTTCGCGCACCAATTGCTGCCCGAGCGACTGGCCACCGCGCAGCACCACCCGAAGCTTGCGACCATGAGCGTCGCCATCGGCATTCGGCCAGTCGACGAGATCGAAGCTGCCCTGGTTGAGCAGGTCGCGCAGACGTACCTTGGCGGCAAATCCCTTCTGCCGCTCCAGATCGCAGCGGGCGTTTTCCGTCTTCGGCGCCACCACATCGGCGAGACGGATTTCCTGCTTGTGGAACCAGAAGACACCGCCGCTTGCCACGCAGTTGTCGAGACCGGATGTGCCGCAGAAGTAGAAGGTATTGCGATAGCCCTGCCCCACGAGCCCGTCATCTGCGGGTTTAACGGCGGCTACTTTTTCCGGCGGCAGATTCGCCTGCCTCGCCAGCACCTCTTCCACGGTTGTGGCTTCCTGCCCCTGGCCAATGCCACGCGGCGGCACCGGCGTCTTTACCTGAGGACGTACCGGCGATGCCTCCGGAGCAGCATGCGTGGCGGATGCCTGCCTGGATGCCGGTTGCGTGCTGGTCCCGCCTGAAAAATTGCGCGCCACAAACCGGCTTACCGTGGCGAAATTGTCGTGAACGACAATCCCGCCCAGAACCACGACGAGCGCTGCGCTCCAGAACGACAGGCGCGCGCCTGTCTTCTTGCTTGTCCTGCGCCGGCCCCGTCGCCCACTGGATGCTGCTTTTGCCATATCTGTCCCATCCTGATGCGGCCATCATCATCATGGGTGGTTTCCAAAGAGTTTTCATGACGGCGTTAAGATGAAATTTACGGCACGGTCGCCTGCCGCGCGCATCGTCGGGCAAGAGGCCGCGCCTGCCCATGGAACCGCAGCCGGTGCTGCATGGTTGGAGAGGCATGTGAACGAGCCCCCATGGGAGGAAGACATGGAACGCACACATTGGCAGCAGCCCGTCACTATCGGCCGCGACGTGATCGCCGGGCCGCATGAGGCGATCCGGTTCATGGATCGGCACTGGCCGCCGATCAAGGGCATGTGCTTTGCACGCGCCCATCTCTCCTGCCTTGCGGCCCTCGACGGCCGTGAGACGGCCGAGGACGCGCGGCTGCGCTTTGAAGCCGCCGTGAGCGAGGCAAAGCTGCACTGAAGAATGCCTCGCCGATACATGCCGCACTCCAGTTGCGGCATGTATCGCTGTGGAACAAGCCCGCCATGCCTGCGTTAGGCCCTGCGAAACCTTACGTCAGGCGGCCCCATGTCATCGGTTCCATCCTCCCTCACCAAGCCCATCCCTGTCAAAAATGCGCCCCGCATCTATTATGTGCATCCCCTTGAACTGAAGGGTTTCGAGGCCTGGCAGGCACTCTTCGCCCACGCCCGCAGCCTCGGCTTCGACACGGTGCTGAGTGCGCCGCTGTTTCGCCGGGCAGAGGCTGCAAGCCTCTTCGTCTCGGCCGATTTTGAGCACCTCGACCCGGATCTCGGGTTGGGCGATGATGTGGCGGAAGGCCTTGCACGCCTGGTGGAAAGCGCGCGCGGCGAAGACCTTTCCCTGATGTTCGATCTCGTGATCGATCGCGAGGTGATCCCAAAGGACGCAGAGCGGTCGGCCCTTGCCGATCCGCGCATCCACCCCCTGGTCGCCCATAGCCGGCCGCTGCACCTCAACGCCCCGCAGGCGCTGGACGCGCATCTTTCCCTCTGGAATGAGCGCCTCGCCCTTATGCTGAAAGCCGGCGTCTCCGGCTTCCGATGCCTTGGCATCGACCGGCTGCCGGCTGACCTCTGGTCGCGCCTGATTGCGACGACCCGAACGGAAAACCCGGAGGCGCTTTTCCTCGCCTGGACGCCCGGCACCGGTTTCGACGTGCGCCGACAGCTGGCGGATCTGGATGCAGACAACGGATTCGATGGCTGTTTTTCGTCGCTTGCCTGGTGGGATCTTGAAGAACGCTGGTTCCTTGAGGAATACGATATCCAGCGGCGCTTTGCCTACCAGATCACCTTTCCGGAAGCCCCGTTTGCAAAGCGCCTCGCCCATGGCATGGACAGTGCCGAGATCCGCAGCCGGCGCGCGCGCCAGGCTCTGCAACTGGCCGGTGCGCTCGGCCAGGGGCTGATGATGCCGATGGGTTTCGAGTATGGCGCAACGGCACCGCTCGATCCGACCTATGGCACAGGCGGCGGACTTCGCGCTTTGGCCGATGGCGGTCTATACGATCTTTCGCCCGACATCCGGGCCGTCAACGCGCAGAAGAGCACGGCCCGCGGATCGACCGGCAGCCGGCCGCTGCGGCTCATCGCGGCCTCGCAGACGCCGGCGATCGGTCTCATCATGCCGGATGCGGAAGATCTGCGCAGTGCCCGGGACCTGCGTCTCGTGGTGGTCAATCGCGACCTTCGACGCGCAGCCCCTGCTCCGCTCAATGCGGTGCGCGAAGCGGCGTCCGGCTTCCTGCCGATTCGGGATGCAGACAGCCAGTCGCCGGTCACGCTCACCGGCCCCTTGCGACTGCAGCCCGGCGAGTTGCGCCTGTTCCAGGGCACGGCGTCTCCGGCCATTGTGAATGCCGTCGCGGTGCCGGACGTGGCCGAGGCCGCCGCCTCGCCCCGCCTTGCCATCGAAAAGGTCAGCCCCAGCGTCGATGACGGCCGGTTCCCGGTCAAGCGCGTGGTGGGCTCGACCGTCGAGGTGGAAGCCGACGTGTTCGGCGACGGGCATGATCCGATTTCGGCAAGCCTGTTTTATCGCGCAGCCGACGAAGCGGACTGGACGGAAGTGCCGATGCGCATGGTCGTCAACGATCGCTGGCGGGGGGAATTTCCGCTGCGGCGGCTCGGGCGCTACGAATTTGCCGTGGAGGCCTGGCGCAACCCGTTTGCCATCTTCCGCTACGAGCTTTCCAAGAAGCACGAGGCGCGCCTCGATCTGACGCTTGAAACCATCGAAGGCATTACCCTGGTCGAAGGGGCGAAGGCCAGCGCTTCGGGCGATGTGGCAACGCGGCTGTCAGCGCTTCACGACCGGCTGCAGGCGCTGGGCGCTGCGGAGAAGGTCGAGGTGCTCCTTTCCGCCGACACCTTCCGGCTGATGGCCGAGGCAGACCAGCGACCGCATCGCGTCCGCTCCGCTGCCATGCCCCTCGATGCGGAGCGCCGCGAGGCAGCCTTCGCCAGCTGGTTCCAGATCTTTCCACGCTCGCAGAGCGGCGATGCGAACCGTCACGGAACCTTCGATGACGTGATTGCCCGCCTGCCCGCCATTCGCGACATGGGCTTCGACGTCCTCTATTTCCCGCCGATCCACCCGATCGGTTCGACAAACCGCAAGGGCCGCAACAACAGCCTGACCGCCGGGCCGAACGATCCCGGCAGCCCCTATGGCATCGGTTCGCCGGATGGCGGTCATGATGCCATCCATCCGCAGCTTGGCACATTCGAGGATTTTCGCAGGCTGGTTACCGCCGCCGCAGAACATGGGCTGGAAATCGCCCTTGATCTTGCCATCCAGGCCTCGCCGGATCATCCCTGGCTGAAGGACCATCCGGGCTGGTTCGACTGGCGTCCGGATGGCACCGTGCGCTACGCCGAAAATCCGCCGAAGAAATACGAAGACATCGTCAACGTCGATTTTTACGCCAAGGATGCCGTGCCGTCGCTGTGGACCGAGCTTCGCGACGTCGTGCAGCTCTGGGTCGACAATGGCGTCAAACTGTTTCGGGTCGACAATCCGCACACCAAGCCGTTTCCGTTCTGGGAGTGGCTGATTGCCGATATCCGCGGGCGCCATCCCGACGTGGTCTTCCTGTCGGAAGCCTTTACCCGCCCGAAGGTGATGTATCGCCTCGCCAAGGTCGGCTTCTCGCAGTCCTACACCTACTTCACGTGGCGGAACACCAAGGCGGAGCTCGAAACCTATATGCGGGAGCTGACGACGGAAGAGCCGCGCGAATTCTTCCGCCCGCACTTCTTCGTCAACACGCATGACATCAACCCGGACTTCCTGCAGAACGCATCGCGCCCGGCCTATCTCATCCGCGCGGCACTCGCGGCCACGCTGTCCGGCCTCTGGGGCGTCTACAACGGCTTCGAGCTCTGCGAAGGCCGCCCGGACGCCAAGCGCAAGGAATATGCGGATTCGGAGAAATACGAGATCCGCGTGTGGGATCATGACCGGCCGGGGCATATCAAGAACGAGATTGCCATGCTGAACCGCATTCGGCGCGATAATCCCGCACTGCACTCGCATCTCGGCCTGCGCCAGCTCATCGCCTTCAACGACAATGTGATGTTTTACGAGAAGGCGAGCCCCGGCCGCGAAAACGTGCTCCTGATCGGCGTCAGCCTCGATCCGCACCAGCCGCAGGAGGCAGATGTAGAGATACCTCTCTGGTCATGGAACCTCCCGGACCATGGCGCACTTAACATGGAAGACCTGATCAGTGGTCAAAAATTCACGCTGACGGGGAAATGGCAGCGGTTGCGGCTCGAGCCCGGCCTGCCGTTTTCCGTCTGGCGCGTCCGTTAAGGGAGGATATTCATGGATATGATGCAGAACCAGCAGGCCGAGCAGGACCTGCTGTGGTACAAGGACTCCATCATCTACCAGCTGCACGTAAAATCCTTCTTCGATTCAAACGGAGACGGGATCGGCGATTTCGCGGGGCTGACCGAAAAGATCGACCATATCGCCTCGCTCGGGGCGACTGCCATCTGGCTTCTTCCCTTCTTCCCATCGCCCCGTCGCGATGACGGCTATGACATTGCCGATTACGGTGCGGTCAGTCCCGATTACGGCACGATGGATGATTTCCGTGCCTTCGTGGATGCCGCCCATCAGCGCGGCATCCGCGTCATCATCGAGCTTGTCATCAACCACACCTCCGACCAGCACCCCTGGTTCCAGCGGGCTCGCAATGCACCGGCCGGCTCGCCGGAGCGGGATTTTTATGTGTGGTCCGACACCGACCAAAAATTTCCGGAAACCCGCATCATCTTCCTCGACACGGAAAAATCCAACTGGACCTGGGATCCGGTGGCCGGCGCCTATTACTGGCACCGTTTCTATTCCCACCAGCCGGATCTGAATTTCGACAATCCGCAGGTGATGGACGAGCTCTTGAACGTCATGCGCTTCTGGCTGGAAACCGGCATCGACGGCTTCCGCCTTGACGCAATCCCCTACCTCATCGAACGCGAGGGCACCAACAACGAGAACCTGCCGGAAACCCATGAAATCCTGAAGAAGATCCGCGCGGCCCTTGACGCCACCCATCCCGGCAAGGTGCTTTTGGCCGAAGCCAACCAGTGGCCTGAGGACACGTCCGAATATTTTGGCAATGGCGACGAATGCAACATGGCATTCCACTTCCCGCTGATGCCGCGCATGTACATGGCCATCGCCAAGGAAGACCGCTTTCCCATCACCGACATCATGCGCCAGACGCCGGAAATCCCGGAAAACTGCCAGTGGGCGATCTTCCTGCGCAACCATGACGAATTGACGCTCGAAATGGTGACGGACGAGGAGCGCGACTATCTCTGGAGCATCTATGCCTCGGATCGTCGCGCGCGCATCAACCTCGGCATCCGCCGCCGCCTGGCGCCGCTGATGGAACGCGACCGCCGCCGCGTCGAGCTGATGAACGGCCTGCTCCTCTCCATGCCCGGCACGCCCGTTCTCTACTACGGCGATGAAATCGGCATGGGCGACAATATCTATCTCGGCGACCGCGACGGGGTGCGAACCCCGATGCAGTGGTCGAATGACCGCAATGGCGGCTTTTCGCGCGCCGATCCTGCCCGGCTTGTGCTGCCGCCGGTGATGGACCCGCTCTATGGCTATGAGGCACTGAATGTCGAGGCACAGAGCGTCGACAACCATTCGCTTCTCAACTGGACGCGCCGGATGCTGGCGCTGCGCGGCAAGCACCCGGCCTTCGGGCGCGGATCGCTGCGCTTCCTCACCCCCGGCAACCGCAAGATCTTGGCTTACCTGCGTGAATATCAGGGCGAGACGGTGCTCTGCGTGGCAAATCTCTCGCGCCTGCCGCAGGCGGTGGAACTTGATCTTTCCGAGTTCAAGGGACGCGTGCCGATCGAGCTCACCGGCATGTCGCCCTTCCCGCCGATTGGCGAACTGACCTATCTGCTGACGCTGCCGCCGTTTTCCTTCTACTGGTTCCAGCTGGTGGCAGAGGCCGATGGCCCTGCCTGGCGCACCGAGCCGCCGTCGCAACTGGCCGACCTCAACACGCTGGTGGTGCGGCGCGATCTGACCGAACTCATCGATCAGCCGAAGCTTGCAGAAACCCTTTCGCGCGACATCCTGCCGGCCTATCTCGACAAGCGCCGCTGGTTCGGCTCCAAGGGCGAAGCGATGAAGAAGGCAACGCTGGTTGCCGCAACCCCGATGGGGATTACGCACAACATCCTGCTCGGCGAGCTTGCCGTAGAGCTTGAAGACCATACCGAAACCTATCTCCTGCCGCTGACGGCGGCCTGGGACGATACGCAGCCACCGGCGCTTGCCCAGCAGCTGGCGCTGGCACGCATCCGGCAGGGACGCCGCGTCGGCTTCCTCACGGACGGTTTTGCGCTGGAAGCGATGGCGCGTGGGGTGATCCGTGGTCTCTGCGAACGCTCCGTCCTTTCCGGCCGCGGCGGCACGCTGGAATTTTTAGGCTCCGACCAGCTCGACTGCATGAGCATTGCCGATGACATGCCGGTGCGCTGGCTGTCGGCCGAGCAGTCCAACAGCTCGCTGATCATTGCCGACATGGCTATGGTCAAGCTCATCCGCCACATCTTCCCGGGCATCCATCCGGAAGTGGAAATGACTCGCTACCTGACGGAGGTGGGCTACCAGAACACCGCACCGCTTCTCGGCGAAGTGGTGCGCACGGCGCCGGAGGGCGAGCGCTACACGCTGATGATCGTGCAGGGGGCCGTCCGCAACCAGGGAGACGCCTGGAACTGGATGCTCTCCAACCTGCGCCGCGTTCTCGACGATGTCGGGCTATCCGACGCCGACCCGGCCACCATCAGCGACCTGATGCGGCCATTGGTCAACTTTGCCGGCACGATCGGCACGCGGCTGGGCGAACTGCATGTGGCGCTTGCGGCAGAGACCGACAACGATGACTTCAGGCCGCTTCCGGCCCTGCCGGAAAACGTCGAACTGTGGCGCAAGGCAGCGGTGGACCAGATCGAAAAGACGCTGTCCATCCTGTCGGAGGCAAACAGTGATCTCGACACCGAGACGGCCGCCATGGTGGAACCGCTTCTGTCACGCCGGGAGGATCTGCTTTCCATTGCCGCGGATCTCGCCCGATCCGCAGAAGGCGCCCTGATGATCCGCAACCACGGCGACTTTCACCTCGGCCAAATCCTGGTGGCCGAAACCGATGCCTACATCATCGACTTCGAGGGCGAGCCGGCAAAGACGCTGGCCGAACGCCGGGCAAAAACCATTCCGCTGCGGGATGTGGCCGGTCTTCTGCGCTCGTTGAGCTATCTCGCCGCCACGGCGGAACTGGATACGGAAGCGGTGGCGGAAACGGAAAATCCGCAGCGCACCGCGATGATCCGCACCTTTGCCGAGCAGGCGGAGACGGCCTTCCTCGACGCCTATTTCGCCATCACCGATCAATCCGATGCATTGCGCGTCAATCCTGACGATCGCCAGCGCATGCTCGACCTCTACCTCCTGCAGAAAGCAGCCTACGAGATCGGCTACGAGGCCCGCAACAGGCCGAAGTGGCTGCCGATCCCGCTCTCAGGCTTTTCTGCCATTGTTCAAAGGCTCTCGGAGAAAAAGACATGAACATCGAACGCTCCGAACTCATGACCGGCATCTCCGATGAGGCGCTTGCCGCACTCGTGGATGGCCGTCACGGCGACCCGTTCTCCATCCTCGGGCCGCATCCCTCGCACGGCGTCAGCATCATCCGCGCCTTCCTGCCCGGCGCCGAAGGTGTCGAGATCATCGAGGCTGGCAGCAGCGCGGTGATCGCAAAGATGCACCGGGTGCATGCGAGCGGCGTCTTTGCCGCCGCCGTCGAAAGTGGCGGACGCTACCGTTACCGGATCGCCTGGCCGGAAGCCGTGCAGGAAACCGAAGACCCCTATTCCTTCGGCCTGCTGCTCGGCGAGCTTGACCTGCACCTCATTGGCCAAGGCACCCATTACGACCTTGGCCGTACGCTCGGCGCGCGCGCCATGGAGGTGGAGGGCGTATCAGGCGTGCGTTTTGCCGTCTGGGCACCCAACGCACGGCGCGTCTCCGTCGTGGGTGATTTCAACGCCTGGGACGGACGCCGCCATCCGATGCGGCTTCGGGCGCAGGCCGGAATCTGGGAAATTTTCGTACCCCGTCTCGGCCCCGGCGATCGTTACAAGTTCGAAATCGTCGATCGCAACGGCACGGTGCTGGCCCAGAAGGCCGATCCCGTCGCGCGCGCCAGCGAAGCAGCGCCCGCCACTGCCTCCATCGTTGCCTCCAGCACGCCCTTTCGCTGGACCGACGATGCCTGGATGCGCAAAGGGGCGGACATCCGCTCCGGCGAAACCGCGCTCTCGGTCTACGAGGTGCATCTCGGTTCGTGGCTGCGCATCGCCGAGGAAAACAACCGGTCGCTCGACTGGGTGGAACTCAGCCAGCGCCTTGTGCCCTATGCGGCAAAGCTCGGGTTTACCCATATCGAGCTGATGCCGATCATGGAGCATCCGTTTGGCGGGTCGTGGGGCTACCAGCCGCTCGGGCTGTTTGCGCCGACAGGCCGCTATGGCACGCCGGAAGATTTTGCCTATTTCATCGACCGCTGCCATGCCGCCGGCATCGGCGTCATTCTCGACTGGGTGCCGGCGCATTTTCCTACCGATGTCTGGGGTCTGGCGCGCTTCGATGGCACGGCCCTCTACGAACATGAAGATCCGCGTGAAGGCTTCCACAAGGACTGGAACACGCTGATCTACAATCTCGGCCGCAACGAGGTGAAGGGTTTCCTCCTTGCGTCAGCGCTGGAGTGGCTCGAGCATTTCCATATCGATGCGCTGCGCGTCGATGCGGTCGCCTCCATGCTCTACCGCGACTACTCGCGCAATGCCGGCGAGTGGATCCCCAACAAGTATGGCGGGCGGGAAAATCTCGAATCGGTTGAATTCTTCAAGCACCTGAACAGCATCGTCCACCAGCGCTGCCCGCACGCCTTCACGGTGGCAGAAGAATCGACCGCCTGGCCGGGGGTGACGCAGGACGTCAACGAGGGCGGCCTCGGGTTCGACTTCAAGTGGAACATGGGCTGGATGAACGACACGCTCCACTACATGGAAGAGGAGCCGATCTACCGGAAATATCATCACGGCATGATGACCTTCGGCATGGTCTACGCCTATACCGAGCGCTTCATGCTGCCGCTCAGCCATGACGAAGTGGTGCACGGCAAGGGCTCGCTGCTTGGCAAGATGCCGGGCGACCATTGGCAGAAAATGGCGAACCTGCGCGCCTATTTCGGCTTCATGTGGGCGCATCCCGGCAAGAAGCTGCTGTTCATGGGAGCCGAACTTGCGCAAGCCACCGAATGGAACCACGACGCGTCGCTGATGTGGGACCTGCTCGACCGGCCGGATCATGCGGGCGTACAGCGGCTGATCGGCGATCTCAACCGGATCTATGCGGTCGAACCTGCCCTGCAATACGGCGATGTTCACCCGGAAGGATTTGAGTGGGTAATCGGTGACGACGCGGAAAATTCCGTCTTCGGCATGCTGCGCAAGTCTCAAGATGGCCGTGGGGCCGTGTTGTCGATCTCCAACATGACGCCGGTGCCGCGGGAAGGATATCGTGTGGGCGTGCCGCTGGCCGGACGGTGGCGCGAGATCCTGAACACCGACGCGGCCGTCTATGGCGGCTCCAACCTCGGCAATGTCGAAGTGTGGAGCGAAGAGCAGCCGGCCCATGGCCATGCACAGTCACTCATGCTCACGCTCCCGCCGCTTGCCACCATCTACCTGCGCTTCGAGCACTGAAACGCAGCTGACCCCTATGGTCAATGGGAGGAGGCGGAAACGCCTCCTCCCATTGAGCCGTGGTCATGATCTCAGCCGTCCTTTTCCAGCCATTCGGCCATGAAAGACAGACTGCTCACGAAGACCGGCCGCCCGGTCTCATCCCGCACATTGAGAAAGATGGACATCTGCCGGCTGCCGCGCATTTCGTCCCGCGCCATGTCGGCCAGGATCCGTCCGGCTTCGCGCACCACATCCTCCCGCGAGGAGAGCTCCATCGGAACCGGCTCATGATCGAGACCGTCATTGTGGATGTCAAAGAGATAGCGGGTCATCGTCATCACCATGCCTTACCGGGACACAATCAGCCATCGCAAAGAATGTTCCCCCCAAAAGGGCACAAACAGCGCCCGAGCCCGTTGAACATCTACCCGGACTGACCTGACTTCGGAGACAGACCTTGATAGAGCCCTTGCTGCTGAACCTTGAGCACAGAGATACGCTTGATGAGCGCGAGAAAGCGCGGCTGCGCGCGATTCTGACCCGCGAGCGGCGGGTTGCGACCCATGAGGATATCGTCAAGGAAGGCGAGCAGCCGACGACCAGCTGCCTGCTGCTCGACGGTTTTGCCGCACGCTACACCATCACCGGGGATGGCCAGAGGCAATTGACCTCGCTGCATGTGCCCGGCGAATTCGTCGACCTGCACGCCTTCCTGGTCAAGACCATGGATCACGGCCTCGTGGCTCTGTCCCCCTGCCGCATAGCCGTGGCCGAGCATTCGGCACTGCGCGAGCTTTCCGAAACCGAACCGCACCTGACGCGCCTCCTGTGGCTCGATACGCTGATCCAGAGTGCCATCAGCCGCCAATGGCTGGTGGCGATGGGACGACGGGCGCGGGCCGCACATTTGGCCCACATCATCTGCGAGCTTTACCTGCGCCTGCGCATCGTCAACCGGGTGGAGGACAACAGCTTTCACTTTCCCCTTTCCCAGATGCAGATGGCCGACGTGATGGGCCTCTCGCTTGTCCATATGAACCGGGTAATCCAGGAACTGCGCAGCGAGCAGTGCATGACCTGGTCGAAGGAGCGCATCACTGTCACCGACTGGAACCGCCTGCAGCGGTTTGCCGGTTTCGATCCGGTCTATCTCAGCTTGCAGCGTCAACCGCGCTGATTCAGCATCCGACTGATTCGGCAAGCTTTTTAACGATGATGACGGTTAAAAAAATACTAAGCATTCGTCAGGTATCCACCTTGCCCGACGAGAGGAGCGAGACTAGTTACGCCTGCTGAAACAGGTGAAGACATGAATATTGAGTCTCTTCTCGAATGGCAGGAGCGCGGGTCCAAGGCCCGCATGCTGGGTGCGACCGCGCAGGAAAACCCGTTCCTGCGCCCGATGGTCCATGATGGGCTTGGCCGCGAAGATGTGCAGCTGATGTGCGATGCCTGGGCCTTCGGCTGGGCCATCGAGCATGCCATGCGCCGCATCGATACCGGATTTTACAGCGCCTTCCTGGAAGAGCGCTCCTTGGACCATAGCCGCGTCGCCTGAATGCGGTAAAGACACCCCGCCGGCAGCAACGGCCGGCGGTCACTCGCCGCTCTTTCAAGCGGACCAGAGTGGCAGAATTTCGCCTTGCGCAGCGCCGGTAATCCTTCACGCTCGCCCCTTCTGCCAAGCCCTCCTAAAACATAAGTCCAGCTCTGGAAGCACGGTCAAGCGGGCCGGTGACGCCTGATCGTCGAAGCCCGATTCGGGGCTGCTGTATCACTGCACCGACAGCGGTTGCGACCGCAATCCGATCCTGACCCGTCGCAGGTCGGCGACACGCCCCTGACTGCCGCCTTGCCAGCCAGCCACGCTCCTCACCGCCAGTCGCCTCTCTGACCTTAGCCACGCACGAAAAGACCCCCGGCGGTGACGCCGGAGGTCTTTCTGCAAGCAAATGGCCTATTGAGCCGGGAGACGCTTATTCAGCGTCGCCTTCGGCAGCCTTCTTCTTCGAAGCGGCCTTCTTCTTCGGAGCCGGAGCTTCTTCGCCCTCGGCAGCCTCGGCTTCAGCCTTGGCAGCCTTCTTCTTCGGAGCGGCCTTCTTGGCTTCGGTCTTTTCTTCGCCTTCGTTTTCGTCTTCGGCGAGAAGCTCTTCCTTCGTCACGGTCTTGTCCGTCACGTCGATTTCCGAGAGCAGCTTGTCGACGACCTTTTCTTCAAAGATCGGAGCGCGCAGCGATGCGGAGGCGCCGGGCGTGTTGCGGAAGAAATCGAGGATTTCCTTCTGCTGGCCGGGGAACTGCTGCAGCTGGGCATAGAGCGCGCGCTGCATTTCTTCCTCGGTTACTTCGACGCCGGCCTTTTCGCCGATTTCGGAGAGAACCAGGCCGAGACGGACGCGGCGTTCAGCCAGCTTGCGATACTCGGCGCGGGCTTCTTCTTCCGTGGTGTCCTCATCGGCAAAGGTCTTGCCGGACTGGGCGAGATCGGTGTTGATCTGGCGCCAGATGTTGTCGAATTCGGCGTTGACGAGGCTTTCCGGCGTGTCGAACTTATACATCTCGTCCAGCTGGTCGAGAATCTGACGCTTGACCTTCTGGCGGGTGACGTTGCCGTACTGGCCTTCGATCTGGCCACGCACGATTTCCTTCAGCTTGTCGAGCGATTCGACGCCGAGCGTGGTGGCCAGTTCGTCGTTCAGTTCGAGGTTGGCCGGTGCTGCCACTTCCTTGACGGTGATGTCGAAGGTGGCTTCCTTGCCGGCAAGGTTTGCGGCCGGATATTCCGACGGGAAAGTGACGGTGATGACCTTGTCTTCGCCGGCCTTGACGCCGACCAGCTGGTCTTCAAAGCCCGGGATGAAGCGGTTGGAGCCGATGACGAGTTCGGCATCTTCGGCGGCGCCGCCATCGAAGGCCACGCCGTCAACCTTGCCGAGATAGTTCATCGTCACGCGGTCGCCGGTTTCTGCAGCAGCATCCTTGGCTTCGAAGGTGCGCGCGCTTTCGGCGATCTTGAGGATCTGCTCGGTGACTTCTTCTTCCGGAACATCAACCACTTCGCGCACGACCTTGATGCCGGCGGTCGGCTTCAGTTCGATGGCCGGGATGACTTCGTAGGAGAGCGTGAATTCGAAATCGACTTCGGCGTTCAGGATCTTGTCCGCTTCGGCTTCGTCCTCGGTCATCGCAACGGTCGGCTGGGTCGCCGACTTTTCACCGCGCTCGGACAGGATGGCGCTCGGGCGATCGCGGACGATCTCGTTGACGAGTTCGGCCATGATCGACTTGCCGTACATCTTCTTCAGATGGCCGACCGGAACCTTGCCGGGACGGAAACCATTGATGCGCACCTTGTCCTTGGCTTCCGCCAGGCGCTCGTTCATGCGCTGTTCCATGTCCTTGGCCGGGATAACGACCTTGATTTCGCGCTTCAGCCCTTCAGCGAGCGTTTCGATAACCTGCATTGTCATACCTTCATATCATGCGGCGGTGCTCAGACAGCCGTGGTTTCGGTGAGCACGACGCCGGAACCTGTCGCCGGTCGTGGCTTCGATGCAATCTCGTGCGCGCTGGGGCTCTGGGCCACCAGCTGGATCAGGCCTGCGGCAGAAGCTGCCGCGGAACTGGTGCGGGTAGAGAGACTTGAACTCCCACGCCTTGCGGCACCAGAACCTAAATCTGGCGTGTCTACCAATTTCACCATACCCGCGCCCCAAAACCGCGTGGAAATTCCTCGCGCAGAGGCCTTCCGGAGCGCGCGTCTCTATAACAACCGTTTTTTCCGCACGCAAAGGAAAAATGACAGTTGCCGCGGCAGCAGACAGGAAACTCTTTATGCTCGGGTTTGGGGGCGAAGCGCTCCGTTGTTTACCAAGCTCTAATATTTGCACACTACATTAAAAAAGCGCGTGTCAAGGCATGCGCCAGACGAATGGCTCACCCTCAGATATTGCAGTGCACAATGAAGCCTGCTCGGATATAGTCATTTCATCAGCAGGGTCGGCCCTGCAGCGACATGGCTGTCGGCGGTCAATCCGCAAAACGCCTCGGGATGATCCCGGAACGAGATTCGGCGGTTCGCACTCCTCCTCCCAGCGAACCTCGATAGACTGGCGACCCTCCTCCTCCCATTCGCCGGTCACTTTGCACGGCGCCCACCGGTCCTCCCCCGGTGGGCGTTTTTGCTTCAGGGCCTCCTTCACCGCCACGATGAAACTGCCCGGTTCGGGAGTGCCGCTCATGTTTTCGCCACAGACTTTAACAGATCTTCACCAGCAATGCAGCCGGTGCATAGGTGGCATACGGCATCGGCGCTTTTGCTTATACGCAGTGCAGCATATAACCCCATTCAATCGATTTGAGAGGCGCCCGACCCAAGCGGGGCCTCGGCAGGAACCAAAGAAGGACATGACCATGAACATCGCTCGCTCGCTCACCAACTGGCGCAAGTATCGTCAGACCGTTTCGGAACTCGGCCGCATGTCGGACCGCGAACTGAACGACCTCGGCATCGGCCGCGCCGAAATCCGTCGCGTTGCGCGCACGGCTGTTGGCATCTAACGAATAGCATCTGCTGCAGCAGGCCTCGTCCTGCTTCTCAAAACGCCTCCCGCCTGCGGGGGGCGTTTTTTTATGCGCATTTTTCCTTCGTTAGGCCGCCGACTGTGGCGCTCATTTTTTACCCAAAGACGCAAATTTGTTCAGCACATTGCACAAACGCATGGCAGTCGCCTGGTTTTTGCACTGCACATTCTAATTATGCGGATGTATAAGACCGTCATCGCCGCTGACGAACCCGTCGACGGACCAACACATTCGAGGAAGATCCCCATGAACCCGATTCGTCTCGCCAAGAGCTGGATCAGCTACCGCCGTACCATGAACGAACTGGGCAACCTGTCCACCCAGGCGCTCAGCGACATCGGCCTGACCCGCTACGACATCCGTTCGATCGCATCGCGCTCTTTCCGTTAATCGGAAACAGCATGCTCCATTCCAGGCAGGCCGCATGAGGCGGCCGCGGAGCGAGCATAGGAAGATCGGCAGAATGATGGCCCCCAGCCCACGGCTTCGGGGGCTTTTTGCTGTCCTGCGGACCGATGCGGGTAAGGCTACAACCCGGAGCACGGACACGAAAAACCCGCCAGGACGGCGGGCGCTTGCACTCTTTCCTCTCAGAAGGAGCGTGCAAGGGCAGCAGACTGCCCTTGCCAAAATATCAGCCGTCCGACAGGACGGTGCGCGACACAAGCGTCAGCGTGTGGTCCGGCTTCACACGGTACAGTTCGCTGTATCGCTCGCCGTTCTCCACAGACACCTGCTGCACGGTGCTTCCGATCGCACCAATGCTGAGGCGACCTTCGCTGGCGTGATGCAGGTCCTCTGCAAAGGCAAGCGTGCCAGCGCCCAGAAGGGCAATGGTGCAGGTAACGAGAATGCGCTTCATGGCTCAAATCCTTTTACGGCGCGTCCAGCACCGGAGTGCCGGACGCCTGTCCACGTCCATATTCGGTGACGCAGGAACAACATGGGCGCGGATTGCTAAGGCTTCAACCGCCCGATCGGTTGCAGCTCCGTCATCAATTCGTGAACGGCGAGGCCGGCAAGGCGCGATGCATTAAAAGATCATATGTACCAAAGACTTGGCATGTTCTGGATTGCTCGATCTGGCCGAAGCCGGCGCTTTCACAAGCGATTGATCGCCCCTTGAGCCCGGGCGAGGAACGGATCGGCCCGCGCATCCAGCATGGCGCAGGCGTATTCGCGCGCCAGCCGATCGCAGAGGTCGGCCGTCGCCGGCACGTCATCGATGCCCGAAACACCCTGCCCGGCCGACCAGACCGTTTTCCAGGCCTTTGCTTCGCTGCCCAGATCCATCGGTCCGTGGGAGACCAGATTGGCCGGGTCGAGGCCGGCGGCCACGATGCTCTTCTTGAGGAAATTGGCGTTTACGCCGGAAATGGCATCGGTGTAGACGATATCACCCGCCCGCGCTTCAAGCGTCATGCGCTTCTGGGCCTCGCTCACCATGGATTCGCGGGTCACCAGGAAGCGGGTGCCGAGATAGGCAAGGTCTGCGCCCATCAGCCGGGCGGCCGCAATCTGCGCGCCGTTGCTGATTGCGCCCGACAGCACAAGCGTTCCACCGAAAAAGGAGCGGATTTCAGGCAGAAGCGCAAAGGGGCTGAGCGTTCCCGCATGGCCGCCAGCGCCGGCACAGACGGCAATGATACCGTCGACGCCCGCTTCTGCCGCCTTTTCCGCATGACGCCGGCTGATCACATCATGAAACACCAGGCCGCCATAGGACTGTACTGCTTTCACGACCTCCGGGACGGCGCCGAGCGACGTGATGACGAGCGGCACACGGTGCGCAACGACCGCCGCCAGATCCGCCTCCAGCCGCGGGTTCGAGCGATGGACGATGAGGTTAACCCCGAAGGGGGCCGCCTCCGGATGCGGTTGCAGCCGCGCGCGGATCTCATCCATCCAGTCGACAAAGCCCTGCGTGCTGCGCTGGTTGAGCGCCGGAAACGTGCCCAGAATGCCGCCTCTGCAAGTCTCGACCACCAGATCCGGCCCCGAGGCCAGAAACATCGGGGCAGCAATGGCCGGCAGACGCAAGGTTTTAAGAGTTTTCGGCAATGGCATGATGTCCTCCCCAGGATGCTGTTGGCGAATGAGCGCGCGGTGCAGTTGCGGCCGCCGATGCGCGACATCGGACGGCTCACGATCTCCCACGCTATTTTTACTACGTTCCAATGCGGCGCCTTTGTCGATATAAAATGCAGTTTACGTAAACGTCAAGCGCAAGCGGGCGGCAACAAGTGCCAAGGGAACTCTGCTGCCTGCTACGCACCTCGACCGAGTTTCAGGCAAAGCTCGTCACGGGCCGGAAGCGTCTGGCTGTCGGGGCGACCTCTGCGCATGAAAAAGGCGCGGCCTTGCGGTCCGCGCCTTGTCTGTGGTGGTAGCCGTCTTCCCCAATCTTCAGGAGGACAGCGGCGGTGTCTCAATGATGTCCGCGTGCGGCTGCCACCATGTCGCGCAGCAGGTCTTCCCGGCGCACGCCCTGACGATAGAGTTCCATGGTGATGGCTGCGAGCCGGTTTGTCTCTTCCTGATCATCATCCGGGCAGAGTTCGCTGCGCAACCGTTCGAACACCTGCTGGCATCGCGCCAGATCCTCGGAGTTCAACGGGTCGTCGCTTGGCCTCTTCTCACTTCTGATCATGGGTACTCCTCATCATCGGCATGTTGCGAATCATCGCTGGCGCCCAGGGGCGAGCAGCCTTACGCCTCAACAACACGGCGATAGTCTGTCTGCTTGCGTGGAAAGATGAACAAGGGCTGTCGTGCCGAGCCGCTTGTTCCTGACGGTCGCACGGAGGCTAAAGCGCCGTGCCGCGGAAAAGGGTTCTACGGGATCGGCCCTGAAGCGCAGGACAACAGCTGCCGCTTTCCCGTCGGTTTAAAACACTCTTGATGGCTGGCACGCGCATGACCCTACTCCCGTCGGCCCTCATAACGCCGGGGCCGGCTTCCGGTTCCCAACGTCGGTGCGAATATCTGAGCGCCGGTCACATCCGGTCAGAGATGGAAAACTCCCGATGCCACCTTCACAGCCTGCCCGCCAATGCGCGCGCGCGCAATTGAACTTTCCTTCACATCGATGTGCAGATGAATGAAGGAGGGTCGCCCCATCTCGACGCCCTGCTCGATCAGCACCGGATGGTGGCCGTCCGGAAGTGCATCGAAGTGGTGGATTGCGCCCGAGAGCGCTGCCGCCGCAGCCCCGGTTGCCGGATCCTCGGAAATTCCCATATCGGGGGAAAACATGCGGGTGTGAAAGCGCGCCGCATGGTGCACGCCGCCGCGGCAATAGGCATAGACGGAGGCAAGCCGGCCCTCCACCAGCGGCGCCGCGCGCTCCCACAGCATGCCATCGAACTCGATGCCTTCGACGGCGGCCAGATTATGCAGCGGCACCATCAGGAACGGCACGCCGGCGCTCCACACCGATGGCACATGGTTTTCAAAGCCGAGATCGCCGGGTTTCACTCCCAGCGCATCGGCAAGCCCCTGCCGGTCGAGACCCAGCTGGATGCGCTGCGGCATGCGCGGCAGATCGAATTCGGCAAAGCTTGCCTCGCCGGAGGCCAGCCGCACGGCGCAGCGCACCGGCCCGACATTTTCCTCCAGAACACAGACGAGATCGAGGTCCGGGCGCTCATCCGCATGCGTCCGCTCGGCAATCGCGATCGCTGCTCCGACCGTCGGATGGCCGGCAAACGGCAATTCCCGTGTCGGCGTGAAGATGCGCAGCTTTGCCGCATGGGCCGGATTGGCCGAGGTCTGGACGAAGACGGTTTCCGACAGGTTGGTCTCGCGCGCCAGCGCCTGCATGGCCTCATCCGTCATCGCATCGGCGCCGAAGACAACCGCCAGAGGGTTTCCGGCAAGCCGGGTATCGGTGAAGACGTCATAGACGGCATAAGTGAGAGCCATGAAAACCTCCTGTCCTTCGCAAGCCGATGCGGCACACCGGGACGATGGACGACAAACTGCCCGAGACGGTAAGCACCATCAACCGTTGAATTTTACCGTCCAGAGAAAATCGGGAAAAACCTCAAACAGAGATTTAAGCACCGTCACAGCCGCCAGCCGCTGCGCAGCACCACCCGCAGGGCGTCCCCTACCCTGACGGAACGACGGCTGAAGGCGCGCAGCGCCCGTCCGTCACTCAGCAGAAGCTGAAGCGCATGCCGCTCGCCTTCGAACACGCAGGCGCTGACCACCGCGTCCAGCCCCTCATCGGAGATCACCACATCCTGCGGACGCACCAGAATATCGGCCTGCGGGCTTCCGGGCTGCGGATGGAAGCAGGCCTGGAGGGCCGGCCAGTCCAGCCGGCGCGGCATCGGCTCGCGCCACGGCAAGGAGAGGATCGCGCCCTGCCCGATCAGTCGGCCGACCAGCCGCCCCTGAGGGCGCGCATAGATTTCGTCGGGGGCAGCCATCTGGAGCAGCCTGCCTTCCGACATCACGGCAACCTCAGTCGCCAGCGCCATGGCTTCCGCCTGGTCATGCGTGACATAGATCATCGTGGCGCGCGAACGGGCGTGAAACTCGCGAAACGTCTCTTCCATCTCCTGGCGCAGGTGCCGGTCGAGATTGGCAAGCGGCTCGTCCAGCAACACCACATCCGGTTCCGTCACCAGGCAACGGGCAAGCGCCACGCGCTGGCGCTGGCCGCCGGACAGATCGGCCGGACGCCGGTCCGTATAGGCTTCGAGACGCACCGCGGCCAGGGCCTCGCGGATCTTGGCTGTGCGACGTTCGCCGGTGATACCGCGCACTTTGAGCGGATAGCCGACATTCTCCGCCACGCTCATATGCGGCCAGAGCGCATAGGATTGAAACACCATCGCCATGTTGCGCCGCTCCGGCGGCACCATGGCGGAGGCATCGGCAAGCACCCGCTCACCAAGCAGGATCGCGCCGTCCGTCGGCTGCTCGAAACCGGCAATCATGCGCAGCACCGTCGTCTTTCCGCAGCCGGAGGGGCCGAGCAGCGCCAGGAACCCGCCATCGCCAATGGTCAGCGACACATCGTCAACGGCCAGTCGCCCGGTTCCGAAATCCTTCGACAGACGGTTGAGGATCAGCTTCGCCATGGCACCACTCCCTTGGGCAGATGTTTGGCCAGCAGTTCCAGCAGCAGCATCATGACCACCACCAGGGCAACCACCAGAACCGAAAGGGCCGAGGCCAGATTGAAACTGCCGCTGTCATCGAGATTGTAGATGGCGACCCCGAGCGTCTGGGTGCCGGCAGACCAGAGGAGCGCCGAGACGGTGAGTTCGTTGCAGGCAATGAGGAACACGAGAATCACGGCAGCACCGGCAGCAGGCGCCACGAGCGGCACCAGAATATCGCGCAG
Organism: Neorhizobium fuzhouense; assembly: GCF_042611105.1. Lineage (NCBI taxonomy): Bacteria > Pseudomonadati > Pseudomonadota > Alphaproteobacteria > Hyphomicrobiales > Rhizobiaceae > Neorhizobium > Neorhizobium fuzhouense. Next base: position 36,442 of record NZ_JBHFFP010000007.1, on the reverse strand, counting down.
ACGGCGGTAGAAACCCGCCCCCGACAGGCGCGCGGCCTCTTCCAGCGCCGGATCGAGCTGGCGAAAGGCGCTGGCAATGGGGCGCAGGCTGACGGCAAGAAAGCTGGAGAGATAGGCGAAGAACAGGATCCAGATCGTGCCATAGATCGACACGCCGAAAAAGGGCAGCGGCGCTGCAAACAAGAGAATGCAGGCAACGGCCAGCACGATGCCCGGCAGCGCGTAGGGAATATCGGCAAGCGCAGCGACCAGCGCTGCAACCCGACGGCTGGAGCGGGCCACGAAATAGCCCATCACCACCGTGACCAGAAGAAGACCGAGCGCTGTCGCAAGCGAGAGCACGATGGAGTTCTGGAAGGCGGTGCGGGTGATCGACTGGCGCAGCAGCACTTCCTCATAGGCATAGAAGGTCGCTGTCTTGAAGGTGAGCGGCACGCCATAGGCCGGGGCAAGCGAGCTTGCGAGCAAGGCGGCAAAGGGCAGGATGAGGATGACGACCAGCACGAGGCCAAGCAGAGTCTCGCAGGGCAGCCGCCAGCCTTTCAACGCAAAGACGGCCGTGCGGCCCGACAGACCGATGATCCGGTAATCCCGGCCCTTCAGCACGCGTTCCTCGACCAGCAGGCCGGCAACCGACAACAGCGCGATGAAGCCCGAGAGGATCGAAATATCGCCAAAGGTGCTCGGCCCGAAACTGGCAAATTTTGCATAGATCAAGGTGGGCAGCGTATAGATCGAGGCTGGAATTCCAAGGATGGCGGGAATGCCGAAATTGCCGACGCCGGAGACAAATGCCATGGCGGCGCCGGCGGCAAAGCCCGGCAGCGCCAGCGGCAGGATGATGTCCCTCATCACCTGAAAGGCCGAGGCGCCGGCAAGCCGTGCGGCCTCCATGCCATCGCGCGGTAATGCCAGCAGCCCGGCCCGCAGCGCCAGATAGACCAGCGGCGCATTCTGGACGCCAAGCAGCAGGGCAATGCCGCCGATTGAATAGAGCGGCTGCGGCGTGCCGAGCGGCGGTGCAAGTCCCACCGCCTTCAACAGCGTGCTCGAGGGTCCGGTCAGCCCCACCCAGGAGAGCGCCGTCACCTGCGGCGGGATCATCATCGGCAGCATGAAGAGGAAGCCGAAGAGCGTGCGGCCGCGGATATCGAACAGCGTGAGAAGCAGCGCAAAGCCGCCGCCGAGGAACACCGCGACCACCATGCCGAGGAAGGAGGTGGTGAGCGTATTCCAGACCGCCTGCCAGAGCGCCGGATCAGACAGCAGTCCATCGCCGCCACCCCTTGCGAGCGACAGCGCGCCCGTCAAGGCAAGCCGGCCGAGCGGCAGAACGCTCAGCAGGCAAAGGGCGGCAAAGACGAAGACAAACAGCCAGCGGGGCTGGCCGTTTGCCTTGGTTCGTGAGGCACGCATTGCGATCCTGGAAATCAGCCGTTACCGCCGAAGATGCCGGAGAAGGTCTTCAGATCCTTATCGGTGTTCTTCAGCGCGTCGGAGGCTTTGAGCGACATCACCTTGATCGTGTCGCGGGCCGGAAAGCCGGCCGGAAGCGCCATGCCGTTGCGGGCCGGGATATAGCCGAGCTTCAGAAAACCCTCCTGACCCTTTTCCGACAAGACGTAATCGACGAATTTCTTGGCCGCGTCGGCATGCTTGGTGGCGCTCAAGATGGCGACCGGCTCGGTGACGGCAGAGACGCCTTCCGAGGGGAAGACGAACTCGACCGGTGCGCCCTTGGCCTTTTCGCGGATCGGCATGTAATCCACCACGACGCCATAGGCCTTTTCGCCGCTCGCAACCGATTTCAGCACCGCACCGTTGCCGCCGGCGGCAATGGCGCCGTTATCTTTGAGCGCGCGATAGTAATCCCAGCCCAATGCCTGATTTTCGACAAGCGTCTGGGCATGGATGAGGGCGGCGCCCGAGGTGAGCGGGCTCGGCATGGCGACAAGGCCCTTGGCGTCCGGCTTTGCCAGGTCCTTCCAGCTTGTCGGCTTCATCGAGGCCTGCGTGTTGTACATGATGCCGGTGGTGATGAGCTTCGTCGAATAGTAGTAGCCATCGGCATCGTAGAGCGAGGCATCATAGGCCTTTGCTTCCGGCGATGTGTAGGCCATCAGGCGCTTGTCCTGCTTCAGGCGCTCGAGCGTCACCGTATCGGCAATCAGAAGGACGTCGGCCACGGGATTGCCGGCCTCGATCTCCGACATCAGCTTTGCCATGATCTTGGTGGTTCCGTCGCGGACCCACTGCACATCGACGCCCGGATTGGCCGCCTTGAAACCATCGACGGTTGCCTGCGCATCCTCGTTCGGCTGGCTGGTATAGATGACAAGATCGGCAGCGTTGGCCGACACGGCAAGCGCGCCTAAGGCGACGAGGGCGGAAACGGCAGAGACAAACATCTTCATGGCAGCAATCCTTCTCTATGACGATTGCTGCCGCTAGATCATGGATGTCTAACAGAGGTGTGACAAAGTCGAATTTCGCGCACTGGAATTGCGCGCACTGGAATTATGCGGACGGCACGCGAGGATTTGCGCCGCAAGACCATCACAGGCGGGCGAGAAGCTCGGTCTTCTTGGCGGAAAATTCGGCGTCGGTCAGGATGCCTGCCTCGCGAAGGCTCGCGAGCTTTTCAATGAGACCGATGATCTCGGCGGCATCCTTGGGAGCGGTGGCGCCGGCGGGTGCAGGCGCCGGCGGCGTTTGCCCTGCGGCCTGGCCAGACGGTGCAGGCGCAACGATAGCCGCGGGCTGCTGCTGGAGCGGCTGGACTTTCGGGGCAGCGGACGGCTGCACATCCGAAAGCGCCGGCGCCCACGCCTCCTGCGGCCGCACAGGCTCCTCCGGTTCGTCGGCGCGCCGCAGGCTCGATACCGAAAACGAGCCATACTGGCTGGAGAAGGTCAGCCCGCTATTGCTGCCCTGCTGCTGGCCGACGCCGGAAATGAAGTGATCGCCGGTATCATAGAGCGTCACGCCGCCCGCATCCTTGATGGCGAGCCGCCGATGGGCTGGGAAAACCGCATAGGCGCTGTCGTTCTGGGCGCCGGCGCTGGACGGCGAACCGAGGTGCTGCGGCCACCAGACGCTGGCGCCGCCGGCCTCTGCTGGAAAAACGATGCGCCCCGCGGCAAGCGCCTGCGACAGGGCATTGCAGAGACTGTCGACGGTGTTCTTCAGGCCATAGTTGAACATGTCGCCGACCATGGTCATGCCACCCAGCATCCACTGGCCGCTGCCGCCGAGTTCACCGATGTTGAACTGCGCCATGGTGCCCTGCCCGCGCTGAACCGCCATCAGCATGGCAAGAACCGCATCCTCGCTGAGGCCGTACTGGCGGGCGAGATCCGCAATCACCCGGTGCGTTTCCTCTGTCAGGCCCTGCATGCGATCCCATCTCCCAAGAGTGCCCGCAGCCGATCCGGCGATGCGTCCAGCTGTCATGACACAGCCACGCCGCGAAAGCGATGACAATTGGGAAATCGCTGCGCGCGCGCAGCAAAAAGCGCCGGCCCCTCCGCGGAGACGCCGGCGCATTTTTTGAAGCCGTATATGTGCAGTGGCTGCAGCCTAAATCAGGCGGCCTTTGCTTCGGCGTTGCGGATGAGGCGGCCGAGGCGCTGGATGCCCTCCTCGATCATCGTCTCGTTGGCGCAGGAGAAGGAGAGCCGCAGCGTGTTGGCGCCTGAGCGATCGGCAAAGAAAGCCTGCCCCGGGACGAAAGCCACCTTTTCCGTCTCGATGGAGCGCGCCAGAAGCTCCGCGCCATCCAGCCCCGCCGGCAGCGTCACCCAGACGAACATGCCGCCTTCCGGCTTCGTCCAGCTGGTGCTGGCCGGCATGTAGCGCGACAGGGCCGAGAGCATGGCATCGCGGCGGGCGCTGTAGGCCGCACCGATCTTGGCGACCTGGCTGTCGAATATGCGCTCGGCGACATGGGCGATGGCGATCTGGTTGATCGTCGAGGAATGCAGGTCGGCCGCCTGCTTCATCAGAACCAGCTTGCGGATGACCGACATGTTTGCGACGACGAAACCGACGCGCAAGCCCGGCGCCAGCGTCTTCGAAAAGCTGCCGGAATAGATGGTGCGGGTGTTTTCGATGCCGCCCTTCGCCGCAATTTCGAGCGCCAGGATCGGCGGGATCGGATCGCCGTTATAACGCAGCGACTGGTAGGCACCGTCTTCGATGACGGCAATATCCAACTCGTCGGCGAGTTCCAGCACCTTCTTGCGGCCGTCCAGATCCACTGTCTCGCCGGTCGGATTGGAGAAATCCGCCGACAGATAGGCAAATTTCACCGCGCCGCCATTGGCGGCTGCCGTTTCGCGGTAGGCCGCCGGCGTGCGATTGCCGCCGGGCGTCAACTGGTCGTAGTTCGGCTCATAGGCGTTGAAGGCCTGCAGCGCACCGAGATAGGTCGGCCAGGTGACGAGCGCCGTATCCTTCGGCGACAGGAACAGTTTTCCGAGATAATCTAGCGCCTGTTGCGAACCCGACGTGATGAAGACGTTATCGACGGTGCAATCGATGCCGATCTTGGCCATCTCGCCGACCAGCCATTCGCGCAGCGGCTTGTAGCCTTCGCTGACGGAATACTGCAGAGCGGCGTTGACCTGCGGGCTCGAAAAGATTTCCGCATAGGCATCCTTGAACGCCACGTCCGGAAACAGCGCCGGGTCCGGAATGCCGCCGGCGAAGGAGATGATGTCGGGCCGCTCCAGAAGTTTCAGCAGTTCCCGGATTTCGGATGCGCGCATGCGCGAGGAGCGCGTGGCGAAGATATGATCCCAATCGAGCACGAATGTTTCCTCTTATTTCAATTCTTCTGGCTTCTGCATTACACAAGTTCCGATAGGTCAGCAATACTGACTTATCGATTTTTGGTACGGCAGAGGCATTTTCATCGCGAAGAGTCCCGCGGTGAGATGTAGCGCGCCCTTGGTGAGGCGGCAAAGCAAAACTCCCCCGGACTTTTAAATCCGGGGGAGCGAAATGAGGTGATAAGTGTGGGTCCACCCATGCGCGATCAGAAGCGCAGGTTGAATCCTGCCTTGACGCCATGCACATCGCCTCAGTCAAAGATACTACAGCATGTAAGGCCGAAGACGCCGAGGGGCCGGACGCTTTTCGACGTCCGGCCCCTCATCAGTCAGGATATGCGGCCTGCGTCCCGCCCGAAGGCAGGGCGCGGCATCCAGTGCTTAGTTGACGGCCCTGTCGACCAGCTTGTTCTTGCCGATCCAGGGCATCATGGCGCGCAGCTTGGTGCCGACTTCCTCGATCTGGTGGCTGTCGTTGAGGCGGCGGATGCCCTTGAAGCGGGCGCCGCCGGCGCGGTATTCCTGCATCCAGTCGGACGTGAACTTGCCGGTCTGGATGTCGGTGAGAACGCGCTTCATTTCGGCCTTCGTTTCTGCCGTGATGATGCGCGGGCCGGTGACGTATTCGCCCCATTCCGCCGTGTTGGAGATCGAGTAGTTCATGTTGGCGATGCCGCCTTCATAGATCAGGTCGACGATAAGCTTTACTTCGTGCAGGCACTCGAAATAGGCCATTTCCGGCGCATAACCGCCTTCGACCAGCGTTTCGAAGCCGGCGCGGATCAGCTCGACGAGACCGCCGCAGAGAACGACCTGCTCACCGAAGAGGTCGGTTTCGCACTCTTCCTTGAACGAGGTTTCGATGATGCCCGAACGGCCGCCGCCGACGCCGCAGGCGTAGGAGAGCGCCAGTTCCAGCGCATTGCCCGAACCGTTCTGGTGGACGGCCACGAGGCAGGGCACGCCGCCGCCCTTCTGGTATTCGCCGCGCACCGTGTGGCCGGGGCCCTTCGGCGCGATCATGACGACGTCGACCGATGCCTTCGGCTCGATGAGGCCGAAGTGAACGTTGAGGCCGTGGGCGAATGCGATGGCTGCGCCGTCGCGGATATTGCCGGCGATTTCGGCCTTGTAGATGTCGGCCTGCAGCTCGTCCGGGGTTGCCATCATCAGAAGGTCTGCCCAGGCGGCCGCTTCGGCAACGGTCATGACCTTGAAGCCATCGGCTTCGGCCTTCTTGATGGTCGGCGAACCGGCCTTCAGCGCGATGACGACGTTGTTTGCGCCGGAATCCTTCAGGTTCAGCGCGTGGGCGCGACCCTGGCTGCCATAGCCGACGATGACGACGTTCTTGGACTTGATGAGGTTGAGATCAGCATCCCGATCGTAATAGACGCGCATTGTAGTGTCCTTCCCTATGCGGTGTTGTTTGTGCGGTTAAGTCATCATCCGAAAGCGCCGGTCAGACGTTTTCGGTATCCGGTCCCACGCCGTAAAGCTGCAGGAAGGCATCCACCGCCTTTGCCGCCTGGCGTGCATTGTCCTTGAGGCCCGGTTCGCCCAGAAGCATGCGCACATGCAGATCCGAGACGACGAGGCCGTAAAGCGTGTGATAGGCGCCGTCGGCATCGGCAAATCGCAGGAGCCCTGCCCGACGGCCGGCCTCCATGAGGCCGATGGCGCGCCGGTCGATCTGGCGTCGGCCATGTTCGATGAGGAGGCGGCCGAGCTTGGATCCCTCGCGGCTTGCCTGGCCGATGGCCAGCCGGTTGAGCGCCAGCGACACATCCCCCGACAGAACCTCCAGAAGATCGCGCCCGAAGATTTCCAGGTGTTCGCGCAGCAGATCGGCCGTCAGACGCCCGGCGCCGCGCTCGAAGGTGCGCACCTTGGCCGCCTGAAAAGCAATCATCGCCGCCAGCAATCCGTCGCGATCGCCGAACCACTTGTAGAGGCTTTCCTTGGAACAGTTGGCGGCGCGCGCCAGGCCCGAAGTGGTCAGTGCCTTTTCGCCGCCATCCACCAGAAGCTTCAGCGCCTGTTCCAGAACAGCGTTCTGGCGGGGCGAAAACTCCGGAATTTCTGGCAGTTCAGCAGACACGATCAAGCCCTCCACAAGTACCGTACGGTACGGTTCGTGATCTACCCGCAGTTTTTTGCGCGGTCAAGAGGGCAAGACGCGGACGCTTGAAATTTTAAAAGATCCGGAAAAGACGGATCAGCGCGCGAGATCGGACCCGTCGAAGGCCAGACGGGCAGCCTTGACCTGCTCATGATTGTCCTGCGCCCACTGCAGCACCTTCGAGAGCGGCGCAAACAGCGAATGGCCAAGCGGCGTCATGCTGTATTCCACGCTCGGCGGCTTGGTGGGGTAGACCGTGCGGGCAATATAGCCGTCGCGTTGCAGGTCCCGCAGGGTCTGCGTCAGCATGCGCTGCGAAATGTCGGGCACGAGCCGGCGCAGTTCCCCGAAGCGATAGGGACGGTCGGAGAGCGCATGCAACAGCAGCGTCGACCACTTGCCGGCAATCTGGCTGATGACATCACGCACCGGGCAGTTGTCGCTGTCCCAGCCGTCGACCTGCGCCATAACGGCAGAGAAGCTGGTGACTTCGGCACGCTGATTCATGGTGGTTCCTTCAAGGTAACGATCTCCCGCAAAACTGCCTCCTTTACAGGGGCGGGTCAATTCCTATTGTAGTGCAACTCTCAAAATGAGAGCATCGCAGCAGACCTTGCAAAGGGACTTTTCAATGACACGGATACTCGTCACAGGCGCTTCGGGCCAACTCGGTCGCGGCGTTCTTGCCCATCTCCTGGCAGAGGCCAAGATCCCGGCAGACCAGATCGTCGCCGCCAGCCGCGATCCGGCAAAACTTGCCGAATGGGCAGCAAAGGGCATCGAGACGCGCGCAGCCGATTTCAACGACCCCGCTGGCCTTGAAGCCGCCTTTGCCGGCATCGACCGCCTGCTGCTGATCTCGACCGACGAACTGGCCGTCCCCGGCAAGCGTCTGGAGCAGCACAAGGCGACCGTCGCCGCCGCCGCCAAGGCCGGCGTCAAGCATATCCTCTACACCTCGATGCCGAACCCGGACAAATCGCTGGTTTCGTTTGCGCCGGATCATCTGGGCACCGAGGAGGCGATCAAGGCCAGCGGCCTTTCCTACACGATCCTGCGCAATTCCTGGTATCTCGACAATTACCTCGGCAGCATGGCGCGCAACCTTGCATCCGGCCAGTGGTTCACCGCGATCGGCGCCGGCCGCCAGCCCAATATCTCGCGCGACGATTGCGCCGCGGCTGCGGCAGCTGCCCTTGCCAATCCGCCGGCCGGCAATGTCATCCTGACGCTGACGGGCTTGGAACTTCTCGGAGCAGACGATGTGGCGGCCATCGTGTCCAAGGCCGCCGGAAAGCCGCTGGCGGTTGTACCCGTCAACGACGAGCAGCTTGCCGCCGGTGCCGCGAGCGCCGGCCTGCCGCCCTTCGTCGTCGAACTCATTGTCTCGGCCGATGCCAATACCCGTGCCGGCAATTTCGAGATCCTGACCGACGCCTTCGAACGGCTGACTGGACGCAAGCCGCAATCCGCCGCCGCGTTTTTCGAGGCACACAAGGCAGCCCTCGGCTGAGCAATCAGCGCCCCTTCTACCTATCGGACTTTCAACGCCGGCGAAGCTTCGCCGGCGTTTTTGCGTGAAGCGCGCAAATTTACTTGACTCCGTCAACAAATTTCCCGCTAAATGCTCGAAAGAGGTTCAGCCCATGATCGATCTCCTCGACAGCATCCGCGATTTCAACCGCTTCTATACGCAGCAGCTCGGCATTCTCGGCCGCAACTATCTCGGCGCCGGCTATACGCTGGCTGAAGCGCGTGTCCTGCATGATATCGGCGCTACTCCCGGCGTTGCGGCCAATATCCTCGCGCGCAGCCTGTCGCTCGATCCGGCCTATCTCAGCCGCATCCTCAAGACTTTTCGCGCCCGCGGGCTGGTGGTGGCAGAAGAGGACCCGAGGGACAGGCGCAGCCAGACGCTGGTGCTGACGCCGCAAGGCGAGGACGAGCGGGCGCGGCTTGCCGACCTGTCACGCCAGCAGATCGCGGCAGCGCTCGAAAGACTGCCCGTCGAGGGCCGCCAGCCGCTTGCGCAAGCCATCGCCGTCATGCGCGACAGCTTTGGCGGCGGCGAAGCATCGGCACCAGTCGTGTTCAGAGATCATCGGCCCGGAGACATGGGCTGGGTCATTGCCGCTCAGGCCGAATTCTACACACGCACATTCGGCTGGAACGACCAGTTCGAGGCGCTCGTGGCCGACGTCGCCGGCCGCTTTTTGAAAAACTTCAATCCGGCGCGCGAAAAAGCATGGATTGCCGAGCGCGGTGGAAACCGCCTCGGCTCGATCTTCATCATGGACGGCGGATCGGACGTGGCAAAGCTGCGCCTTCTTTACGTGGATCCCGCCGCACGCGGACTGGGTCTGGGCAAGGCCCTGGTCGAAGACGCCATCGGGTTTTCAAGGCGCAGCGGTTACCGCTCGCTCAGCCTCTGGACCAATGACAATCTTGCGGCAGCGCTCGCCCTCTATCAGAAGGCCGGGTTCCGGCTGGTATCGGAGGAACGGCATAGCATGTTCGGCCCTGAGCTCAACGGCCAGACATGGGTGCTCGATCTCTGAGCGCCGGTGTTCAGACCTTTTCGCCGCAGGCACGGCGAAAGCGCCGCACGGTCTCGGCCATGCCGTATTCCAGCGCATCCGCCGTCAGACCATGGCCGATGGATACCTCGGCAAGATCGGGAATGCGCGCGGCAAGAGCGGGAAGATTGGCCACCGTCAAATCGTGGCCGGCATTCACTCCAAGCCCTTCGACCTCGGCCGCATCGGCGGTGCGCCCCAGAAGCTCGAGCATTTCGCGCGCCTTTTCCGGCTGATCATAGCACCCGCCGTATGGCCCGGTATAAAGCTCGATGCGGTCGGCGCCGGTCGCCTTGGCAAGCTTCACTGCCTCGACATCGCCGTCACCATCGGCAAACAGCGACACCCGCATGCCGGCTGACTTCAGGCGCGCAACGATCGGCTTCAGCATCTGGCCCTGGCGGCGGAAATCGAACCCGTGGTCGGAGGTTGCCTGGGCGGGGTCGTCGGGCACAAGCGTCACCTGCTCCGGCTGCGTCTTCTCGCACAGCGCCAGAAAATCCTCCGAAGGATAGCCTTCGATGTTGAACTCGGCCTTCGGAAACACATCGTCGATCAGCGCCCGCAGCACCGGCAGATCGGAAAAGCGGATATGGCGCTGGTCGGGTCGCGGATGCACCGTCAGCCCGTAGGCGCCGGCTTCAAGCGCCACGCGACCGAGATGCTCGACGCTTGGCCACGGCAGATCGCGACGATTGCGCAGCATGGCAACGGCATTCAGATTGACGGAAAGCTTCGCGGGCATCGCACGGGTCCTTGAGCAGGCAGTGGCCGCATGTCTAAAGCAAAGGCTGGCGCATCGGCAATGGAATTATCCGCCCGTTTCCACGCAAATTGCTGAAGGATCTATCAATTCTTGTGGCCATAGAATCGCAGTTTCGCATCCGGAATAAACTGTTAACTTTAGAATTGCTTAAAATAGGTGCAGCCTCCGCCGCACCTTGCACTTTCAGCAGGCAGACGGGCTGGCGGAGCCTGCCTGTGCTGCATGAGGAGGAGACAGTCATGCGGGTACACACATCGAGTGAAACCATGGGGCGCCCAGCCCCTGCCTTCCTGCCTCGGATTGGGCCGGACCTCAGCGGTGACGGTCAGCCCATCGGCATTTCAGACATGGCCGAACTCTTCGGCGTCACCCACCGCACCCTGCATTTCTACGAGGAAAAGGGCCTGATCAGCGCGGAACGGCTGGGCATGATGCGGGTCTATGACCACCGCATGATCCGCAAGATGGCGGTGATCAACGCCTGTCGCGAAATCGGCATGCCGCTTTCCGCCATCCAGGACCTGATGCAGGACCTGAGCGAAGCGGCAAGCCAGCTGGAGGCAGATGCGATTTTCTGCCGGGTGCTCGACAGCCGCAAGCGCGAACTGACCTCCGACATTTCCTCGATCCACCGGCAGATCCAGCAGATCCGCACGCTGGTGAACGAGATCGACATCACACCGACGGTGACGGCGGGTGTCCATGTCGAACCCCTCACCTTCTGCGAGCGCGACCGGCGATGCCTCGTGCTGATGACGGAAGGTTTCAAGGGCGCCGACCTTGCCCGGCAGCTCAACATGACGGACGAGGAACTGGCAACACTTGAGGAAAGCCTGATCGTGCGGCTTGGCGTATCCAACCGTTTCCAGGCGGCCGCCAAGGCGATCGTGCTTGGTCTTCTGCCGCACTGATCCAGCAGATTACCGGACGATGGTGATGGTTTCGGCGGCCCGGGTGATCGCCGTATAGAGCCAGCGCTCGCGGCTGTCGCGAAAGGCCCAGCTTTCGTCGAACAAGACGACATTGTTCCACTGCGAACCCTGCGCCTTGTGGACGGTCAGCGCGTAGCCGAAGTCGAACTCGTCATAGCGCTTGCGGGTGGTCCAGGGGATCTCCCCCTCCTCCTCAAAGGCCTGTTTCAACAGCTTGATCTTGGCCGCACCGCGGTTCATGTCGTCGTCTTCCGGGCGGATCATCAGATTGATGCCGGGCTTGACGGTTTCGCGCGACGAGCTCATCACCTGCCACAGCGAGCCGTTGAGCAGGCCTTTGGCCGGATCGTTGCGCAGGCAGACCAGCTTGTCGCCGGATTGCGGATGCGGCAGGCTGAAACCCTTGAGCTCCCGCAGCCGCTGGTTATAGCGCCGGCGCGTCTTGTTGGTGCCGACAAGCACCTGATCGGCCTCCAGAACCAGCGCCTGGTTGACATCATTGCGCGAGATCACCTGGGCGGTTCCGTAATCGCCATGCATGATCTCGCGGCCTTCGCGCACCTGCATAGCAAGCTGGATGATCGGGTTGTCGCGGGCCTGCCGATGAATCTCGGTCAAAAGATAGTCCGGCTCCTGCTCGGTGAAGAAACCGCCGCCGGAAACGGGCGGCAGCTGGCCGGGATCGCCGAGCACCAGGATCGGTGTGCCAAAGCTCATCAGGTCCTTGCCAAGCTGCTCGTCCACCATCGAGCATTCGTCGATGACGATGAGGGCGGCCTTGGCAAGCGGGCTCTGGCGATTGATGGAAAACATCGGCGAGACCGATGTCTTGCCGGTTTCCTCGTCTTCCACCGCCTCCTCGCCGCGCGGGCGGTAGATCAGCGAGTGGATGGTGCGGGCATTGGTGGCGCCGCGCGAGCGCAGCACCTGTGCCGCCTTGCCGGTAAAGGCGGCAAACAGCACCTCGCCATCGACATTTTCGGCAAAATGCTTCGCAAGCGTCGTCTTGCCGGTTCCGGCATAGCCGAACAGGCGGAAGACCTGGCTACGGCCATCCTTCAGCCATTTCGAAACGGCCTTCAGGGCCTCATCCTGTTGCGGTGCGAACTGCATGACCCTTCATTCAAGGATTCGGAACAGAATAGCAACCTGAAACACCGCGCTGATCGCTACTTCACCTCGAATGTGGCAGGCTTGGACTCCAGCCCGGCATCGCCCGGATTGATGACGGTGACTTGAAGCGTCGCGGGTCCCTGCAGCACATCAGCCGGCAACGCGATCTTCAGGCGTCCATCACCATCGGCCGCCGCGTCGCAGGCCGTGCCATTGACCTTGACGATGGCCTTGGGATCGAAATAGCGGCCAATGACGACGACCTCTGCCTTCGTGGCGCCTGTCTGCGTCTCGGCCGGATCGAGCTTGTCGATCACCGGCGTTTTGGCATCCATCGCATCCTGCACTTTCGGCGCCTTGAGGATCGTGTCGAACAACTCGTCGAGCTTGGCGATGCCTTTGCGGGCGAACATGCCGGTCAGCCCGGCAATAGCGGCAAGGGCTGCCGGATTAAGCGGAGCCGAGGCCTGTTCGCCCGCCTGTGGTGCAAGCGTCAGCAGCCCCGCCTGCAATAGCAGCCCCATCAGCAGGCCCAGCACCATGCCAAAGACGGGATGCATCACATACCACCAGATCCAGTTCTGATTGAACTGGCCGAGCCCTTTGTGAATGGCGAATTTGTAGGCGGAGTTAAGCGCCCCACCCAGCGCGCCGGAGACGGCAACAAGAAGCAGGACGATCACTTCGCTGCTTCTCACCCCAAGGAGATTGGTAACACCGGTCGGCTTTGCGGCGGCAGGCGCAAGCGGCCCAAAAAACATCTGCCAGGCGGGCTTTGGTTCAGAAATTGCAATCGGCCAGGCAACGACCAGCAGCCCGGTAAAAAGAAGTGGGGCCAGGATCAGATAGCCCCCAAGGATATAATCAGAATGTCCCGGCTCTTCTGTATTCGCGCTCACCTTGTCCCCCAGGTGCGAATAAACCGAACGTACCCTTTTTATCTACATCAACATTCAATCAACGAGAAGTCTATTTGAAATTACAGGATGCAACTCTTCCCGACCACATCCAGCAGGACAAAATACCGGATATTTACACGCCGCCCCGCCATCCCGCGTCGGGCAAATGCTGCGGATCATTGCTGAGCACGATCGGACTGCCATGCGGCGTTGCCTCTGCTGCGCGTTGCCAGCTGTGCTGCAGGGCGAGCACCTGCCCCTCCTCGGCCACCCCCTTCTCGGCCAAGAGGTGGGACAGCGCCGCCACCCAGGCGTCGAAATAATCCGCGCCGTCGGCGGCCCGCTCCGGCCGCTTTACCTCGCGCGACAGATGCTCTGCCCATTCCGCCCAGGAGAAGACGCCGCGCTCGTGAAGAAGGACGGTCAGCGCAAAGGCCTTGGCCTGCCATGGCTCGGCAAACACCGGTGCGCCCTCAGGCGAGACGGGAAGGCCCGGAGAGCCGGCCAGCGGCGACACGATTTCACACGGGCTCAAGATAGCTCTCCCAGGCATCGATGGAGACGGTGAGCGTCGGGTCGCTTCCATCGCCCCAGATCTCGCGACCGTCGAACACCACGGTATAGACCCATTGCGGGTTTTCGCCGCGGCCATGGGCATTGTCGTCGGGGTAGACGAAAAATCCCTGCACCGCCTCGATGACCCCGGTCTTTGCGCGGGCATAGCGCGGCAGACGGGTATGGCCGAGGGTGTGGATATTGCGCGTGCGCACGCGCTGGCCGACGACGAAGACAGGCGCACTCTCTGCAGGCCGGTCGCAGGGTCCACCCTTCGCCAGCACGGACGGCACCATTGCGGCCTCCAGCACCCGGCGGGGTGTGGCGCCGGGGCCAAGGCTGTGGCCCGCCGCAAGCTCCGCCTCCGTCACGAAGCGGTGACGCTTGAGCAGCACTTCCAGCGCGCGGATCCAGATTTCGTAATAGCTTGCCGACAGGTACGCCGCGGGCGCAATATTTTCCCGTGCGTGCCGACTCTCATCGATGGTCCAGGCGCCAAAAGCCCCGCAGGCGAGCGTGACGCCCAAGGCGCGCTTTTCCCAGTCGCCGTGAAAATAGGGCTCGTCCGTTTCCGGTCGCACCGGGCCGTGGCCCATCTGGCCACCCAGATCATGCGGGCCGTTCATGCCGCCACCTCGCCGGCGCCGCGGGCAAGACCGGTGCCAATCATACTGTCGCGGGTGACAAGTTCCGCCAGCCGTTCTTCGCTCCAGCCTTCCGTCCCTTCGGGGCGCTGAGGCACCACGAGATAGCGGAGCTCGGCGGTGGAATCCCACACGCGGACCTTCTTGTCCTGCGGCAAGGCGACGCCGAAGTCGAAGAGCACGCCACGCGGATCCATGACCGCCTTGGCGCGGTAGGCCGGCGCCTTGTACCACACCGGCGGAAGCCCAAGCACGGACCAGGGATAGCAGGAGCACAGCGTACAGACGACGAGATTGTGCGTCTCTTCCGTGTTGAAGACAGCGCGCATATGTTCGCCCTGGCGACCGGTATAGCCAAGGCTTGCAATGGCGGACGTCGCATCGGTGGCGAGCCATTCGGAAAAGGCCTGGTCGGCCCAGGCTTTGGCCACCACCTTCGCGCCGTTGCGCGGACCGATCTTCGTCTCGTAGGTATCGACGATCGCATCAAGCGCCAACGGGTCGATCAGCCCCTTTTCCGTCAGAACCGTTTCCAGCGCCAGAACCCGCGCCTGCATGTCGCTGTAGTGATTGTCGTGATCATGGTCATGATCGTGGTGATCGTGGTCGCTGTGCATCGTCGTGGTCCTTGCATCCGCCTGCCGGTGACCATGGAACAGATTGTGTGCCACGTTCAAGTGCGCGTTTGCATCCGGCAACGAAGAGGCAGGTGATACCTCCCGATCGATGGAGCCGATCTCTGCGATGTGCCTGGCGCATTCCCTCATCCACAACCGTACCAGCACTCCGGAATACAACCTAAAAAATAAAAAAATCGTCAGTTGAAAACCTAGAATTGTACTCGCAATTTTGCCTCCAGACACAACCTGGAGGTGCAAATGTCACACAATCAGAATTTGATACCGCTCCCTGCCACCGCCTCTGGCATGCCCGCGCCCATCCCATTGGGCCGCACCCTGTCTGACATACCTCGCGCCTGCTCCTGCGAAAGCGGCCTGATGCTTGCCTTTGATTTCCACCGCACCAACAGGCTCCGACCGCGCGAGGAGATGGCGCACGGAACTGCCTATCACGGCGAAGCCTTCCTGCTTCTCGACGAGCATCTCGCCGACGGGCGCTATCGGCGCAGTCAGGAGAAGGCAGAAGTCGACGATATGGATGCCGTCATCGTCTCGGTCCTGGTCCAAGGGCGCGCGGCGCTTTGGCAGGACAGGTGGATGCGGCTGCGCCCGAGGGATATGATCGTCCTCGACCTTGCCCTGGCGACGGATCTCTGCACGGTGGGCGCGCACATGATCCACATGATCGTGCCGCGCTGCCATCTGCCATCGCTTGACGGCGGCTGGGGAACCCCACGCATCTATCCGGCTCAAGTCACGGCTGCAAAACTTACCGGCAACCTCCTGAAAACGCTGGCAGACACCATGGCCGGCGCCGGACGGCATGAGATCCATCCCATAAGCTCCGCGCTGCTGCGGCTCATCGAAGCCACGCTTGGCCCACCGGCTGTCTCTGCGGTCCGGGAGGCGACGCTTGCCCGGCGGATACGCCGCTACATCGAGGACAACCTGCGGAGCGATACCCTTACCCCCGCCGGCCTGGCGCGGCAGTTCGCCATTTCCCGCAGCCAGCTCTACCGGATCTTTGCGCGCGCCGGCGGCGTGGAAACCTATATCCGCAACCGTCGTCTGCGTCGGTGCATGATTGCGCTCACAGATCCGGCCGAGCAGCACCGGCGCATCGGCGAAATCGCCTATGCGCTCGGCTTTTCGGACGAGGCCCATTTCAGCCGGCTGTTCCGCGCCACCTATGGCCGCTCGCCCCGCGCAATACGGCAGGCAGCCCGTGCCGGCACGCTGGAAAGCCTGCAGCCGTCGCGGCCTCCCTCCGAAGGAATAGCCTTGCTCGCCGCCTGGCTCTCCGAAATCTGCTCCCGAGTCAATACATCCCATGATTGAAGTTGAGCTGACACGCAAATACAACTTTTGCGAACGTTAAGACAATGACAACCGTGAAAGTTGCATCTATATCTTGTTGCAACAGAGAGATGGAGGAGCCGGCGACGACCAGAGCGCTGCACCTCCCGAACGAGAGGAGGCCCGCCATGAACGATCAGAGAGCCACCGGCCCACGTGCTTCCGGAGAGGCCCAGGCTATGCCGTTCCCTGCCCCGCGGGCCTCCTCGGCGCAAGCGCTCTGCACACCAAAGGGAAGCCCGCCGCGGCACCTCTGACCCGACGCGCCGCTGGCTTGCCCGGCGGTCCATCCAGATCCCTCTCCGCTGGTTTTTCCGCCCACACCAGACGGAAGGGATGGAGCCGGTGCCTGCCGCACCCCATGGGCACCGGCTCCTCCATCACTTCGAGGCGAACACACAAGAACCGGAAGGTACGTTCATGACCATCTATTCTCTCACTTGCGTCAACAATTCGCAGATCTCCGGCAGCTTTGCCGTCTTCCAGAAGGCGCCGCCGTCCACCATGCCCGGCAATGTCTTTTCGCTGGCCTGGTTTGCACGCCCCACGGCGCCCAGTACCCGCGTCACCTTTTCCTGGGACCTCGCCTACAGCTTCACCTGGTCTGAAACCGGCATCCTGAAGCCCGGCATCAACTTCGACGCCTCGCAGGTCGTGCCGGCCGATCCGAATGCCCAGAACCTGATCCAGCTGAAGCAGGACGCCTATGGCGCAACCACCTTTGCCAACCCGAGTTCGGCCGGCGCCCTCGGCTCGCTGACCATCCAGCAGCTGTCCAACGTGGTGCCCAACCAGACCTCGGTCGGCATCGGCATGGCAGGCTCCGGCACCTTTGCAGTCCAGGCTCAGCCGAACATGACGGCCGTCTTCACGCCGCACCCGAATTACTGGGTGATCTTCGGCAATTTCGAAACCGGCGACGTGATCGACATCGAGGATGTGACGGGCGCCATCGAGGTGACGTATGGCGGGGCGCTTACCTCGCGCACCGCCGTCCTCGGCCTTGACAACATCATCACCGTTTCCTGATCCTTCCCCGTCGGCGGGCGCCTTGGCGCCCGTCTTCCAGCAGATCCGCGAGGTTGCCATGACCGACTACCGCCTGACCTGTACCAACATGTCCAAACTGCATGGCAACTTCGCCATCTATCAGGTGCCGCCTCAGAGTGAGGGCAGCCAGCATGTGATCAGCCTTGCCTGGATGGCACGGCCTGCCGCACCTGGGACCAGGCTTGCTTTTTCCTGGGACACCGAGATGAGTTTCATCTGGGGCGAAAGGGGCATCTATCGCAACCGCTCCTACTTCAATGCCTGCCAGCAGGTGGCGGCTAATCCGGACCGGGAAAACCTGATCGACCTGACCTCCGACATCTACGGGGCTCCGACCTTCCAGAACCTTCGCACCGGCGGGCCGCAGGGGACGATGACGATCCGCCAGCTCTCCGCCATCTTCGACTACCCCGTGCATCTCGGCGTCGCGATCGGCGGTGCGCCGGTCTATACGGTCAATTTCAACGCCAATATCACCACCACCTTCATCCCGCACCAGAACCGCTACTGGGTGATGTTCGGTGGATACATGGCCGGCGAAACAATCGATTCGGCAAGCGTTACCAACAGCCTGATGGTCGAGTTCAGCCCAACCAGCCCAAGCCTGGGCGTCGTCATGGGGCCGGACAATATCCTGCGAGCGGCTCCGGCAGCATTGCTGCCCTGACACTCAGCGACGCTTCAACCCTTCTATCAAGAACTGACATCCCGTCGGCGAGAGCCGACGCATGCCCGCACATCGCAATTTTGCCTTCACCATTTCCCCCAAAGGACACTCCGATGCCGACGATCACTTTCAATCTCGCCAATATCTCCGACAGCCAGAACCAGGTCTGGACCGGCGCGCAGCAGACCAATGGACAGGTCGTTGCCCAGCTGATGGTGCCGCTTGCGGGCGGTGCCGCGATCTCGTTCCCGTGGGACATCCCCAGCATGACGGTGATTTTCCCGCTCACCCTCTCCGTCCCAGGCACCAACATCCTTCACCAGACGACGCTGATGTATAACGGCAGCAACTGGGTACTCACCGATGAGGTGGCGGGGCTGACCCTGATGGGGCTGCTGCTGTCGAACGGGAACTACATCATTCTCCTGGAAGCCGCGCAGCTGGCCTGACGCAGTTCCAAGCCTTCCTGCGGCGCTTCTTGCCACCTCTATGGCGGCAGCATCCGCGACAGCCGCGGGCGACGCGCGCAAGCCTTTCCTGCAATCCGGTGCAATCCGCATCGCGAGCACTGGGCACTGGGCACTGATCACTCACCATCAACAAGCACGGAGATTCCGCCGGCAGACGGAATTCCCATGACTTCACTCCTCCCCGTCCAACCTTCATTCAACGAAGAAAGAATCGTCATGATCAACGACCTCACGGATTTGCGGACGCTCGGCCGCTACCTTGCCTTGAAATTTTTCCAGCGGTTTTCGATGCCGGTCTTTGCGACCGCCATCATCGCGTCATTGGGTGCCATGACACCCTATCCTGCAGCGGCTGAATATATCTATCGCGGCCTTCTGACGGACAATCAGGGTGCACTGGATCTTCGCACGGCGCGCATGGCATTTAACCCGACGCTATCGTTCAACAAGACCCTTCAGGCAATCTTCAACGCACCCCAGCAGTTCAAGTGCGCACTTCGCATGGACACACAAGGTCCGATTCCGAATTTAGGAGACACATCGCTCCTGGCCGGTTTCGCCAACTTCCAGGCGACCTATGACGCTCATCCGCCGGCCATTCCCGTAGGTCATGTCAGCGTTGAGCCGGCGCCGGGCATCGTCATGCCGAACCCTGCCCAGGAATTTTCCAATGAGCTGCGGAATGAGGCGCTGCAGCATCCGGCCTTGTTCAATGACCGTCACATCGTTGGGGTGCCCGGCCGCGAAGATGACGAAGACTGCCGCGATCGGCCAAAATCATTCAACTGATCCGAACCCACAGCGCCGCCATCGCCCCTTGCCAGCCGGAGGGGGCGACCGGCGCTGCAGCACACCGGACCGACTAGTTTCGATGGATGTGGTTGACCGGCCTCCTCAAGTGCCTATCTGCTGATGGCGTACTGTGCCAATGTCAGGCGCTATGCCGTCGGGAACAAAGAGAGCCGCCACAGGAGATTGCCATGCACGCCGAAATGCCGACCGTCACCCTGAAAGGCGGCGCCACCGTGCCGGCGCTTGGCATCGGCACATGGATGATGGGCGAGGACCGACGCAAGCGCGCATCCGAGATCAAAAGCCTGCAGACCGCAATCGACCGCGGCATGACACTCATCGATACGGCGGAAATGTATGGCGACGGCGCCTCCGAAGAGCTTGTCGGCGAGGCGATCGCCGGGCGCCGTGAGGAGGTATTTCTCGTCAGCAAGGTCTATCCGCACCATGCCAGCCGTGAGGGCGTGATCGAGGCCTGCACCCGCAGCCTTAAGCGGCTCGCAACCGACAGGCTCGACCTTTACCTCCTTCATTGGCGGGGCCAGCATCCGCTGGCAGACACCGTCGCCGGCCTTCAGGCCTTGCAGGCGGATGGTCGCATCGGCGCCTGGGGCGTCTCCAATTTCGACGTGGACGACATGGAGGAACTGATGGCGGTGCCGGGCGGACAAGACTGCGCGGCAAACCAGGTGCTCTACAACCTCTCCCGGCGCGGCATCGAATACGATCTCCTGCCCTGGTGCCAGGAGCGCGGCGTGGCCGTGATGGCCTATTCCCCCATCGAACAGGGCCGCCTGCTCACGCATCCCGAGCTGATCCGGATTGCCAAGGCCTATCAGGCGACACCGGCGCAGGTGGCGCTCGCCTTCGTGCTGGAGCGCGAGCAGATGATCGCCATTCCGAAAACCGGCACGCCGTCCCGTGTCGAGGAAAATCTCAGCGCCATCGATCTCGATATCAGCGACGAGGATTGGGCCGTGCTGGACCGCGCCTTTGCGCCGCCTGCAAAAAAGCAGCCGCTCGACATGCTCTGACGGCTTGAATCACCGTCTGAAGTTCCGGACTCTCCTTGCCCGGAAACCCGCGTAACGCCTTGAATCTAAAAGGTCTCCGATAGAAAATCGGAGACCTGTTCTTCAACGGAAATCACATGCCCTGCGGGCCGCGGTTCATCGCGGCAATGCCGGTGCGGCACACCTCGATGAGGCCGAGCGGCTTCATGATCGCCACGAACTGGTCGATCTTGGAAGACTTTCCGGTGATCTCGAAGATGAAATGCGACACCGTCGCATCGACCACCTTGGCGTGGAAGGCATCGGCCAGACGCAGCGTCTCGGCACGGTCCTCGCCGGTGCCGGCGATCTTGACCAGCGCCACTTCCCGCTCGATCGGGCGCTCCTGACCCAGCTGGCCGGCGCGTACCGTCAAGTCCACAACACGGTGGACGGGTACGATACGCTCCAGCTGCGCCTTGATCTGCTCCAGCACGCCGGGCGTACCATTGGTGACGATGGTGATGCGCGACAGATGCGCCTCATGCTCCGTCTCCGACACCGTCAGGCTTTCGATATTGTAGCCGCGGCCTGAGAACAGGCCGATGACGCGGGCCAAGACGCCCGGCTCGTTGGTGACGAGCACGGACAGCGTGTGGCGCTCCTGAAGCGAGGTCTCCGGCGCGATGAAGTAAGCCGAGCCGGTGGGTTGTAGGTGTGCGTTCATGGATGTGATCCTTCTTGTCCCTCTGGCGGCTGATCAGACGAGCTGACGGCCCTTGGCATCGATGGCGGTGGCGACGGCTTCGTCCGTCGCCTCGTCCGGCAGCAACATTTCGTTATGGGCCTTACCCGAGGGGATCATCGGGAAGCAGTTGGCGAGATTGGCAACGCGGCAATCGAAGATCACCGGGCCGTCCACGGCGATCATCTGGGCAATCTTATCGTCCAGTTCCTTCGGATCGTCGCAATAGATGCCGGTGGCGCCATAGGCTTCGGCCAGCTTGACGAAGTCAGGCATGGCTTCCGTATAGGAATTGGACAGACGGTTGCCGTGCAGCAGCTGCTGCCACTGGCGCACCATGCCCATGTACTGGTTGTTCAGGATGAAGATCTTGACCGGCAGGTTATGCTGGATGGCGCAGGACATTTCCTGGATGCACATCTGGATGGAGGCATCGCCGGCGATGTCGATGACCAATGCTTCCGGATGCGCCACCTGCGCGCCGATCGCCGCCGGCAGGCCGTAGCCCATCGTGCCGAGACCGCCCGAGGTCAGCCAGTGGTTGGGTGCCTCGAAGCCGAAGAACTGCGCTGCCCACATCTGGTGCTGGCCGACTTCCGTGGTGATGTAAGTATCGCGCCCCTTCGACGCCTCGTAGAGACGCTGGATGGCATATTGCGGCATGATGACATCGCTGGAATTGGTGTAGGCGAAGGAATTGCGGGCCCGCCAAGCCTTGATGCTGGCACGCCATTCGGCCGTCTGCTCCGGCGCCGGCTTCGTCGGCAGCGCCCGCCACAGACGAACCATGTTTTCCAGAACGCGGCCGACATCGCCGACGATCGGGATATCGACGCGGACGTTCTTGTTGATCGAGGACGGGTCGATGTCGATATGGACCTTGCGCGAATTCGGCGAGAACGCGTTGAGGCGGCCCGTGATGCGGTCGTCGAAGCGTGCGCCGATGCAGACCATGACGTCGCAATCATGCATGGCCATATTGGCCTCGTAGGAGCCGTGCATGCCGAGCATGCCGAGCCAATGTTCACCTGACGCCGGATAGGCGCCGAGCCCCATCAGCGTCGAGGTGATCGGGAAGCCCGACAGCTCGACCAGTTCGCGCAGCAGGCGCGACGCTTCCGGACCGGAATTGATGACGCCACCGCCGGTATAAAGAACCGGGCGACGGGCGGATGCCATCAGTTCGACGGCGGCGCGAACGGCATTGAGGTCGGCATCGACATGCGGCCGATAGCTCTTCTGCGGCACATGGTTCGTCTTCGGCGTATAGGTGCCGGTGGCAAACTGCACGTCCTTCGGAATATCGACGACAACCGGGCCGGGACGGCCGGTCTGGGCGATGCGGAAGGCTTCATGAATGGTAGCTGCCAGTTCGTTGACGTCCTTGACCAGCCAGTTGTGCTTGGTGCAGGGGCGCGTGATGCCGACGGTGTCGCATTCCTGGAAGGCGTCGGAGCCGATCAGCGTGGTCGGAACCTGGCCGGTGAGGCAGACGAGCGGAATGCTG
The DNA here is from genome assembly GCF_042611105.1 of Neorhizobium fuzhouense. Taxonomy (NCBI): domain Bacteria; kingdom Pseudomonadati; phylum Pseudomonadota; class Alphaproteobacteria; order Hyphomicrobiales; family Rhizobiaceae; genus Neorhizobium; species Neorhizobium fuzhouense. Next base: position 13,804 of record NZ_JBHFFP010000007.1, on the reverse strand, counting down.
TCCATCAGGGCATCCTGCAGCGGCGTCACCGCATTGGTGGCACCCGGACCGGAGGTGACGAGCATGACGCCGACCTTGCCGGTGGCACGGGCATAACCTTCGGCGGCATGGCCGGCGCCCTGTTCGTGACGCACGAGGATGTGCTTGATCTCGTCCTGCTGGAAGATTTCGTCATAGATCGGCAGAACGGCGCCGCCCGGATAGCCGAACAGATGCTCCACGCCGTTATCCTTCAGGGCTTTCAGAACGATTTCCGCCCCTGTCATCCGATTGTCTGCTGTACCCGTCATGTCCTGGTCCGTTATCTCTTGTGTGTGAAACGAGGCCTTGGGGCCTGATTGAAGGCATAAAAAAAGGCCCCCTGGAGGAGCCTTCGGTAGCGCATGGGTGGCTATCGCCGGATGGTTACACCATCCTGCCCATGCGCCTTCCCACCACGATAAGTGCGTTCGATACGATCATGGGCTGAACTGTTAGCCATAAAATTGCCGCCCGTCAACGCAGATGCGCAAGAAAACATCGGCCTTGACCGGCATCCGCTCGCAAAACCGGCAGGAAACGGGATGGCGGCGCAACCTCCTGTTAAAGCCCCGGCCCCTATCCTGCGCCCGGGAAGGGCCGGACTGCCGCCTCGCGGCCTCCACCTTTCTCCTTCGCCACGATATGCCCAGGAAGGCTCGCATCCTTGCGCCATGACGATCACCAGAGCCCGCAGGGCGTCAGCCACGCAGACCGCCGTGACGGCCTGACGCCCGGAAACCGGTTTCTCGGACGGGTGGTTGCCTGCACGGGCGCCCATGCCACCATTGCCGCCATGGAGGATGCCGGTTCGACGGAGCTCACCGAGCTCTGGTCGGTCGGGCGCCTGATCTCTATCAGCGTCGGACGCAACCGCGTGGTGGCACTCACCTATTCGATGGCAACGGGTGCCGGCGGATGGGGCGAAAACCGCCGCAACGAATTCCGTGTCGAGGTGGAGCTTCTGGGCGAAGTGCGCGTGGATGATGATGGCGCGGAGCGCTTTTCCACCGGCATTTCCCGCTACCCGCATCTTGGCGCCATTGCCCACCGCATTCGCGCCAATGATCTGAAGCGCATTTATGATGCCGGAGAGGCTGGCAGCTGCGTGATCGGCACGCTGACGCAGGACGAGGCCATCGACGCCACAATCCATATTCCCTCGATGCTGTCCAAGCACTTTGCCATCGTCGGCTCGACCGGCGTCGGCAAGTCGACCGCCGTCTCGCTTCTCCTCCACAAGGCAATCGAGGCAGACCCGAAGCTTCGGGTGCTGATCCTTGATCCGCACAACGAATTTGCCGCCGCCTTCCCCGACAAGGCCGTGGTCATCGACACCGATACGCTGGACCTGCCTTTCTGGCTGATGCGGCTTGAAGAGTTTGCCGAAGTGGTGTTTCGCGGCCGCCCGCCGGTGCCGGAAGAGCTGGATGTCCTGCGTGATCTCATCCCGGAAGCCAAGCGCGCCTTTCGCGGCAGCCAGACGGGCTCTGCAAGGCGCGCCATCGACAAGGGCACGCTCACCTGCGACACGCCGGTGCCCTACCGCATGGCCGATCTGCTGGCTCTGATCGACGAGCGGATGGGCCGGCTCGACGGGCGCGGGGAAAAGCCGGCGCTGCGGGCCCTCAAGGTGCGCCTTCTGTCGGCCATCGGCGATCCGCGCTATCGCTTTCTCTTTTCCACCAACACGATCAACGACACCATCCTCAAGACCATCGCGCATGTGTTCCGCATTCCGGGCGATGGCCGGCCGATTTCCACCTTCCAACTGGCCGGCATTCCCGCCGAAGTGGTGAATTCGGTTGCCTCCATCCTTTGCCGCATGGCGTTCGAACTGGCGCTCTGGGGGATGGCGGCATTCATATGCTGGTGGTGTGCGAGGAAGCCCATCGCTATGTGCCCGCCGACCGCGAACTGGGTTTCCTGCCGACGCGCCAGGCCATTGCCCGCATTGCCAAGGAGGGCCGCAAATACGGCGTCTCGCTCGGCATCATCACGCAGCGCCCCGGCGAACTCGACCAGACAATCCTGTCGCAGTGTTCCACCGTCTTTGCCATGCGGCTGGCCAATGAACGGGACCAGGAGATCATCCGCTCGGCGCTTCCCGATTCGGCCACGTCAACGACAAGCTTTCTCTCGGCCATCGGCAATGGCGAGGCGATTGCCTTCGGCGAGGCGATCAGCGTGCCGATGCGGATGAAATTTGCCCGGGTGCCCGACCACATCCTGCCGCAGGCCCGCGCGACGGCCGACAGCCACAGCGACAGGACACCCGATACCGTGGACCTTCGCGGCGTCATTGCCCGCATGCGCGCAACAGAATCCGCAACGGATATCGCAGACTTCCAGTCCAGCGTTCTGCAGCGGGAGGAAGAAGACCGCCGGCAGGATAAAGCCGCAGGCTTTGCCCGCATGCCGGAGGGTTCACCGGACCGCCCGCTCGAACCTTATCATCCGGACATGCTGCCCGGTGCTCGCCCTTCAGCCTCCGCCGCTGATACCCGCCTCGTTCGCCGTGGCCTGCCGGGCTATTACAGCAACGACTGACCCCGCCGCGACGACCGGGACGGAAACAGCCGGTCCTCGCGCGGATCGAGGCGGCCTTACGCCAGAGGGTCGAACCTTAGCCAGCTGTCGTCCATCTGGTTGCGAAACCAGGTCATCTGGCGCTTGGCATATTGGCGCGTGAGCGCCGAGCCGCGCTCGATGACCTGTTCGCGGGTCATGGTGCCGGCGATGAGCCCCGCGATCTCGGCCACGCCGATCGCCTTCAGAACCGGCGCATCGACCGGCGGCTGAAGAGCCAGAAGCGCGCGGACTTCATCGACGGCGCCGGTTTCCAGCATGATCTCGAAACGCTGGTTGATGCGCCGGTGCAATGCGCTTCGATCCGGCAGAACAACGATCTTTTCGGCGCGACCGGGATCGATGATGACGGGACCCTTGCGCTCCTGAAAGACCGCAATCGACTGGCCTGTTGCGGTCACCACCTCCAGGGCGCGCACGATGCGCTGACCATCGCTGGCGGAAAGCCGCGCGGCCATGGCCGGATCGGACCGCTGAAGCTCGCCATGCAACAGCTCCGGCCCCTCCTCCACGAGACGCGCACGCAGGCGGTCGCGGATCTCGCCCGGAATGTCCGGCATGTCGGAAAGGCCGCCGGTCAGCGCCTTGAAATAAAGCCCGGTGCCGCCGACGAACACCGGCAGGCGCCCGTCCTTACGCAAGGTGACAAGGAGTGTAGACACATCGCGCAGCCATTCGCCGGTGGAATAGGCGGCGGTTGCCGGCACATGGCCGTAGAGCAGATGCGGCAGGTCCGCCGTTTCCGCAGCAGACGGGCGTGCGGTCAGCACCTGCAGGGTATCGTAGACCTGCATGCTGTCGGCATTGATCACCACCCCGCCATGCCGTGTCGCCAGATCAAGCGCCAGGGCCGACTTGCCGCCCGCCGTCGGCCCGGTTATCAGGATAGCCTCGCAATTGTCCCGAAGGTTTTTCATCATGGCTCTCGTTGCCACGCTCATCGCCCATCCGTCAAATCCCGTTCTCGACGGAGTGCTGGGAGAAAGGGCTGCCGAAGCCGTCAACGCCGCCGGCCTCTACTGGCTGGCGGATGGAATTGCCTGCGATGTCGCGCTGCGCAACGAGGCGGAAGCCCGCGACAGCGAGGCGCGCCTTCGCGCCGCCATCGGCACGCTGCCGGTCGATGTGGTCGTGCAGGATGTCGAAACACGCCGCAAGAAACTGCTGATCGCCGACATGGATTCCACCATGATCGGCCAGGAATGCATCGACGAACTGGCCGATGTCGTGGGCCTGAAGGAGAAGGTTTCGGCGATCACCGCGCGCGCCATGAACGGCGAGATCGCCTTCGAACCGGCCCTTCGCGAACGGGTCGCCCTGTTGAAGGGTCTGCCGATCGGCGTGGTGGACGAGGTGATCGAAAAGCGCATCACGCTCACCTCCGGCGGCCCGGCACTGATTGCCACCATGCGCGCCAAGGGATTTTACACCGCGCTCGTCTCCGGCGGCTTCACCGTCTTCACCAGCCGCATTGCAAAGACGCTGGGCTTTGATGAGAACCGCGCCAATATTCTCATCGAGAAGGACGGCGTGCTGACCGGCGAAGTGGCCGAGCCGATTCTCGGCAAGCAGGCCAAGGTGGATGCTCTTCAGGATATCTGCACGACGCTTCAGATCTCGACGGCTGAGGCGATGGCCGTCGGCGACGGCGCAAACGATCTCGGCATGATCGGCCTTGCAGGCTCCGGCGTTGCCCTCCACGCCAAGCCGGCGGTGGCAGCAGAGGCAAAGATCCGCATCGACCATTCGGATCTTTCCGCCCTCCTCTACATCCAGGGCTACCGCAAACACGAATTCGTCACACCATGACCGACGCGCAGGAGACCATCGTCATTCTGGAGACGCCGCGGCTTCGCTTGCGCAACTGGCTGGAGGCTGACCGCGACCTGTTTCGCGAGATCAATTCAGACCCCAAGGTAATGGAATTCTTTCCTTTTCGCCGCAGCCACGCGGAAGCGGATCTGCTGTTTGACCGCGTCAATGCCATGATCCGGGAGGACGGACTGGGCTTTTACGCCGTGGAACTGAAGGAAACCGGCGAGGCCATGGGCTTTTGCGGCCTGGCGCCGGCCAACATGGCCGGCATCTTCCCGATCGAAACCATCGAGATCGGCTGGCGGCTTGCCACGCGCTTCTGGGGCAATGGCTACATCACCGAGGCGGCAAGGGCCCTCCTTGATTACGGGCTGAACATCAGGGGGCTCGAGACCATCATTTCCTTTGCGGTTGCCGACAATCACCGCTCGACGGCCGTCATGCGGCGTATCGGCATGACGCCTTGCCCTGAGCTCGACTTCGACAGCCCGCGCGTGCCCGACACCTACCCGCATCTGAAGCGACATGTCACCTATGCGGTCACAAAGGAGACGGCAGGGCGCTGATCCCTGCCGTTGCTGTCATTCAGCCGCCACTCACTCCAGCGGCAGCGCCACGAAGCGCAGTTCGCCACTGGCACCGGCCACCATCATATGGGCATTGCGCCGCCCCTCGCCCTTCAACTCCTCGATGCGAGACGTGACATCGCCGGGCGTGGCGACAAAATCCTGGCCGACTTCGACAATCACCTCGCCGGCCTTCAGTCCCTTTTCGGCAGCCACCGAGCCGGCGGCGACATCGGTGATGACGACGCCTTCGACACTGTCGGCAATGCCGAAATTCTTGTGGCGCACCTCGTCCAGCATGGTGAGCGTCATGCCGAGCACTTCGGCCGGATCCTCAGGCCGTGCCTGGTCCTGGGTTTCGCCGCCCTTGCCTTGTGCAACAGCCGGCTTGTCATCGTCGGCATCCGCTTCGGGGCTGTCTTCCAGCCGCCCGAGCGTCACCTTCACCGTCTGCTCCTTGCCGTCGCGCAGAACCTGCACGTCGACTTCCTTGCCGACAGGACTTTCGGCGACCGCCAGCGGCAGGTCGCGCATTTCCTTCACCGGCTTGCCGTCGAAGGTCAGGATCACGTCGCCCGCCTTCAGCACGCCCTTGTCGACCGGGCCATCCTTGATGACGCCGGAAATCAGTGCGCCGCGCGCCGTATCCAGGCCAAGGCTTTCCGCGATATCGTCGGTCACCGGCTGGATGCGCACGCCAAGCCAGCCGCGGCGGGTTTCGCCGAAGTCGATCAACTGCTGCACGATGTTCTGGGCAAGCTCCGTCGGCACGGCAAAGCCGATGCCGATCGAACCGCCGCTCGGCGAGATAATGGCCGTGTTGATGCCGATCACCTCGCCCTTCATGTTGAACAGCGGCCCGCCGGAATTGCCCTTGTTGATCGCCGCGTCCGTCTGGATGAAGTTGTCGTAGGGCCCGGCATTGATGTTGCGGCCGCGCGCCGAAATGATGCCGACGGTGACCGACCCGCCGAGCCCGAAGGGATTGCCGATCGCCATGACCCAGTCGCCGATGCGCATCGTCTTGGAATCGCCGAAGCGGACGAATTTGAGTGGCGCCTTCGGCTCCACCTTCAGAACCGACAGGTCAGTCTTGGTGTCGGTGCCGACAAGCCGTGCCTTGAGCTTGCTGCCGTTCGGGAAAATCACCTCGATATCATCGGCGCCCTCGATGACGTGGTTGTTGGTCACCACATAGCCCGAGGCATCGATGACGAAGCCGGAGCCCAGCGAATTGACCTTGCGGTTGCCGTCCTTCTTGTCCTTGCCGTCGAAGAAATCGTTGAAGAATTCCTGGAAAGGCGAGCCTTCCGGAATGACCGGCTGCGGGCCGGCACCTGCACCGTCTCCCTTGACGCTCTGCGAGGTGGATATGTTGACCACCGCATCGAGGAGACCTTCGGCAAGATCCGCCACCGACGCAGGACCGCCCTGCGCCTTGGCGGAAGGCCCCGCCGCGATCGTTGCCTGCGCCATGGCCGGCGCAGCGAAAGAGGGTCCGATGAGCGTCAGCGCCATCACGGCCGCCAGGGATTGTCGCAGCGACGATCGAAGGGAGTTCACCATCAGGCATCCTTGAGGGTTTAAAGGGTGGCACTTCGCCAAAACCATACGGCGGAAAGAGGGCGGTGGGAATTGCCTTTTACGTGAGACTTCCCGCAGAGGTGGATGCAATCGATTGCTCCACGGAAAAGGGGCGGCCGCAGCCACCCCTTATCAACGTCAGGGACGTAGCGGCCCGATACCGGGCCTGCCACCTCAATTGGCCGGTGCCGCAGGCGTGGCGGGTGTGGCCGGAGCACCTGCAGCCGGGGCTGCGGGAACCGCCGGACCTGCGGTCGGCCCGGGTCCACCCGCCTGCGCGCTGCTCTGGTTGAAATAGCGGAAGAACTGCGTGTTGGGGCTCAGCACCATGGTCGTGCTCTTGTCGCCAAGGGCAGACACATAGGCCCGCATCGAGCGATAGAACTCGAAGAAGCCCGGATCGCGCGAGAAGGCTTCAGCAAAGATGCGGTTGCGTTCGGCATCGCCTTCACCGCGCAGGATTTCCGAATCGCGTTCCGCTTCCGACACCAGTTCGACGACCTGACGATCGGCGATGGCGCGGCGACGCTGGCCCTGCTCGTTACCCCGGGCACGGATCAGTTCGGCTTCGGCGAGACGCTCAGCCTTCATGCGCTGATAGGTCTGCTGCGACACTTCCCGCGTCAGGTCGGTGCGGCGGATGCGCACGTCGCTGACATTGAGACCGAGCGATTCGGCTGCATTCTGCAGGTCGGCACGCACTTCCTGCATCATCGACGAGCGCTCGTCGGAAAGAGCCGAGGAGAAGTTCCTCAGACCATAGACCCGGCGAAGGGCTGCATCGAGACGGGTGCGCAGGCGCGATTCGGCCGATTCGCGATCCCCCGAGACGGTTTCGCGGAAACGGCGGGCATCGGTGATCTTGTAGACCACGAAGGCGTCCACTTCGTAGAAGGCACCGCCGCGCACCTGCACGCGGATATTGTCGAGGTCGAAGCGCAACGCCCGGTCCTCGATATACTGGACGCGGTCGGCATCCATGAAGGCGAGCGGCAGCTTGAAGTAGATGCCGGGCTGCGTCTTTACGTCCTGGATCTGGCCGAAGCGCACGACAATCGCCTGCTGGCGCTCGTTGACGACGAAGACCGAGGAATAGACGAGAAACAGGATGACGCCGAGGCCGATGATGAAGATTGGGAGACGGTTCGAACTCATGGGTTGCCTCCCTGGGCCGGCGTGGCGGCATTGTTCTGGCGCATCAGTTCGGTCAGCGGCAGATAGGGCACGACACCCTGCTTTTCCTCCACGATGATCTTGTTGGCGTTCTTCAGAACGTTCTCCATCGTTTCCAGGAAGATGCGCTCGCGCGTCACTTCCGGGGCGTTCACATACTGGTTGTAGATCGAGATGAAGCGCTGCGCCTCACCGGTCGCCTCGTTGACGACGCGATCCTTGTAGGCGGAGGCTTCTTCGCGCACCTGGGCTGCCTGACCGCGTGCCTGACCAAGCTTCTGGTTGGCATACTGGTTGGCTTCCTCGACGAAACGGTCCTCATCCTGCTCGGCGCGCTGCACTTCTTCGAACGCATCGGCCACTTCGCGCGGCGGTGCGGCATCCTCGATCGGAACCGCGTTGATGGCGATGCCGGAGCCGTAGGTATCCATGGTGCCCTGGATGATGTCGCGCACCTGGGTGGAGATTTCCTCGCGGTTATCGCGGAAAATATCCTGGGCGGGACGACGGCCGACCACTTCGCGCATGGCGCTTTCGGCCACCTGCTGAAGCGTTGCCGCCGGGCTTTCAAGATTGAACAGATAGGCGCGCGGATCGTTGACGGTAAAGAGCACCGAGAACTGCACGTTGACGATGTTCTGATCGCCCGACAGCATCAGGCCTTCGGTGGAATTGGCAAGGCCGCGTCCCCCGATATTCTGCTGCTGCTCGGTGACCTTGACGATCTCGACGGTTTCGACCGGCCAGAAATGGAAATGCAGGCCGGGACCGGAGATTTCTTCCTTCGGCTTGCCGAAGCGCAGTTCAACGCCGCGCTCGTCCGGCTGCACCGTATAGATCGACTGGATGCCGACAAAGGCGAGAATGATCAGAAAAACGATCAGAAAGGCGCCGCCGTTGAAGCCGCCGGGGATGAGGCCACGCAGGCGATCCTGGCTGCGGCGGATGATGTCCTCCAGATCCGGCGGGCCGCCATTTCCGCCACCGCCATTGCCGCCGCGCGGTCGGTTCGGACCTTGACCCCAGGGCCCTTGATTATTGCCGCCGCCGCCCCCCCAGGGACCGCCGCCATTCTGATTGCTCCAGGGCATCAAAACCTCTTTGTTCGTGTCACTCCCGCCCCGCTTGAAAACCGCGTCAAAAATGCGGCAGTCGGGTTATGACCCGTTATAGGGATGCGATGGGTCGCTTTCAACGCACGGCGGGCTCACATCCGGGTGTTAGGTAACGAAATGTTTCAGTTTGCCGCAGTTCGACGATGATAGATGGCAAATCGGGTGGGGAAACTGTCCTTCTCGCCGGCCGGCACGACGGTTTCCTCCACCTTGTCGAAAGACTGCGGGTCGATCACTGGAAAGAAGGTGTCGCCGTCTGCGATCACCGTTTCGACATGGGTGATATAGAGGCGGTCGGCCTGGTCAATCGCCTGCGCATAGATTTCGCCACCGCCGATCACGCCGATTTCTTCGGCACCGCTTGCCGCAGCGATCGCTCTTGCCTTCTGAAGCCCCGCATCCAGGGAGGTGACCACATCGGCGCCATCGACGATGAACGACGGATTGCGTGTCACCACCACATGCGGGCGCCCCGGCAGGGGCTTTCCGCCGAAACTTTCCAGCGTCTTGCGCCCCAGCACCATCGGCTTGCCGAGCGTCATCGCCTTGAAGCGCTTGAGATCCGTCGACAGTTTCCACGGCATGTCGCCATCGCGCCCGATGACATTGTTTTGAGAGACCGCTGCAAAGATCGCGACCGGGATTTTCCGTTCCGTCATGATGACACCTGAAGTTTGATCCGGGCGCCGCCATCCGTGTTCGGCGCGGTGACAGGAGGGGTTTTGCCGGTGGAAAAGATCTTGCGTTACGCGGGCAAACGCCGCTGCTACGGCACGAAGCGCGGACGTCGCGCGCTTCAAATTCAGCCTGAGATATGGCGACCCCTGCAGGAATGCGACTAATCCCATTTTCCACAGGAAAATCAACAAAAATAGCGTGAGGTGTGGGGATTTTTGCGTCAGTTGAATTCGTTATGCAATTTTTGTCCGCCCCCTCACCACACATAAGATTGTCTGCCATAGCCAGTGCGAAACAGCATTAGCAACTTGACGGCCGATGGCAAGGCTGGCAACTCGGATGCAGCTCGATTGCGGCGGGCTAATCCACCCTCAGACCGAATGCGGCCGGTCTCCGAAAGGAGTACCCATGCCCAAGGCCTATGACCTTCCAGGCGGTCGCCGCTTCGTGCCGATCGAGTGGCAGAACCCTACCCTGAATACCATCCCACGCCACAACATGGCTGTCATCGAGTGTCTTGCGTGCGGGGCGATAGTGGACTTCGAGCGCGATGGTATCCCTGAAACCCTCCACCACAGTTCGATCAGGGATATAGAAGGAAGGATGAAGTGCAAGACATGCGCAGCAAAGCAGGCGCGTCTCATGTTTGGCTACCTGGTCCGCAGTCCGGTTGGAACTTAGGAAAGTGTTATTGCCAAACATCCGGCAATCGTCAGTATGGCAAGCATCCGCATGCCCCCATATCGTTTGCCATATCAGCACATAGTTCATAACGGAGAAGCGGCAGGAATGTGCAATCTCTATAATGTCTCAACCAATCAGGACGCTATTCGGGCCTTGACGAAGGCGCTGGACCGGATTGGGAACCTGCCGCCGTCTCTCGATCTCTACCCGGATTATCTGGCTCCGATCGTCAGGAACAATAATGGCGCGCGCGAGCTGGCCATGGTGCGTTGGGGCATGCCCTCTTCTCAAAAGGCACTCTTCAGTGCCGCGGCGGTGCGCGCTGGAAAGCTGCGGGCCAAAGGCAAGGAGGTTGATTTCGATCACCTCCTGAAAATGGAACCAGACGGCGGCACAACGAATATCCGCAATACTGACAGCCGGCATTGGAAGCGATGGTTGGGGGTCGAAAGCCGGTGCCTCGTGCCCCTCACCCGGTTTGCAGAACCGGATCCGGCGAGCAAGGTTGACGGCAGCCGGACGCCGAATGCCTGGTTTGCCGGCGGGCCGGATCAGCCGCTGATGTTCTTCGCCGGCTTTTGGACGCCGCAATGGGAAAGTGTTCGGAAGGTCAAGGAGGGGCTGATCAAGGCAGACCTGTTCGCATTTCTGACGACAGAGCCGAACGGCGTCGTCGCGCCGATCCACCAGAAAGCCATGCCGGTGATCCTGAGAGACGCCGAAGAGATCGAAACCTGGCTCACCGCGCCATGGCAGGAAGCCAAAGCACTCCAGCGCCCTCTTCCGGACGATCAGCTGATCCTGCTAAACTAACACGGCGACACGGTCACGGCGTCCCCCGGCGCTGCGCCGCTTCCATCCGCTGCAGGATTTCCTTCACTACCTGGATGTCGGCCGCCTGCTTGTTCTGCCCGGCCTGCAGATCCTTGATCGAGGAGGTGATGGAGACGGCTGATTGTTCGGCGACGGTGACACGATAGGTGAGGTTGTCGAGCTTACGGTCAAAGTCGTTATCCCTGACTTCCCCGGCCTTCAGGCGTTCGTTGAAGCTCGCCTCGATGCCCTTCACCTCAGCCAGGCGTTCCTTGTGCAATGCCTCGTGACCGTCACGCCATGCGGCCAGATCTGCGACATCCCGGTTATTGTTGATCCAGAGCGTCAACCCGCCGACGCACATGCTCCCGAGCGTGATGAGAGAGATGGCCGTATTCAAATCCCATTCGAGTTTGGCAGCACGTTTCGGCAGTTGCATCTCATCGTCTCCGGCCATTGGCTCCACTTTCTAAGGCATTGCAAAATATGGCAGGCGGGAAATCCGCAAGCTAAAGCATAACAAAAATGGGGGATTGCGACGTCTCGCCCGGCGTTAACCCTTGCATCAACTCGCCGGCATAAAGCCTTGGAGGATTGCGATCGCGCACATAAATTGAGCGAGCCCGTCAGCTGTTGGAGCAGCCGGCGGGCTCTAACCAGCCCAACACAAGGAACGTGTCAGATGGCTTATGCAGATGTATCGAGCAATCGTTACGTCATCAACAACGATGGCAGAAATTCCCATGCCGGCCCACCGGTCACATTCGGCCAGGCGGCCCAAAGCTACCTCGCAAGCGGTGGCGAGGCGCGCTATCTTGCGCCGATCCTCACTTACTTCGAAGGGAGGCCACTGGCCTCAATCTATCCCTTCGACATCAGGGCCATGGCGGAGGCCGTCTATCCGGCTCACAGCAACGCCACCCGCAATCGCCAGGCCATCACGCCGGCTCGCGCGGTGCTGATGCATGGCTATGAACGCGGCTGGTGCCCGCTTATCCGCGTCAAGCGTTTCCGGGCCGAGCGACCCAATCGGCCGAAGCCCGCCTCGCCTGTCTGGCTGCACACATTCGCGCGCCAGGCCGACAAGGACGAGCTGCAGCACCTGTCGGCCATCGTGCTGTTCATGGCGCAGACCGGCGCCCGCATCAGCGAGGCTGTCGCCCTTTGCTGGTCAGAGGTAGACCTGACGGCACGCACCGCCCTACTCCTCAAAACCAAGACATCCACCAACTCGATGCGATACCTGACCGATGAACTCGCCGGCCGCCTGCGCGACCTCAGAGGCGCCGCCAAGGCGCAAGACAGGGTTTTCCGCTATACCAGCCGCCACAGCGTCAACGAACGCATCAGGGCGGTCTGCGAGCGCGCCGGCATCCCGCATAAACCACCGCACACCTGCGGCCGGCATACCTTTGCGACGAGAGCAATTGAGCTGGGAATGGATGTGCGCACCGCGATGGCGGCCGGCGATTGGCGCAGCTCGTCTGTCTTTCTGGAAACCTATGTCCACCCGCGCGCCAATGCCGGCCGCATCGTGGCCGATCGCTTCGCGCTGGACGCATTCTGCGAGATCTGACCACAGCGCCGGCAGTAGTCTTCCCATCGCTGCCGGCGTTAAAATGATACTCCTAATCAGTATTAGCCAAAAGAAGGCAATAATTAATCACAATAATTCTGTAAGCTTCGGTTAAGCTTGCTATTGCAATATCGTATTTGTGATGTGATGTAGGCGCCAGTTCGGGGTGGGCTGGGTTGAAAATTGCGCTACTTTCATTATCTTCGGCAGGTGCTGCGCTTAGCTTGGAACGCGCTCCTTTGGTTTCTGTTGCTATGCGGCACAATTGCCGGAATCGTGGAGATGCCAGAGGCATCGTCAGATCCGATGTTGCGCGGGGCTCATGGCTTTCTCGGCTTGGCCTTGGGCTACTTACTGTTCCTGCTGCGCGCGCACTGGCCGTTTATAGTCATAATGATGCTGCTTATTGCTGCCATCATGTACTATCACGATACAGTTGTGCGCAGGAGCCGCGCACGCTTTGAGAAACAAAAAGAAAAATTGATCGTTAAGGGAGTGAGGCGTAGACCCGCCCACAAATGGAAGCGAGGTAGAAAATGAGTTCGGCTTACGTGGTAATGCTGACGGCGACCTTCTTCGTAATCGCATATTTTTACGTGAAGATCCGCCTTGTGGCTGTGCTTGAGCCGTCACGGCTGGAACTCCTGGTGCGAGCCAAAGACCTTCTTGGTCGCGCAGACCTCATCGAAGCCGACAGGCGCCTGGTTAATTTTGCGATCAATCACTCCTACAGCACGCGTGTAGGGTGGATCTTAGCAGCGGCTGTCTTCCCTTTTTCGGTCAGAAATTTCGCAACAGGTAAAAAATCCCCTTCGTTGCCAGGCGCGCGCGCAAATGAAAAGGACATTCACGCTTTTGTTCGCCTTTTCACATTGTGCGTGGTCTGCTCAAGCCCTCTTGCTGCCGCTCTATTTGGCATCTCGCTGGTAGCCGCGTTGATAGTACGGGTTCCAGTGCAGAGCGTTCAGCGCGGCGTCGAGATAGTTCTATTCAGGCAATCGAATGATACCGGCCACAGGAAAAACTTCGCTCACTGATTGATGCTGTACGTGCCGACAGGCGGCAAACTCCGCCTGCCGGCACGTACAGATGATGATGGGGCGTGAGGTTACCAGACGTTGGCGGTGAGGGTGGCGATCGGCGGCTGCACGAGGTAGCCGGCGCCGGTTGTATTGGGGTGCAGCGTGTCAATG
>NZ_JBHFFP010000006.1:205781-301304 GCF_042611105.1 Neorhizobium fuzhouense | reverse complement strand
ACATCATCGCACTCTTCTCTGTCACTGAATGCCGAAACTTCTTCAAAGCCGCAGGATATGAGGCTGAATAAATGCGACATGCTTTTAGTTCAGCCGCATCCTGCGCCTGTGTCTACTCGCGCCAGACATCGTTGAAGCGATGCTCGACGGCAGCCAGCCCACGGCGATGCAACTGGACCGCTTGCTGAAGCCGTTTCTGGTGGAGTGGGAGGGGCAGAGGCAGGATCTTTGGAACCGAACGAACGGCGGCAACACTCAGTCGAATGGCGTTGACCTGCGGGCAGAGCGCAGCATCTCGCTACAACATCAACTGATCCGAGTGCTTACTTACATTTCGTTGGTGCATTGGCCAGCTCCACTGTAAGGATAGCGGGCTGTCTTTGCACTTCTCGCCAGAATACCGGCACAAATTCGAACGCATTGCTGACATGGGCAATCAGAATACTGTCTGTAAACATGTTGCATGTCAAAATCCTCTTTGTATTAAATGAGCATCAAGCTTCTGAATTGCAGAAAATCAGTATGGAGGCTGAAATATTTGAAAATCAACACCCATCGCCGCCATACCAGCATGCAGTAGTAAAAAGCTCTCGAGAATACGCAGCAGACCTGCGCGGCGCCCAGTGCAGTCAGTGCCAAACGGTACAGCATTGATATATTAAGGCTTTTCGAGCGACCATCTGCTCCCAGATGGCGTTTGCTGCTAGGGATGGCGGACAGAGAGGGATTCGAACCCTCGATACGCTTTCACGTATACACGCGTTCCAGGCGTGCGCCTTCAACCACTCGGCCACCTGTCCTTGATCCAAGGGCTGCTTTGCGAGATCGGGCGAAGCAGCGGTCGGGGCGGATATATACCGATGAATTTCCGGGTGGCAACCGGAATCTGAAAGATTTGTGACCTGTCCCCCGATGCTGTGTCCGCTGCCGGGAAAACGGCGTCTTTCTGATGCACAGGCCCTGGCTGAGGCAGGAGGGGTCACGCACAAGGCCTGAAGGGTGATCGATGCGGACGTCACGCCCGCTGCCGGTACCTTTGCCGTTGCAATCGAAAGCACCGTCCGTGCATTTCCGTCGCGAGCGTCCATCACTCGGCGGTGCGCGTTGCAAAGCCCGTTCGGCCGCCCTAGATTTCTCGACACAAGCGCCTTATCTGCCAAATACGGGATCGCCTATGGCTTTCATCTTCCGCTTTCTCAGTCTTCTGGCGCTGGTTTTGGCCATTGCTGCCGGCACGGTTGATGCCGTGCTGTCGGTCTCGTCCTCCTCCGTGGTGCTCACCAGCCTTGAGGCCGATTGGGTTGCGGTCGATCCGGGATCGCTTGCTCTGGTGGAAGCCTGGATCAATCACTATATTCACCCGCAAGCCTGGCAGAGCGGCCTTGCCGTCATCATCCAGCAGCCGGCCTTTGCGATTTTTCTCGCACTGTCCCTGCTGTTGTGGATGATCGGTTATCGGCGGGCGACGCTTGGAGCCTCGTCCGCATGAGGCGGACAGGGTGCTCTTCAACCGGCCGGGCTTTAAGGAGGCATGGATGTTTCTGATCGACATGTTCAACAAGAAGACGGTCATGCCGGCGCCGGATGCGGCGCTGCCGGGGCGCGCTGAGCCGCTTGCGACCGCAGAACACCATTTCGTCAACGCACGCCCGCTGAAGGGGCCGTATCCCGATCACCTGCATGTGGCCTATTTCGGCATGGGGTGCTTCTGGGGTGCCGAGCGGCTGTTCTGGAAGATCCCCGGCGTCTGGGTGACCGCCGTCGGATACCAGGGTGGCTTGACGCCCAACCCCACCTACCACGAAACGACGACGGGCCTCACCGGTCATGCGGAAATGGTAAAGGTGGTCTATGATCCGGCCGTGGTCAGCTTCGAGGCCTTGTTGAAGACCTTCTTCGAGGAACACGACCCGACCCAGGGCATGCGCCAGGGCAATGATATCGGCACCACCTACCGCTCGGCGCTCTATACGACGACGCCCGAACAGCTTGCGGCAGCAAAGGCGGCGCGCGATGCCTTCCAGGCGGCGTTGACCGCAGCCGGGCACAAGGCGGCGATCACCACCGAAATTGCGCCCGCGGCGGAGTTCTTCTACGCCGAGGATTACCATCAGCAGTATCTGGCCAAGAACCCCGGCGGCTATTGCGGCCTGCGCGGGACGGGCGTCAGTTGCCCCATCGAACGCTGAACTTGATCATTTGGACAGCACGACGCCGCGGATCTGAGCAGATCCGCGGCGTTCTTGTATAAGTCTTCGGCAGTTTTTTCGTTTTTGACCAAACGAAAAATTTCTGATGAATTTCGCTGCAAGCCATGCAAGGATAAGCGCTAGCCAGACATAACCAAACGATACTGGCAACCGCAGACATGCCCCTTCGGGGGCCGTGCGGGGGGACCCATTATGACTATCAAAAACAGGGCTGCACGATGAAGAAAACCCTTTTGACTCTGATCGCCATGGCGGCGCTTTCGACCACGGCGCTCGGCGCCGATATCAAGCCGGCCCTGGTCTATGGCACCGGCGGCAAGTTCGACAAATCCTTCAACGAAGCGGCTTTCCACGGCGCAGAGCAGTACAAGAAGGAAACCGGCACCGACTTCCGCGATTTCGAGCCGACCAGCGATACGCAGGGCGAACAGGCCATCCGCAACTTCGCCTCGAAGGGTTTCAACCCGGTCGTGGCCGTCTCCTTTGCCTGGACGTCGGCGATGGAAAAGGTTGCCGCGGAATTCCCCGATACGAAGTTCGTCATCGTTGACTCCGTCGTCAAGCTGCCGAATGTCCGCTCGGTCGTCTTCAAGGAAGAAGAAGGCTCCTATCTCGTCGGCGTCATGGCCGGCATGGCGTCGAAGTCCGGCAAGGTCGGCTTCATCGGCGGCATGGACATTCCGCTCATCCGCAAATTTGCCTGCGGCTATGCCCAGGGCGCCAAGGCTGCCAATGCCAAGATCACCGTTCTCCAGAACATGACCGGCACCACCGGCGCTGCCTGGAACGATCCGGTCCGCGGCGGTGAACTCACCAAGAACCAGATCGACCAGGGTGCTGACGTCGTATACGCGGCAGCCGGCGCCACCGGCCTTGGCGTGCTGCAGACCGCCGCCGACAACAAGAAGCTGTCGATCGGCGTCGACAGCAACCAGAACCACCTGCATCCCGGCTCGGTGCTGACCTCGATGGTCAAGCGCGTCGATCTGGCCGTTTACAACGCCTACAAGGACACCGCTGCCGGCAAGTTCACGGGCGGCATCCAGGTCAACGGCGTCAAGGAAGACGGCGTTGCCTATGCGCTCGACGACAACAACGCCAAGCTGGTGACGCCGGAAATGAAGGCCGCCGTCGAAAAGGCCAAGGCTGACATCGTCTCGGGTGCCGTGAAGGTTCACGATTACATGTCGGACAACACCTGCCCGATGTAATGAAACGACGAGAGGGCGTATGGCGGTATCCGTCATACGCCCTCTTCATGTCCGGCGTCCGGAAAAGGAAAGGCAAAGGCGTGTGAGCCAGCATCCTGCCATCGAACTGGTCGGTATCGACAAGAGTTTCGGTACCGTTCATGCCAACAAGAACATCAATCTGAAGGTGGAAAAGGGAACGATCCACGGCATCATCGGGGAAAACGGTGCCGGAAAATCGACGCTCATGTCCATTCTCTACGGCTTTTACCAGGCCGATCGCGGCGAGATCCGCATCGACGGCAAGCCGCTGACCATTCGTGACAGCCAGGCCGCGATTGCAGCCGGTATCGGCATGGTGCATCAGCATTTCATGCTGGTGGAAAATTTCACCGTGCTGGAAAACATCATGCTCGGTGCCGAAGGCGGGCAGTTGCTCGCCAAGGGCGTTGCCGGTGCGCGCAAGGAATTGAAGCGCCTGGAAACCGATTACGGGCTGGATGTCGATCCGGATGCGGTGATCGAAGACCTGCCGGTGGGCAAGCAGCAGCGGGTGGAAATCCTGAAAGCGCTTTATCGCAGCGCCGATATCCTGATCCTCGACGAACCGACGGGCGTTTTGACGCCAGCGGAAGCCGACCACCTGTTCAAGGTGCTGAAAGTGCTGCGCGATCAGGGCAAGACGGTGATCCTCATCACCCACAAGCTGCGCGAGATCATGGCGATCACCGATGATGTGTCCGTCATGCGCCGCGGCGAGATGGTGGCAACCCGCAAGACCGCCGAGACGACGGTCGAGGAACTGGCCGAGCTGATGGTCGGCCGCCGGGTTCTCCTGCGCGTCGAAAAGGGCGAGCCACGGCCCGGTAAGGTGCTGATGTCGGTGAAGAACCTCACCGTCAAGGACAGCCGTGGCGTCACCATGGTCGATGACGTCTCCTTCGAGGTGCGCGAGGGCGAGATTGTCGGTATTGCCGGCGTGGCCGGAAACGGCCAATCCGAGCTTCTCGAGGCGATTGCCGGCATCCGCAAGCCCGCCTCCGGAGAAATCCTGCTCGATGGGCAACCGATTGCCGGGGCCGATCCCGCGCGGCTTCGCGCGCTCGGCCTTGCGCATATTCCGGAAGACCGCCACCACATGGGCCTGGTGCTGAAGTTCGAGGAATATGAAAACGCCGTTCTCGGCTATCACCGCGATCCGCGCTATGGCAAAGGCGGCTTGCTGGATCTGAAGGCGATCCGCGCGGAAGCGGCCGAAAAGATCGAGAAATACGATATCCGCCCGCCGAACCCGCGGCTGAAGACCGCCAATTTCTCCGGTGGCAACCAGCAGAAGATCGTGGTTGCCCGCGAGATCGAGCGCGATCCGAAGGCGCTCATCATCGGCCAGCCGACGCGCGGCGTCGATATCGGCGCCATTGAATTCATTCACCGCCGGATCGTGGAAATGCGCGATGCCGGCAAGGCGATCCTGCTCGTCTCCGTCGAACTCGACGAGATCCGTTCGCTGTCGGACCGTATCCTCGTGATGTTTGCCGGCAAGGTGGTCGGTGAAAAGACCGCGGAGGCGGGCGAACAGACGCTCGGCCTGATGATGGCAGGCATCGCCGCATGAGGACGAACCGTTCATGAGTACCGCATCCGTACCCTTGCCCAACTGGATCACCTACGGCCTGATGCCGCTGTTGAACCTGCTTGTGGCCTTTCTGATTTCCGGCCTCGTCGTCTGGTGGATCGGTGAAAATCCCGTCGAGGCGCTGAAACTTCTGATCGAAGGCGCGCTCGGGCGCGGCGATGCGATCGGCTTCACGCTGTTTTATACGACCAGCTTCATCTTCACCGGGCTCTCGGTCGCCGTCGCCTTCCATGCCGGCCTGTTCAATATCGGCGCGGAAGGCCAGGCCTATATCGGCGGGCTCGGTGCGGCCCTCGTTGCCCTGACGCTCGATCGCTACGTGCCCTGGTATGTGACGATGCCGTTTGCCGTCATCGGCGCGGCCATCTTCGGCGCGGCCTGGGCCTTCATCCCGGCCTGGCTGCAGGCAAAACGTGGCAGCCATGTCGTCATCACCACCATCATGTTCAATTTCATCGGCGCAGCGCTGATGGTCTATCTGCTGGTCAACGTCTTCATCGTGCCGGGCAAGATGGCGCCGGAAACGCGCACCTTCCTGCCCGGCGGGCAATTGCCGAAGCTCGATTGGCTGATGGCCTGGTTCGGGCTGAAGCTCGGTCCCGCTCCGTTCAACGTGTCCTTCCTCATCGCGCTGGTCATGTGTTTCCTCGTCTGGCTGCTGATCTGGCGTTCCAAGCTGGGATATGAGATGCGCACGCTCGGCATCAGCCCGTCTGCGGCGGTCTATGCGGGCATTCCCTATGCGCGCACGGTCATCATCGCCATGCTGATTTCGGGCGGCCTTGCCGGCATGATGGCGCTGAACCCGGTGATGGGGGCCTCGGCACGCCTGCAGGTGGAATTCGTCGGCGGCGCCGGCTTTGTCGGCATTGCCGTGTCGCTGATGGGACGAAGCCACCCGGTCGGCATCATTATGGCGGCGCTTCTGTTCGGCATCCTTTACCAGGGCGGCGCCGATCTTTCCTTCGAAATGCCCAATATCACCCGCGAGATGATCGTCGTCATCCAGGGCCTGGTGATCCTGTTTGCCGGTGCGCTGGAATACATGTTCCGCCCGACCATGGTTCACCTCTACCAACGCTTCAAGCGGGCTTAAGGAGGACGGCATGGACTATTTCGATATCCTCGTCAGCATTCTGGGCTCGACCATCCGCCTGTCGATCCCGCTGCTGTTTACCGCCCTTGCCGGCCTGTTTTCCGAACGTGCCGGCATTTTCGACATCGGGCTCGAAGGCAAGATGCTGGCCGCCGCCTTTGCGTCTGCCTGCCTGGCCTATGTCACCGGCAATCCCTGGCTCGGGCTTTTGGGCGGCATTGCCGTCTCCATCGTCTTCTCGCTGATCCACGGCTTTGCCTCGATCACCAATCGCGGCAACCAGATCGTGTCGGGCGTGGCGCTGAATTTCGTCGCCGCGGGCCTCACCATCGTGCTCGGTCAGGCCTGGTTCAGCCAGGGTGGCCGCACGCCGCAGCTTGCCGGCGATGCCCGCTTTTCGCCGATCACGCTGCCGGGTGTCGATCTGATGCGCGACGTGCCCTATCTCGGGCCGTTGTATGTCAACGTGATCTCCGGCAACAACATCCTCACCTATCTCGCCTTTGCCGCCGTGCCGCTGTCCTGGTGGGTGCTGTTTCGCACGCGCTTCGGTCTTCGCCTGCGCGCCGTCGGTGAAAATCCCGGTGCCGTCGATACGGCCGGCATTTCCGTCACTTGGCTGCGCTACCGCGCCGTGATCGTGGCGGGCTTCCTCTGCGGCTTTTCCGGTGCCTATCTGTCGATTGCCCAGTCGGCCGCCTTCATCAAGGACATGTCGGCCGGCAAGGGCTATATCGCGCTCGCAGCGCTCATCTTCGCCAAGTGGAAGCCGGTGCCGGTGATGTTTGCCTGCTTGCTCTTCGGTTTCCTCGATGCCTTTGCCAATTTCATGCAAGGCAAGGCGGTGCCTGGCATCGGCGAAGTGCCGGTGCAGATTTTTCAGGCGCTGCCCTATGTGCTGACCTGCATCCTGCTGGCTGGCTTTATCGGCATTGCCCATCCGCCAAAGGCCGGTGGCGTGCCCTATACGAAGGAGCGGTAGACCCATGTCGCACGACCTGTTCGAAGCAGCCCGCGCTGCCATGGCACGCGCCTATGCGCCCTATTCGAAGTTTCCGGTGGGCGCGGCCATCCGCGCCGACGACGGAAAGATCTATCTCGGCGCCAACATCGAGAACCTCTCCTTTCCGCAAGGCTGGTGCGCCGAGCCGACGGCCATCGGCGCGATGGTCATGGGCGGAGCGACGAAGATCGTCGAAATGGCGGTGATTGCCGAAAAGCTCGCCTGCTGCCCGCCCTGCGGCGGCTGCCGCCAGAAGATCGCCGAGTTTGCCGGCCCGGACACCCGCATCTATCTTTGCGACGAGGTGGGCGTTCAAAAGACCATGACGATGGAGGAGCTTCTGCCCTTCTCGTTCAAGACGGATGTGCTCGGATGAAGTCGGTCATCGATCATCTGGTCGATCGCCTCGATGGGCTGATGCCGCGCCATGCCATCGTTCTCGGCTCCGGCCTCGGCTCGCTGGTGACCGAGGTGGCCGATCCTATCCGCATTTCCTATGGCGAGTTGCCGGGCTTTCCGGCAAGCGGCGTCACCGGCCATGCCGGCGAACTGGTGGCGGGCCGGCTTGGCCGCCATCCGGTCATCATGCTGTCGGGGCGCGCCCATTACTACGAGCATGGCGATGCCTCCGCCATGCGCTTTCCCATTGAGGTGCTGCAGGGCATCGGCGTGCAGTCGCTGATCCTCACCAATTCTGCCGGATCGCTGCGCGACGACATGCCGCCGGGTTCGGTCATGCAGATCAGCGACCACATCAATTATTCCGGCATGAACCCGCTGATCGGCGAAAGCGGCGACCGGCGTTTTGTCGGCATGACCAGCGCCTATGATGCGGCTCTGTCGCTGGCCATCCGCAACGCCGCCATCCGCACCGCAACGCCGCTCTACGAGGGCGTCTACATGTGGTTTTCCGGCCCAAGCTTCGAAACGCCGGCGGAAGTGCGCATGGCGCGCATCCTGGGCGCCGATGCGGTCGGCATGTCCACCGTGCCGGAGGTCATCCTGGCCCGCTATGCGGGGCTGAAGGTTGCCGCCTGTTCCGTCATCACCAATTACGGTGCCGGCATGACGGGCTCGGAACTCAGCCATTCCGAAACCAAGGAGATGGCGCCAAAGGGCGGTCTTCGGCTTGCCGCCATTCTGCGCGACCTGTTTGCCCAGGAAATGCTCGGTTGAACTCCCAATGAAATGAGAAGCTTGAGCGGCGGCACGGTGTGATCCTGCTCTCACGACTTGCGTCTAATCGATTGAAGGATAACTATGCCCATTCCGACACAGCCGGGAGACACTGCCATGGAACTGCTGAGCCCGCGCGAAATCGCGACCTTCGCCCTGTCCCTGCTCGACCTGACCAACCTGCGTGACGATTGCGATTCCGCCGCCATCCAGCATCTGTGCGCGCGTGCGCAGACGCCGAACGGTCATGCGGCCGCCATCTGCATCTGGCCGCGCTTCGTGGGCGAGGCGCGCGCCATCCTCGGCGCCGGCCATCCGGTGCGCATCGCAACCGTCGTCAATTTCCCCTCCGGTGACCTGCCGGTGGCAGAGGTCGTGGTCGAAACCGAACAGGCGATGGCCGACGGTGCCGACGAAATCGATCTCGTCATTCCCTACAAGGCCTATCTCGCCGGCGATGACGCCGCCGTGACCGAGATGGTCAAGGCCGTGCGCGCCGCCTGCCCGAAAGCCTGCCTGAAGGTCATTCTGGAAACGGGCGAGATCCGCGACAGCGGCAAGATCCGTCAGGCCTCCGAGCTTGCCATTGCAGCCGGGGCCGATTTCATCAAGACGTCCACCGGCAAGGTTGCCGTCAATGCGACGCTCGAGGCCGCAGACATCATGCTGCAGGCGATCCGCGACAGCCGCAAGAAGGTCGGCTTCAAGCCCGCCGGCGGGATTTCCACCGTCTCGGATGCAGACCTTTACCTGCGGCTGGCTGAAACCATCATGGGCGCCAACTGGCTGATGCCCTCCACCTTCCGCTTCGGCGCATCGAGTCTTCTGGACGACATTTTGGGCGTCATCGCCGGCGCTCCCTCGCAGCGCACGGCTGCCGGATACTGATCGCGTGATCCCGCAGGAAATCATCCGGCGCAAGCGTGACGGAGAGGTGCTGAGCGAGGGCGAAATCCGCGCCTTCATCGAAGCGCTCACGGTGGAAACCATTTCCGAGGGGCAGGTCGCTGCCTTTGCCATGGCGACCTTCTTTCGTGGCATGACGCGGCATGAAACCGTGGCACTGACTCTTGCCATGCGCGACAGCGGCGATGTGCTCTCGTGGCGCGGCGTCGGAAAGCCGATTGCCGACAAGCATTCGACCGGCGGCGTCGGCGACAATGTCTCGCTGATGCTCGCCCCGATCGTGGCTGCCTGTGGCCTTGCCGTGCCGATGATTTCGGGCCGCGGCCTTGGCCATACGGGCGGCACGCTCGACAAGCTGGAGGCCATTCCCGGCTACACGGTCATGGCGGATGAAGCTTTGTTTCGCCGTGTCATCGATACGGTCGGATGCGCCATCGTTGGCCAGACCGGCGATCTCGCCCCGGCCGACAAGCGGCTTTATGCCGTGCGCGACGTGACCGCGACGGTCGATTCCCTGCCGCTGATTACCGCCTCCATCCTCTCGAAGAAGCTTGCGGCCGGCCTTGAGACGCTGGTGCTCGATGTGAAATTCGGCAATGGCGCCTTCATGCAGAAGGTGGAGGATGCCCGCGCGCTTGCTCAAGCCATGGTCGAGGTGGCAAACGGTGCCGGCGTCAGAACCTCTGCACTGTTGACCGATATGAGCGAGCCCCTGGCGGATGCCGCCGGCAATGCCCTTGAGATCGTCAATTGCCTGGATTTCCTCAAGGGGAAAAAATCCGGCACGCGGCTTGAAGAGGTGACGCTTGCCTTTGCCGTCGAGATGCTGGTGCGGGCAGGGGTCGCTGCTGACCGCGATGAAGCCCGTCTCGCCGCCCGCGAGGCGCTTTCCAGTGGCCGCGCGCTCGATATGTTTGGCCGCATGGTGCATGCGCTTGGCGGCCCGGCCGATTTCGTCGAGCGATCCGAGGCCTATCTTGCCAAGGCCCCGGTGATCGTTGCGGTTCCGGCCGAACGCTCCGGCTATCTGGAAAGCTGCGATACGCGCGGGCTTGGCCTTGCCGTGGTCGATCTTGGCGGCGGGCGAAAGACGCCGTCGGACGTGCTCGATCACCGCGTCGGCTTTTCAAACCTCTTGCCGCTCGGGTCAGCGGTTGCGAAGGGCGAGCCGATCGCGTTTGTTCATGCCGCAGACGCGGCTTCGGCGGCCCGCGCCCAGGATGCGGTGCGCCTGCTCTACACGATTGGCGATGCGCCCCCAGATTTGCGCCCCGTGGTGCTGGAAACGGTCGGATGAGGTAGGCGACACATGAAAAAGCCCGAGGTGGTGGCCCCGGGCTTTGGCATTCGACAGCAGTCGAAAATCTTACTTGGTGCCGTACATGCGGTCGCCGGCATCGCCGAGGCCGGGCATGATATAGCCCTTCTCGTTCAAGTGGCTGTCGATGGAGGCGGTGAAGATCGGTACATCCGGATGGGCCGCCTGAAAGTTCTTGATGCCTTCGGGCGCCGCCAGCAGGCAGAGGAAGCGCAGGTTCTTTGCGCCGCGTTCCTTCAGCTTTTCAATGGCGGCAATCGAGGAATTGCCTGTCGCCAGCATCGGGTCGACCACGATGACGAGGCGTTCCGACAGGGCGTCCGGGGCCTTGAAGTAATATTCGACCGCCTGCAGCGTTTCATGGTCGCGGTAGACGCCGACATGGGCGACACGGGCGGCCGGCACCAGTTCCAGCATGCCTTCGAGAAGTCCGTTTCCGGCGCGCAGGATCGAGGCGAAGACCAGCTTCTTGCCCTCAAGGATCGGCGACTGCATTTCCGTCAGCGGCGTCTCGATGGTTTCCATCGTCAGCTCGAGATCGCGCGTCACCTCATAGCAGAGGAGCGTCGAGATTTCGCGCAGCAGGCGGCGAAAACTCGAGGTCGAGGTTTCCTTGCGACGCATGATGGTGAGCTTGTGCTGCACCAGCGGATGATTGATGACTGTAACGCCGTCCATGAGAACCTGCCTTCGCTCTTCTTCTTGATCGTTTCATTCTTTCTTCCACGGAAACCGGAAAGACCGCAAGCGTTCAAGCCTTGTTTGGCGCATCATCCCCAGCGGCATCGAAACGCATAAGAAGTTTCGCCCGTGTTTCCTCATCCACGAAGGCACATTCCAGCGCCGTGCGCGTCATTTTGTTGATCTCGGGCTCGCTGAACCCCATTACGCCGCTGGCGATCTCATATTCGCGTTTCAGCGAAGTTCGGAAGAATGGCGGGTCGTCGGAATTGATGCACACGCGAACGCCCGCATCAAACAGCCTGCGTAGCGGATGGTTTTCGAAATCGGGGTAGACGGAGAGCGCAACATTCGAGCCGGGGCAGACCTCCAGCACGACGCCGGTCTCGGCGAGCCGCACAATCAGCGCCTCGTCCTCGATGGCGCGCACGCCATGGCCGATGCGCGCCGGCTTGACGAGATCAAGCGCATCGGCGACGGAAAAGGCGCCGCAGACTTCGCCGGCATGGATGGTAAGGCCAAGACCTGCATCGCGGGCAATGTCGAAAGCGCGGGCATAATCGGCCACGCGCCCCATGCGCTCCTCGCCGGCCATATTGAAGCCGGTCACCAGCGGATTCCTGCTGCGGGCCGCATAGTCTGCGGCGGCAATCACCCGGTCGGGGCCGAAATGGCGCTCGCCGGTCACGATGATGCGGGCCTCGATGCCGGTCTTTTCCTTTGCCGCCCAGATGCCGTCGGTAATGCCGGCAAGATAGGCGTCGGCGCCAAGGCCGATGCGGTCGCCATGGTCGGGCGAGACGATGATCTCGCTGTAGATCGTGTCGATGCCGGCAAGTTCGGTGAGATAGCTTTCCGTCAGCAGCGCATAGTCTTTCTGCGTGCGAAACAGCGCCGCCACCTTGTCATAGGCCTGGATGAAGGCGGCAAAGTCCGTCCAGGCATAGCTGTCGCCATCCATGAAACCCTGCGGATCGACGCCGTATTTTTCCGCCTGGCGGAGCGCAAGAGCCGGCGGGGCTGCCCCTTCGATGTGGCAGTGGATTTCAGCTTTCAGCAGATGATTTGTCACAGGAAACTCCGTCCATGGGCGCCGGGGGCGATGCCGAGATGGGCGGCCACCGTCTCGCCGATATCGGCAAAGGTATTGCGGATGCCGATCGCGCCGGCGTGCATGCCGGGGCCATAGGTCAGGATCGGCACGCGTTCGCGGGTGTGGTCGGTGCCGCGCCAGGTCGGGTCGCAGCCGTGGTCGGCGGTCAGCAGCATCAGGTCGCCCGGCTTCATGCGCCGGTGCACGTCGACCAGCCGCCGGTCAAAGGCTTCGAGCGCCGCCGCATAGCCCGCCACATCGCGGCGGTGGCCGTAGAGCATGTCGAAATCGACAAAATTGGTGAAGACGAGATCGCCGTCCGCCGCCTCTTCGATGGCGGCAAGCGTCGCATCCATCAGCGCCATGTTGCCATTGCCTTTCAGAATGCGCGACACGCCCTGATGGGCAAAGATGTCGCCGATCTTGCCCACCGCATGCACCGTGCGGCCCGCCTCCACCAGCCGGTCGAGCAGCGTCGGCTCCGGCGGCAGAACGGAAAAGTCCCGCCGGTTGCCGGTGCGCTCGAAAGTGTCGACCGTTTCCCCGACAAAGGGTCGGGCAATGACGCGGCCGATGTTCAAGGGGTCGATCAGCCGGCGTACGATCTGACAGAGCGCGATCAGCCGCTCCAGCCCGAAATGGGTCTCGTGGGCGGCAATCTGGAAGACGGAATCGGTCGAGGTGTAGAAAATCGGCCTTCCGGTGCGGATATGCTCTTCGCCGTGGGCGGCGATGATATCCGTGCCCGAGGCATGGCAGTTGCCCAGAATGCCGGGAAGGTCGGCCGCCTGGCAGATCGCCTCCACCAGTTCCGGCGAAAAGGCGTCGCCGTCTGCTGGAAAATATCCCCAGTCGAACATCACCGGGGTTCCGGCGATTTCCCAGTGGCCGGAAGGCGTGTCCTTGCCGCGCGAGACTTCGCTTGCCGCACCGTGCAGGCCAAACACCCGCTCGGGAACGGCCATGCCCGCCGGCCAATCGCCGCTTGCAAGCTGTGCCACGTGGACGAGACCGAGTGCCGACATGTTGGGAAGCCTCAACGGCCCCTTGCGCAGGCCGGCGCGATCGGCAGCGCCCGCTGCGCAGAATTCGGCGATATGGCCGAGCGTATTGGCACCGAGGTCGTTATAGTGTTCTGCATCGGGGGCGCCACCGATGCCGAAGGAATCGAGGACGAAAAGAAAGGCGCGGGCCATCGTTCACCTGATCTGAGGAGCGTCCGGCACGAGGATCAGCCGAGCCGTGCCAAAGCCTTCTCATACAGAGGACCGCCCCGCTTGGCAAAGCCTGCGCTCAGCAATCAGAGCATGTAATACTGTCGCCCACCCGCTGGCGGTCATAAAAGGTCCGGCTGATGGTAATGCTGCGGGTATCCGTCGACAGAAGCCCGGGCAGGAACAGCAACAGCGTATGCGGCACGGAAAGCTCGGCGCGCACCAGAAAGCTGTTTGCCGTCTTCATGTCGTCCGGCACGTCGTTGATCACGGTGCCTGCCGCATAGGGCAGGCCACCATCCTGTTGCCATGACCAGAGAACTTTCGGCGTCTTCGTTTGATCGATGGTGATGCCGGTGATCTTCAGGCTCACCGCGCTTGCATCATACGGCACGAAGATCGCCTGCGTCACATCCAGCATTGTGGAAAGAAAGGTCGTGTTGACGGAGGTCTGCTGCGTCACGAGATCGGCAACGGTTGCTGCCGAGCGGGTGACGCGCTTGGCCGTGGATAGCCCCATCGTCAGCTCGAAGCAGCAGATGTAGAGCGAGATCAGGATCGGCGCCAGAATGGCAAATTCCACGCTGCCGACGCCGCGCCGGCAATTGATCAGCCGGTTGAGCGCAAGGAGGACGCCGCGACGCTGCCTGCCTTCCATCACGGGTAATCCTCGTTCTGGAAAGCAGACGTTGCGATGATGAGAAAATCGCGCGGCAGCGAACCGTCGCTGGGGCGGATGGTGGTGATATAGGGGCGCACCAGATCGGTGATCACCTGCCAGCGATAATAGGCGCGCACCATGTTGATCGATTTTGCCCCGCCCGGAGCATAGGCAAAGGAGGTCGTGTCGAGATCGGCATAGGTGTCCGCCGATGCGCGCGGGATGGTTTTGGGAATATCGGCAAAGGAGGAAAAGCTGCGCACGTCGAGATAAAGCTGGCTGGGCGTTGCGATTTCTGCCGCCGAGCATTGGATGAGAATGGACACCTCGTCGCAGAAGCGCGTGCGAAAGGCCGTCACATCCTGGTCCGTCGTGCGGTTGAGGCCATAGGTGATGCGTCCGGTGCGCAGATCGCGCGAGACATTTTCCACCGCATTGGACACCAGTTGTTCCGCGGCAAAAGCGACGAACGTCTCGATGATGGCAAATACGATCAGGAAATAGGGAATGGCGAGAATGGCAAATTCGATGGCCGCCGCCCCATCCTCGGCACGCCAGAAGCTCCGGCTGCCAGGGTTCATCTGATCCGGGCCGGGCAAGCGCGGGAGATGGTCGTCAGTCTGCCCCATTCTGTGCTCCCGGTGCAATGTCGTCCTTCAAGGGGGGCGTCCAAGTGTGGCGCTCCCTGGGTGCGGATAGGGCACGTGCTGGCGGCTTTCCCTTATCCTTTGCCCAAAGGCTAGGCATATTGTCTTGAGATTCCGTTTCCCGACGCTGCGATTTGCTGTAATCCGATACAGTCTCAGATCTATCGTGCCGGCGTTCGGAAGGGATCAGTTGCTGGCCGTCTTCGCGTTCTTCTCGCAGGCCGGCGTGCAGGAGAGCACGCTGCGCTCCGTTTGGCGGTAGACCCGCACCGTATTGCCCTCGTCGATCGACACCAAAACGCGCTCATCGGCAATCGCTTCGCCGGCGCTGTCCAAGAGCACGAGATTGGTGGTGCCGAAGGAACGGCCGGTCAGCACGATCGTCGTCGGGTCTGCAACCGTCGCATCGGCCACCTCGGCATTGCCGATGATCACCTTGGCCACCGGCCGGTCGAGTTTGAGCACCCGCGCCTGGTTCATGTAGACCCGCAGCAGACCGTCAGCGGTTTGCGCCTTTGCGGCCGGGACCATGCCCAGTGTGCCGAGCAGCGGCAGGCAGACCAGGAAGAAGCGGGGCATCAGCGACATGAAAGGGCAGCCTTCGGGGTTCAGCGATTCTCGATAAAAGCATGGCCGTTAATGGTGAATGAAGCATGAAGTTGCAGGTGTCGGTTGCCCTCGTCATTCTGGGACAGGCAGTTCGTGCGCATTTTTCGTTTACCAGTCGACCCGCAAGGCCGGGGCGATGGCGGGAGCCGTTGTCCGGCAAGGCCTATCAGAAAGGGCTGATGGGCGTGGCCGGCGCCGCGAGACCCCGCAATATCGCGCTCCGCGATCCTTGGCTCTCACCCGCCTCTTTCGGGCTTAGGCTTTTCTTAACCAGAAATCTTAAGCGCATCGAAATGCACTGCCCGTAACGTGTTGCCACCACCGTACAGCGGGCATTTGGCGTCGGTGTTGTCGGTCATGCTGCCCCAAGACCCTGAGTAGGAGAGAATGATGTCCAAGATTTTCGCACGTTTCCTGAAGGATGAATCGGGCGCGACGGCGATCGAATACGGCCTGATCGCCGCCCTGATTTCGGTTGCCCTGATCGCAGGCGCCAGCACGCTCGGCAACAACCTCAGCAACACGTTCAACGGTATCTCCACCAAGATGTCCACCGCCAACGCCGCCCACTGAAGCCCGCCTTTACGGGAGGATGGAAGCCGCCGCGTGGCGGCTTTTTGTGTTTTTCCGCCCGCCGCTTGTCTGCACGGGCGCGTCACAACGGGAGAGGTCGATGATCGCAAGCCTTGCCCTCGGGATCCTGCCGCTCGGGCTTGCCCTTGCGGCGGCCAGCGATCTTCTGACCATGAAGATCCCGAACGCGATCCCGCTCACGCTTTTCCTGGCGTTCTTTCCCGTGGCCGGTCTTGCCGGGCTCGGTGGCGTTGCCATCGGCTGGTCGTGCCTTGCCGCGCTTGCGGTGTTCTGTGCCTGCTTTGCGCTCTTTGCAGTCAATGCCATGGGCGGCGGCGATGCCAAGCTGTTGACGGCGGTCGCCCTCTGGTACGGGTTTAACATATCGCTTTTCGAATACCTTGTCACAGTTGCCTTTGTCGGCGGCGCGCTGACGCTTGTCATTCTGCTCATCCGGTCCAAGGCCGATCGTCTCCTGTCGCTCGGCCTTCGCCTGCCTGCCTCGCTGGTGACGGCGCGCAAGATCCCGTATGGCATCGCCATTGCCATCGGCGGCATCCTGACCTTCGGCAGCACGCCGCTCGCGGGCTTGATCAGGACTGCCTTGTAAGGACGAAACGCGCCCCTTCCTGAAGAAAGGGTTAACAAAGCGGATCAGTGGTTAGCGTCCGTTAACCATTTCCCTAAGGGCAGCATTAACTATATTTCCACCAATGACGGCCATCCTGAAGGGGTTAATCCTGCCCCTTCCAAGGTCATGTCATGAAATCCGCCCGTCTCGTCATCCTTCTTGTCGCCGTCGTCGCGGCCGGCCTTGCCGGCGTGCTCGCCATGCGGCTTGCCGGGGGACGCGCCGTCGTGGAGCAGGCGACAAATGTGATCCGCCGCGAGCCGACGGTGAATGTCCTGGTGTCGGCGGAAAGCCTTGCGGTCGGCAGCAGGCTGAAGGAAAATTCGATCCGCTGGATAGCCTGGCCGCAGGCAGGCGTCACGGATGGCTTCATCACCGATACGCAGCGTCCCAAGGCGATCCAGGAGCTTGCCGGGCTTGTGGTGCGCCTGCCGATGTTTGCCGGCGAACCGGTGCGCGCCGAAAAGCTGGCGGATGGCTCCAATCGCATCATGTCGTCGCTCTTGCCGTCGGGCAAGCGCGCCGTCGCCACGGAAATCTCCGTTGCCACCGGCGCCGGTGGTTTCGTGCTGCCGAACGACCGTGTCGATGTCATCATGGTGCGCCGCAGTGACGAGGGCCGCTATCTCACCGAAGCCGTACTCAACAATATTCGTGTGCTCGCCATCGACCAGCATGTCGAGGAAAAGGGCGATGGCACGCGCTCGGTGATCGGAACGACGGCCACCCTGGAACTCACGCCGGACCAGGCCCGCGTCATCACCGTTGCCCAACAGATCGCAGAGCGGTTGACCTTGGCCCTGCGCTCGGTCGCAGACGCCGAGGAGCCGGATACGAAAGTGGCCGATTACCTTCTGTCCGGCAGCGAGGGTAAGGCAGAGGTGCAGGTGATCAAGTCCGGCACCATCGTCAAGGCCACGCCAACGGCGACGGTGCAGCGATGAGACAGGCCAGGAGCATCGCCATGACCCCGACGACCAG
Organism: Neorhizobium fuzhouense; assembly: GCF_042611105.1. NCBI lineage: Bacteria > Pseudomonadati > Pseudomonadota > Alphaproteobacteria > Hyphomicrobiales > Rhizobiaceae > Neorhizobium > Neorhizobium fuzhouense. The sequence continues at coordinate 283,679 of NZ_JBHFFP010000006.1, read as the reverse complement.
ACGCATCCGCTCTCTTGCCATGATCCTGCTCACGGCCGGCCTTGTCGCCGGCGATCTGCCGCTTGCTATCTTCTCGAAGGCCGGTCCGGCATCGGCTGTTGCGGCCGAACAGAGCGTCGTGCGCATCACGGAGGCGGGAAGGGGGGTGCGCAAGCGCCTCAATCTCGGCCTCAACAAGGCGCTGGTGGTGGATCTGCCGAGCGACGCCCATGATATTCTCGTCGCCGACCCGACCATGGCGGACGCCGTCACCCGCACCGCGCGGCGCATCTATCTGTTCGGCAAGTCGGTCGGTCAGACCAATATCTTCATCTTCGGCCCGGGCGGCGAGGAAATCGTCAGCCTCGATCTGGAGATCGAGCGCGATATTGCAGGCCTGCAGCAGAACCTGCGCCGCTTCCTGCCCGAATCCGATATCAAGGTCGAAATCATTTCCGATAACATCGTGCTCACCGGCACGGTGCGCACGCCACAGGATGCCGCCCAGGCGGAAAAGCTCGCCCGCGCCTTCCTGCAGGGCGGCGAGGCGACGACGCGCAACCAGACGGCCAGCAGTTCGGCCGAAAATGGCGATGTGGCGATCTTTGCCGAGGACCGGCAGGTCTCGCAGATCGTCAACCTGCTCACCATCGAGGGCGAGGACCAGGTGACGCTGAAGGTCACCGTGGCCGAAGTCAGCCGCCAGGTGCTGAAACAGCTCGGCTTCAACGGCCAGGTTTCCACGAGCGGGCGCGCCAGCGGCGGCATTTCCTTCGCCAATCCGGCCAATCTCGGCAATGCCATCGATGCCGGGGGCATCGGCGGCGTGGTGGGATCGATCGGCACCACCAGCATTGCCAGCTATGTCAATGCCATGGAGCAGGCAGGCGTCATGCGCACGCTGGCGGAACCCAGCCTTACGGCGATTTCCGGCGAGCAGGCGAAATTTTATGTCGGTGGCCAGTATCGCCTTGCCGGCCAGCAGGAAGTGGATGTCGACAGTTCCAACAAGACGACCGTCAGCCGCACCGTCGAGACCGTCGATTACGGCGTCGAGCTGAATTTCCGCCCGGTCGTGCTGTCGGCGGGGCGCATCAGCCTGAAGATCGAGACCAATGTGTCGGAGCCGACCTATGAGGGATCGATTGCCACCGGCAACGGCACGTCGAACGCCATTCCCGGCTCCACCTACCTGTCGCTGCGCAAGCGCGAGGCCTCCACCAGCGTCGAACTTCCCTCCGGCGGTTCGATCGTGATTGCCGGTCTCGTGCAGGACAATGTGCGCCAGGCAATGTCCGGGCTGCCCGGCATTTCCAAGGTGCCGGTCTTCGGCACGCTGTTCCGCAGCAAGGATTTCATCCGCAACGAAACCGAACTGGTCATCATCGCCACGCCCTATCTGGTGCGGCCGGTGGCGCGCAACCAGATCGCCCGGCCCGACGACAATTTCAACCCGGAGGCGGATGGCGCGATGTTCTTCCTCAACCGGGTCAACAAGCTTTACGGGCGCAAGGATGAGGCCGTTGCCGGCCGCTATCACGGCGCCGTCGGTTTCATCTACAAGTGAGAGGGCAGGGACAATGACGAGGATTGTGTGTAGCGCCGCCCTTCTTGCAGCCTTGGCCCTTACGGCCGGCTGCGCCAACAGGGAGATGACCACCGGCTCCATTCCGATGGATTACCGCGAGCGCCATCCGATCGTTCTCACAGAAGCGCAGACGGCGCTCGACATTCCCATCGGGCCGAACAATGCGCGCCTCACCATCGGCATGAAGGATACGATCCGGGGCTTTGCGCAAAGCTTTGCCGCCTCCTCCGCCGGGCAGATCGCGATCCAGATGCCGCACGGTTCGCCGAATGCTGCTGCTGCGGCAAGGCTGTCGCAGGATATCCGCGCAACGCTTGCCGCCGCCGGCATTCGAAGCCAGCGGATCGTGATCACCGGCTATGCGGCGCAAGCTGAGGGCGATGCGGCGCCGATCCGGCTGTCCTACATTGCCACCCGTGCGGTGACGGCCCCTTGCGGGCAATGGCCGGAGGATCTGTCCAACGATACCGCCGGCAATCGCAACTGGTATAATTTCGGCTGCGCCAGCCAGAACAATCTCGCCGCCCAGGTCGCCAATCCGTCGGATCTCGTCGCGCCGCGCGGGCAAACGCCCATCGATGCGGCGCGCCGGTCCACGGTCATCGGGCTTTACCGGGCCGGTTCCGATACATCTTCAGACTAATGCGGCAGTGCAGGACGGCATGACATGAGCGCCATCGATTACGATTTCCGCACAGCCGATCAGACCGAAGGCGAGGCGGAGCCGGTGCGTCCGGGCGACGTGGATGCGCTCAGGCCGCTGCCGCGCATTTCGGTGCATGCCTTCTGCGAGAGCGAAACGCTTCTGAAGGTGGTGGAACGGCTCGGTCAGGACCGGCGCATGGCCAAGGTCAACCTGCGCGTCACCAGCGGCGGCACCTCGGCTGCCGCCAACATGTTTGCCGCAGCCCCGACGCCCAATCTGATCATCCTGGAAACGGACGCGACCCCCGACAGACTGCTGGGGGAACTGGCGCCGCTTGCCGCCGTCTGTGATCCGAGCACCCGCGTCATCCTCGTCGGCCGCCACAACGATATCACGCTTTACCGCGAGCTGATCCGCAACGGCATTTCCGAATATCTGGTCGCGCCGGTGCGGATGGCAGACCTGCTTGTCTCGATGGCGGCCATCTTCATCGATCCCGATGCCGAACCGCTCGGCCGCTCCATCGCCTTTATCGGGGCCAAGGGCGGTGTCGGCTCCTCCACCATCGCGCACAACTGCGCCTTCGGAATGTCGACGCTGTTTTCGACCGAGACGATTCTCGCCGATCTCGATCTCGCCTATGGCACCGCCAATATCGATTTCGACCAGGATCCGGCCCAGGGCATTGCCGAGGCAGTCTATGCGCCGGAGCGGCTGGACGAGGTGTTTCTCGATCGACTGCTGACGAAATGTTCGCAGCACCTGTCGCTGCTGGCCGCACCCTCCCTGCTCGATCGCGCCTATGATTTCGAGGCGCGCGCCTTCCAGCCGGTCATCGACGTGCTCCAGCGTAGCGCCCCGATTGCCGTGCTGGATGTCCCGCATGCCTGGTCGGATTGGACCCGCAGCGTGCTGTCGGACGTGGATGAGGTGGTCATCACCGCGGTGCCGGATCTGCCCAACCTGCGCAACGCCAAAAACCTCATCGACGCCTTGAAGAAACTGCGGCCCAACGACCGGGCGCCGCATCTGGTGCTGAACCAGGTGGGCATGCCGAGACGGCCGGAAATTCCGCCGGCCGATTTCTTCGAGCCGCTGGAAATCGAGCCGACGGCCATCATTCCCTTCGATGCGAACCTGTTTGGCAATGCCTCCAACAGCGGCCGGATGATCTGCGAGATCGACGCGCGCTGCCCGACGGCGGAAACCTTTGCGCAGCTGGCGCATGTGCTGACCGGCCGCGTCACCGTCAAGAAACAGAAGAAGAGCGGGCTTGGCAGGATGCTGGGCCTTCTGTCGCGCCAGGGATAACCGCTGATGGCAAAGCCCGCCTGAAGGACACCGATCACAGATGTTTGGAAAACGCACGAACGAGGGATCGCAAGGGGCAGCAGCAGTGCCTGCCCCTGCCGTGCCGGTGCCTGCCCAGCCCGCGCGCCAGAGCCCCGACATTCTGGTCGAGACGGGGCCGGGCGCCGGCCTGCCGCGCCCGCAGCCTGCGTTGACGGCGCCTGCATCCGCTTCCGCGCCGCGCCGCCGCCCGGCCCGCACGCAGACCTATTACGACACCAAGGGGCAGATCTTTTCCGCGCTGATCGATACGATCGACCTGTCGCAGCTGGCGCGGCTCGATGGCGAGAGCGCGCGCGAGGAAATCCGCGATATCGTCAACGATATCATCACGATCAAGAATTTCGTCATGTCGATTTCCGAGCAGGAGGAGCTGCTTGAGGATATCTGCAACGACGTGCTTGGCTACGGCCCGCTGGAACCGCTTTTGGCGCGCGACGACATTGCCGACATCATGGTGAACGGCGCCGGCCAGACCTTTATCGAAGTGGGCGGCAAGACGATCGAATCGGAAATCCGTTTTCGCGACAATGCCCAGCTTCTCTCCATCTGCCAGCGCATCGTCAGCCAGGTCGGGCGGCGCGTCGATGAATCGAGCCCGATCTGCGATGCCCGCCTGCCGGATGGATCGCGCGTCAATGTCATTGCCCCGCCGCTGGCGCTCGATGGCCCGGCGCTGACCATCCGCAAGTTCAAGAAGGACAAGCTGACGCTCGAGCAGCTGGTCAAATTCGGCGCGATCAGCCCGGAAGGAGCAACCCTCCTGCAGATCATCGGGCGCGTGCGCTGCAATGTCGTCATTTCCGGCGGCACAGGATCCGGCAAGACGACGCTTCTCAACTGTCTCACCCGCTACATCGATCTCGATGAGCGCGTCATCACCTGCGAGGATACGGCCGAACTGCAATTGCAGCAGCCGCATGTGGTGCGGCTCGAAACCCGTCCGCCCAATATCGAGGGCGAAGGCGAGATCACCATGCGCGATCTCGTCAAGAACTGCCTGCGCATGCGGCCCGAGCGCATCATCGTCGGCGAAGTGCGCGGACCAGAGGTCTTTGACCTCCTGCAGGCGATGAACACCGGCCATGACGGCTCCATGGGCACGATCCATGCCAATACGCCGCGCGAATGCCTGAGCCGCATGGAATCGATGATTGCCATGGGCGGCTTTTCGCTGCCGGCGAAAACGGTGCGCGAAATCATGTCCGGCTCCGTCGACGTCATCATCCAGGCAGCCCGGCTGCGCGACGGTTCGCGCCGCATCACCCAGGTCACCGAGGTGATCGGCATGGAAGGCGACGTGATCATCACCCAGGACCTGATGCGCTACGAGATCGAGGGCGAGGATGCGGCGGGCCGGCTCATCGGCCGCCATGTATCGACCGGCATCGTCAAGCCGCACTTCTGGGAGCGGGCGCGCTATTACAACGAGGAACGGCGGCTGGCGGCCGCGCTCGACCAGATGGAAAAGCTGAGCAGCTAGCGCATTGCCGGTGATCCCGTAATTACCGGCAATGTTCTAGCCCTTTATTTAAACGCATTTTCCGACGCCGAAGCGCGCACGCTTCGGCTGGAAATGCTTGGGGGAGTAGGCGATGTTCGGAGTGGATGGAACGGTCCTGGCGCTTGCGGCTCTGGTCGCCATTGCCGTCGTGGCATTCGCCACGGCGCTTCTCTTCCCGTATTTCGAAAAAAATCGCGCGATTGCCAGCCGTGTCACCCGACTTACCGCCAGTGAAGCCGATCGCGGCCAGGTGAAGGCGGCGCGTGATCGCGTGCAGGAACTGTCGAAGCGCCGCAAATCCGTCCAGGACCAGCTGAAGGAACTGGAACGGAAACAGCTGGAGCAATCGAAGAAGGTCGGGGACCGCACGACGAGGGCCAGGCTGTCGCGCGCCGGCCTGTCGCTGTCGCCTCGCCGGTTCCATCTCCTCTCTTTCGCGCTTGGCCTTTTCGTCGCCATGCTGTTCCTGCTCTGCGGCCTGCCGCTCTGGGCGGCCGCTGGCGCGGGTTTTGCCGCAGGCGTCGGCCTTCCGCGCTGGATCATCGGATCGCTGATCAGCCGGCGCCAGAACCGCTTTCTGGAAGAATTTCCCAATGCGCTCGATGTCATCACGCGCTCCATCCGCTCCGGCCTGCCGCTGCATGATGCCATGCGGCTGATCGCAAGCGATGGCCAGGAGCCGGTGAAGAGCGAATTTCGCCGCGTGGTGGAAAGCCAGCAGGTCGGCTTCAGCGTTGCGGAGGCCTGCGCGCGCATGGTGGTCACCATGCCGCTGCCGGAGGTGAACTTCTTCTCGATCGTCATCACCATTCAGGGCCAGGCGGGCGGCAACCTTTCGGAGGCGCTCGGCAACCTTTCCAAGGTGCTGCGCGAGCGGCGCAAGATGAAGGCCAAGGTGAAGGCGCTGTCGATGGAGGCGAAGGCGTCCGGCGCCATCATCGGCTCGCTTCCCTTTGTCGTTGCCCTGCTCGTCTATCTCACCTCGCCGCATTATCTGGAGGTGCTGTTTTCCGATCCGCGCGGCCACATGATCCTGATCTTTTCCGCCGTCTGGATGTCGCTCGGCATTGTCGTCATGCGCACCATGATCAAGTTCGACATCTGAGGGGGGCCAAGACCATGCCGACGCAGCTGATCAATGCCCTTGCCGATCCGGCCGTGCTGCTGGCCGTACTGGTCGCCATTGCCGTGGCGGCGACGCTCTATACGGTTGCCCTGCCGTTGTTTGAGGGCGATGATCTCAAGAAGCGCATGAAGGCTGTCTCCACCGAGCGCGAGCAGCTGCGCGCACGCGAACGGGCGCGCATGACGGCCGAGCATTCGAAGGCCACGCTTCGCGCCCAGAACAACAAGTCGATGCGCCAGATCGTCGAGCGCTTCAACCTGCGCAAGGCGCTGGTGGATGACAACACCGTCAACCGGCTGAAGGCGGCGGGGCTTCGCTCGCAAAACGCCCTCAACATCTTTCTCGTCTGCCGCTTCGTGCTGCCCTTCGTGTGCCTGGGGCTGGCCGTCATCTGGATTTTCGGTTTCGACAACCTTGCCGGGCGACCGATCGGCATCCGGCTGCTTGCGGCGGTGGTGGCGGCCTATGCCGGGTTCTATGCCCCCAATGTCTATGTGAGCAATCGGGTCGGCAAGCGGCAGGCCTCCATCACGCGGGCCTGGCCGGATGCGCTCGACCTCATGCTGATCTGCATCGAGGCCGGCATTTCGCTGGAGGCGGCCATGCGCCGGGTGGCCGATGAAATCGCGGTGCAATCGCCTGCGCTGGCGGAGGAAATGGTGCTGACGACGGCGGAGCTCTCCTTCCTGCCGGAGCGGCGCATGGCGCTGGAGAATCTCGCCGCCCGCACGCAGCTCGACATGGTGAAATCCGTCACCGCAGCCCTCATCCAGGCCGATCGCTACGGCACGCCGATTGCCCAGGCGCTGCGGGTGCTTGCGCAGGAAAGCCGCGACGAGCGGATGAACGAGGCGGAAAAGAAGGCGGCCGCCCTGCCGCCGAAACTGACGGTGCCGATGATCCTGTTTTTCCTGCCGGTGCTGATCGCCGTCATTTTGGGGCCTGCCGCCATCCAGATCGCCGACCGCTTTTAAGGCCTCACCCGTCACCCGGCCGGCGAATTTGTCCGCTGGCGGTCCGCCGCCGCGGCAGAGAAAGCCGTCAGCGGATCGCCTGCTTTGACGTGCCGTCCTTGCCGGCGAGTTTCGCCCAGGCATTCTGCTGGGCCAGCATGTCGCGAAGATAAGTCACGTTAGCCTCTGCCTGCACCGGCGAAAGCTCGCGGCTTGCAATCTCCTCGGCCTCGGCAAAGCGTCCCTGCAGGCCGACGACAAGCGCCAGATTCTGGCGCACGCGGCTGTCGGCCATCGGCTGCTGGCTTGCCGTGCGCAGATAGGTTTCGGCGGTGCGCAGGTCGCCGGACAAGACGTAAGACATGCCAAGGTTCGACAGCACGCTCGGTTCGTTCGGCTCGACCTCCAGCGCCATGCGGTATTTGCGCCGCGCCTCGTCCGTCCGGCCAAGCTGGTCCAGCACCGCGCCTTCCGCCGAATAGAGCCGCCAGTCGGGCCGGTCCGGCGTCTGGGCGCGGGAAATGGTGGCAAGCGCCTGTTCCAGCTGCCCGGCGCCGGCCTGGGCCTTGCCATAGGCGGCAAACACCGCGCGGTCGGAGGGATAGGCGATCACTACCTGCTGCATCACCGCAAGCGCCTGGGCGTTCTTGCCGTTCATGCGCAGGACATTGGCATAGGCAAGGCCGGTGGCGCGCTCTTTCGGGTTGCGCTCGTAGGCGCTGCCCATGCTGCGTTCGGCCATGGCAAGTTCAGGGCCGGTCATCGCGTCAAGCGGCTTGGAGAGGGAAGGGCCGGAGCCGGTGGCGGGGATGGAGCCCGTCGTCATCCGGTCGTGCCGCTCGGTGGCGCAGGAACCAAGGGCAAGCGACAGGATCGCGCAGCACGCCGAAAGACGCAGGCGCCGGTGCGATCTGAGCAAAAAAGGGTGTACCGTCATCGTGGTCTCTCGCAAGTATCCTTGCCGGCCATTTTTCTGACGCGGGACATGCAGATCATGGGTGGCGCTCTCTTGCCTCAAGCAATAGTCTGTTAACCCTAACAACCCGTTAAGTGCCCGATTCTGAAAGCATTAAGCCATGGCCCCCGCACCGCGTTCCCCCTACCAGTTCATCGAAAGAGCCTCCCCCTTTCGCCCTCATGATGCGGATGCGCTGACCGTTCACGCGCTGACGCCGGACGAGTTTCAGGCCGCAGGCCTTGCGCCGGAGGTAAAGGCCTTTGCAAGCGCCGCAGGCTTTACGGCCGATGCGGGAAGCCTGCTTCTCCTGCCGGGACAGGAGGGTGCGCTTGCCGGTGCGCTGTTTGGCCTGGGCAAGGAGCCCGCCGACCAGCCCTTCCTTGCTGGCAAGCTCGCCCGCCTGCTTCCCGCCGGCACCTGGACGATCTCCGCCTCTGCGCTTGCGCCGGAGCTCCTGGCGCTCGGCTTCGGCCTTGGCAGCTACAGTTTCGACAGCTATCGCACAGCAAAGCCTTCGGAGGTGTTTCTGTCCGTGCCGCAGGATCTCGATGGCGCCAAGCTTGACCGCACGCTTGCCGCCGTCTTTCTCGCCCGCGATCTCGTCAACACGCCGACCAATGACATGGGTCCTGAAACGCTGGAACGGGTGTTTTTTTCGCTCGCCAGCCATTATGGCGCAGAGGCCTCGTCCATCGTCGGCGAGGATCTGCTGGCAGAGAACTTTCCGCTCATCCACACCGTCGGGCGCGCCAGCGCCGAGGCGCCGAGGCTCCTGGAGATGCGTTTTGGCCGCAAGGGCGCCCGCAAGGTGACGCTCGTCGGCAAGGGCGTCTGCTTCGATACCGGCGGCCTCGACATCAAGCCGCCGGCCTCGATGCTGCTCATGAAGAAGGACATGGGCGGTGCGGCCAATGTTCTGGCGCTTGCCCTAATGATCATGGATGCCGGCCTCGACATCGATCTGCGCGTTCTCGTGCCGGCGGTGGAAAACTCGATTTCCGCCAATGCCTTCCGGCCGGGTGACATCTATCGCAGCCGCAAGGGGCTTTCGGTCCAGATCGACAACACCGATGCCGAAGGCCGCCTGATCCTTGCCGATGCGCTGGCCTATGCCGACGAGGAGGCTCTGGACCTGATGGTGGACATGGCAACGCTCACCGGGGCTGCCCGTGTCGCGCTTGGCCCGGATCTGCCACCCTTCTTCACCGATGACGAGGCGCTGGCGGCAAGCCTGTCTGCCGCAAGCCTTGCCGAGGACGACCCGATCTGGCGCCTGCCGCTCTACAAGGGCTATGAAAAGGATGTGCGCGCCAAGGTGGCGGATCTCACCAATGCCCCGGCCGGCGGCATGGCGGGCGCGATCACCGCGGCCTTGTTCCTCAAACGCTTCGTCGAACACAGCCGAAGCTGGGTGCATTTCGATATTTTTGCCTGGGTTCCGGCGGAAAAGCCGCATGCGCCGGTGGGCGGCGAGGCGCAGGCGATCCGCGCGCTCTATCGCCACATCGCATCACTGTGCTGACGGTTTGGCCTTTTTGAAGGGCTTGCGGCGGATCGGTGTTCGGTTGAGGATAGACAAAAAGCCCATGCCAGGGAGTTGCAATGCCCGCTGATCTTTCGGCCACCGAAGCGCTGGGGCTTTTCCACCGCGTGACGCTGGAACAGGTGCGCCAGGATGGACCTGACCTCAGCCTGCGCCAGCTCGCCCTTCTTCTGCATATCTATCTCGTGCCGCCGCCGCATACGGTGCGCGGGCTTGCGGCCGCGCTTGGCGTCACCAAGCCGGTGATCACCCGCGCGCTCGATACGATGGGCGCCATGCAACTCGTGGACCGGGCGCGCGACGAGCGCGACCGGCGCAATGTCATCATCAAGCGCACGGTGGCCGGAGCGCTTTATCTCGAAAGACTGGGCGACCTCGTGCGCAACGAGGCCCGCCGACCCATGCCCTGAGGAGGGGCCGCCATGACAGAGACCTCAGTTCCGACACTTGATCGTCGCCTCAACGCCTTCCGCGCGGATCTCGCGGACGAAACCTTGCGCGGCAAAGTGGAGGCGGCCGCTTTCGCGCGGGGCGAACCGGCATCCGTTGCCGTGCCGGTGGCCGATCTCCGGCCCGCCCCGGATTTATCGCGCGGCATCGATACGCAATTGCTGTTCGGCGAGCCGTTGCGCGTGTTTGATCGGCGCGATGGCTTTGCCTGGGTGCAGGCGCTGGAGGATGGCTATGTCGGCTATCTGCCGGAGGCGCAGCTGACCTCGGCAACCGTGCCGACGCACCGCATCTCAGTGCCGCGCACCTTCGTCTATCCGCAGGCGGAGCTGCGCATGGTGCCGCTTCAGGCGCTTTCGATGGGAAGCCGCATCACGGCGATCGGTGAGGCCGAAACGCGCGGCACGCGCTATTTCCTGCTGGCCTCGGGCGGCGCGGTGATTGCCCGCCACTGCATCGAGGAGACGGCCGTGCTGTCTGCCGATTACGTCACGATCGCCGAAAGCTTTCTGGAAACCCCCTATCTCTGGGGCGGCCGGTCCGGCTTCGGCATTGATTGCTCGGGCCTCGTGCAGCTTGCCATGATGATGGCCGGCAGAAAGATCCTGCGCGATTCCGATATGCAGGCGGGCTTCGGAACACCCATTGCCCGCCACGACCTTGTGCGCGGCGACCTCGTCTTCTGGAAGGGGCATGTCGGCATCATGGAAGATGAGAAGACCCTCCTCCACGCCAACGGCCACACGATGACGGTGGCGCGTGAAAATCTCGATGCGGCAATCGAGCGGATCGGCTGGCTCTACGAGCAACCCACGGCGTTTCGCCGACCGCCGGCCTGAGGCCTTGCGGCGGTGCCGATCACGCAAATGTATTTGCCGGAGATGGCAGTCACGTGTCCGATTGACTACATGAAGACCAGATGACGAGGATCGGAGCAGACGCCATGGCTGGAAGATCGCAATGGACGGCAAGGGGTGCGCTCAGTGTCCTCGGGCTTGTCGCGCTCGGCCTTATCCAGGCACTGCCGGCGCAGGCGTCTGACGCCAAGTCGCAGCCGAACTGGTCCAATCCCGCCCCGGCGCCGGTCTTCAAGGACCTGCCGGGTGTCGTGCCGGAAGAGGCCCGCGTGCGCAAGGAAGCAGCCGACAGCCCCAACTGCACCACCGGGGTGGAATATCGCCGCTGGCGCCGGGACAGCATCTTGAGCTCCGACAGCCTGCCGGTGCAGGTTTATCGCTGCGAACAGGGCGGGTTCACCTATTCCGGCACCGAACTGCCGGACCGCCCCTGGGTGCCGGGCCTGAACCCCTACGACCTGCCGCGCGATTGATCGGCTACGCCTGACGGCCCTCAAGCCTGCGGATGCGCGAACGGCCCCCACACCGAAAGCACGCCGATGAAGCTGAACACGATGGACAGCACGAGCAGGATGACGAAGGCGATGAAAACGGCTTTGGGCACGGGGGTCTCCTGAACAAAGGCAGCCTGAGATCTGTGGCGCGCGCCTGACGGTCTTTAGGCAGGCGTGCCGCGGATAACGCGGGGCAGGCGGTCCGACCTCCTGTCCCTGAAGGCCCGACTGCGGCCCTCCTTACACCATTCCGGCCGAAAGGTCTGTCCTCAAAACATCTGCCGGAACGGCGATGCCGGACGAAATGCAAGGCACAAAAAAAGCCCGGCGAACCGAGCTTTCTTTTGTGTTTCCGGACCGTGTGACACAGTCTGAAACTGGAATTTGGTGCCCAGAAGAGGACTCGAACCTCCACACCCTTTCGAGTACCAGCACCTGAAGCTGGCGCGTCTACCAATTCCGCCATCTGGGCGACGAGGAGCGATGTACTGGTAGCTGCCGCCCCTGTCAACGGCCTTTTTGAAGTTTCTGTGTCAGCTGCGATTTTTCTCGAGGTGATGTGTATTAGCAGGTGCGCGCAAGCCTTGGGATCAAACGCTTTCGCCGCTATCTGCCTTGTTTTCCTTGGAAGAACGGTCAAGGTGTCCCAGATCGCGATCGGGTGCGATCACGTCGCGCACGCGCTGCTTGAGGTCCTTCGGGCCTGGAAAACCACCGTCGCGCACCCGCTCCCAGACGAGTGCGTCGTTGATGCGGATTTCGAAAATGCCACCGGTTCCGGGGATCAGCGCCACCTCGCCAAGGCTGTCGCCGAAGGTGTGCAGCAGCTCCTGCGCCATCCAGGCGGAGCGCAGCAGCCAGTTGCACTGGGTGCAGTAGTGAATGGTAATCCGGGCCTTCTCGCTCATCGCCTTACTCCTTCATCGTGTCGGTCGCAGCACGCACCATGGTGGCAAGATCCGCCTCGCCATGGCCGTTGTCCTGCGCTTGTCGGAAACTTTCCAAGGCCGCCCCCATCGTCGGCAGGTCCACGTCCAGCTGCTGGGCAAGATCTGCCACGACGCGGGCATCCTTCACCACGCCCGACAGCGAAAAGCCGACCGCATCGCTCGTTCCAAGGATAACCGGCAGGCGGGATTTGAGCGCCGGGCTTGCGGCCGGACTGCCTTCGAGAAAATTGAGCATGGTTTCGCGGGTGAGGCCGGCGGCCTGGCCGAGAAGCAGCGCTTCCTTCAGCGTCTGCCAGAGCCCGAGCAGCATCATGTTGTTGACGAGCTTTGCCGCCGCACCATGGCCAAGCGGCCCGATATGGTGGATGCGGTCGGACAGCACCTCGGCAACCGGCAGGAACCGCTCCACATCCTCCTTCGCGCCGCCGATATAGAGCCCGATGCGGCCCTGCAGAACCTGGTCCGGCCCGCCGGAAATCGGCGCGTCGATGGCGCGCGCGCCGGCAGCTTCCAGGGCGCCTGCATGGGCACTCAGTGTCTGCGGGCCAACCGTGCTCGTGTCGACAATCAGGCGCCCGTCAAGCGCGCCGGTCTGGGCAAGGACAGAGAGAACGGAGGACACGGCAGCATCATCCATCAGGGACAGAATGAGGATGCGGGAGGAGGCCGCGAGCTTTCCCAGAGTGTCTGCGCCGGCAATGCCGAGCTCGTCTGCGCGTGCCGGATCGATGCCGCTCCGGCTCCAGCCGGTCACCGAAAACCCCGCCGCCGTGAGGCGCCGGGCCATGGCAGAGCCCATGCGGCCAAGCCCGATGATGCCGATCGTGTCACGCGTCATGCCATCCCCTTCTTCTCTATTATCGTTCCAGGCACAGCCGGTATGGCGGGAGTGCGGACGCAAAGACTAGCGCCATAGCGCAAGGCGACGATAGAGGCTTTTCCGAAGGGGGATCAGAAAACCGCCGCCGGGATCGGTTTCTCCTGCGCGTGCAGGGCCCTCGTTCTGTCATCGCGACGAGAAACATCGGAACCAGACCGGGTCGGGCGGGGTTTGTCGATCAGTGTACAATCAATGACTGGAGAAAACACATGTCCCGCAAGCTCATCGCTGCCCTTGCTCTATCCACCGTTCTGCCGTTTGCAGCCCTGGCGCAGACCACGACGACGGCGCCCGTCACCCCCGCCCAGACGACCAACCAGAACAATGCGCATGGCGGCATGGCCGATAGCCATCGCAGCACGGAGGCAACGACCGCCGGGCCGTTCGTCACGGTGCCGGGTGAGGGCGCCTGGCGCTTCAGCGATCTGGAAGGCAAGGCCGTCTACGGAGCCGAAGGCGACAATATCGGCCAGATCAATGACGTCCTCGTCAGCCAGAACGGCGCCGTCAACGCCGTGATCGTCGGCGTCGGCGGCTTCCTTGGCATCGGCGAAAAGGATGTCGCCGTGGATATGAGCGCCCTGCAGCTCGGTCCGGGCATGAGCCAGGAAGAGGCCAATGCGGCCGCTGCCCAGTCCGGCGCGGTCTCGTCTGAAACCACCGCTGCAACGCAGCCCGGCACCACGGCAACGCCTGGGGCAGCGACGCCGCCGGCCGCCGGCACTGCCCGCACCACCACCGATCCGGCCGGAACCGGCATGGGTGCCGCCAGCAACCGCACGGGCGCCCCGGGTGCTGCCACCTCCAATAGCGAAAGCAACGGCCAACTGGCTAATGCCGACGCCGCCCAGATCGGCGACGACGGCCTGCCGCAGCGCATCGTGCTCAACGTGACGCGCGAACAGCTGCAGGATGCGCCGGCCTTCGAAGGCATGACGCCCGCCCGCTAAGAGTTATCGCCGGATTGCCCCGGATCCCGCAGGTCATGTCTGCGGGATTTTCCGTTTGAAGACCTCAAAATCCCTGAAACAGGAAATCGGTCGCCGCCGTGATGTCATCCGCGCTCGCGGAGAGATCGGCAACGAAGGGACCGAAAAGCGCAACGTTGATGGCGGCAATCCGTTGAGTTGCCATCGTGTAGCGGATCCCCTCGATGTCAAATCGAGGATTCATGCGACCGATTGACCAGGACATCAGTTCCACCGGGTATAAGGGCACAACGACACGCGTGCGAAGCGCGTCAAGAACATCGGCCTGAAGGTCAAGGATCAGTATTGCCTCTTCAGTTGAACGGTAGACTGAAAACCGCGCCATGCTACCACAGCCGGTATTTGGCCAATGGCAAACCGTGTTTCTCGATATAGTCGTTTTCCGCCTTTATCGCCTCGGCGTTCTCGATCTTCCAAAGGCGCTCTTTTTCAGCCTTCACGGCACGCGCAATGCCCTCCGTTGCGGCCTGCGAGACGTCAAGCTTCAGGTCGCGCGCTTCCAGAAGAAGCCGCTCGTCCACATGGATGGCATGGGTGATGCCATCCGTGCTGCCATTCGGCTTTCTCGATGTTTGTGCCATGCGTTCTGCGGCCTCCCGTGAGAGGCCGGATTATGCGGCAGATAGTCTCGCTTGAGAAGCCTATTCGTAACTGCCTTCAACCCTCGTGCCGAGCGCACCGAATGCGGGGGCGGCGAGCCCGCCCCCGGACGAGGTTTCAGCCTTTCGGCGGATACGGATCGTTGCCGTAGGAGTTGCGTTCGCGGATGCGACCGTTTTCTCCATGGATCAGCATTTCCGACTGCTGGTTCTGCGCGATGCCACGGGCAATGCCGATCGCTTCGCGCTGGGTTTCGACGACCTTGGTGGCGCGGCTGGAGCCGGCACCCTTGACGGCCCAGCCATCGGGATGGGGGACGACGTGTTGATTGCGTTTTGTCATTTTCAGAATCCTTGTTCGATTGTGAGGAGGAAGGCCGCTGCTTTCGCAGCGACCTCGCTTCGTCATGCTGAGCGCTTCAGAAGGGCTGCTTCGCGGCTGCCAATGAACTTCCGCTCTTTCAGAACTTCGTTCACGCGGCCCGGATTGACGTCGAGACGCGCCGCAATCCGGTTCTGAAACTCGCCGGTCCAGTGGCAGAGCCAGATCTGGATGGCGTCATCGAATGTGAGCGCAGAGCTCGGCTTATCGTTGTCGTTCATTGAACGATCCTTTCATTTCAATTGGTTGCCCTCTTGAAACGAAGACCGGGACGTGCGATTCTGAAGGTGCAAAGTGCTTCAGATATCGGCAATCCCAGTACATTCGTCCAACGGATAAGGGCTTGTCCGCTGACACCACGGGTCACATTTCAGGTTGGGTTGCACCCCAATCTGTTTTGTGGCCCTTTTTGTTACTGCCAACCGCGACGGTGCTCAGTGGTGCGGTCGGCTAGTGATCTTCTCTGCATCGAGTCGTCTCCTTTGATCGTTATCATCCCTGCAGATGATTTCTGTGTCAAGAGTTGTGCGTAAATTGCATCAAATTCATTCTATTCAGATCAGAGAATCCCACAGACAAGATGGAATGCGGAGCCAGCGTCTGGTAAAGAGAAATTTCCAAACTCTATAAAAGTTATTATTATCAGTTGGTTATTAGATAGTTGTCGGAAGCGCTTTGAGTCTGTGTCAATCATCCAGTGTCTGAGTCAGTTGATCGTCAATCTAGATGAGAGTCGCTAAAATTTCCAGATTGACGACTGGCGCGGCCTCTGAGAAGATGAGCTGAACAGGAGGCCAACATGAATAGTCAAAAATCTAAAGCCGCCTTGCTGGAGTTCCTCGATTATCTGGCGCGTAAAGGCTTGATGAATAAAACCACAGCTTCCTCACGAAAGGCAGCTGTAAACAATGTCCTTGGCATTCTGGATGACGACGAGGCCGCTGATGTATCAAAGATTGACCTTGATGATGTGATGCGGCGGTTCAGCAATCTGAATGGTCTCAACTACACCTCAGACAGTCTTACGACTTACAAGAGTCGAGTTCGGTCAGCTCTCGATGATTTCTTAAGCTATCTCGAAAATCCGATGGCGTTTAGGCCGAGCACCGGAGGGACCGCGCGTAAAAGTCAAGAAAGGGCGCGAGTTTCCCTCGTGGAAACACGTAAACGTAGTACGGCTGCGTCAAGTCCTGCAGTCGAGCAAACGTCCGAACTGACGCCGCCTGCAGTAGCAACGCTGATTTTGCCGATTCCAATTCGCGCTGATTTGACGGTCTACATTCAGGGACTACCTTACGACCTTACTCAGGCCGAAGCTTCGAAAATCGCTAACGTTATCCGAGCGATGGCCGTCGGCGACTAGTTATCGCAGTTCCGGCCGCTCCCAAGTGGCGCAATTCTGAGTTGGGGTCCTCGCAACAGTCTGGGACACGAGCCCCTCACTCGTCGCTCATCTTCAGCGCGGCGATAAACGCTTCCTGCGGGATTTCCACCTTGCCGAACTGGCGCATGCGCTTCTTACCGGCCTTCTGCTTGTCGAGAAGCTTGCGCTTGCGCGATGCGTCGCCGCCGTAGCACTTTGCCGTCACGTCCTTGCGCATGGCCGAGATGGTTTCGCGCGCGATCACGTTGCCGCCGATGGCAGCCTGGATCGGGATCTTGAACATGTGGCGCGGAATGAGGTCCTTCAGCTTTTCGCACATGTCGCGGCCGCGCTTTTCCGCCGCCGAACGGTGGACGAGCATGGAGAGCGCATCCACCGGCTCGCCATTCACCATGATCGACATTTTCACAAGGTTGCCCTCGCGATAGGTGTCGAGATGGTAGTCGAAGGAGGCATAGCCTTTGGAGATCGACTTCAGGCGATCGTAGAAATCGAAGACCACTTCGTTGAGCGGCAGCTCATAGGTGATCATTGCGCGCTTGCCCACATAGGTAAGCTCGGTCTGGATGCCGCGCCGGTCCTGGCAAAGCTTGAGGATACCGCCGAGATAATCGTCGGGGGTGAGGATCGTCGCCTTGATCCACGGCTCGTGGATTTCGTCGATCCGCACGACGTCGGGCATGTCGGCCGGATTGTGCAGCTCGCGCTCGGTTCCGTCGGTCATGTAGAGCTTGTAGACGACGGAGGGGGCGGTTGCGATCAGGTCGAGATCGAACTCACGCTCGAGGCGCTCCTGGATGATTTCCAGATGCAGAAGCCCAAGGAAGCCGCAGCGGAAGCCGAAGCCGAGGGCGGCCGAGGATTCCATTTCGAAGGAGAAGGAGGCGTCGTTGAGGCGCAGCTTCCCCATGGCGGCGCGCAGGTCTTCGAAGTCGGCGGCATCGACCGGGAAAAGGCCGCAGAACACGACCGGCTGCGCCGGCTTGAAGCCCGGCAGCATCTTGTCGGTCGGGCGCTTGTCTTCGGTGATCGTATCGCCGACGCGCGTATCGGCCACTTCCTTGATCGAACCGGTGAAGAAGCCGATTTCGCCGGGTCCGAGTGAATCGACCGACACCATTTTCGGGGTCAGCACGCCAACGCGCTCGACATTGTATTTGGCATCCGTACCCATCATGCGGATGACCTGGCCCTTGGACAGGACGCCGTCCAGCACGCGCACCAGAACCATGACGCCGAGATAGGTATCGTACCAGCTGTCGACGAGGAGCGCCTTCAGCGGAGCCTTCTCGCCGCCTTCGCTCTTCGGCGCCGGCAGCTTGTGCACGATGGCTTCCAGAACGTCGGGGATGCCGAGGCCGGTCTTTGCCGAAATCAGCACGGCTTCGGAAGCATCGATGCCGATCACTTCCTCGATCTGTTCCTTGATGCGCTCGGGCTCGGCGGCCGGGAGATCCACCTTGTTGAGGACCGTCACCAGTTCGTGATTGTTGTCGATCGCCTGATAGACGTTGGCGAGTGTCTGGGCTTCGACGCCCTGCGACGCATCGACGACCAGCAGCGAGCCTTCGCAGGCAGACAGCGAGCGCGACACTTCATAGGCGAAGTCGACATGGCCGGGCGTGTCGATCAGGTTCAGCACATAGGTTTCGCCATTGTTGGCCTTGTAGTGCAGGCGCACCGTCTGGGCCTTGATGGTGATGCCGCGTTCCTTCTCGATATCCATCGAGTCCAGCACCTGCTCGGACATCTCGCGCTCGGCAAGGCCCCCGGTCATCTGGATCAGACGGTCGGCGAGGGTGGACTTGCCATGGTCGATATGGGCGACGATGGAAAAGTTGCGGATATGGTCGAGGGGCGTGCGATCGGTGCTCATGGTCGCGCATATAGCAGCGGCCCGTTTCAACGCCTAGCGGGAAAATAAGCAAGAGAGGGCGAAAACAGCCTGCGCGCGGGCAAAATCCGGTCTTCTGGTGCCGTCTTTCCGCCCACGGCTTGCCGTCGGCAGCGGTCGGGCCTCCCTGGCTTGCGCCTCAGGGGTCCGGCAGCCCGGCATCGGGATCGGTCAGAGTGGCGGCATTCGGCACCTGGGCGCTGCGCAGTTCGAACGTCTCGCGCGCCTGCGAGGGCACCGGGTTGCGCTCGTTGAGCCGCCAGAGCACGAACATGCCATAGGCGATCGCCACCAGCATGGCGGCGCCAATAAAGGTCTTTTGGCCGAGCACCGGCGTGAGTGCAGTCACGGCGAGAGGCACTACGGTTGCCGCCGCCGACCAGGCCACCAGCAGCGTGCTCGACAGCGGCACATAGTCATCGGGATCGGCGCGGTCGTTGGAATGGGCATTGGCGATGGAATAGATCGTCTCGATGGCGCCGCCGAACACCAGGAAGACGATCATCAGGACGATCATCTGGGAAAAAGAGGTGAACAGTGCTGCGCCCGCAGCGCAGGTGATGAGGACGCAGGTGATGAGCAGCACCCGGCGCCGGTCGATGCGGTCCGACAGGATGCCGAGCGGATATTGCACGAAGAGCAGGCCGGTCTGCATCACGAACATCAACAGTGCCACCTGGCTCTGCGACACGTTGTTGACGGCGGCATAGATCGGCACGAAACCCTGCACCACCATGGAAAGCCCGCCGGAGGCCAGCACGCCGATCAGGCCGACCGGCGAAATGCGCCAGGCCATGCGCAGGTCGACGTTGACGCGCGCCGGCGCCGGCGGGTTGGGTAGGCGGGTGAGCCCGATCGGCAGGATCGCAAGGGCCGTAAACAGCACGGTCAGCAGCGGTGTCACGTTGCCGGTGGTGGAAATCTGGCCGAATAGCCAGGCCCCGCAGCCGAGCGCCAGCACATAGGCCATGTAGAAGAAGGACATCGCCCGTCCGCGCCAGGCATTGGACGCGGCATGGTTCAGCCAGCTCTGCGCGATGATGAAATTGCAGTTGGCTGCAGCGCCATAAAGCCCGCGGGCCAGAATCCACCAGCCGGCCGGAAGTCCCGAGGCGATGATCACGGCGGCGATGATGACGATGGCCATCGAGCAGGCAAAAAGCCGCGCATGGCCAACCCGGCGGATCAGCGGGCCGGTGACGACGCAGCCCACCAGCCCGCCGAAGGCGACGGCCGTGACGGCTGCTCCCGGCGCCCAGCTGGCCGCCTCCGAGCGGGCCAGCATGTAGGGGCTGTAGGCAAACATCAGGCCGCTGCCGACAGCCGCCGTCGACATCGACAGGACGATGCTGGCAATCGACAGCGGGGATGTGCCGGATAAGGGCTTGTCGTGCATCGAAACTCCATGAAGGCAGGCACACGACGAGGCCGGCGCGGTTGAGCGCGCGGATGCGGGAGCTTTGGTTCATCCTAGCGAACGGACGGTGTGCGTGGCTATCGCGAAAACGCCGACATCCCGTTCGTCCCCGTCAGGCGCGTCTCACAAATCCACTATGAGAGCGATTGACTCCATTATAAGAGAAATGCAAACTCTTTTCATGGAAAAGACAGATCAGGATTTCGAAATCGCGATCGGTGACCGGCTGAAGGCGCTGCGGCTTGCGCAGAAGTTCACGCTGGACCGTCTGGCAGCCGATGCGCGTGTCAGCCGCGCGATGATTTCGCGCATCGAGCGAGGGGAGGCAAGCCCGACGGCGGCCCTTTTGGCACGGCTCTGCGAGGCGCTCGGCCTGTCGCTCTCGGCCTTCTTTGCCCCTGATAATCCCGGAACGTCGCCCGTGTCGCGTCGCGAGACGCAGCGCCTCTGGCGCGATCCGACGACCGGCTATCTGCGCCGCTCGGTCTCGCCGCCCGGCATGCCGTCAAGGGTCGATATCGTCGAGGTGGAGTTTCCGCCGGGTGCGCGCGTCTCCTTTCCGCCGCGCCCGGAAAGCCGGTTCATGACGCAGCATGTCTGGCTGTTTGCCGGCGTGATCGACATGGAACTTGCCGGCGAAACCCACCGGCTTCACCCCGGCGATTGCCTGTTCATGGATATCGGCGACGCCTTTGCCTTCTTCAATCCGTCCGACCAGCCCGCCCGCTACGGCGTCATTCTGGATCGTGGACAAGTTCCCGGCCGATGATCGCCTCCGAACATTCCTCCAAAAAAACTGAACGAGATTTTCCGATGACCAGTTTTCACATTCTTGATGCGCAGGCCGCCGAACAGGCGATCGATGACCTTTGCGATGTGCTGAGCGATTGTATCAATGGCGGCGCCTCTCTAGGCTTCATGCTGCCGTTCACCCCTCAAGATGCGCAGGCTTACTGGCGCGGCGTGGCAGAAGCGGTGCGCCTTGGTCAGACGATCCTGGCGGTGGCTGAGATCGAGGGCCGGGTGGTGGCCACGGTGCAGGTCGGGCTTGCCCAAAAACCGAACCAGCCGCATCGCGGCGATCTGATGAAGCTTCTGGTGCATCGCGATGCGCGCGGTCTCGGCCTGTCGCGCAAGCTGATGGATCTGGTGGAGCAGGAGGCCGCCCGGCGCGGGCGCACGCTCCTAGTGCTGGACACGGCAACCGGTAGCGATGCGGAGGCAATCTATCCCCGCTTTGGCTGGCAGCGGGTGGGCGTCATCCCCGATTACGCGCTCTGGCCGCAGGGCGGGTTCTGCGACACCACGCTGTTCTACAAACGGGTCGGCTGAACGCGCATCCGGGGTGAAAAAGTCAGGAACCTCACCGCTCTCAGGCGGTTAGGCCTGTTCGACCGACATGAAAACGGAGGCGAACATGACAAAGACCGATATCAAGGCGCAGCAGGAGCGGGCCAAGGCACAGGTGGACAATACCAGCGCCGGCGGCCATCTCGGTGGCACCTATTACGGCCAGGAGCCCGACGGCAAGACGATCAGCGGCAATGACCGCGTCGGCTCCAAGGCGCGCCCGAACAACGGCAGCAACTGACGATTAAAGGCCATCGGCCGGACTGGCCGAGGCGGATGACATTCAGCGGCGGGGCCCGGTCGATGCTCGCGTCCCGCCGTTGCTTTCGGGGCTCGCGCCTGCGGCTTTGCCAGAGCGGCTTGCGGAAAAGCGGTCGGCGGCACTGCCGGCAATCCGCGCGTGGTCTGCAAGCCGTGCAGCAAACATCGAGAGCTTTTCAGGATCGGTCAGGCCCATGCGGTAGAGGCGCAGCACGATGCGCGCCAGCTTCTCCTGGTCAAGCTTGTTGGGCTTGCCGCTGCCGGTAAACACGATGGAGCGGATGACCGCGTCGATCACCGCAAAATCGCTGGGCACCAGAATGTTCGGGTAAAACCGCACGTCCGAATGAGGCATGGTTCTCTCCGGTTGACGCCCGCCACCATAGGCATCGAAGACTGTCGCGCAATATCAAATGTTATAGTGCGCGATCGCAGCTTGCGTCGGCTGCCGCCAAACCTCTTGCCGGGGCGCAACAAAAAACGGCGGCTCACTTGCGTGGCCGCCGTGTCGATCAGGGCTCTTCGGCGTCTCAAAGATTGCCGTTGCGCTGCTGGATCATCATGAACGTGTCGAAGCTGTAGTCGGCAATCTGCAGCCACAGGTAACCATCCTTCTTGAAGGCCTGCTGGCTGTCGTAGATCTTCTTGAAGGCCGGGTTCTTGGCGGAGATTTCCGCGTAGGTTTCCTGGGCGGCCTTGTAGCAGACCTCCAGGATATCCTGGCTAAACGGCTTCAGCACGGCACCTTCGGCCACCAGCTGGCGCAGCGCCTTGGCGTTCAGCGCATCATAGCTTTCCAGCATTAGGGCGTTGGCCCGCGCGCAGGCATCGGTCAGCACGCGCTGATAACGCTTGGGAAGCGCCTTGAACTTTTCCAGGTTGAAGAAGGCATGAACGGTCGGGCCGCCTTCCCACCAGGCCGGGTAGTAGTAATATTTGGCAACCTTGTAGAAGCCGAGCTTGTGATCGTCATAGGGACCGACGAATTCGGTGGCATCGATCGTGCCCTTTTCGAGCGCCGCATAAACGTCACCGCCGGCAATCTGCTGCGGCGTCACGCCCACCTTGGTCATCACCTGGCCGGCCAAGCCCGCGATGCGCATCTTCAGACCCTTCAGATCGTCGACGGTCTTGATTTCCTTGCGGAACCAGCCGCCCATCTGGGCGCCGGTATTGCCGGCGGGAAGCGCATAAAGGTTGTGGCCGGCGAAGAATTCGTTGAGCAGTTCGGTGCCGCCGCCGACCGAGAACCAGGAATTGGCAAGCCGGGCATTGAGGCCGAAGGGGATGGCCGTGCCAAGCGCAAAGGTCGGGTCCTTGCCCACATAGTAATAGGCGCAGGTATGGGCCATTTCCACCGTGCCGGCGGCCACCGCGTCGGCTGCCTGCAGCGGCGGCACGATTTCGCCGGCCGCATAGGTCTGGATCTTGAACCTACCGTCGGTCGCTTCCGAGACGCTCTTGGCGATTTCCGTCGAGGAATTGAACAGAACATCAAGGCTCTTGGGGAAGGACGAGGTCAGGCGCCAGGTGATGTCCGGGTTTTCCTGCGCGATGGCGGGAGCGGCAAGGGCTGCGGCGCCAACACCGGCTGCACCGGCCTGGCGAAAGAAGGATCTGCGGTTCATGGAACTTACGCCTTTAATTTCATCATGATGCGGCATGCGTTTTAGCCCTAAATCATTTTGTTGCTGTGCCTGCAAGCCAAAATGGCGGAAGATTGCGCATCGGCAACCTCTGGCGTCGCATCCTTGCGACCACGCTTCCGCTCGCCCTATGCGATTTTTGCAGCGCATCGGGCTTGAATTTCCCCCGCCTCGCGTTAAAATTAGAATAATTCTAAAAAGGGGTCATCGCCATGTTTGAACTGTTTCGCGCCGGCGGACGCCGCGCCTTCGAAACGCTGAGCGAGGCTGAAATCCTGGCGCTTGCCATTTCCTCGGAAGAAGAGGATGCGCGGATCTATCAGTCCTATGCCGCATCCCTTGCCGATCGTGCGCCGGATTCGGCCAAGGTGTTTCGCGACATGGCGGAGGTGGAGCAATCCCACCGCAACATGCTGATCGGCCAGTTCCGGCAGCGGTTCGGCGAAACCATTCCGCTCATCCGCCGCGAGCATGTGCGTGGCTTCTATCAGCGCCGGCCCGACTGGCTGATGACCAACCTGTCGCTGGACACCATCCGCGCCCAGGCCGAGATCATGGAAGCGCAGGCCTTCCGCTTCTACACGGAAGCCATGAAGCGCGTAAGCGACGCCTCGACCCGTCAGCTGCTGGGCGATCTGGCGCTCGCCGAGCAGGGCCATGGCGAAATTGCCCATATGCTGGGCGACAAGCATACGCCGGAAGAGGTTCGCGAGGCGGAAACGGCCGGCGAACGTCGCCAGTTCATCCTGACCTATGTACAGCCTGGTCTTGCCGGCCTGATGGACGGGTCGGTGTCGACGCTTGCGCCGATCTTTGCGGCGGCCTTTGCTACCGGCGATACCTGGTCTACCTTCCTCATCGGCCTGTCGGCCTCGGTCGGTGCCGGCATATCCATGGGCTTTACGGAGGCCGCCCATGACGATGGCAAGCTGTCGGGCCGCGGCTCGCCGCTGAAGCGGGGCCTTGCCTCCGGCATCATGACCGCCATCGGCGGCCTCGGCCACGCGCTGCCCTATCTCATCCCGCATTTCTGGACGGCGACCATTGTCGCGGCCATCGTCGTCTTCGTCGAGCTGTGGGCGATCGCCTTCATCCAGAACCGTTTCATGGAGACGCCCTTCCTGCGGGCCGTCTTCCAGGTGGTCTTCGGCGGCTCCCTCGTCCTCGCCGCCGGCATCCTGATCGGGCAGGGGTGAGGAGCGGTTGGCCGAAGGCCAAGCTATCGATCCAGTGGATCGATAGCAGCGACGAACGCCCTGAGCCCCAAGCGAAGGGCCCGGGGGGGGGGGCAACCCGGAGCGACGGCCGAAGGCCAAGCCACCGATCCAGTGGATCGATAGCAGCAACAAACGCGCTCAGCCGAAGCGAAGGGCCGGGAGACGGCAGCCCCGGGCAGCCGGCAAGGCCGGCAACGTCCGGTCATAGCCTTCTCGACCAACCCCCGGCACGAAATCCCGTTCCCCCAAAACATTTCCCGCGTCAGCGGACCGTTTCTGCGCTAAGAGACAGGCAAAGACCGCGATCAGGCGACGGAAAGCGAACACACATGGCCTCTTCTCTTACCCATCGGGCCCGTTCTTGACGGCTCCTCGCTATACGGCCGTACTTCGGCGGCTGGGCTGGTCGGATTTCTTTGCCGCGCAGATAAGGCCCGGCGAGGAGACCTCTCTGGTGCGGCGCATTTCGTCCGTGCACCGGGCGC
Source organism: Neorhizobium fuzhouense (assembly GCF_042611105.1). Taxonomy (NCBI): domain Bacteria; kingdom Pseudomonadati; phylum Pseudomonadota; class Alphaproteobacteria; order Hyphomicrobiales; family Rhizobiaceae; genus Neorhizobium; species Neorhizobium fuzhouense. The sequence goes on along the minus strand of NZ_JBHFFP010000006.1, from coordinate 258,777 downwards.
GGCTTGAGGCGATCGATGCCGACGGCCCCGCTCACCTCGAACTTGCCCCGAACGCCAATACTGCCGATTATGCCGTGGGTGACTGGGTGCTGGCGGAGCCGCAGAGCGGCCTTCTCACGCGCCGCCTCGAGCGCCGCACCCTGCTGCAAAGGCGCACGGAAGGCGCCATCGGCCAGCAGTTGGCGGCTGCCAATGTCGATACGCTGTTCATCGTCACCTCCTGCAATGCCGATTTCAACCTGTCGCGGCTGGAACGCTATCTCATCATGGCAAACGAGGCCGGCACGCGCCCGGTCATCGTGCTCACCAAGGCCGATCTGGTGGCAGATGCCGAAACCTATGCGACTCAGGCCGCCGCCCTGCAGCGCGATCTGCCCGTGGTCGTCGTCAATGCCCGTGCTGCCGATGCCGTCGAACCCTTGAAGCCTTGGTGTGCGCAAGGCCAGACGGTGGCGCTCGTCGGCTCGTCCGGTGTCGGCAAGTCGACGCTGGTCAATACGCTTGCCGGCCCGTCCACAGAAACCCCGCAAAAGACCGGCGCCATCCGCGAACATGATGCCAAGGGCCGCCACACCACGACGGCGCGTTCGCTGCATGAAATGGCCGGCGGCGGCTGGGTCATCGATACACCCGGCATCCGCACGCTCTATGTGAGCGACATCACCGGCGGCATCGACACACTCTTTGCCGAAATCACCGAGCTTGCCCCCCACTGCCGGTTTCGCGATTGCACCCATGCGCACGAGCCCGGCTGCGCCGTGCAGGCGGCCGTAAAAGCCGGTACGCTCGATGCCGACCGGCTGGAGCGCTGGCGCACGCTGACTGCCGAAAACCGCGACCGCACCCCCGTCTACAGCGGCCCGAAGGGCAACAAGACACTGCGCAAGAACAAATATTGAGCTTTTGCGCCTCAATACCCATATAGAGTCTTGAGGGGCCGTCAGGCCCATTTTTCTGCGCGCGGATGTCCGGTTTCATGGACGCGCGCCTCAAAACCTCTCGACCGATACCGTACGGCACACCGGCATCCCGCCGGCGCCCCGACCCTTGGAGACAGATCATGTCCGATCAGAAAACCGCCGAAAAGGCCTATGAACCCGTTGCCTTTGCCAAGCGGCACCGCATTTCGCTGGAAGATGCCAAGGCCATCCTCGAAAAACACGGCAGCGACCACAAGAACGCCGACAAGGAAGGCCGCCGCGTCAGCCTCTGACGACGGACGGCAACCGTTACGCCTCCCTTCTCCTCGAAAGGAGAAGGGACCGCCGGATGCAGGCGGTGAGGGGACGTTACCAACCGATTTACGGCTGGCGGGTCTCGTTATTCTTCTTCTCTTGATCGCGATGCCACTTGATGGCGAAGAACATGCCGATCCCAAGCACGAGAATCTTGAGCGGGAAGAAGACGATAGGAAACCAATCCCACATTTTTTATTCCGGACTGTTCGTTGACATTGTCGACAGTAAGGGGACCTTTACCGCGAAACGGCACGATGAGACATCAGCCATGTTGACGCAGACGAGGTTATAGCCCGGACACCAGCCATTGAACTGGACAGGTGATCTGTCGCCATCACGATCCGAACCAGATCTGCGCTACCCGCCGATATAGGCCGTCAACTCCTCGGGTGTGTCGTTCGGGAAGCATTCCTTGAGGTAGTTCAGGAAGGCGGATACGCGAGGGCTGAGGAGCCGTCGCGAGGGGTAGAGCGCCCACAGGGTCGTGTCGGGCCCTTCGACATTGCCCCGGTGGACCAGGCTGCCATTCGCCAGATCGTGGCTGACGAGTGAGATTCCGCTCACCCGCGAACAGGCCTGGAAGGGGCTTGAACTGAAGGCCCGCGATGCGCGCCTGTTCCTCCCGCTGGGGCTTTGCACCCGCTGCGATGTCTCGGAGGAAAGCGCAACACACTTCGTGCGCGACGCAACGATTGCCGGCGCCGATCTGCGCGAGATCATCACGCTGGAACCGCTGCATAAGGTGACCTTCTTCCAGGCCTCCGGTCCGCGCGAAGGCGCCATCATCAACGAGTTGTTCGTGGATGACACTGGCGAACTGCAGCTTCGCTTCTATTGCTACCTCGGACTTCGCGGCATGGCGCCGAACGGTCCGGAAGAGCAGGCGGAACAGCAACAGTTCGACGGCGAAAGGGGCTACAGGGCCGCTTTGTTGTCCACGCTCAAACGCACCCGCGATCTGCTCGCCGAGGGCAAGCTCTGATCACTTCGCTCCTTGATACCGGCGGGCGACCTTGCCAGGCGCCCGCCGTCCTGGAAGGATCCTCGCATGCAGCGACTGATCAGCCTTCCCGTTCTCCAGCCCAAAAATCTTGATTCTCGGCACCACCGGACCGGTCGGTCGGCGCATCCCCTCACGTCGTTTCGCGCGGCCGTGACGTGACCGCCTGGCACGGTTGCCGGACGCAGGTTGGCTCTCTGGCTCGCGCCCCGGTTCCGCGGGCCGAGATAGTCCGTGGCGCGGCTTCAACGTCGAAGACCAGGATTGAGGCGTCAGACGTTTACGGCGCTGTGCCTCATGCCCTTCTGGACGGCCGGGACACGACATGTCCGAGCGACGCAGCCGGGCCATCAAGAGCCGTACGGCTCTTCATCCAGGCGTTCGGATCGACATCGAGAGCCGTCTGAAGCCAGGCGAGCGTCAGGCGTCTCATGGCCTCCAGTGCATCGGGGCTTTCCGTCTCCGTTTCCTTCGCGTCGAGACCCGCGATGCCGCCGAGCCCGTGGCCGACACCATGCAGCGTCAGGAGATCGCCGTTTGCGCCTGTTGCGTCGTGGAAAGCATCAGCATGCCATTCTGGGCCGCGTGTCGTGAAATGTGGGTTATCCCCATCACCGCACACGACGAGGATCGGGCGCGCAATGCCCGAAAAGTCGAGATCGAAGAACGGGAAACGCGCGGCGTTTTCTTCTGTCAGGTCGGCTCCGCCACGGCCGGGCGCAGCCAGCAGGATACCGGCCGAAATCCGGGGATCGGAGAAATCCTCGCCATGCAACGTCGCACCGAGCAGGAGCGAGACCGTGTGAGCGCCGAAGGAATGGCCAACCGCTGCGATCCGCGTCCTGTCAAGGCGCCCCGCGATGCCACCCGCCTGCTGCTCCACCGCGTCCAGATGGTTGAGAATGGTCTTGAGTTCTTCCACCCGTTCGCGCCAGAAGAAGGGGGCACCCTCGCTATCTGCAGCCAGGCCGCCGACGCGGGAGCTGGCATGGGTGGGCTGGATGACCGCAAATCCACGTTCTGCCCAGAACTGTGCCACCGGCGCATAGCCATTCTTGGAGGGGATATAATAGGACGGACCGTAGCCGTGAGACAGAAGGACTATGGGAAGCCCGCTCCCGCTCGCTGGCGCCGTCAACCGCAATTCCAGCGGCTGTCGCCCCGCCATCACAAGGCAGATGGGGGTATAAGCGACGGTCAGCGCCGCCTCCGGCGTCGGAATGTGCCGGGCGAAGTCGATGAGATTGTTCATAGGGGAAAACTCCTGGACGGATTGTGAAAGGCAAATTCCAGCGGCCGCTGGATGTGCAGCGTTGAAGAGGGACTGCCGGACGGCAGCCGCCAAATCCTGCGGCGTCGTGAACAGGGCTTCAGGATGGACGTTTCGTTCCGGACATTCTATGTTCAAATATCCACTATCCTTTAGCGAAAGTCCGATTTTGTGAGCGATCCCGTCGCAGATGTTGTTTCCCTGCTGAAGCCCAAGCCCTCCATTGCCAAACAGGTGACCGGAAGCGGGCGGTGGCTTGTGGAGCGCACGGAGCTTGGCAGCCCCTTCTATTGCGCGATTGTCGAGGGGGAATGCCATCTCACCATCTCTGGCAGACCCCCTCTGCTGCTGACGACCGGTGACTTCGTGCTCATCCCCGAAGCCTATTCCTTCACCATGAGTAGCCTTGAACCACCGCCGCGCGGAGCGCTGCCAGAGCGGCTGGAAACCAGTCCCGGCGTCTTCAGGCTTGGCGATGCCGATGCGACCGCCAATGTCCGGGCGATGATCGGTCACTGCGCGTTCGGTTCGGACGACAAGGCAATCCTCGTTTCGCTGCTGCCGGACCTTATTCATGTACGCGGCGCCGAAAGGCTCATGCGTCTGGTCCAGATGATCAACGAGGAGACCAGCGCTCAACGGGCCGCGCGCGAGATCGTGCTGTCGCGTCTGCTGGAAGTCCTGTTCATCGAGGCCCTGCGATCCGCGGGCGGCGCTGATGCCACCCCGGGCCTCCTTCGCGGCATGGCCGATCCGCACCTTGCCCCGATCCTCCGGCGCATTCACGAGAACCCCGCCCACAGCATCAGTGCCGAAAGCCTCGCAAAGCAGGCCGCCATGTCGCGCTCCACCTTCTATGCCCGCTTCCAGCGCGAAATCGGTGTCACACCCATGGACTATGTGACGGGCTGGCGGATGGCGCTCGCCAGACAGCTTCTGCGAGAGAAAGTCGCGACGGCTGACATTGCCGAACAGGTCGGCTACGGCTCGGCCAGCGCCTTCAGCGCAGCCTTCAGCCGCCACGCCGGCATGCCACCCGGCGCCTATGCGCGGATCGATGCAGCCGAGTAGGATGACCTACATACCGCATTTCGCGGCGCCCGTTCGGCAGGCTGCATGAAGAGAGGCTGGGGATGCTCGCAGGCAGTCGGGGTAAATTGCCTGCGAAGGGGTCAATCCTTGGCGCACCAGAGAGCAAAGGTCTCCGGCTCATCCTCCAGAGGTGCAGCGTTTGCGTGGTAACTCGGCTTCCAGACGTTGCGGATGAACGCTTCCATCGTCGTCGGCAGGTGCGGGCGGCCCTCGTGCTGCCCGTGGAAGGTCACGAGGCCGCTGTTCATCGCATCCGCCGTCAGCACGTCGTCCTGCCATCGCTCCGGCGTCCCGAACCGCCCGAGAAACACGGTCTTCACCTCTTCGCGCCGGATGTCGATCGCGCGATAGGCGACAGGCTTGCCGATCTCGGCGCCGATGATCGCGACGAGGTCATGCATTGAGACGTCCTGCGAACCGACCTCTAGAATGACCTCTCCATTCCAGCAGGTGAACTCCAGACCATCCGAGCACCAGCGCAGGTTGGAGCGCATAACCATGACCTTGCCGTCATGGATGCGGCCCTTGCGGACGGCCGTATGCTTCTCCAGCAGCATGGCGTGGTTGCCCATGATGCGGTGGACCCGTTTGGCGTTGACGACAGGCTTATCGGCGGCTCGCCTTTCGCGATTGAGGAGCGCGGCGATCCGCCGATAGCCATAGGTTGGCCTTTGATCCACCAGCCTGCGGATGATGGGCAACAGCTCTGCATCCTCAGCCTTGTGATAGAGCCCGCGCGGCTTCGATCTGCCTTTCAGCCCTCGATGAGGTTGGAACGGGAGACGCCAAGCGTGTCTGCGACGGCCTTCATCGCGAACCGTCCTTCGGCAACAAGATCGGCCGCGATATCCGTTTTTTGAGGCCGCTTTGGACAATGCTTCGCGGAGGATTTCGACCTCCATCGTCTTACGGCCGAGCATGCGCTCCAACTCGCGGACGCGATCTTCCAGCTTCTTCACTTCCGAATTGCGACAACCGGCTCGTCAGAATCCACGGCTGCAGCACCTCCCTCACTCAAGAGCCTGCGCCACCGATAAAGCAGATTGGGCGCGACGCCATGGCGGCGAGCGGTGGACGATACCGTCTCGCCTGGTTCGAAACTCTGCTCAATGATTGTCAGCTTCTGCTCGGTTGTCCATCGCCTGCGGCGAACATCACCCGTCAGCAATTCAACGTGTCGATACGCGTTAGACATAAGCCTGTCCTCAAGTCTGTGCTTGAGCCTTTCTGCTTATGCCGACTGTCCGTCCGAAATGGGGAGCAGTTCACCCTCGCTCGGTCAAACCATGGCCACATGTGGAGGTCCGGTATTTCGGGCGCGCTAGGCAACGGCCCGTCGTCAGCCATACTGCACAGCCCGACCTGCACCTTCGCCGATGATGGCAGCGTGACGGTGGGGGCGGCCATGTGTGCGCGGCTAACCGTGCTCGGGTGTATCTTCATCCACCGCAGCGCGGCATGGCGGTCACCTTTGCTGGACAGGCTCGCTTTCAGGCTCCTATAGTGGTGGCATTGAAAATTGCGATGCAACAGACATGAACATGGCGCCCCCCACTCTCGCATCTGACAATGCACGAGAGGACAAAATACATTCCAATCCGCAGCGGCTCGGCGCGCGTCTGAAGCTTGCGCGGCAGACGCGCGGGCTGACCTTGAAGGCGCTCGCACAGGCAGCCGACTGCTCGGAAAGCCTGCTTTCCAAGATCGAGAACGGCAAGGCCTCGCCGTCCTTGCCGATGCTGCACCGGCTGGTCCAGGCGCTCGATTCCAATATCGGCTGGATGTTCGAGGAAACCGATACGGATGAAGGGGTGGTGTTCCGGGCCGGCAATCGCCCTCTGATATCGCTGGATTCGCTGCGACGTGGCGAGGGGATCTCCCTGGAGCGGGTCATTCCCTATTCGCCCGGCCACCTTCTCCAGTGCAACATCCATCACATCGACGTCGATGGCGAAAGCGCCGGCCCCATTCAGCATGTGGGGGAAGAGGTGGGCTATGTGCTTGTCGGCGAAATCGAGCTGATGATCGCCGACAAGACTTTTCGGCTTTCCGCGGGCGACAGCTTTGTCTTCAATTCCGAACTTCCGCACTGGTATCGCAATGTGGGCCAGGAGAGGGCCTCCATCTTCTGGGTCAATACGCCGCCGACATTCTGAATAGGCCCCCGCAATTTGAGGGTTTCGGCGTATTCAAGTCGCTTGACAACTGTTCAAGTTACTTGAATATTTCCTCCTGTCAGATCGGTGCCGGACACGGCGCCATAAAAGGGGAACCAAAAAATGGGTCGGACTCGTTATTTCATGGGTTGCGTCGCAGCCGCAGCCATGACGCTTTCCATGGGCGCCTCGCATGCCTTTGCGGAGACTTTCGCGCTTGTCACCATCAACCAGCAGGCGCTGTTCTTCAACCAGATCAATGATGGCGCCAAGGCTGCGGCAAAGGCGGCCGGCGCTGACCTCGTCATCTTCAATGCCAACAACGTGCCCGCGGCACAGAACGACGCCATCGAAAACTACATCACCCAGAAGGTCGACGGCATCATTCTCGTCGCCATCGATGTCAACGGCGTGAAGCCCGCGATCACGGCGGCTAAGAAGGCCGGAATTCCCGTCATCGCCATCGATGCGCAGATTCCGGATGGCGACAACATCGCCTTCGTCGGCGTTGACAACACGGCCGCCGGCAAGGACATCGGCAAGTTCTTCTCCGATTACGTGAAGACCAGCATGGGTGGCGCGGCAAAGGTTGGCGTCGTCGGTGCGCTGAACTCCTTCATCCAGAACCAGCGCCTCGATGGCTTCAAGGCCGCCGTTGCGGCAAGGGGTCAGAAGGTGACGTTCCTCGATACGGTCGATGGCCAGAACGTGCAAGACGTGGCGCTGTCGGCCGCTGAAAACCTGATGACCGCCAATCCCGACATGTCGGCTCTTTATGCGACGGGCGAGCCGGCGCTGCTCGGTGCGGTTTCTGCCGTCACCAGCCAGGGCCGGACGGGTTCGATCAAGGTGTTTGGCTGGGATCTGACGAAATCCGCCATCGACGGCATCGACCAGAGCTTTGTCACAGCGGTCATCCAGCAGGATCCGGCCGGTGAGGGCAAGGCGGCCGTCGAAGCGCTCGTGAAGGTGAAGAAGGGCCAGACGATCGACAAGATCATCAACGTCCCCGTCACCATCGTGACGAAGGCGAATGTCGATCAGTTCCGCGCGATGTTCAAATAAGGCGCCGTTTCGCAGGCCACCCGATCCGCATAAGGAGCGGGTGGCGTCAGGGGGAGGGCGGCGCTTGCCGATGGCAGGCCAGCCGTTCTCCGTATTCCGAGGTGCCGAATTCTGGGAATGTCTGTCTGGCGTTCCCGTCCGGCGTCGCCGCAAGGGCCATAGACCATGACCGACACGTCCGTCAGCCGCGTCCGCATGACCGGCATTTCCAAGCGCTACGGCGCTCTCCAATCGCTCGACAATGCCTCGCTCGATCTGAAGCCCGGCGAAGTCCTCGGCCTTGTCGGAGACAATGGTGCGGGGAAATCGACCATCAGCAAGGTTCTCTCGGGCGCCGTCATTCCCGATACCGGCACGATCGAGATCGACGGCAGGACCGTCTCCTTCACGTCGCCGGCGGATGCTCGCACCGCCCGCATCGAAATGGTCTATCAGGACCTTGCGCTCTGCGACACGATTGATGTGGCGGGCAATCTCTTCCTCGGCCGCGAACCGAAGCGACAACTGGCAGGCGTGCCCGTGCTCGACAAGGCGCTGATGCATGCGCGGGCCCGCGACATGCTCTCCAATCTCGGCATCGTCATTCCCGATACGCGCATGAAGGTGGAAAACCTGTCGGGCGGGCAGCGCCAGTCGATCGCCATCGGTCGCGCCGCCTCCTTCAATCCCTCCGTCCTCATCATGGACGAGCCGACGGCGGCACTCGCCGTGGCAGAGGTCGAAGCGGTGCTGGAACTCATCCGCACCGTCTCGAAGCGCGGCGTCTCCGTCATCCTCATCACCCATCGCCTGCAGGATCTCTTCCTCGTCTGTGACCGCATCCAGGTCATGTACGAGGGGCGAAACGTCGCCGAGCGGCGGATCGAGGACACCAATATCGAAGAGGTGGTCAATCTCATCGTCGGGCGCAAGTTTGCCGCCCGCTCCGCAGGCCATCCCGCTGAAAGGAGCGTTTCTGCATGAGTGCCGAACCCAATGCCTATGCCGGCCATCAGCCGCGGATGCGCGAGGCGACCCTTGTCGACAGGATCATTGCCCATGGCGGCGTCATGTCGATTGCGCTGTTCTTCATCGTCTGCTGCGTGTTTTTCTCGGTCACCACCAATGCCTTCCTGACGGCGCCGAACCTGCTCAACATCGTGCGGCAGTCCGCGCCGCTGCTGATCGTTGCAGCCGCCATGACCTTCGTGATTACCACCGGCGGTATCGATCTTTCGGTCGGTTCGGTGCTGGCGCTGACGGCGACGCTATCGGCCGCAGCCCTGCAGGCCGGCATTCCCTGGCCGTTGGCGATCCTCATGATGCTGGCGCTCGGGGCGCTGGTCGGCGTGATCCAAGGCTACTTCATCGCTTACGAACGCATTCCTGCCTTCATCGTCACGCTCGCCGGTCTGTCGATCGTCCGGGGTTTTGCACTGCTGATCACCGGCGGTTATTCTATCCCGATCGAACCGACGAGCCTCTTCGTGGCAATCGGCCGGGCCTGGGTCTTCGGCATTCCCGCTCCAGCGTTGATCGCCACCGTCGTTCTCGTCATCGCCTATATCGTCTTCAACGAGACCCATTTCGGCCGCTACGTGACAGGCGTGGGGGCCAATGCCGAGGCTACCCGCCGTGCGGGCGTGGATACCCGGCGCATCATCCTCTGGGTCTACGTGCTGTCGGGCATGGCGGCCGCTGCCGCCGGCATCATCCTCGCCGCCCGCCTCGGCTCCGGTTCTTCCAATGCAGGCCAGGGCTTCGAGCTGGACGTCATCGCGGCCGTGGTGCTTGGCGGCACGAGCCTGTTTGGAGGGCGTGGGTCGCTGGCGGGCACCATCCTCGGGGCGCTTACCGTGGCGGTCCTGGCAAACGGTCTGATCCTGTCGCATCTGTCGCCGTTCTTCACGCCCATCGTCACCGGCTTCATCATTCTGGTCGCCATCTGGCTCAATTTCCGCCTGTTCCGCGGCGGCGCGCGAGGTCGCTGAGATGATGGACCATCTGTTTGCCGAAAAGCCGCGCGAGCGCCACCCGATCGGTGTCGGGACCGGTTGCGCCATGACGGTGACCGGCCCCGTTCCGGTGGACGATCTCGGCGTGACGCTGATGCACGAGCACATCTTTCTGTATGGCGCCCGCAGCTGGATCTGCCCGTGCCACCCCGATGAGAAGGCGATTGCCGAGCAGAAGGTCTCGATGGAGATCATCGGCGAGTTGCGGATGAACCCCTACATGAACCGCGACAATGTCTCGCTGGACGACGGGGATCTGGCGCTCAGCGAGTTGAAGCGGTTCCAGTCGCTTGGCGGCTGCACCGTGGTGGAAACCACCAATTTCGGCATCGGGCGCGACGCGGAGGGCCTTGCCCGGATTGCCCGCATGTCTGGCCTGCGTATCGTGATGGGGACGGGCTTCTATCTCGAACACACCCATCCCGACTGGCTGAAGGGCATGGATATCGATGAAGTGACGGCCTTTATCGTCAACGATGTCGGCGGGGGCGAGACCCAGCCCGGGATCATGGCTGGCATCATCGGCGAGGTCGGCGTCAGCCGTCATTTCACGGCGGAGGAGGAGAAGTCGCTCCGTGCCTCGGCGCGGGCGTCGCGCCTGACCGGCCTGCCGCTTTCCATCCACCTGCCGGGCTGGGAGCGGCTGGCGCATCGGGTGCTCGATGTCATAGAGGAGGAGGGGGCGGATCTTCGTCACACCGTGCTCTGTCACATGAACCCGAGCCATGACGATCTCGATTACCAGATGGCGCTTGCCCGCCGCGGCGCCTTTCTGGAATACGACATGATCGGCATGGACTATTACTATGCCGATCAGGATGCCCAGTCGCCGTCCGACGAACAGAATGCGCGCGCCATAGCGACCCTCGTCGACAGGGGTTTTGCCGATCGGCTGCTTCTGTCGCAGGATGTGTTCCTGAAGATCATGCTGACCCGCTACGGCGGTTTCGGCTACGGCTATATCCTCAAGCACTTCCTGCCGCGCCTGAAGCGCCACGGTGTGGACCAGGCCACCATCGACCGCATGCTGGTCGAAAATCCCAAAACCGTGTTTTCCGCCGGGCGCTGAGCGCCGGCATCGTTTGAAGGAGTTTCCATGACCAAGAAGAAAGTGCTGCTCGCCGGCGAATCCTGGGTATCGACCGCGACCCACATCAAGGGTTTCGACCAGTTTCCGACCGTCACCTATCACACCGGCGCCGATGAACTGCTCAGCGCCCTGAAGGAAAGCCCGTTCGAGGTCACTTTCATGCCCGCGCATGAGGCGCAGCGCGACTTCCCGCTGACGCTCGAAGGCCTTCAGGCCTATGACGCCATCGTCCTGTCGGATATCGGCGCCAATACGCTGCTTCTGCATCCCGATACCTGGATCCATTCGCGCCGCACACCGAACCGGCTGAAGCTGCTGAGGGAGTATGTCGCAGGCGGAGGCGCGCTGCTGATGTTCGGCGGCTATTATTCCTTCCAGGGCATCAATGGTGGCGCGCGTTACCGCAACACGCCGGTTGAGGAGGTTCTGCCCGTCTCCTGCCTGCCGGTGGATGACCGCGTCGAAGTTCCGGAAGGCTTTACGCCGGTCGTCTCCGGCGATGCGAACCATCCCATCCTCTCCGGCATTTCCGGCGCGTTTCCCTATCTTCTGGGATTCAACGAGGTGGTGCTGAAGGAAGGCGCCCAACAGCTGATGACCGTTTCCACCGAATACGGCTCCCTGCCCCTGTTGGTGACCGGCACCTATTGCGAAGGCCGCACGGTCGTCTGGACCTCGGATGTCGGTCCGCACTGGCTGCCGCCGGAATTCATCGCCTGGCCGGGATACAAGACGCTGTTTGCGCAGATGCTCGCCTGGGCAACGGACTGAAGCCGCACCATGACCGTTCACGTCGTCGGCAATGTCTGCGTCGATAGCAGCTTTCACCTGGCGCGGCTTCCGCAACCGGGGGAGACGCTGAATGCCGACGGCGTGGAAGAGGGGCTCGGCGGCAAGGGCGCCAATCAGGCGATTGCCGCCGCGCGAGCGGGGGCTTCCGTCACGCTCTGGGCAGCCGTCGGCCATGATGCCGCAGCCGACCGGATGCAGGCGCTCCTCACCGCCGAGCTTTACGGCGCCAGGCTGTCGCGCTTCGGTCTGCCGAGTGACCGTTCCGTGATCCTGGTGGACGGCGCGGGCGAAAACGTCATCGTCACGGCAGCGGCCTGCGCCGCTTCGTTCCGCCCTCTCGCCGAGGGCGTCCTGCCCCGCACGTGGAAGAGCGGTGACAGCCTGCTGATGCAGGGCAATCTCTCTGTCGACGAGACGGCCGCCTGCCTGCGGCAAGCGCAGGCGGCGGGGCTTTTCACCATCCTCAACCCGAGCCCGCTGCCGCCGGGCGGGCGGGGCATGGCGTCGGTCTCGCTTCTCATCGCCAACCGGCCGGAGGCGGAAGCCCTGACGGGCGAGCGGGATCCGGCCGCGGCCGCGAACCGCCTGCGCGCCATGGGCGCCGGGCAGGTCGTGATTACGCTTGGCGGGGAGGGCGCTGTGCTGCATGACGGCCGGGAGAGTTTTGCCATACCGGCGGCGAAAGTCGACGTGGTCGATACCAGCGGCGCCGGCGATTGTTTTGCGGGCACGCTGGCCGGCCTTCTTCATCGCGGCATGCCGATAGTAGCTGCCGCAAGGCTTGCGACGCGGGCTGCTGCACTGTCCGTTGGCCGTGCCGGCACGCTCTCGGCCTTTCCCACGAGGGTGGAGCTTTCCACCCTTGCCTCATCCCCGACACTGGATATTGCGTGATCATCATGGCCAAACCCATCGGACGACAGGATTCCACGATACTGAAAACCCTCTTCAGCCGGGAAAAGCCGATCATCGGCGTGGTGCATCTCATGCCCCTGCCGGGCGCCCCCCGCTATGACGACGAGGGCGTCGAGGCCATTTATGCGCGTGGTTTGTCCGACGCGAAGGCCTATCTTGCCGGCGGCTGCGATGCGGTCATCATCGAGAACCACGGCGACGTGCCCTTCGCCAAGCCCGATGACATCGGCCACGAGACCTCTGCCCACATGGCCGTCATCGCGGACCGCATCCGCCGCGAATTCGGCCGGCCGATCGGCATCAATGTGTTGGCCAATGCGGCCATTCCCGCACTTGCCATTGCCTCGGCTGCCTCGGCCTCCTTCATCCGCGTCAATCAGTGGGCGAACGCCTATGTCGCCAATGAAGGCATCGTGGAGGGGGAAGCCGCGCGCGCCATGCGTTACCGCGCCCATCTGAGGGCCCGCGGCATCCGCATCTTCGCCGATGCGCATGTCAAGCACGGCGCCCATGCCATCGTCGGTGACCGGCCGGTGGAGGAGCAGGTGAGGGACCTTGTCTTCTTCGATGCCGATGTCGTGATTGCAACCGGCCAGCGCACCGGCCATGCCGCCGATCTCGGTTATATCCGCATGATCAAGGAGGCCGCCTCGCTGCCCACCCTGGTCGGCAGCGGTGTGACGCATGAGAACGCCAACGACATTCTCTCCGTCGCCGATGGCGTCATCATCGCAAGCGCCCTCAAATATGACGGCGTCTGGTGGAATGCCGTCGAGCCGGACCGGGTGACCCGTTTTATCGCCGGCCTTGATCGATGATGAAGAGAGTGGAGGTCGATGGCGCGCGTCTGCTGCAGTCGCTGGCGGATTTTGCAGCGATCGGTGCCACGCCCGCCGGTGGCGTCAACCGGCAGGCGCTCAGCGTCGAAGACCGGGCCGCGCGACGTCTGATCACGGAACGGGCCCTGGCGCGCGGCTTTTCGGTGTTTCAGGATGACGCCGCCAATCTGTTCATCCGGCGCGAGGGCCGCGATCCCGGCCTGGCGCCGGTGCTGATCGGCAGCCATCTGGACAGCCAGCCGACCGGTGGACGTTTCGACGGCGCCCTCGGCACTCTCAGCGCCTTCGAGGTTCTGGAGGCCTTGGCGGAAGCGGACGCCGGGACGCTGCGTGCCATCGAGGTCGTCGCCTTCACCAACGAGGAAGGCAGCCGTTATGCGCCCGGCTGCATGGGCTCCATGGACTTTGCCGGTGCTTCTGCCATCGGCGAGTGGCGATCGGTCGTGGCGCCCGACGGCGCCCGCCTGGAGGATGAGCTTGCTGCGACGCTTGCCGCACTTCCGCAGGCCGCGATGCGGCCGGTGCGACCGCCGCCTTTCGCCTTCGTCGAGCTTCACATCGAGCAGGGCCCCATCCTCGAGCGCGAGGCTGTGCCGATCGGTGTCGTGACGGGCGTGCAGGGCACGCGGTGGCTGGAGGTCAGTTTTACCGGCGAGGCGGCGCATGCGGGCACGACGCCGCGCGAGTTCCGCAAGGATGCCTTGGCCGCTGCAGCCGATGCGATCGCCTTTCTGCAGGCAACGGTGATGCCGGGCGATGCGCAGGCCCGGCTCACCGTCGGCCGGCTTGCCGTCGAACCCGGTTCCATCAATGTCATCCCAAGCCATGCATCCTTCACCGTCGATGTCCGCCATCCGGATCATCAGGCCCTTGCCGGCTTGGAGGCGGACGTGAGGGCAGCCTGCGCGCGCGCGGCAGAAACATGGGGCTGCGCCCTGTCGATCGATCGCCGTCTCGACATGGCCCCCGGAACATTCGATCCCGCGATTGTGGACGTCATCGAGAAAGCCTGCCTCCGGCGCGGGATTGCAAGCCGAAGAATGACGTCGGGCGCGTTCCACGATGCCCTCTTTGTCAGCCGCACCGCGCCCTCCGCCATGATCTTCGTTCCCTGCCGCAACGGCGTCAGCCACAACGAGGCGGAGTTCGTGACCGACGATCATGTCATTCTCGGCGCAAGCGTTCTTCTGGATGTCGCAAGCGATCTGGCGGACCGGGCCGTAACGGGGTGAGCGACAGCCAGAAGATCACCTGTTGATGAAGATCCGGCCGATGGTGTTGAGCAACAGCTGAGCTGCAAGGATCGCGGTCGAACCGGTATGGTCGTAGTCCGGCGCAACTTCGACGAGGTCGACGCCGACGATCGGGCCGCGCTTGGCAAGACCTGCGATGAGTTCCAGCACTTCGTAATAGATGAAGCCGCCATGGCTCGGCGTGCCGGTCCCGGGCGCGATCGAGGGGTCGAAGCCGTCGATATCGATCGTCAGGTAATAGCGCTTGCCTGCCGGAATACGCTCCAGAACCGCATCGACGCCGAGCTTGCGGATCTGGCGGACCGAAAGAATGTCGGAGCCCTGAGCCCGGGCATAGTCGTAGCCTTCCTTGGCGGTCGAGGAGACGTTGCGGATGCCGAGCTGCGTCATGCCGGTCACCCAAGGCTTTTCCGAGGCCCGGCGCAGCGGGCTGCCATGGCCGAAACGGACGCCGTGGCGCTCATCGACGAAGTCGAGATGGGCGTCGAACTGCACGACATGGATCGGTTCCTGCTCGCTGAAGGCGTTGATGCAGGGAATGTTGATCGAATGGTCGCCGCCGAGAACGACGGGCAGCGCGCCGGCCGCCAGGATCTTGCGCACGCCATATTCGATATTGGCATGGCTTTTCATCGTGTCGGTATGGACGATGTCGGCATCGCCGAGATCGACCATTCGCACACCTTCCAGGTAGGTGACGTCGTCCTCATGGTCATAGGCACCGGCATGGCCGAAGGCGAAGAGGGTGGACGCCTCGCGAATGCCACGCGGCCCGAACCGAGCGCCCGAGCGCCACTGGGTCCCGAAGTCGAAGGGTGCGCCAAGGATCGCCACATCGGCGTCGATGGCATCCCAGTTTTCCACATAGGGGCTCTTGGCAAAGGTCGAGATGCCGACAAAGGGGAGGTTGAGCCTCCCGGAATCGTAACCGTGGGCTGCCATGGCATATCCTTTCGTGCTGTGCTGCGGGAGCCTTGCGTCCCGGATTGATGGATCGGGTCAGGTCCCGCCGCAGGCAATGCGGCAGCGGCCCTTGTCTGATCGTCAAAGGAAAGCGGGTGCTGAAACCCTGACCGGTCCGTCATATTGCGGCATCGGGATCTCGCGGGGCACGTAGAGGCCTTTTGCCGTGACATCGCGCACATGGGCGGCGATCTCTTCCATCGGCGCGAACCAGACGTCGCCGCGGGAGACGGCCTCTTGAAGGAACCGGCTCACCACATGCCAGCGCGCCAAGCGACCGGTCGCGAAGGGATGGACGACCGGGATCCAGAGCCCGCCATAGCGATAGGCGGCCTCGAACTCCTCGCGGAAAATCTCAAACCCGTGGCTCGGCGCGCGGATCGGCATCATGTAGTCGAGATCCATCGACTGGACATATTGCGGCCAGTCATCGACCCCCCAATGGGTCGGCAATTCGACGAAATCGCCGTCGGCGGCCTTGACGAGATAGGGCACGTCGTCGGCCATCAGCGAGCTGTCATACTGAAAACCGCGCTCGACCAGCAGGCGTGCCGTCTGTTCGGAGAAATTGTAGAGCGGCGCACGGAAGCCGCGCGGCGCCTTTCCCGTCACCCGCTCGATGACTTCGCTTGACCGATCGAGCCAGTATGCCTGTTCGTCGGCGCTCTGCTTGACCGGGTTCTCATGCAGGAAACCGTGCTGTGCGATCTCGTGGCCACCGGCCAGGATGGTCTCGATCGCCTGCGGATAGCGCTCGATGCACCAGGCCGGGATGAAGAAGGTTTGCCGTATGCCGAGCTGCCGATAGGTTTCGACAATGCGCGGAATGGCAACGGTCGGGCCGTATTGCAGCATGGAGAGGGCAGACGCCCGCTTGTAGCCGTCTTCCGGGTGATCGATGTGGATTAGGCTCTCGGCATCCATGTCGAAGGTGACGCAGGCGGCGCATTTGGCGCCATTGGGCCACGGTACGGGATTTGAGATCATGGATTAGCCTTTCATTTGCCGCTGCGCTCGAACTTCTTGCCCACGGCGGCCGGGGCGTGAACCTTGCCCGACATCAGGACAAGCGCCACCAGCGCCGCGATGAAGGGCAGGGTGGAGAACAGCTGATAGGGAATGTCCGGGCTGCCGAATTGCAGCCGGAGCTGGGTTGCGTCCGCCATGCCGAAGGCAAGGCAGGCAATCGCCGCGCCGAGTGGGTTCCAGCGGCCGAGAATGACCGCCCCAAGCGCGATAAAACCTTTGCCGGCGCTCATGTTTTCGGTGAACACATGGACCTGGGACAGCACGATATAGGCGCCGCCGAGACCCCCCAGCATGCTGGAACCGATCACCGAAACATAACGTAGCCGCTGCACGTCGACACCGGCCGTATCGACCGCCATGGGCTGGTCGCCGGCCGCGCGCAGAAGCAGGCCCCAGGGTGTGCGGTAGAGAAGCCACCAGGCAAGGGGCACGGCGAGATAGGCGAGATAGGCAAGCGGCCCCTGGATGAACAGGATGGGGCCGACGAACGGAAGGGCGGACAGGAGCGGTATCGGCCAGACGCCGAAGCCCGGCAGCGGGGCGGTGGCACTTGCCCCCAGGATCTGGCGAGCGAGATAGGCCGTCATGCCGCTGACGAGCAGGTTGATGGCAATGCCTGCGACCAGCTGATTGATGCCGAGGCCGACAGCAAGCCCGCCGAGCAACAGACCGAGCAGACCGGCGACCGCAAGCGCCATCAGGAGCCCGCCCAGCGGATCGCCGAACCACCACGTCCCGATTGCCGCCCCGAAGGCACCGCCGAGAATGCAGCCTTCGATGGCGATGTTGAACACGCCGGAGCGTTCGGCCCAGACGACGCCGATGGCGGCGAAGACGAGCGGTATCGACAGCCTCAGCGAGGAGGCGAGGAAATCGGTGAGAAACGCCAGATCCATCACCTGGTCTCCTGCGGTTGAGCGGCCAGCGCAGCGTCAAGCCTCTGGCGCCTGGCAAACCAGGCCCGCCACTGGTCAGCCTTGAAGACGAAGGCCTGGGAGGCAGCGACGCAGATGATGACGATCCCGATCACCGCATCGACGACGGTGCTTTCAAGGCCGATGGCGCGCTGCATCATCAGGGCGCCGATTTTCAGGCCGCTGAGGAAGAAGGCGGCAACCACCGACATCAGCGGATTGAGTTGCGCCATGAAGGCGACGACGATGCCGTCAAAGCCGAAACCCGCGGAAAACAGGTGGTAGAGACGGTGCTTGAGACCGAGAACCTCGAAACTGCCGGCCAGGCCGCCGAGAGCGCCGGAGAGAAACATGGTCATGATCACCGTGCGCCCGACATTGACGCCGGCATAGTGCGCCGCCTGCGGGTTGCGTCCGACGAGATCAAGACCGAAGCCGAGCGTGGAGGACCGCAGAAGCACCCACAGCACGACCGCCAGCACGACGCCCAGAACTACACCGAGATGCGCATCGGTCATCGGCAGGATGATCGGCAGGAAGAGACCTTCCGGGATTTCCTCGGAATAGGGATAGGGCGCTCCCTCCTGCATCATCGGGCCGCCGGCGAAATAGCTGACGAGATTGATCGCGACGAAATTGAGGAGCAGCGTGACGATGACCTCGTTGATGCCGCGCTTTGCCTTGAGCAGGCCGGCGATCATGCCCCAGGCGCCGCCGGCAAGCGCGCCGGCAAGGATCGCAAGCACGAGGTGGAGCAGTGTCGGAAGACCGGTCACGTAAAGTGCCACACTGGAGGAAAACAGGCCGCCCATATAGATCTGGCCCTCGACGCCGAGATTGAGCAATCCGCCGCGCAGGGACAGGATGACCGCAAGCCCCGCAAGCAGGATCGGGGACATCTTCACCAGCGTGCCGGAAATGCCCCAATAGTCGAGGAAGGCGCCCTCGATCAGGACTGAATAGGCCGAAAGCGGATTGCCGCCGGACACCGCGATCAAGAGCGCCCCGAGGCCGAAAGCGAGGAAGAGAGCCCAGACGGTGCGCAGGGCATACAGCGTTGCAACGATGCGGATCATGCGGCCTCCGGAGTTTCGCTGATGCCGGTCATCAGGCTGCCGACACGCTCGAGCGTCGCTTCGCTGCGCGGCAGGATCCCGGTAAATTGGCCGCCGCAAATGACGGCAACGCGATCGGCGACGGCGAGAATATGTTCAAGTTCGGTCGAGATGTAGAGAATGGCCACGCCTTGCGCCCGCGCTTTGAGGATGGTGCGCTGGATGAGTTCGATGGCGCCGACATCGACGCCCTTGGTCGGCTGCATGACCACCATCACGGTGGGCCCCGCTTCGATTTCCCGGGCAAAGATCAGCTTCTGCTGGTTGCCGCCGGAGAGGAAGCGCACCGCCTGATCCAGCCCGCGCAACCGCACGTCATAGCGCTTGACCCAGTCGGCGGCGATTTCGCGCAGGCGCCGGGGCCTGAGCCACCCCTTCCACGAAAACGGGGATCGGCGGAAGTCGCGCAGGGCCGCGTTCTGCCAGACGGGAAGATCGAGGACGAGGCCGGTATGGTGCCGGTCCTCGGGGATGTAGGACATCTTTGCATCATGCCGGCGCTGGTCGACGGTCAGCGGAAGAAGGTCGGTGCCCTTCAGCTTCAGCGTGCCACCGTCCGGACGCCGCATGCCGGTCAGCACTTCTGCAAGCTCTGATTGCCCGTTGCCGTCGACACCGGCGATGCCGAAGATCTCTCCGGCACGGATCTGGAAGGAGACGCTCTTGAGGGCGGCAACCCCATGGCTGTTGGTGGCTTCGAGATGTCGGGCATCAAGCACGACCTCGCCGGGTTCCGGCCGTTCCACGTCATAGGAGGAGAGTGCGACATCGCGTCCGACCATCAGCCGTGCCATGTCGGATTTTTCCAGCCCCGCGACCGGCTGCTCGGCAACGACGCGGCCGGAGCGCATGACCGTGATCCGGTCCGCCACGGCAACCACCTCTTCGAGTTTGTGGGTGATGAGAATGACCGTCTTGCCCTCCTGGCGCAGCCGGCGAAGGCCCTGCAGCAGGCCATCCACTTCCTGAGGCGCCAGAATACTGGTCGGCTCGTCGAAGATGATGATCTGCGCCTCCCGGTAGAGCGCTTTGAGGATCTCAACCCGCTGGCGCATGCCCATGGGCAGCGTCCAGACCGGAGCATGAAGATTGATGTCGAAGCCGTAGTGACGGGACAGGGCGCCGATCTTTTCGGCATGTGCGTGGAGAGACAGGCGCAAACCCTGGCCGGGCAGGCCCAGAATGATGTTCTCGACGACGGAAAGCGTATCGACCAGCATGAAATGCTGATGGATCATGCCGATGCCGTGATCGAGTGCGGCACGCGGGGAGGGGATGCTCACCGGCTTTCCAAACACCTCCACCTGACCTTCCTCAGGCTCGTAGAGACCGTAGAGGATGTTCATCAGCGTCGTCTTGCCGGCGCCGTTCTCCCCAAGAATGGAGTGGATCGTGCCTGCGGTCACCGTCATGTCGACCGCGTCAAGGGCGCGGAATTCGCCGAACAGTTTTCCGACACCGGTGAGGCGAAGGGCGGGAGCCGTCATGCAACCAATCTCTTGCTGAAGGTGGGATTGCCGGCAGCAAGGGCTGCTGCTGCCGGCGACCAGGATTATTTCGCCGAGATTTCGCCCGAAGCAAGCTTCGGCAGAAGGGCATCCACTTCGGCCGGTACGGAGGCCGGAACCTTCGGGCCGTAGGTGCCGAGACGGGTGGCGTTCTTGTGGTCGAAGCTGAAGATGTAGGGCTTTGCTTCGAGCTTGCCGTCCTTTGCAAGGCCGATGACTTCGCCGAGCGCGCCGCGCATGTCGAAGACCGCGGACTGGATCACCGTATCCGGCCAGTCCTTGATCGCATCGTAATAGATGCCGATCGCCATCTTGCCCTGTTCCTTGGCGCCCTGGAGGCTGCCGACCACGGCATTGTCCATCGACGGGAAGATCACGTCGGCGCCCTGACCGATCAGGTTGAGGGCGGCTTCCTTGCCCTTGGCGACATCGTCCCAGTCATTGGTCCAGGCGGTCATGACCGAACCATTGGGGCGGGCGGCCTTGAAGCCCTTCTCGAAACCTTCGCCGAGTTCGACGTAGAATTTCAGCTTCTGCGCGCCGATATAGCCCGCCTTGCCGGTCTGGGAGGTCTTGCCCGCGACATAGCCCATCGCATAGCCCATGGAGGGGAAGTCGTAGCTGACGACGGCCACGTTCTTGCCGGCCTTCACGCCGTTGACGACCAGGAACTTCGTATCGGGGAAGCGGCTTGCGATGCGATCGACGGCATCCTGGAATTCGCCGCCATGGCCGATGACCAGCTTGTAGCCGCGGCGGGCATAATCGGCCAGTGCCTGGGGCTGGTCTGGCTGTGCCGTCTTTTCGCTGTAGGCGAATTCGACGCCGAGTTTCTGGGCTGCTTCCTTGACGCCTTCATAGCCGGACTGGTTGAAGGAATTGTCCGTAATGACGCCCGGAAGCACGATCGCAACCTTGAAGTCGTCGGCGACGGCAGGGGTGATCATGCTGCCCAGTGCGATTGCCGCACCGACGAAACCATTGCGCAGAGCTTTAATCATGTCCATAGTTCCCTTGGTTATGGTTGTAAAAAAATTTATGGACTAAAATATTTTTGTCAATAAAATATTTTGCTCAATTGTTGATCAAAGATGCGCAGAAGTGGGTAAAAAGCAGGCAGATGATGGCTGAAGCAGGACTAAGAGAGCGCAAGAAAGCGCAACGTCGCGAACTCATCATGGATATCGCGCGTCGTAAGTTTCGCGATGAGCCCTATGGTGACGTGACGATTGAATCGCTTGCCTATGAAGCAGGCATTTCGGGCGTGACGGTCTATAATTATTTCGGTCACAAAGCGGGGCTTTTGCTCGCTCTGGTGGAGGAAGGCGATCGGAAGCTGACGCGGCAGTTGATCGAGGAGCAGGCGCAATTGACGCAGGATGCACCGAACTTCCTCGGCTATTGCGCAGATTTCGCCCAGCGTCTGCGCCTCCACGCAACGGGGAATCTCCCAAAGCCCGTGTGGCGGGAGATCCTTGCCGCATCCATTCAGAGCGGAAGCGAAGAATTTGGCCGGAGCTATCAGGCACTCGATCGCGCCTTGACCGACTTTCTGGCCCATTGGGCGCGTGTCTGTCTGAAAGCCGGGACCTTGCCGGCCGGGGTCGATCCCGATGCCCTGGCCGATACGGTCTTTCTGCTGCAGAACGCCCGGTTCCAGCAATTCATGAGCGATGATTCCCTGACTGACGCGGAAATCGACACCCTGATGCGTCGTGACTTCGACCAGTTCGGACGGCTGTTTGCCTGAGAGCGCTGCGAATGTTTCCGCGCGCTCCCGGCTGTTCCTTCTTGTCAGGTCTCTGGTCGCGTGGTGGCAGGTTTATTCCGGCCGCCGCCTGACCTGAAGTGCGACTGCGATGGCGCTGACGAGGCCGCCGAGGGCGGTGACACCGAGCCAGCCTGCGCTCGACCAGACTGCGATTGCTAAAGCCGATCCGATCGCCCCGCCGAGGAACATGGAGCCCATCAGCACCGTGTTGAGGCGGGCGCGCGCGTTGGGATCGAGCGCATAGACCAGAGACTGGTTCGAGACCAATGCGCTCTGCATGCCAAAATCGAGGGCGATCACGCCGATGACAAGGCCGGCGATGGTCGGGGACGCCGCAAAGAGTGCCCAGGAAGCAAGAGCGATGATGGCGCCGAGCCGCACGACGATGGCGGGACCTCTCACGTCTGCAACGCGGCCGGCGACCGGAGCGGCAATCACGCCGACAGCACCGACGATGCCAAAGAGGCCGGCGATCTCGGCGCCGAGCCCGAGATCAGGTTGCGCCAAGCGAAAGGGCAGTGCCGTCCAGAAGGCAGAAAACCCGGCAAAGATCAGCGCCTGGGTCACGGCTGCCCGCCGCAATTCCCGATGCTTCATCCAAAGCGAGCCAATCGACGAGATCAGGATCCGGTAGCGCATCGAGGCCGAGGTCGGGAGGGAGGGGAGAATAGCCCACATGCCCAAGGCGCCGACGAGGGCGACCGCGACCGCGATCATGTACATTTCCCGCCAGCCGAGATGTGTGCCGATGTAGCCCGCGACCGTTCGGCTGAGGAGAATTCCCCCAAGCACGCCGGAGAGCAGGGTTCCAACCGTCGCACCGCGTTTCGAGGGGGTGGTGAGATGCACTGCAAACGGAATGATCTGCTGCGCGACCGTCGAGGATATGCCGACGAGGGCCGAGAATATCACGATCAGGGCCGTGTTGCCGGCATAGGCGACGCCAAGCAGCGCAAGGGCAAGCGTGAGGAATTGACCGACGATCAGGCGCTTGCGCTCGACGATATCGCCGAGGGGGACCAGCAGGAACAGACCCAGAGCGTAGCCGAGTTGGGTGACCGGCGAGATCAGTGTCGCGGCAAGCGGCAGGTCCCTGCCGATGAGTTCCAGCATTGGCTGGTTGTAATAGATGTTGGCGACCGCCGCTCCGGCACCGACTGCCATGGCGAAGGTGAGAGGCGTCGTCATTTTTGGCAGCGCCGTCGGTTGATAATGGATGGTCATATCGACGTCCTCTTGTGTTGATGGTTGAAAATATCGAGTGAACGCGGTTGTTCTGCAATCGAAGACACTGCACAGTGCCTGTACGTTTTTGAACGGGGGCGGCCATGGAATGGAGCGATGTCAGGATTTTCCTCGCGGTTGCGAGGGAGGGAACGCTGGGCGCCGCCGGCCGCTCTTTGAAGCTCAGCCACCCAACCATCAGCCGGCGTTTGCGCGCCCTGGAGGACGCGACAGGGCAGACGCTCTTTCAGCGCACGAGCGACGGTTACGTGCTCACCGAGGAAGGATCGGCAGTGCTCTCGATGGCCGAGCACATGGAGGAAAGCGCGTTGGCGATCGAGAGGCGCCTGGCAGGTGATGTGCACAAGCTCGAAGGAACCCTTCGCATCTCTTCTGCGGACTGGTTCGGAGCCTGGGTCCTTCCACCCGTCATCGCCGCGTTTTCGAAGACCTATCCTCATGTGGACATGGAAATCCTGACCGGGACGCGACTGTTCAGCCTTGCGCAGCGGGAGGCCGATGTCGCATTCCGCATTTCGCCCTTCACCGAAGCAGACGTCGTCCAGCGCAAGCTTATCGAAATGCCGTACGGAGCCTACGCGGCGGCGGACCAAGCGCCACCGCGCGCCGGCGATGGACACGGATGTGCTCTGGTCACCATGGATACCTCCCTCGGTGCCTTTCCCGATATCGACTGGTTGAAGTCGAAACTTCCGCACGCCCGGATCATCGTCCGGTCGAACAACCGGAACGTCCAGGCGCAGATGAGCAGTGCCGGCGTCGGCATTGCCGTTCTGCCTCGACCCGTTGGAGACAAGCAGCCCAATCTCCAGCGCCTGGATCTCGGCGAAGATCCGCCGAGCCGCGATATCTGGATGGGCTATCATCGCGATATCCGGCGCTCCGGACGCCTGAGGGCATTTGTCGACCTTGCGGTGGCGCTCCTCTCGAAGATCCGTTGACGTCGCTCTCTGGCGCATCAAGGAGCGGATCGGTGGGCAAGAGGAGATGTCGGTGAACGCGGTCAAGGGGTGCTCCTTCCTCAGGAATGACGCCAAAGCTACAGGTTGAATGTCTCCTTCAGCAAAGCGGCGGCGTGAGCCACGGCACCTCGCGCAGCGGGGGTGTCGGCAAGCGGCTCCAGGACCGCGAAATCATGAATTGTGCCGAGAAAGCGCACGGCGTTTACCCGCACCCCGGCCTGCATCAGCTTGCGTGCGAACTCTTCGCCCTCGTCCCTTGCCATGTCGTTTTCGGCGGTCATCACAAGCGTTGGAGGCAGTCCCTCAACATCTCTGATCCGGGCATCCGCCGGTGAGGGAAGCGCGGTATCTCCATCCTCGCCCAGTTCCTGCGTCAACTGCGACAGGAGGTCGGCCGTCATCCAGGGCCCTTCGGCGAAGGCCTGACAGGACGCCGTCTCAAGGTGATCCGAGAATATCGGATTGAACAGAATTTGCAGTGCGATCGCCGGATCCGGACGGTCTTTGAGAACCATCGAAACCACCGCGGCAACTTTTGCGCCAGTACCATCTCCGGCCACTGCCAATCGGGCGCCATCGAGCCCGAGGCTGTCGCCATTGCGCTGAATTTCCGAGAGAGCGGAAATGATAGATGCTACTCTTGCCGACAATGGCCCCTGGCTTGCGCCAAGGCAGAAGACGGCAATCTGGCTCGCCTCCGCCAGGGTGCGGCACAGGCCGTCTGCGCTCATCCGGCCTTCGTCTCCAGCCCTTTGCGAGCAGACAAAGACAAGGACCGGACTGGGTGCGCTTGCCCCGACGGGAAGGATCAGGCGGCCACGGACAGGATCCGGCGGGATGTCGAGGTCGACATCGATCACCCGGCTTTCTGAGTGAGGCTCGGCATCGCTATCGACCATCCGTTCTCTTAATTCCTCAAGGCTCTTTGCCGGACCGGGAAAGCGGTCCAGGAATTCCTGCGTCAGCGTGTCGAGAACGGGATTGGCTGAGGCAGACGTGACATATATCGGCATTTTCTGGGTACTTCCTGATGGGATGGCTGACGATCACTGCGCATGGGCGTGGCGGCGACGGAAGCTGCTGGGGGTTTCTCCGGTTACCTGGCGAAAGAGCCGGGAGAGGTGCGCCTGATCGGCAAGGCCACAGTCGAGCGCGATCTGGGCAAGCGGTTCGGTGCTCTCGACCAGCAGCGTCTTTGCGCGATCGACGCGCCTTGCCTGCACGTAACCATGCGGCGGGACACCGAAACTCTGGCGGAACGATTTTGAGAAGTGACTGATGCTGAGGCGGCACAGAGCCGCAAGATCTTCGCAAGGGATGGCCGATGACAGATGCTCGTCAACGAACTGGCTGACGCGCTTCATCTGCCACGGTGCCAGGCCACCGGTCACTGCCGGCTTCGGTTCTGCCCGCAGGATCGCCCGGGCCTTGTCGAGGCAGGCCTTCACCGCCTCGATGTCGCGGTCCACTTCGAAACCCGCCTGATCGAGCAGTTCGGTCAGGGTGATGGCGATGCTTGCAGGCAAATCCTTGACGGCTACCGGTGAAGTCGGACCGGCTTCGATAACGCGATAGAAAGACATCGGGAGTTCCTTTCGGCGGGTTGACGTGAGTGATCGTTGTCGATGACCAACATCTACCGCCGACAGGGCTCGGACCGTGACTTAAGCTTTGTGAAGAGTTGCAAAGGCGATTAAGCCCCCTTTGCAGATGGTGCCCTCCACAGTCATTTCGTCCAAGAAAAGTAACTCCTTCAAAAGACGCCGAGCCTCCCGGTTGATAGGTTGGACTATCCGGACTGCGGCAATTGATGGACGATCATGCAAGACAACACCTCCTACAGGTTCGACCGATTCACGCTCTCGATTGCGCAGAGGTCGTTGTTTTCAAACGGAGAACCTGTTCGTCTCGGCGCACGGGCGCTTGACCTCCTCATTCTCCTGGTGGAACGGGCGGGAGAGCTGGTCACCAAGGACCAGCTGATGGAGCGGGCATGGCCGGACGCGACCGTTGATGAAAACGCCATGCGCGTCCATCTTTCGGCCTTGCGCAAAGCCCTGGGCGAGACGGCGGACGGAATCAGTTTCATCCAGAATGAGACCGGGCGCGGCTATAGATGGGTCGTCCCCGTGGTCGCAACCGGAGCGCCCGGTGCCGAGAAGGCTGAAAGCCAAGCAAAGCCGCTCTCCCTTTTCCTTCCCGCCAATCTGGCCCAGGTCATCGGCCGCGACGAGGTCATCCAGGGACTGGCGGACCTTTTTCCCGACAAGCGGCTGGTCACGATTGCCGGTCCAGGCGGAATCGGCAAGACGACGGTTGCCCTGGCGGTCGCGCACCGGGTGGCCGCCGCTCAGGGAATTGCCGGCTGCTTTGTCGATCTGGCGCCTCTTTCAAGCGGAGGCCTCGTGGTCTCGGCCCTGGCCAGCCAGCTCGGTCTGGCGGTGGCAGGCGTGGCAGAGCAGGGGATCATTGCGGCCCTTGCTGCGCAGGCCGTGCTGATCGTCTTTGACAATTGCGAACACGTGGTCGATGCGGTCGCGCAGCTGTCTGAGAAGATTTTGCAATCGGCGCCTCATGTCAGCATCCTGATCACGAGCCGTGAACCGTTGCGGGCGGCGGGTGAGTCGATCTTTAGGCTTCCGACGCTGGCGGTGCCGGCGCTGCAGGCGGACATGACGGCAGAAAGAGCGCTGGAATTTTCCGCGGTCGAACTGTTCTGCAGCAAGGCCAGAGCAAGCTCGAGCAGCTTCGAGTTCCGCGATGAGGATGTTTCCGCGGTTCTGGATATCTGTGAACGCCTGGACGGCATTCCGCTTGCGCTGGAAATGGCAGCCTCCCGCATGGACCTGCTCGATGTCCAGCAGATGGCAAAGCGTCTCGATGACCGCTTTTCCGTTCTGACGAAGGGGCGGCGAACGGCCATGCCGCGTCAGCAAACCCTGCGCGCAACGCTCGACTGGAGCCACGATCTTCTGTCCGAAAGCGAAAAGGCCGTCTTCCGACGGTTGTCGGTGTTCCGCTCGTCTTTCGAGCTCGATGCCGCCTTGGCCGCCTGCGCGGGCGCCGACGTCGAAGAGTTTGCCGTCTTCGATGCGTTGACGGCACTCGTCGACAAGTCTCTCGTGACGATGGACCGGCGCGATCGTTCGTCACTCTACCGCCTGCTGGATACGACCCGCTTTTACGCGGCGGAAAAGCTGGGCAGGGGACCGGAACTGGACGAGGTGATGCGACGGCATGGCAGGCACTGCCTGAAACTGTTCACTTCGGAAATGACCGTATGGGACGGAAAGAACCCGGGCCAATGGCTCGCCGCCAACAGCTGGCGGGTGGACGATCTTCGCGCGCTATTCGATTGGGCATTCACCACCGGCGACAAGCAACTCGGCGTGGAACTGATCATCGCTTCGGCATCGCTCTGGTTCCATCTTTCGCTCCCTTCCGAATATCTGGCACTGGCTCGAAGGGCGATGAGCGCCATTGCCGGGACGAGCCTGGTCGGTTCCGTCGCCGAGTTCGAGCTTCAGGCGACCTATGGCCACGCCTTGTGGCACACGGCGGGTCCGACGGAGGATATGAACAACGCGTTCCTGCGGGCGGGAGAGATCGCCGACCAGCTCGATCTTGCCGCCCATAAGCTCAGAGCCGTTTGGGGATTGTGGGCGCGCGCGATCCTGTTTGGCAATTACAGGGAAAGCCTTGTCCTTGCGGAGCAATTCAAGGGGCCGGCCTATGCGACCGGGGAGCTCGCCAACATCCAGACCGCAGATCATATGCTTGCGCTTTCCCATCACTTCATCGGCAATCAGGCCCAGGCGCTCGAGCTGTTGATGAAGGTGATTGCCGGTGACGATGCGCCCGTCCGCGCCAACCACACAAACCATGCCCAGGTGGATGGGAAGACAGCGGTGCTGGCATTGCTCATGCGCATTACCTGGTTGCAGGGGGATGCCGATGGAGCGCTTGCGCTTGCCAAGGATTGTGCGGCTGACGCCCTCTTGCTCGATCACGACCTGTCAATTTGCTACGGCTTGGCGATCGGATGCATTCCGGTTGCGCTATGGTGCGGCGAACTTGCGCTTGCGCGGGAGTGGAACGGTCATCTGATGAGCCGCACGACGCGAAGAGGCCTGCGCCATTGGCAGGTCTGGGCGGACGGCTTTGCGGCCATTCTGGAGGGCAAAACGGCGTTTCCCAGGGATGCCACCGCAATGCAGGCGGAAGTGTTCGCGGCCATCAGCCCGCACGCTTACAGCAACGATCTCTTCGCCCGGCAGGACGTGGAAGGCAGCATCTGGTGCGGCCCCGAACTGCTGCGGGTCGCAGCCGTTAAATCCGCGGGGAATTCAGAGAGACCGAGCGGGGAGGCTCTTGCCACTGCCTATGCGATGGCAGAACGCCAGGGTGCCGTAGCCTGGATGAGGCGCATCGAACTGATGCAAGGTGGCTCAGGGTCCCACTAGAGGTGTCTGCGCGGCGTGGCAAAGGCGGGCCTGATACTCATGATACCAGGCCCGCTCCTGTCTTAACGCGAGAGGAAGTTCGAGACGGTCAGGTCAAGCAGCTGGTCGCCTCTGCCGTTCATCACGGCCTTGATCGCCCAGAGACCGAAGCCTTTCACCTGCGCCGCCTCGATCTTCGGCGGCATCGATAGCTCTTCCGTGTTGGTGACAACGTCGAGCAGCGCCGGACCGGGGTGCGCCAGAATGTCCTTCACCGCTGCTTCGAGGTCCGCCGGGTCTTCGACCCGGATCGCGTGGACGCCGGTTGCGCGCGCCACCGCTGCGAAATCCGGGTTTTTGAGGTCGGTGCCAGTCTCCAGGAAGCCAGACGCTTTCATCTCCATGGCAACGAAGCCGAGGGTCGAGTTGTTGAAGATGACCACCTTGACGGGCAGATTCTGCTGTACGAGCGTCAGAAAATCGCCCATCAGCATCGAAAACCCGCCGTCTCCCGACATGCTGACAACCTGTCTGTCCGGATAGGCAGACTGTGCGCCGATCGCCTGAGGCAGAGCATTGGCCATCGATCCGTGGACCAGCGAGCCGATCATTCGCCGCTTTCCGTTCATCTTCAGATACCGCGCCGCCCAGATCGTCGGCGTTCCGACATCGAAGGTGAAGACCGCATCGTCGGAGGCGTGCTCGCTCAACAGGCGGGCGACATACTGCGGATGGATCTTTCCGCCCTTTCGCCCGGTGGCAAGGTCATCCAGCCCCTCGCGCGCCTTTTTATAGGCCGCAAGGCAGTCCGAGAGATGGCGGTCATCGGTTCGCTGCTTGAGAGAAGGTGTCACGGCAGACAGCGTCGATTTGACATCGCCGACAATGGCAAGATCAAGCGTCGTCCTGCGGCCAAGGTTTTCGGCCCTTAAGTCCACCTGGACGATTTTGGCGTCGGTTGGATAAAATTGCCGATAGGGAAAGTCGGTTCCCAGCATCACAAGCGTGTCGCACTCGAGCATTGCCTTGTAACCGGACGAAAACCCGATCAACCCCGTCATCCCGACATCGAACGGGTTGTCGAATTCCACATGTTCCTTGCCGCCAAGCGCGTGGACGATCGGCGCCTTGAGCTGATCGGCAAAGGCGATCAGTTCGGCATGCGCGCCTTCGCAGCCGCGACCGCAAAGCAGCGTTATCTTCGAACTGCCATTCAGGAGTTCGGCCAGATCAGCAATCTGCGCGGCTGACGGCACGACGGCAGGCTGCGCCACGGAAAGTGTCGGTGCCTTGGAGATTTTCGCGGTGAAATCAGAAAGGGCGACATCACCCGGGATGACGATGACGGCAACGCCGCGTTTGCCGACGGCGGCGCGGATGGCCGTTTCGATGACTGCGGGAAGCTGCTCGGGTTGGCTGACAAGCTCGCAGTAATGGCTGCATTCTCGAAACAGGTGTTCGGGATGCGTTTCCTGGAAGTAGCCCCGGCCGATTTCTGCCGACGGAATTTGCGCGGCAATCGCAAGCACCGGGACGCGCGAGCGATGGCAATCAAACAGCCCGTTGATCAGGTGAAGGTTGCCCGGTCCGCAACTGCCGGCGCAGACGGCGAGCTTGCCCGTCAGGTGGGCTTCAGCTCCGGCGGCAAATGCTGCAGTTTCCTCGTGGCGTGTGTGGATCCATTCGATGTCACCCCGTTTCCGGAGCGACTCCGTCAAGCCGTTCAAGCTATCCCCAACGACCCCGTAGATCCGTTCGACACCCGCCGTATGGAGGATTTCGGTTAAGACGTCTGCGACCTTCGATGCCACTTCGCGCTCCTTTTCTGGTGCAAATCTCATTCGATCAAATGGAACCGGTCCGAGCCGGGTCAACACTGCTCTCTTACGAGAAGGGAGCCGATGGTCATGAAAGCGGCGGCCCGCAACCGCCACCTCCCGACCTCTCTCGACTTCAAGCCTGTGATGTCACTTCGACACCGCATGGATTTCGGCGATGTATCCGCCGGGGAATTGCACGAGGGATGCCTCTCGGCCGCCGACGCGATGTGGCGGTACGAGGACCTTCACCCCGAACTTCCCGGCCTTTTCCAAGGTGTCCTGAAGGTTTGAAACTTCATAGCCGGTGGTCTCATAGCCATAGGGGTAGGGGAGGTGGCCGTCGGACACCAGTACGAGCATGCGTCCGAAATCGGACTGAACTTCGATGCGGCGGAACTTCTCGTCCGGCTTGCCGATCTCGGCCGCGGACGCATTGCTGTCGTCAGCTACGATCTTGCCGCCGGAGAAGGAGAGGAAATCCTTGAGGAATTCGCTGACGGCATCCTGCGAAACATAGGCGCGGTTTTCCGGTATCGTTTCGAACGGTTTGTAATCGGGGGTCTTGGTGTGCCAGTACAACTGCATGTTGAGGCCGCCCGGCCACTGGATGACGGTGTCGCGGCCGATCGGATCGGGAAAAGTCTCGACGAGCACGCTGGCGCCGGCGGCGCGGGCAGCCTTGACGGCAACATCCATGTCCCGCACGAGATAGCCGTTGCGTTCAAGCCCGAATGGATAGGGAACCGGGGTCTTGAAGCCGAAGAGCGAAACCGTGCCGACGGGCGTCTGAAGCAACTGGCTCGTCGTGCTGCTCGGCGTCGGCGTCACGGTTGCGACCACCTGCGGGGTGGACTTGCCGCCAAACGTGCCGAGAAACGCCTGGACGAAGCTGTCCACCTGTTCGGGCGCGACATAGACATGTGTCGTGTCGTATTGCGGTGCGACAGCAACCGGCGGGATCGCGGGGCTTGCGCCGGCACTGGATGCAAGGGTGAATGCTGCAACGAAAGGCAGCGCGAGAAACGACATTCGGGGGTGCATGGCGGCTCCTGTAGATCGGCCCAAGGTGTGATGGTTCCGATCCTACAGCGTGGTTCGTCCGCTCCGCTTGGATGGACCAATGACGTTTTGTCGTTTTCAGCGGCTCCGCGAAGAGTGCCGCAGGCCTTGCCATTCGGCTCGATCAACGTCTCGCAGCCGGCACGGATGCGGCGCAGTGCTGGCGTCCAAACATCGTCTGATACAACAAGACCGATCCTTCCGTGCCCGCCTAAGCTCCTCATTATTCGACCCCCACCAGGAGCAAAAGCAAATGACATCGACTTCCGCAAAACCAACCGTCATCCTCGTTCATGGTGCATGGGCCGATGGCTCAAGCTGGCAAAAAGTGATCCCGCTGCTGCTGAAGGCGGAGATTCCCGTCGTCGCGGTGCAGAACCCGACCTCGTCGCTGGCCGATGACGCGGCTGCGACCCGGCGCATCCTGAATTCCGTTGAAGGCCCGGTCGTTCTCGTCGGGCACAGCTGGGGTGGTGCGGTCATCACCGAAGCCGGCAACGATCCCAAGGTGAAGGCTCTCGTCTATGTCGCGGCTTTTGCGCCCAAAGCCGGTGAAACCGTAGGCGACCAGGTCGGCAGGTACTCGGCACCTCCCGGCCTTTCGCAGATCAGGAACGATGGTGCAGGCTATCTGACGCTTTCCGAGGAAGGCTGGGTCAACGATGTCGGGCAGGATCTTCCAAAGGAGGAAGCGCGGGTACTCTCTGTCCTCCAGCCCCCGCTTGCCGCCAGCACATTCGGTGACAAGGTGACCGAGCCCGCATGGGCGTCGCGGCCGACCTGGTACATCGTCTCCACGCAGGACCGTGTGGTGAGCGTTGACCTTGAGCGGGAGCTCGCAGCGGCAATGGGCGCCAAGACGACGGAACTGGAGGCGAGCCACCTGTCGCTGCTTTCCATGCCGGAAGCGGTCACCGGTGTGATCCTCGATGCCGTGGCTGCGGTCGAGACCGCCTGACGGTCGCCGCTCCGGATCGGCTTTTACTCTGTCCGGTGAAGGCCGAACACGGCAAAGGCGCCAAGACTGCTGGTCTCGGCGCCTTCTTGCGTTTATGAAGAGGCCCGTGCCCGGATGCCGCCCCGCAAGAGGTATGTCGTGCGATCTATCTTGATCAAACCACCCATGCTTGCAATGAAATGACCGATATATCCTGACGGTGCCCGGTCGCCGCGCCAACAAGTCCATTTCGGAGGCAAGATTGAGTCTCGACTTTCATGACGGTAATTGGCTCGGGGGCTGCTTCGGAATGCCGGAGGCGCCTTTTCTGGAGGCGATGCCCCTATCTTCCGCGCCCATCACGGTCAGTAAAATCGTGCGGGCCGTGACGAAGGATGTCGAAGCAAGGGTGACGATCCCGCGTTCCGACGCCTACCTCGTGATGGTCTATCTTGAGGATACGATCCACTCGGATGTGCTGAGCAACGGCCGCCTGGCGCCACCGCGCTGGTGCGTCAAGGGTTCGCTCTGCGTCGTCGATCTCATGGAAGGTGCCTGCGCGGTCCTCCATCGCGATCTCGTCGCGCTGGCGATCTATCTGCCGAAAGCGCTGGTCCATGATGTTGCGCGCACCAGCTTCCCGGATGAGGTCGCGAGAACACTCCGCTGTCGCAGGGCGGAACCGGACAAGGTGGTGAGCAACCTCGCCTCGGTGGTCCTCTCCCTGTTCGAGCGGGATCCCGAGACGATCGATCCGCTGTTGCGTCACCTGTCGATCGCCGTCTGCACGCATCTTCTGCAGGATTGCCTCGACGTCGTGACGTCGAAGAACGCAACAATTCTCCAGGCCGACCGCGAGATGGCGGCGAAAGGGTTTATGCAGGAGAACCTGGGGCGTGAACTGACCGTGGCCGAGATCGCCGCGGTGATCGGGCTTTCGGCCGCGCATTTTGCGCAAGGATTCAAGAATGTGACGGGCCTGACGCCGCGTCAATGGATCACGCGGGCCCGTGTCGGCGCTGCAAAGACGCTTCTTTCCGAGCACGAACTTTCGATCCGGGAGATCGCCCGCGCCTGCGGCTTCGTCGATCAAAGCCATCTCACCAAGGTCTTTTCCAGGGAAGTGGGCACCACGCCCGCCCGTTGGAGAGATCGTCAGCTCCATTGAATTGGGCCAGCTGCGGCTGGCCCGGAAAGAACGCCTTGGATACGAACACCAACAGCGCCTCGACATCGTTTTCGGCCAGAGTGACAAGCTGGTCGCTCAAGGCCTCGGCCATAAAGGTCATGCGGCTGAGCTATGACGGCCATGATCTGCCGATCGCCCCACCGAGCAAGCGTGAGGATGCCGTCTCGGTGATCATCCAGCTGGCCGACTTCCGGCTGCACCGTCTGTGGCGAAACGGGCGGCTCGTTTTCGAGGGCGGCCATCCCAAGGGCGCGATTGCGATTACCGACCTGCGCGAAGAATGGCAGTGCCATCATCTGTCGCCTTTCGACAACATCCGCTTCAACATTCCGCTGCCCTTCATCCGAACCTTCCTCGAGGATCTGGGGCGGCCGCAATTCGACGGGTTCGATTGCAAGCCCGGAACACGGGATGAGGTGATCCTGGGCCTTGCGCAGGCGATTTCGCCCTATCTTTTGAGCAAGCAGGAACCGAACCAGATGTTCCTGGAGCAGATCAGCATCGTGCTTCTGACGCATCTCGCGCAGACCTATGGCGGTCAGTATTTTCCGGCAAAAAAGAGCGGGCTGCTTGCTCCCTGGCAAGAGAAGCGGGCGCTGGAATTCCTGACGACCATGGCATTCGACCAGGTTTCGATCACCCAGCTCGCCGACACGTGCGGGCTATCCCGGAGCCACTTTACCCGTGCGTTCAAGGATACGTTCGGCAAGAGCCCCTATCGCTGGCTGACGGAATATCGGGTCGCCAAGGCGAAAGAACTGCTCCTGCTGGACGACACCATTCTCGGCGTTGCGGTCAAGTGCGGCTTTTCCGACCAGAGCCATATGACCCGGATCTTTCAAGGCGTAACCGGCAAGACACCCGGAAAATGGCGCCGAGAAAACCGGCCGGCGTAAACCGAAACCGTCCCGTCAATCACCTTCGGGCGTCGCGATCCGTGCCGCAAAGGACAGTGCGCCGATAACCGCCGGGATGACAAACGCCCACAAAGGGATCGTTGCGGTCGCAAGGGCTGCACAGGCGCAGCCAAACGCGAAGGCCGCGACGGCGACGCTCATCCGCTTCACGCGCGTGAGCGCCAGTGCAGAACTTTCGCCTTTTCCGCCGACCATGATCTCGCCGAGATCAAGCATGATCTGCGTCGTCGTGCCCGTCATCAGCGTCGAGGGCGGCGATTTTGCGAGATGAACGCGGTGCAGGGCATTCTGGATGGCCATTGCCGAAACCAGCGTCATGCCCATTACGAGATTTGCAATCGTGGTGGCGGAACTGAAGGGGCCATGCGCGACCGAAAAGATCGCTGCTGCAAACAGCAGGATCACCTTGGCCGCCAGCAGGAATTTGAGGACCGGCCGTTGAGCTTTCTGCAGCAGGAGGGCGGCGATCCGCGCAATGAAAATGACCAGGCAGAAGACCGGAAGCGCCAGAAGCTTCGGCAGGGCGTCCGAACCGCCTGTGACAAGCGTGGCACCGAGTGTGACGAAGTTGCCGGTCACATGCGCGGTGAACAGGCCCTGCAGGGCGAGGAAGCCGGCCGTGTCGACATAGCCGCCATTGAAACTCAACAATACGGAAAGAGGCAATCTTGTCATCGCATTCCTCGACGCTTGCTGGACGTGAAAAAGCCCGCTCGCATAGAGGCGCGAGCGGGCAATCTTACCTCGACTTACGCCTTGATAAAGGCAAGCAGGTCGGGGTTGAGAACGTCGGCATGGGTTGTCAGCATGCCGTGCGGATAGCCCTTGTAGACCTTGAGCGTGCCGTTCTTCACGAGCTTGACGGACAGCTCGCCGGAATCGGCGATCGGAACGACCTGGTCGTCATCACCATGCATGACGAGCGTCGGCACGGTGATCTTCTTCAAGTCTTCGGTCTGATCGGTTTCGGAGAAAGCCTTGATGCCGTCATAGTGGGCCTTGACGCTGCCCATCATGCCCTGGCGCCACCAATTCTGGATCACGCCGGGATAGACCTTGGCGCCGTCACGGTTGAAACCGTAGAACGGGCCGGTGGGGAAATCGAGGAAGAGCTGGGCGCGGTTTTCCGCGACGCCCTTGCGGATGCCGTCGAACACTTCAATCGGCAGACCGCCCGGATTGGACGCCGTCTTGAGCATGATCGGCGGAACGGCGCTGACGAGGACGGCCTTTGCGACGCGACCCTGCGGCTGGCCGAATTTTGCGACATAGCGGGCAACTTCGCCGCCGCCGGTGGAGTGGCCGATGTGGACGGCATTCTTCAGGTTCAGATGCTCCACGACGGCGGAAGCGTCGGCCGCGTAGTGGTCCATGTCATGGCCTTCGGCAACCTGCGACGAGCGGCCGTGGCCACGGCGATCATGTGCAACGACACGGAAGCCGTTCTGCAGGAAGTAGATCATCTGGGCGTCCCAGTCGTCGGACGAAAGCGGCCAGCCATGGTGGAAATGGATCGGCTGTGCGTCCTTCGGACCCCAATCCTTGTAGTAGATGTTCACGCCGTCCTTGGTCTTCACGAAGCCGTCGGTCATTTCAAAGTTTCCTTGTGCGGTCTGGGTTGCTGATTTTGGGAATGCGAGATCCGGAACTGCCATCGCAGCGGAAAATGCCGCGCCGGCGATGAGCGTCTGGCGCCGGGAGAGTGAGAAGTCGAAATCGTTTGCCATCGGTGGCCCCCTGGTGACTTGGCGGCAGATCGACCGCCGTGAGATGAGTTGTAGCGGCAGCCGCCCTGCCCATCTTGTTGGTTCCGACGATTTTTGAACAATGCCAAGGCGTTGGCACTGCCGGCCGAGCAATCGCCGGCGCCGTTGACGCCATCAAAAAAGCCACGCGACGGAGCGGTCGCGTGGCTTTAATTTTGAGCGGTCTGAAACAGCTTAACTGTTGGTGTTGCGCAGGATCTCGAACAGGAACCAGACGCGCTTCTCGCCTTCGTCGATCCAGTTCTCGAGGAGGCTTGCTGTCGCAACGTCACCGTGCTCGTCGCAGACGTCGTGGAGTGCCCGCATGCTTGCCACCAGCGAGCCATTGTCCTCGCGCAGTTCGGCGAGCATCTCGTGGGGATGCACGAAATCGGCGTCGTTATCGCTGATCCTCTGCCGGCGCGAGATGTCGCCGATCGAGCGCAGCGTGGAGCCGCCGAGCTTGCGGACACGCTCGGCCAGCGGATCCGTGATCGCAAAGAGTTCGTCGCCCTGATCGTCCAGCAGCAGGTGATAGTCGCGGAAATTTGCCCCCGACATGTGCCAGTGAAAGTTCTTGGTTTTCAGATAGAGGGCAAAGACGTCCGCAAGCAGCGTCGTTGCGCCTGCGGAGATGTCCCGGGTGGCATCGACGCCGAGGCCTGTGGGGGTCTTCAGGGAAGCGGCGCGGCGCGCCTTGATATCATCGTTCATTGGACGTTCCTTGGGTTGCGTTTTGGGTTCCTTCCATCCGGCCGCTGGCCGGCGGATCGCTTGCAGGAAATGTTTCCTGCAAAGCTTCATCGAGCAGTTCGTCCTGGTGCCTGGTCGGCGTGGGGGGCAGTTCGAGGTCCAGGTCTTCCATTTCCGGCAGTGTCTCGACGCCGTCGCGAATTTTAGGTGCCATGTCCTTCACTCCACGTTGTGTTAACCGCCTGAGAGACGCATCCTCGACCGAAGATCGTGCCAGGCGACGAGGAGGAAGGCGCCGGCCAGACCAAGGTGTTCGAAGAACCCGTTCATCGCCATCGTCCGCTCCATGCCGGGCGGCAATTCCCAGAAGCGCAGGGCAAGAAACGTTGCGAGAAGCGTGAAGACGCCGAGGGCCAGCGCTGCCACCCAGCGAAAGAAGCCGATGAGAATGGCTGCGGACATGACAAGCTCGAAGAGGATCACCGCGATCGCAAAGAACAGCGCAGGCTGCAGCCCGAAATGATCCATCTCGGCGAGCGCGCCTTGGAAGTCGAAAAGCTTCGTCAGCGGTCCCTGGATATAGGCGGAGCAAAGCGCAAGGAGAGCAATGAACTGGATGCTCCTGGCGCCGGCGAAACGCCGTGCAAGCCCCTTTTCGGCCGATGCATATCGATGAGTTACCATGATTGAATCCTCCTCACACGGCCCAGCAGGAGCAGCCAAGCGCGCCAAAGAAGCCCTTGAGATCTGCGATCGGAAGCTTCGATGTCCAGGCGCCTGCATGGTCATGACCGTGAACCCCGCAATCGCTCGCGCAGCCGCATGTGGCGATGGCCGTGCGGCGCAGAGACCGGGCGCCGGCACCCTCCGGTTCACCCCAGGCCGCATAGCCGCCGAATTTTCTGACGGGCGACCAGTCCGGCATGGCCGGCGGGACAGGGTTCTCATCGAGTTTGGCGAAATCGCCGGCGCCGTAGACGATCCTGCCGCCCACCATCGTCAGCTCGGATGTGAGGAAGGAAATCTCGTCTTCGGCGCAGGTGAAGAAGTCCTTGTCCGGCACCACGAGGTCGGCGAACTGGCCCTTCTCGATGCGGCCCTTCTTGCCTTCTTCGTTGGAGAACCAGGTGACCTTTTCCGTCCACATGCGCAGCGCCGTCTCGCGATCGAGGCAATTGGCGCGCGGATAAAGCTGCATGCCGCCCACCGTCTTGCCGGTCACCATCCAGGAGAGCGAAACCCAGGGGTTGTAGGAGGCGACCCGCGTGGCATCCGTGCCGGCCGAGACGTTGACGCCTTTTTCCAGCATGCGCCGGATCGGCGGTGTGGCTTCGGCCACGCCATGGCCATAGCGTTCGACGAAGTACTCGCCCTGATAGGCCATGCGATGCTGGGTGGCGATGCCGCCGCCAAGGGCCGCGATGCGGTCGATGGAGCGTTCGGAAATGGTTTCGGCATGGTCGAAGAACCAGTTCAGCCCTTCAAGCGGAATGTCCTTGTTGACCTTCTCGAACACGTCGAGCGCCCGCGAGATGGTTTGGTCATAGGTTGCGTGCAGACGCCAGGGCCAGCGGTTTTCCGCAAGCACGCGCACCACCTCTTCCAGCTCGCCTTCCATCTCAGGCGCCATTTCCGGGCGGGGCTGGCGGAAATCCTCAAAATCGGCGGCCGAGAAGACGAGCATCTCGCCGGCCCCGTTATGACGGAAGTAATCGTTGCCCTGCTTGTATTTGACGGAGGATGTCCAGTTGAGGAAGTCTTCCTTTTCCTGCTTCGGCTTCTGGGTGAAGAGATTGTAGGCCAGCCGCACCGTCAGTTGGTTCTCGTCCGAGAGCTTCTGGATCACGGCATAATCGTCGGGATAGTTCTGGAAGCCGCCGCCCGCATCGATGACGCCGGTAATGCCGAGGCGGTTCAGTTCGCGCATGAAGTGGCGGGTGGAATTGACCTGGTAATCGAAGGGCAGCTTCGGCCCCTTGGCAAGCGTCGAATAGAGAATGCCGGCATTGGGCTTGGCAAGCAGCAGACCGGTCGGATTGCCGTTCGCGTCGCGGGTAATCTCGCCGCCGGGCGGATTGGGCGTGTCGCGGGTATAGCCGACAGCGCGCAGCGCGGCACCGTTCAGCAGCGCACGGTCATAGAGATGCAGCAGGAAAACCGGCGTATCGGGTGCCACAGCATTGATTTCGTCGATCGTCGGCAGGCGCTTTTCGGCAAACTGGTGCTCGGTAAAGCCCCCGACGACCCGCACCCATTGCGGCGCCGGCGTGATCGCCACCTGCTTCTTCAGCATGTCCATGGCGTCGGCCAGCGAGCGCACGCCATCCCAGCGCAGTTCCATGTTGAAGTTCAAGCCACCGCGCACGACGTGGGTGTGGTTGTCGATGAGGCCGGGCAGCACTCGCTTGCCTTTCAGATCGATCACCTTGGTCTCAGGAGCGGCAAGCGCCATGATCTCGGCATCCTGCCCGACGGCGAGGAAAAGGCCGTCCTTGATTGCAACGGCAGTTGCCGTCGGATTGCTGCGATCGAGCGTGGTGAAAAGTCCGTTGTGTAGGATGATGTCGGCGGTCATCAGAGGTCTCCAATTCAAAATGTCTGTAGAAGGGGGCGGTTGTTGACGGCCATCACACCGGATGGATCATGTCGCGCGCATAGGCGAGGCCTATGCCGTAACCGCCCGCATGGCCTTCAACGATGGCGCGCGCTCCGTCATAGGTTTCCTTGCGGGTCCAATCCCGTTGCAGTTCGAGGAGCACCTGCAGCCACGAGGTCATCGTCGCGCCGGCAGCTTCCATGCGGCGAAGGGCAAGCGCATGGCTCTCCGGCGTTATCCCGCCGCAGGTGTCGGCAACGACGGACACCTCATAACCATCGGCCAAGGCCGACAGGACCGGGAAAGACACGCAGGCCTCGGTCAGAAGGCCGGACACGAGAAGCTTGCGACGTCCGGTCTTTTCGATCTCATCACGAACGGCTTGGTCTTCCCACGCATTCATATTCCGGCGCTCGAGCGACGGCACGTCCCCGAGAACGCTTCTGATCGATGGCATCAGCGGCCCGCTGTACACTTTGGAGGCAGAGGTCGAGACGACCACCGGAAGCTGGAATGTCTTTGCGGTTCTGGCAAGGGCGATCACGTTGTTGACAAGCATTTGCCGGTCGATCGATCCCACCCCGAAGGCAAGGCCAGCTTGCTGGTCAACCATCAGCAGGGTGACGTCGGCGGGGGTAAGCAGCGGTGGGTTCGTCATTCTGTGGCTCCTGCATGCAGATTGCTTGAGGCAAAGAGCTAAGCCAAAGGTGGGGCGGTGGCTTGAACGGATGTGCTGAATTTGACGAAAAGCGGGTGCGAATGAATTGTCTGTCCCGGCGCGTCCGGCTTACGGTCAAAAAAAGTGGCCGCTCAGGGGCGGAACTGAGCGGCCAGGCGGATCATGTCCGCTGCTTCGGTGAGGGGGAGCCGAAGCATGTTGGTAGCGTGGGAGGGGTCGCTACCGCCTCTCGATGAGGCAACGAGTGAAGGATAGCGGAACTCGCCACGAAGGAAATCATACGCTGGGATGGTTTCAGCATACGTTGGTCTTGCAGCACCCTTTCGCTTCGAAAGTGTCAGTACAAACGTCCATGGACCGTTAGAAAATCCAATATCGACGCCCTGTTAGTGTTTAGTCATTACCTTCTGCCCTGTGCAGCAAGCCTCCGGGCGCGTGGTTTTAGTGCAGCATCAGGCTTTCGGTGGCGGAGACATGGCATGTGCTATCCCACCGCGCGACATTAAGAACAGTGCATCGTCCAGATGCAGACTGGGGAAAAGGATGCAGGAAATTCCATTGATTGGGATCGTCGATGACGATCCGGATATTCCTGCGGCACTGGCGAGTCTGATCCGCTCCCTGGGCTACATGGCGGTGTGTTTCTCGTCGGCTGAAGCCCTTCTCTCGTCGGACGATATTGGCCGCCTCAGCTGCGTCATCAGTGACATCCACATGCCGATGATGTCCGGTCTCGACCTCGTTCCGCTTCTGAAGAAGCTCCGGCCGTCTTTGCCTGTCATTCTGATGACCGGGCGGTTTGAACAGGGTCTTGCTGAAAGAGCGGTCGCTGCGGGAGCCGCCGTCCTTGTCACCAAGCCGTTCGGGCTGGACGATCTTCTGGAGACGATCAGCCGGTCCGTCCGCGGCTGATCTCAGACATTCTCAGGGTCCAGGTGGAGTTCCAGAAGCTCGGCCATCTTGATGAGGTCTGCCAATGTCTTTGCGCCCATCTTGCGCATGACGGAACCACGATGGATCTTGACGGTGACCTCGCTCAACGAGAGCTTTCCGGCAACCTGCTTGTTCATCAATCCGGTGGTGACGAGGGTCATCACCTGCCGCTCGCGCAGACTGAGTTCCCCGTAGCGTTTGCGCAATGCGAGACGCTCAAGCTCGCCCTGCCGCCTGTTGCGGCCGATCTCCAGGGCAGATGCGACGGCGTCCAGCATGTCCTGGTCGCGAAACGGTTTTGGCAGAAAATCGACCGCACCCGCCTTCATCGCTCTGACGCTCATGGGAATATCGCCATGTCCCGTCATGAAAATGACCGGAACCGCCGAACCCGCCTTCATCAGTTGATCGTGAAAATCCAGGCCGCTCAGTCCCGGCAGACGAACATCGACGACAAGGCATGCCGGCACGTCAGGCTTCCTGGCATCCATATATTCGCGCGCATTCGCAAACATGCTCGACTTCAGGCCGACCGAGCGGAAGAGGCTGTCGAGGGACAATCGCAGTTCCTCATCGTCCTCGACGATGAAAACGACGGCCTCTTCTGTCGCGACGGCGGTCATTGGCGAAGGAAGTTCAAGAGATCGCTGTTCAAACGATCCTTGTGCGTGAACAGAAGTCCGTGCGGAGCGTTCTCGTACACCTTCAATTCCGCGTTCGGCATCAGCTGGATCGCCTGCTGAGCGGTCGCACGGAAGGGAACGAAAGCATCGTCTTCACCGTGAATGATGAGGACTGGAATGTCGAACTTCTGTATGTCGTCGCGATAGTCGGTCATGGCACAAGCCGTGATCGAATCATGCGCCGCCTTCAGGGAGCACTGCATCGCGATCTGGTGCAGTTGCATCATGCTTCCTTCGGAAACAGTCGCCCCCTCTTTGTCTGCCCCGAAGAACAGGCGTGAGAAGCCGCGAATGAATTCCGCCCGATCCGCGCGCAATCCGGCTCTCACACCCTCGAAGACAGCTTCGGGAACGCCGTTCGGATAATCTTCGCTCCAGGCCAGTTTCGGGGTGGTGGCGCCGATGAGCACAAGACGCGAGATGCGCTCGGTGCCGTGCCGACCGATATAGCGCGTGATCTCGCCGCCACCCATTGCGTAACCGACGAGGGTCACATCCTTAAGATCGAGGGCGTTGATGATCTCGGCCAGATCTTCGGAGAACGTATCAGGGTCATAGCCGTGCCAGGGCTGGTCGGACCGGCCGAAGCCTCTGCGGTCATGTGCGATGACCCGGAAGCCTTCCGACGCAAGATGCATCATCTGGTTTTCCCACATATCCGCATTCAAGGGCCAGCCGTGACTGAACAAAACCGGGCGGCCGCTTCCCCAATCTTTATAATAGAGTCGCGTGTTGTCGCGAACAGTCAGCATTGGCATTTGACAGCCCCGATGTTCAATTCCAGTGGATTAATAGAGCTTTACCAGTTGTCGCCCCGGACCGCCAGAGGCTGTGGTTTTTAATGGGTGCAATCGCCAAATTGCAGCACAAACGTTCAAAAAATCGGCGTGCGCCGCGCGGCATAGCGCGTCGAAGTGTTGTACGGGGCTGTTCCGGTCTGTCGACCGAGTGAGGATCGAAGCCGCAGGATGATCCGGATTATCGCTCTCCGCGAGATCATCCAAACCACCTCTTTATGCGACAAGAATGTGCCGGCGATCTGCAGCATCTTGCCCCCATGCAATTTCGCATCATCCAAGGGGATAACACTCATGACCGTTCATGCCACTGCGACGCCCGGCTCCAAGCTTCTGACGCCGACGGACCACACGCTTCTCATGATCGATTTTCAGTCGCAGATGTCCTTTGCGACCAAGAGCATCGACGCCGTCAACCTGCGCAACAATGCGGCCCTCGTTGCCAATGCCGCCAAGGGCTTCGGCGTCTCCACCATCCTGACGACCGTTGCGGAGAAGAGCTTCTCCGGCCCGATGTTCAATGAAATCACCGAGGCTTTCCCGGGGCAGAAGCTGTTCGATCGCACGTCGATGAACACCTGGGAAGACGCGGCCGTGATCGAAGAGATCAACCGGATCGGCAAGAAGCGGATCGTTCTGACCGGCCTGTGGACCGGTGTTTGCATTGTCGGTCCGGCGCTCTCCGCCATCGAACAGGGCTTTGAAGTGTTCGTGATCGCGGATGCCTGCGGTGACGTCACCGAAGAGGCCCATAACCGCGCCATGGACCGCATGGTCCAGATTGGCGCACAGCCGATGACCTCGCTTCAGTACATGCTCGAACTGCAACGCGACTGGGCACGCACGGAAACCTACGACATGACGACGGGTGTGGCCAAGAAGTTCGGCGGCTCATACGGCCTCGGCATCATCTACGCAAAGACGATGTTCAACGCGTCCGAAAGCCACTGAAACCATCGTGAATGCCGCTCCATGTCCGATGGAGCGGCTTCCTGGCCATGACGGAGATCCTGTCCATGAAAATCTACATCCTCTCGCTCGGCGCTGGCCTGTTGGTCGGCATCATCTACAGCCTTTTGAACGTCCGTTCGCCGGCCCCTCCGGTGATCGCGCTTGTCGGCCTTCTCGGCATCCTGGTCGGCGAACAGCTCATTCCGTTCGCCCGCACGCTCTGGAGCAAGGAACCCGCTGCCGTGTCCTGGCTCTACCAGATCAAGCCGCACATGTTCGGGCATCTCCCTGGCGGCACCAGTCGCGCCGATGTTTCCTCGAAGCGCAACACGATCGATACCTGATTGTCCCGAAGGGCTACCGGAACATTGCCGAAGCTCGGTCGATGCCGAAAGCGTCATCGCCGCCAGCGGGCTTTGACCATCGTTGCACCACACATCCTGCAGTCGCGGAAAAAACCGGCCGAGGGCCGGGCAAGCGCCCCTGCAAAACATGGAGAACAGAGATGTCTGCGAGATCTGCCTTGCCCGTGCGGTCGCGCCTGCTGGCGCTCGCCGCGGTTTGCCTGACGACCGCCGCGACGCTGACCATGACGCTGGCAACGCCGTCTCTTGCGGCCGCGCCGATCGTCGGAACCCAGGCACCCGGCTTCTACCGGATGATGCTCGGTCGGTTCGAGATCACCGTGCTTTCGGATGGCACGCACCCTTTTCCGGTTCACATGGTGCTGACCCAGGTGGTCGACAACAAAGGTGCGGTTCCGCTTGATCAGGTGGCGCCCGGCGAGGCCGATGCACTGCTTGCGGAAAGCAGGCTTGCCGTGCCGGTCCAGGGATCGATCAACGCCTTCCTGATCAACACTGGAAGCAGACTGATCCTGATCGACAGCGGTGCCGGGTCACTTTACGGCGACTGCTGCGGTCACCTTATCGATAATCTCAAAAGCGCCGGCTACTTACCCGATCAGGTTGATGAGATCTATCTGACGCATCTGCACGCAGA
Source organism: Neorhizobium fuzhouense (assembly GCF_042611105.1). Lineage (NCBI taxonomy): Bacteria > Pseudomonadati > Pseudomonadota > Alphaproteobacteria > Hyphomicrobiales > Rhizobiaceae > Neorhizobium > Neorhizobium fuzhouense. The sequence continues at coordinate 214,123 of NZ_JBHFFP010000006.1, read as the reverse complement.
CCACGTCGGCGGCATCGCGCCCAACGGCAAGATGGCTTTCCCCAACGCGATCGTTCGGGTGAGCGAGGCCGACGCGGATTACTGGCTCAACGACAGGAACGAGCAGGCAGCGCCGAAGCTTCTGAATTCCATGTTCGAGGGCGATAAGGCCTCGCTCAGGCCCTATATCGATGCGGGAAAATTCAAGCCTTTCGCCTATGGCCAGGAACTTTCACCGGGCATCACGCCGATTGCGAGCCCCGGGCATACGCCCGGTCACAGCTTCTTCATGGTCGAGAGCGAGGGGCAGAAGATGCTGATGTGGGGTGATGTCGTTCACGTCGCCGCCGTGCAGTTTCCGAACCCCTCCGTGACGCTCGCTTACGACAGCGATGCCCGGATGGCCGAGAAAGAACGCGAGATGATTTTCTCCGACGCCGCGCGCAACGGCTACTGGATCGGCGCGGCGCACATCTCCTTCCCCGGCCTCGGACATGTCAGCGCCTCCCAGGGGCACTTCTTCTGGATCCCGGCAAATTACGAAGGCCCGGCCGCCAGACCCTGAGGCGGGGAGGCAGGGAAAGTCCTGACCACCTTATGGCCATTGGTTAACGGATCCGCTGCCACGAGCACACGGCTCACTACCGTTCAAAAATGAACGGAAGATCATCAATAATGTCAGTTTCAAAACACGTTCGATGGACCGACATGAAGCTCCATCAACACCTGGAGTTTGCAGATGACCCAATCTGATTTTCACAGTTTCCGCCACGGCGAATTCGATATCACCGTGCTGTCCGATGGCCCGATCGTGCTGAACGGCGAGCTGTTTGCGCCCGAAGCCGACGATGCGCAAAGAGCAACCATCGTCTCCCGCCTCGATGGCCGCGACAACATCGCCCACGCTCAATCAAACATTCCCCTGATCGTCCACGACGAGGAGGTCATCCTGGTGGATGTCGGTGCCGGCAAGCGCTTCCAGCCCACCGAAGGCATGCTTGAGGAAAATCTGGAGCGTGTCGGTGTCCGTGCCGACGAGGTGACGATCGTGCTTCTCTCTCACGCGCACCCTGACCATATCTGGGGCGTGCTGAGAGACGACGGAAGTCTGCGCTTTCCGAAGGCAAAATACTTTGTCGGCAAGGCCGAGTGGGACTTCTGGATGGGGGAGGCCGCCTCCGCTTTGCCTGCAGAAGTGCAGCCTTTCGTCGAGGGTGCCCGCCGGGATCTGGCCGCCTTGCAGGACAGGGTCATTTTCCTGGAGGGTGGTGACGAGATCGTGCCGGGCATGCATGTCCTGTCAACGCCTGGACATACACCCGGCCATCTGTCGGTCGTGCTCGACGGGGATGTTCCCTTGATCATCACCGTGGATGCCGTCTCGAGCGAGATCGTTTCCTTCGAACATCCCGACTGGAGTTTTGGCTTCGACATGGATCCTGCCAAGGCAAAGGTGACGCGCCGGGCTCTGCTCGATCAGGCCGCAGCCCAGAACGCCAAGCTGCTTGGCTTTCACTGGACCTATCCGGGCGTCGGCAGAATTCAGAAGGCCGGCGATGCCTACGCGTTCAACAGTGCTGCGGGAGAAAGGTGATGTCACGCAGGGTACTCGGGCGCCAGGCAAGCTTCCTGACCGCGGCGGCCATTGTTGCGCACACCATCTGGACAAGTGCCGCGCCCGCTTTGACCTATCCCCTCTACGCCCGGCAATGGCATCTCACCACATTCACGACGACCGCCATATTCGCGGTCTATCCTGTCTTTGTCGTGGCTGTTCTGGTGTTGTTCGGAAACCTTTCCGACCACATCGGCAGACGAGAGACCATGCTGGCCGGGCTTGCCTTCTCCGCATTGGGATCGCTGATCTTCGCGGTGGCGCCGGACGTCAACTGGATATTTTTCGGGCGCGCCTTCATGGGCGTAGGCGTGGGGCTTTCAGCCGGTCCCTCGGCCGCGGCGGTCGTTGAATTCAGCCCGCCGCATCGGGTCGGTCAGGCAGGCAGTGCGACAGCCGCCGCGCAAGGCTTCGGAATGATGGCGGCTGTCCTCGTCGGCGGCGCACTCATCCAGTATGCGCCGCTTCCGCTGAGGCTGAATTTCGCCGTCCTGACGGCCGTTCTTCTCTGCCTGATCGCCGTGACGTGGTTCATGCCAAATCACACCGCATCACGGGCTGCCGGCCACTGGCGGCCCAGGGTGCCGTCCATCCCGAACGGCGTGTTTGCGGTCTTCGTCGCGTCCACCGCAGCGGTCACCGGGGCCTATGTTCTGGGCGCCATGGTGCTTTCCCTCGGCGCCCAGGTCGCGCGCGATGTCGTTGCCTCTTCGAATGCACTGGTCAACGGAGGAACGATCGCCCTGTTTGCCCTTGCGTCTGCGCTTGCCACCATTCCGGCCCGCAAACTGAGCGCAGCGAAAGTGATCGTGTTGGGTGGCGTGACGGCCATCGCCTCCTCGGCGCTCCTTGCCCTTGCGGCGGTCGAGCACTCGCTCAGCCTCTACAGGCTTGCCCAGATTGGCGCCGGCGCTGCCTATAGCTGGTTGCTGCTTGGCGGTCTTTCCCTGATCAACGGCCATCTGCCCGTGACCCACCGGGCGGCAACGCTCTCTGCGCTCTTTCTGGTGGCATACCTTGCGCAGGCCGTGGTCGCATTGTCGCTCGGAGAGATCGCCACGCTCTACACGCTGACCACGGCCGTCGATATCGGCGTCGTCACCATCGCCGTTCTTGCTCTGCTAACACTTCTTCTGGATCTCGTCCGGCGAAAGACGCTTGCGAAACGCTGACAAAGAGCCATGTGAACCGGCGCGGGCGATCTTTTTTCTGCCCGCGCCTGTCTCAAAGTTTCATGATCCTGAAACGGTAAGTCGATTCTTCCATAAGATAAGGGGCCACTGCGACAAGATGGACATCCATGGCTTACGCAGTGTCGGTGCTATCCGACGAAGCCGCCGTGTCCGCATCTGGTCCAGTGGCAAGCGTAAAGCTGAAGCGCGCCCCCAGATAGGGCGAGGACTGCAGCTCGATCTTGCTGTCGTGGGCCTCGATGATCGATCGGCAGATTGCCAGCCCCATTCCAATGCCTGTCGGCTTGGTGGTGTAAAAGCTCTCGAACAGGCGTTCGCGCACCTGCGGGTCCACCCCGGGGCCGCTATCTTCCACCTCCAGCACAATCTTCTGCCGGTTCTCCCGTGCTCTGATCGCCAGCGTCCTGTTCCAGGCCTGGCCGTCCGACATTGCCTGGGCCGCATTGCTGACCAGATTGACGATGACCTGAAGCACCTGTGTCCGGTCAATCCAGGCGGGTGGCAGATCGGGCGCAATCTCCAGACGCAAGCCGATCTGGCGGCGATTAAGGTCCGAGCGAAGAATGAGAACCGCCTCGTCGATGAGGCCGGCTATATCGACAGTTTCCCGTTCCGGTTTTGCATTGCGCGCCAAACCCTTCAAGGCCGATATGATGTTGCCGGCCCGCCTGCCGCTTGCAACGATCCGTTCGAGCAGCGAGCGAACTTCTTCGAGATCCGGCTTGTCGTGGCTGAGCCAGCGCAGCCCCGCCTCGGCGCTCGTGACAATCGATCCCAGCGGCTGGTTCACTTCATGCGAGATCGATGCCGTCATCTCGCCGAGCATCGAGATTCTCGCCGCATGGGCAAGGTCGGCAAGGATGTCGGTGTTATTGCTGCCAAGGGGGTGATCGAGCTTGGTGATGCCGATGATGACCTGGTCCCGTTCGTGGGTCTGGATATCCGTCCACCCTGCGATGTGGGCCGGAAAATCAGCCCCGTCGGCGGACTTTACCGTGCCTTCCATGGAAAAGCTTTTTCCCTGAAGGAGCGCCACAAGCCCTTTCGCGAAGGTCTTTTGCAGTTTTTCGGGAATGATGTGGGACAAGCGGTCCGGCCTTGCCTTTCCATCCAGCGCGATGATGGATTGGGCGGCACTGTTGAGGTCCAGAATGTCGGCGCTGTTGGTCAGGGCGCAGACGCAGGCATGGTCGTAGCTTCGATCACTCTCCAGAGGTATGCTCCAGTCCGCAACCAGATCACGCGTCTTGCGCAGATCCAGTCTGACCATCGCCAGCGGAGCAAGAGAAAAAGCGCCCCGTGACAGATTTCCGCTCTCCATGTCCCGTTCCACAACCGTTACAGCGCGTCCCTAGCAATCCCTGCTGACAGCAAGATTGCAGCCTTGCGTTGAACGATACAGTCTCCGGCGGGCAGTTGAAAGCTTCGGGCGACGATATGGCCCCGGATCATCCAAAAACGAGCGAACGATCCAAAGGGTGAGAATAGTCCGCGCAGCCTATCCCGAAACCCCAGACCACACGGGTTCAGCCGCTCTCGATCCGGGGATCAATCATACATTGGTATGACCCGCTACGACTGGCGTTTAGAAAAAGCCAATTGATGGACAATTTCCGCAACACGCTGATCGAGCCAGAATGACCTCATAGCCAAACGCTTTCAAGGTTCATTCAGGAGGTCGGCATGTTTCTCGGTACCAACGCTGTTTCCAATCACGATAAGCCTGCAGCTTTCGACAGTCTCTTCGTCGAATCCTCGAGCGAAGTCTCCCGTCTGTTGATGCACGCGATCACTCTTGTCGACAGTGACGAGACGGTCGCAATCGACCTGATGAAACAGGCATCCACCCTTCTGCGCCCGTATCCGGCCAGTGAGGCTCCCCGCAAGCGGCCCGCGACCGGGGGGCTGGCACCCTGGCAGGAAAATCGGGTCCGGCAGTATATCGAGGACAATCTTGCCACAACGATATCGCTCGACGAACTCGCGCGCCTGGTCCGGCTGAGCACGAGCTACTTCTCCGCAGCCTTCAAGGTCAGCTTTGACATGTCGCCGCACAACTACATCATCAGCCGCCGGGTGGAGCATGCCAAGCACCGGATGACCAGCAGCCGGGCCTCTTTGAGCGAGATCGCGCTCGACTGCGGCCTCTCGGACCAGGCCCATCTTTCCCGCATCTTTCGCAAGGCAACAGGCAAAACACCGAGCGCCTGGCGCCGCTTCAGCACGAGTCACTGATTGATCGACCGTCATCCGAAGCACCGAAAAATAAACCTGACCTTCGTCATCCTCACCCCCCACAAGCTGGCTTACAATGGCTCCGTCTCGCAGCGGATACACCAGAAGGCGTTCTGGCGATGCGGGGCCGGCGCGGGGCGTGGGGATATGACGCAAAAGCTCATGCACCGGGCTCGCGGAAACTGGTCTCCCTCCGGCGACACGGGGGAAATGGCAGGCCCCGGACAGGTCCTTGCCGTTTCCTGTCCGAGAAATCGCGTCGGGCGTGTCTGTGCGGCACACAGGGGCAGGAGGTTTTTGGGGTTCGTCGCCCGCTGTCCGCTCCCGATTTAAGGAGTGCGGCGATGGCAAAGCCTAAGACATCACCTGCCAGGCAGAGAGACCCCACGCGCGAGCAAAAACCGCTGAACGGGGCGCTGAAAGGTGTCACTTCTATAAAATTCCTACGAGGCAGCTTTCAGCGCCCGGTCCGCCTATCGTTGAAACACGGGTTTTGCCGCCGCGTGGCCGCTCGCCCATAGCTCTTTACAAAACTTGGATCCGCATGGCCGTTCTTTGATAGCTTCTGAAACGAAGGGCAGATTGCGGGCCGCAGTGCCGCATGAAAATGCCCCTCTCTTGCGGGCAAGAAAGGGGCGCGAAGAGAACGGAACCGCCATTCGGGAACGGCAGCTCGCCTTGCGGAAAACCTCAGGCGCGCAAAACGCCGCCGGTCGATTTTTCAACGTTTGCGACGATCTTTTTCGTCAGCGCATCAAAATCCTCATCCGTCAGCGTCTTGTCGACGGGCTGGATCAGCACTTCGATGGCGATCGACTTCTTGTTTTCGCCGAGCGAAGCCCCCTCGAACACGTCGAAGACGGAAACGCCGGTCACCAGCTTGCGGTCGGCGGTGGTGGCGGCCTTGATGAGGGCGCCGGCGTCCACCGTGCGGTCCACCACAAAGGCGAAATCGCGCTTCACCATCTGGAAGGGCGAAAGTTCGAGCGCAGGTTTTGTGCGGGTCGGCTTCTTCTTCGGCTCGGGCATGGCATCGAGATAGACCTCGAAACCGCAGAGCGCGCCGGAGACATCAAGGGCCGACAGCGTGTTCGGGTGGAACTCGCCAAAATGGCCAAGCACCACTTTCGGGCCCATCTTGATGGTGCCGGACCGGCCCGGGTGATACCAGGCAGCGCCGCCCTGCTCCACCTGCACATTGGCCATCGGCAGGCCGCAGGCCTCGATCACGGCGAGCGCATCGGCCTTCGCGTCATAGACATCGACCGGCTTGCCGCCGCCCTTTGCCGCGTTCGACCAGGATTTGCCGGCGCCGGCAAGCGAGGCCGTGCCGCGGCGGATGCCGCCGGCCACACGCCGCTGGGCCTCCGGCGTGTCGCCCTCATAGGTGCCGGAGACCTCGAAGATCGCCACATCGCCAAAACCCTTGTCGGCATTGCGCTGGGCCGCCGTCAAAAGCCCCGGCAGAAGCGAGGGGCGCATGTCCGACATGTCGGCGGCAATCGGGTTCACCAGTCTCAGCGAAGGCTTGCCGCCGCCGAACAGTTTTGCCTGGTCTTCCGGAATGAAGGACCAGGTGACGGCTTCCAGCATGCCGCGCGAAGCAAGCGCGCGCTTGGCCGTGCGGGTGCGGATCTGCAGCGTCGTCAGGATGCGGCCGTTGACGGCGCCCTGGTGCTCCAGCGGTGCAGGCAGGATCTTGTCGACGCCGTGGATACGCATCACCTCTTCGACGAGGTCCGCCTTGCCATCCACATCCGGGCGCCAGGAGGGCACGGCAACGGTGGCACGTTCCTCATTGCCCGAGACGATCTCGAAGCCGAGCGCGGTCAGGATCGTGCGGCTCTCCTCGACGGAGACGGTAAGCCCCGTCAGGCGCTCCACCTCGGAGAAGGGAAACTCGACATGGCGGGCGTCATAGCCCTTGTAGCCGGCCACCTTCGCCTTGGCGGCGGTGCCGCCGCAAAGCTCCAGTACCAGCTGCGTCGTGCGCTCCAGCCCCGGCATCATGTAGTTCGGATCGACGCCGCGTTCGAAACGGTAGCGCGCATCGGTGATGATGCCGAGCGCCCGGCCGGATTTGGCGATGTTGATCGGGTCCCACAGCGCCGATTCGATCAGCACGTCCACGGTGTTTTCGTCGCAGCCGGAATGCTCGCCGCCCATGATGCCGCCGATGGATTCGACACCCTTGTCATCGGCAATCACCACATTGGCGGGTGACAGCGTGTAGGTGCGGGTGTCGAGCGCCAGAATCTCCTCGCCGTCCTTTGCCCGGCGCACCGTGAGGTTGCCGGACACCTTGGCGGCATCGAAGACATGCATCGGCCGGCCCTGGTCGAAGGTCATGTAATTGGTGATGTCGACCAGCGCATTGATCGGACGAAGGCCGATCGCTTTGAGCCGCTGCTGCATCCAGGCCGGGCTCGGGCCGTTTTTCACGCCGCGCACGAGGCGCAGCGCAAAGCCGGGGCAGAGCTTTTCATCGTCAAGATCGATCACGACCTCCACCGGTGTTTCGCCGGATACGGAAAAATCGGGCGCCTTCGGCTGCTTCAGCGTGCCAAGGCCGGAGGCGGCGAGATCGCGTGCGATCCCGAATATGCTCGTGCAATCCGGACGGTTCGGCGTCAGGTTGATCTCGATCATCGGGTCGTCAAGCCCGGCATAAGCGGCAAAAGGGGTGCCGACCGGCGCATCGGCCGGCAGGTCGATGATGCCGTCATGATTGTCCGACATGTTCAGCTCCTTTTCGGAGCACATCATGCCATGGCTTTCGACACCGCGGATATTGCCGACGGCAAGCGTGACATCGAGACCCGGCACATAGGTGCCCGGCCGCGCCAGCGCGCCGACGAGACCGGCGCGCGCATTGGGCGCGCCGCAGACGACCTGGACTGGTTTGGTCTCGCCGGCATCGACCATCAGCACTTTCAGGCGGTCGGCAGACGGATGCTTTTCGGCCGAGAGAACCTTGGCGATCACAAACGGCTTGTAGGCTGCCTTGTCATCGACCTCCTCGACCTCGAGGCCAATGGCCGTCAGGCGTTCGCAGATCTCATCGAGGGTCGCATCCGTTTCCAGATGATCCTTCAGCCAGGAGAGTGTGAATTTCATCGATCTATCTCCTCGTTTAAGCGCTCAAACCGCCGAACAGCGTCGGCATGTCGAGCGGGCGGAAACCGTAATGGCTCATCCAGCGCACGTCGGCGTTGAAGAAGTCGCGCAGGTCAGGCATGCCGTATTTCAGCATGGCGATGCGGTCGAGGCCCATGCCCCAGGCAAAGCCCTGGTATTCATCGGGATCGAGGCCGACGGCG
>NZ_JBHFFP010000006.1:0-205734 GCF_042611105.1 Neorhizobium fuzhouense | reverse complement strand
GTCGGTGCCTTCGCCGAACTTGACGATCGGGCCAGACGAGCGGTCGCACTGGATGTCCACCTCGAAGCTCGGCTCGGTGAAGGGGAAGAAGGACGGGCGGAAGCGCATGGTGACATTGTCCACCTCGAAGAAGGCCTTGCAGAATTCTTCGAGAACCCAGCGGATATTGCCGACATGGCTCTTTTTGTCGATGACGAGGCCCTCGACCTGGTGGAACATCGGCGAATGGGTGGCGTCGCTGTCCTGGCGATAGGTCTTGCCGGGAACGACGATGCGGATCGGCGGCTTCTGGTTTTCCATCGTGCGCACCTGCACCGGCGAGGTATGCGTGCGCAGAACCTTGCGCTCGCCCTTTTCGTCCGGGGGCAGGAAGAAGGTGTCGTGCATCTCGCGGGCCGGGTGGCCTTCGGGGAAATTAAGCGCGGTGAAATTGTAGTAGTCGGTCTCGATATCGGGACCTTCCGCGATGGAAAAGCCCATGTCGGCAAAGATCGCGGTGATCTCGTCGACGATCTGGCTGATCGGATGGATACGCCCGCGCTCGGCCGGCGAGGAGCGCACCGGCAGCGTCACGTCGAGCGTTTCAGCGGCAAGACGGGCGTTGATCGCGGCATCGCGCAGCACGGCCTTGCGGGCGGCAAGCGCCTCCGTCACCTCGGTCTTCAGCGCATTGATCGCCGCGCCACGGGTCTGGCGCTCGTCCGGCGTCATGGTGCCCAGCGTCTTGAGGAGCTCGGATACGGATCCCTTCTTGCCAAGGGCTGCCACACGCACTGCCTCGATGGCCGGCTCGTCTGCGGCAGCGGCGATTTCGGCAAGAAGCGAGGTCTTCAGGTTTTCCAGATCGGACATGATGGTTTCCGTGTGAAGATCGGGTGGGTTTGGCCAAAGCCAGCCGGACGCGCGACGGCGAATAAAACGTGAAAAACCCGCGCCAGCCCAGACCAGCGCGGGTTTCCCAAATCAGTGAAGCAATAAGCTTGGGAAGCGCTGGTTACTTGACCGCGCTTTCAAACTCGTTGGTGGTGCCGGCTTCCTTGAGGTACTCGAGAGCCTTCTTGGACGCATCGACGAGGGCGCCGAAAGCGGCCGGCTCATGGATGGCGAGGTCGGAGAGAACCTTGCGGTCCACTTCGATGCCAGCCTTGTTCAGGCCGTCGATGAAGCGGCCGTAGGTCAGGCCGAATTCGCGAACGGCAGCGTTGATACGCTGGATCCACAGAGCGCGGAAATTGCGCTTCTTGACCTTGCGGTCGCGGGTGGCGAACTGGCGCGAACGATCCACGGCCGCCTTTGCGGCGCGGATGGTGTTCTTGCGGCGGCCGTAGAAGCCCTTGGCTGCCTTGAGGGTCTTGGTGTGCTTGGCGCGAGAGGTTACGCCACGTTTTACGCGTGCCATGTCATGATCTCCTTAACTGATCCAAAAAGCGAAAGGGTCTCAGAGACCGTTCGGCAGGTAGTTCTTGATGACCTTCTTGCCATCCGGTTCGGCCAGAACCATCGTGCCGCGTGCGTCACGAATGAACTTGTTGGACCGCTTGATCATGCCGTGGCGCTTGCCGGCGGCAGCCGCAACGACCTTGCCGGTCGCCGTGATCTTGAACCGCTTCTTGGCCGCGGATTTCGTCTTCATCTTGGGCATTTTGCTACTCCATATCTTGTATCGAACCCCGCTGACGAAAGGCGGGCTTCAAGCTCTTCTGGAACGGCCACGGCATGCCCTGCCGGGCCGTTCGGACGCGCGCTTATACCGGCAGGCGGTCAAAAGCGCAATGGGGAAAGATAAGGCAAAAAAGGTTCAGCGAACGAAGGGCAGGAACCCCTCGTGCGAACCGTGATCCGCGAAAGCCCTGCCAGTCGGGCCAGGGCAAGTGCCGGCCTCAGCGAGGGGCCAGCACCATCATCATCTGGCGGCCTTCGAGCTTCGGCTCGGCTTCCACCTTGGCAATCGTTGCCGTGTCGTCCTTGACCTGAAGCAGAAGCTTCATGCCCAGTTCCTGGTGCGCCATTTCGCGGCCGCGGAAACGCAGCGTGACGCGAACCTTGTCGCCGTCTTCGAAGAAACGCAGGATCGACTTCATCTTCACCTCATAGTCATGGGTGTCGATGTTCGGGCGCATCTTGATTTCTTTGATTTCGACGATCTTCTGCTTCTTGCGCGCTTCGGCCGCCTTCTTCTGGTTGGCGTATTTCAGCTTGCCAAGGTCGAGGATCTTGCACACCGGTGGATCATTGTTGGGCGAAATCTCGACCAGGTCGAGACCGGCCTCTTCCGCCATCCTGAGAGCCTGATCGGTCGGCACGGGGCCGAGGTTTTCGCCCTCTGCGTTGATCAGCTGAACGCGAGGTACGCGGATTTCCCGGTTGGAGCGCGGCCCGTCCTTGACTGGAGCGTCGGCTTTGAAAGGTCTGCGAATGGTCGTATTCTCCTCGAATTATTTCGAAATGCAGCGGCGCACATCGGCGCCTGGCGCGATTGCGGGTCAATGTCGTCAACGCTGCGGCGAAGTCAATAGCATAATCCGCGCAGGAAATCACCTGCTGTCGCCTTTTCGCGAATCTGTTTTATAGAAGGCGGAAAAGCCTTCAAGGAGAATGCCATGACAGACGACACGCCACCGGCCGGACTTTCCCGTATCGAGGTCGGCGTAGACGGCGACAGCCGCTCGATTGCCATGCTCATCCGCCCCGCGGCAGACGGCGTGGATGGACCCGTGCTCGTCTGGCTTGGCGGCTACCGCTCCGACATGACCGGCACCAAGGCGGTCGAGATGGATGCGCTCGCTGGCGAACTCGGCCTTGCAGCACTGCGGCTTGACTATTCCGGCCATGGCCAGTCGGGTGGCGAATTCCGCAAGGGCACGATCAGCCGCTGGCTGGAGGAAAGCCTTGCGGCCATCGCGACCCTTGCGGCGCGCGAGATCATCCTTGTCGGCTCCTCCATGGGGGGCTGGATTGCGCTGAGGGCCGTGGCGGAGCTGAAGCGGAGCCCCGCGGCGCCAAAGGTCCGCGGCATGGTTCTCATCGCACCGGCTCCCGATTTCACCAGCGCCCTGATCGAGCCGGCGCTTGGGGAGGCCGAACGCCGGTCTCTGGAAGAGCGCGGCTATTTCGAGGAACATTCGGAGTATAGTCCGGAACCGAACATCTTTACCCGCGACCTCATCGAGGACGGGCGACAGAACCGGGTGCTGACCGGCATCATCGAAACCGGCTGCCCTGTTCACATCCTGCAGGGCATGCAGGATGCCGATGTGCCCTATCGTCATGCGCTGATGCTGGTTGAACACCTGCCTGCCGACGACGTGGTGCTGACGCTGGTGCGCGACGGCGACCACCGCCTGTCACGCCCGCAGGATATCGAGCGGATGCGCGCCGCCATCAAGGCGCTGGTCTGAGACCTTCAAGCTTAACATGCAGAGGAGGGCGGTGCGGTTCGCCGCGCTGTCGCTCGTCCATAAGCTGCGACTGAAAAGCCGCAATCTTAACCATAATCGCAGAGCCCCGCTGTTAAGACTCTGTTCATAATTGACACCCCCGCCTTCCCGGCCTTAACCTTTTGTTAGGATTTAGAGGGACGGGTCCATGATGAATGCCCTGAAAGCGCGCCACATTGCGCTGCTGCTCATTGCCATGTTTGCGCCGGCGACCGCAGCCGTTCCGGCACCGCAGCCCACCTTACATATGGTGACGGGCAACATCACCTCGCAGCCGATCGGCCATTACGAATTCTGCCAGTTGCACAAGGACGAGTGCAACATCCGCTTCGCCTCCTCGCCACCGCCGAAAGTCACCGACTATGGCTGGCAGATGATCCACGAGGTCAACAGCTCGGTAAACTCCCGCATTACCGCCCGCACCGACATGGAAGTCTATGGCCGGGAAGAAGTCTGGGCCTATCCGGTCGATGCCGGCGACTGCGAGGATTATGTCCTGCAGAAGCGCAAGGAACTGTCCGAGCGCGGCTTTTCGCTCGCCGACCTGCTGATCACCGTCGTGCGCAAGCCCGATGGCGAAGGTCATGCGGTGCTGACGGTGCGCACCTCCGAAGGCGACTTCATCCTCGACAACCTGACGGACGACGTGAAGCTCTGGACCCAGACGCCCTATACCTACCTGAAGCGTCAGGCCTCGTTCAACACGGGCCGCTGGGTCACCATCGAGGACGGCCGCGAAATCGTGGTCGGCGCCGTCCGCTGAATTTTCAACCCGATACTTGATACGACATGGCCGGCGTGATGCCGGCCATTTTCGTTGGACTGCAAGGGGTTGTCGGAGTCAGAGGCCGCGGCAAAAGCCTCCCCACGAGGGAAGGCCATCACATATCGCACCGCTTCTACGGCCTACTGCCTACTGGCCACGTCCTCCCGCCTCATTCTACCGGTTGGCCATTTTCGCCATCGATTCCGGGTAGCGCGCGCCCTTCACCTTGTCGGGCGACAGGAGATCGCCGAGCTGCTTCACCTCATCCGGCGAGAGCTTGATATCGGCGGCGGTGACGTTCTTTTCGAGATTGGCGATCTTGGTGGTGCCGGGGATGGGCACGATGAAATCGCCCTGCGCCAGAACCCAGGCGAGCGCCAGTTGGCCCGCCGTGGTGTTCTTGTCCGCGGCCATCTGTTCCAGCGCCGCGATGAGCGCCAGGTTGGCATCGAAATTTTCCGCCTGGAAACGCGGCAGGCCGCGGCGGAAATCCGTGTCGGAGAGGCCGTCGAGGTTTTTCAGCGCCCCGGTGAGGGCACCGCGGCCGAGCGGCGAGAAGGGCACGAAGCCAATGCCAAGCTCGCGGCAGGTGGCCAGCACGCCGTTTTCCTCCGGATCGCGCGTCCAGAGTGAATATTCGCTCTGGATGGCGGCAATCGGATGGGTGGCATGGGCGCGGCGAAGGGTTTCGGCGCTGGCTTCAGACAGGCCAAGTGCCCGCACCTTGCCGGCCTTCACGAGATCGGCCATGGCGCCGACGGTTTCTTCAATCGCCACATCGGGATCAACGCGGTGCTGGTAAAAGAGATCGATCACCTCGACGCCGAGGCGTTTCAGGGAGGCTTCGGCAACGGCGCGGACATTTTCCGGCCGGCTATCGGTGCCGGAGGGGCGGGCGGCCTTGGCGTCGTCACCGATGGTGAAGCCGAACTTGGTGGCGATCTGCACCTGGTCGCGGTAGGGTTTCAGCCCTTTGCCAACAAGGATTTCGTTTGTGTAGGGGCCGTAGACTTCGGCTGTATCAAACAGCGTGACGCCCAGTTCGACGGCGCGGGCAAGTGTGGCGAGCGCGCCGGTTTCGTCCGCCACCGGGCTATAGGCATGGGTCATGCCCATGCAGCCAAGGCCAAGGGCGGAAACATTGAGCGTTCCAAGTGTGCGGGTGTGCATGGGATCTCCTTGAGGGGTCATTGAGACAGGCGCGGCGAAGGTGCCGTCGTAGAGATCAATCTAGGGCTTTCGGGCATCGGTGAAAACCGCTGCAATCGGGCGCGGGCTGTTCTATAGAATAGAACAATGAACCGTATCCAACTGTCTCAAATGGCCGTTTTCGCAGCCGCTGCCGAAGCCCAGAGTTTTCGCAAGGCGGCGGCCGATCTTGGCATTGCGCCGTCCGCCGTCAGTCATGCGGTCTCGGCGCTGGAAGAAAGCCTTGGCGTGCGCCTGTTGCAGCGCACGACACGGTCTGTGGCGCCAACCCAGGAAGGGCGGCTTCTGATCGCAGCCCTTGCGCCGGCGCTGTCGGATATCGATGCGGCGATGCGGGCTCTGTCTGAGCGCAGCGAACGACCGGCCGGGCCGCTGAAGATCACCATGCCGATGCTGGCGGCTGACGAGATCGTGGCGCCCCGGATCGGCGCGTTTCTGGCGCTTTATCCCGATATCGAGCTTGAAATCCGCACCGACGACCGTTTCGAGGACATCGTCCAGCAGGAATGCGATGCAGGCCTGCGGCTCGGGGAGCATCTGCAGGCAGACATGATTGCCGTGCGCGCAAGCGGCCCCTGGCAGGGCGTCATCGTCGGATCGCCGGGTTATTTCGAACAGCATCCGGTGCCGCAGCATCCGCGCGATCTCGTTGACCACCGCTGCATCCGGCGCCGGTTTGCCAGCGGCCGCGTCTATCGCTGGGAGCTGGAAAAGGATGGCAAGCCGGTGGTGGTGAACGTGGATGGTCCGCTGATCCTGCCGGACCAGCGGTTGATGCGCCGCGCCGCCTGCGACGGCGTCGGGCTTGCCTTCCTGTTTGATCCGGCCGTCGAGACCGATATTGCCGCGGGACGGCTGGTGCGGGTGCTTGAAGCGTGGTGCCCGCCCTTCGACGGGTTCTACATCTACTATCCCTCGCGCCGGCAGATGCGCCCGTCGCTGCGCGCCTTCATCGATTTCTTCCGCTTTCGAGGGTGATGGTCAGGCTCAGAGCTTGATCCGGTAGCGCACATGTCCATCGGAGGCGACAAAGCTGTCGTAGAGTTTGCGCGCCGTCACATTGCCCTCGTCGGTGTGCCAGTAGAGGCGCGCCCAGCCGTCTTTGCGGCAGATTGCCACCAGATCCTCCATCAGCGCGCGGCCGATGCCACGGCCGCGAAAAGTCTCGTCGAGGAACAGGTCTTCGAGATAGCAATCCGGGGCCTTCACCCAGGTGGAATCGTGAAAGTGGTGGATGGCAAAACCGGCAAGCTGCCCCTCCACCTCCGCCACGCGCATGGCAACACGCGAGGCGGGATCGAGAATGCGAGCCCAGGTGTAATCGGTCACGTCATCGGCCAGCGTCACCTTGTAGAAGGCAAGATAATCCGCCCAGAGTTTTCTCCAGGCGGCTTCGTCTTGCGCGGTTGCGTCGCGCACCACAACCGGTGTGCTCATGCGCCGGCCTCGGTGAGGCGGGCCATCTGCGCGTCGGACAGGGTAAGCGTGCCGGCGGCGGTCATCGCCGTCAGCTGCTCGAGGCTGGTGGCCGAGGCGATCGGGGCGGTAATGCCGGGGCGGGCGGCGACCCAGGCGATGGCAACGGTTGCCATGCTGGTGCCGGTTTCGCGGGCCACCTCGTCGAGTGCTGCAAGCACGCTTTCCCCGCGCGGATTAAGATAATCGCCGACGCGCCCGCCGCGCGCCTTGCCGGCGGCATCTTCCACCTTGCGGTACTTGCCGGTGAGGAAGCCGGCGGCGAGCGCATAATAGCTGATGACGCCGATGTTTTCCGCGATGCAGAGATCGGCAATCGGGCCTTCGAACTTCTGGCGCGTGTAGAGATTATATTCCGGCTGCAGCACGTCGAAGCGCGGCAGCCCGGCTTTCTCGGCGGCATCGAGAGAGGCCTTCAACTGCATTTCGTCATAGTTGGAGCAGCCGATGGCGCGGATCTTTCCGGCGTCCTTCAGCTTGGAAAAGGCTTCCAGTGTTTCCTCGACAGGCGTTTCCGTGTCCGGCTTGTGGGCGAGGTAAAGGTCGATATAGTCGGTGTCGAGACGCTTCAGCGAGGCCTCGACCGCCTCTGCGATCCAGCCTTTGGACAGGCCGGTCTTGTTGCCCTTGTTGTCGAAGCCGACCTTGGTGACGATAACCGCCCTGTCACGCGAGACGCTGCCGCGCTTCAGCCATTTGCCGATGATCGTCTCGCTTTCGCCGCCGACATGGCTGTCGACCCAGGCTGAATAGACGTCTGCCGTATCGATCGTGTTGTAGCCGGCGTCGAAGAAGGCATCGAGCAGGTCGAACGAGGTCTTTTCGTCCGCCGTCCAGCCGAAGACATTGCCGCCGAAGACGACGGGGGCGATGGAAAGGCCGGTTCGGCCGAGCGGGCGCAACTGCATGGGAGACCTCGTGGGTTAAGGGGATGTGTAACCTCGATATGTGGTTAACCTAGGGTCCCGGGAAGGCTTGCGCCATTCAAATTCCGTGATGGGTCGATCAGCAGGCTGCGCGGTGGAGGCTCGGCGGATCGGCATGGTGCTGGCGCCAGACACGGCGCAGGTGCCGTGCGGAGGAAAAGCCGCAGCGGGCTGCGACATTTTCAAGATCGAGCCGTGTCTGCGACAGGAGATCGCGCGCCAGCGCCACCCGCATCTGGTTGACGTAATCGATCAGCGACAGGCCGGCATGCTCGCGAAACAGCCGCGACAGGTGTCGCTCGCTCACATGTGCAAGAGCCGTCAGACGGGCCACCGGCCAGTCGGCGGCGGGATCGGCCATGATGGCATCCTGCACCTGATGAATGGCCGGGTGGACATGGTTGCGGCCCGAAAGCCAGGGCGAAATCTGCGGATCGCTCCCGTTCCGGCGCAGGTAGATCACCATCTTGCGCGCGGCCGCAAGCGCCACCGGTGCAGAGGTCATCTTCCCCACGATATGCAGCATCAGGTCGATGCCGGTTGCTATGCCGGCGCTGGAAAAGCAGTGATCGTCCTCGACATAGAGGCGGTTTTCCAGCACCTGCGCGGTCGGTGCCTTCTGGCGCAGTTCAGCAATGCAATCGGCATGGGTGGTGCAGCGGCGTCCCTCCAGAAGCCCAGCCTCGGCCACCAGCAGGGCGCCGGAACAGATACTGGCAATGCGGGTGTCGGGGCGCACCGTATCCCGCATCCAGCGCGCAAGCACCGCGCGCTCGGTCGCCAGCGCCTGCTTCTTCTCCCCTTCGATCGCGCCCGAGACCACCAGAAGCGTGTGGGGCGCAAGCGTCTGCGGCAGCGGCTCCAGGCCGTCGAGGGTGAGCCCGATCGAGGTTGTCTGGCGCGGGCTCGCCGAGACGTAGCGGCAGTCGAAGCGGATGCCGTTCTGGTGCTGGTTGGCATAGCGCAGGACCTCCATCGGCCCTGCGATATCCAGAAGCAGCGCCTGCGGCGGCACCACGATCACCACCGGAACATTTTGGGGCGAGGCGGTGCCGGGAAGGCTCATGCGCGGGCCCCGGCGCCCGAGAGGGCTTCTTCGACGGTTGCGATGCGGGCAAAGCGGTCCTTCAGCACCATGGCCGTGTGGCGGCGGATGTCTTCGGGCGAATGGGTTACGCCATCGGCATCGGTCATCGGGAAGGTCAGCGTCGCCTCCGCCACATAGGTGACGGTAAAACCGAGATCGGAAGCATGGCGCGTGGTGGTTTCGCAGCATTGTTCGGTGCGGATGCCGGAGACAATGAGATTGCGGATGCCGTTTTCGGTCAGCCAGACATCCAGACCGGTGCCGACCATGGCGGAATGGCGATGCTTTTCAAAGATCCGGGTCGGCGCGATGGTGATGCCGTCCAGGGTGCGCACATGCCCGCTCTCCTTCGAAAAGTCGCCGCTGTCTGCAAGGTGAAAGATCTGCAGCACGGGGATGCCGCGGGCCGTGGCCCCGTCGATCAGCGCCTGCTGGCGCTCCAGATAACGCGGCACATCGGCCGCATCCCAGTAAGGGCGATGCGGGAAGGATTGCTGCACGTCGATGACGAGAAGGGCGGTATCGGACATTTCTTGTTCTCCGGTTTGTGAAGATAGCACGAAGATAGCTGTTTGCCCAAAAGGCAAAAGCACGCCTTCGGACGAAGAGCGGACATTTTCGGCCATTCATGGTGACGCCCGGTGCTGGTGCCGAGGCGATGGCGCGAGCCGGAAAAGCGCCTGGCATTGAGGGGTCGAAAACGCTCCGCCTGCAAAAACTCCGATAAATTTGCTGCGCAGACGAAAGGGACATGCGCTAGGGTGCCGCCGCACAATGATCAGGAGGAACTCATGTTGCGTTTTGGTATTCTTTCCACCGCCAAGATCGGTCGCGATGCCGTGGTGCCGGCCATTCAGGATGCGGAAAACTGCGTGGTGAGCGCCATTGCCAGCCGCGATTTTTCCCGCGCACGCGAAATGGCGGATCGGTTTTCGGTGCCGCACGCCTTTGGCTCCTACGAGGAGATGCTGGCGTCCGACGTGATCGATGCAGTCTATATTCCGCTGCCGACCAGCCAGCATGTGGAATGGTCGCTGAAGGCGGCCGCTGCCGGCAAGCATGTGCTGTGCGAAAAGCCGATTTCGCTGAAGGCCGACGAGATCGACCAGCTGATCGCGGCGCGTGACCGCCATGGCGTGCTGATTGCCGAAGCCTTCATGGTGACCTATGCACCGGTGTGGCTGAAGGTGCGCGAGCTTTTGGCCTCCGGCGCCATCGGCCGGCTGCGCCACGTGCAGGGCGCGTTCACCTATTTCAACCGCGATCCGTCCAATATGCGCAACATTCCGGAGCTTGGTGGCGGCGGCCTGCCGGATATCGGCGTCTACCCGACGATTACGACGCGCTTCTCCACGGGCCGCGAGCCGATCCGGGTGCAGGCGACGACGGAGCGCGACAAGGAATTCGGCACCGACATCTATTCCACCGTGAAGGCCGATTTCGGCGATTTCGACCTGACCTTCTACATCTCCACCCAGCTTGCCGCGCGCCAGCTGATGGTGTTCCACGGCACCGAAGGCTTCATCGAGGTGAAATCGCCGTTCAATGCCGACCGCTGGGGAGCCGAGGAGGTGGAACTGACCGACCAGAAGCATGGCCGTTCGGAAATCTTCCGCTTTCCCGACAGCCGCCAGTATCGGCGCCAGGCGGAAGCCTTTGCGAAAAAGGCGTTGGGCGGGGATGCCGAGGTCGTGTCGCTTGAAAGCTCTGCCGCGAACCAGCGCTTCATCGATGCCATTTACCGGGCAAGCGAGAAGGATGGGTGGGAAGCCGTCTGATCACCGTCGTTCATTCGTCTTTCGCCGGGCCGTTGCGGTGGCGAAAGACGAAGCGGGAATAGCCGAAGAAGGAATAGAGCGTGGCGGCGGCGGACGACAGCACCACCGCCGCCACGGGCTGGATCATCGGCAGGCGGTGGATAAGCGCCGAATAGATCCCGTAATTCAGAACGGCAGACGTTGCGCCGACGGCCCAGTAGCGAAAACCTTCTCCCGCCAGCGAATGCGGCGAGCGGCCAAAGGTGAAGGTGCGGTTGAACACCCAGGTGAAGGAGAGGGCGGCGGCAATCGCCGGCATGCGCGCCGCAAAAGGGCTGAAGCCTGCAGCGGAAATCAGCAGATGGGTAAGGCCCGCATCGATGATGAAGCCAAAACCGCCGGCCACCAGGAACCCGACAGGCCTTTTCACGCACGCCGCTTTCGTTTGAGCGCGATGGCGGGCGGCGAACCTTTTTCGACCTTTGGGCGGTCGGCAGCCGCAGGCCGGCTCACGTCAAAGGAGATGTGGGGCGCGCTCAGATAATGCAGGCGCAGCAGTTCGGCGCGCCCGCGCGCCACGCTATCCAGCACCACGCCGGCCGTCAGAGACATGGCCGAGAGACCGGCAAGCGCAAGCGACAGGACCCAGGTGGGAAGGCGCGGCACGAGGCCCGTCTGAAGATACTCGGTGAGAACCGGCAAGGCGAGCCCAAGGCCCGCCGCCATCAGGACCAGCGCTAGGCCGCCGAACAGCGCGAAGGGCCGGGTCTCCTTGAGCAGCATGGCAAACATCAGAAGAATGCGCGCGCCATCGCCAAGCGTCGACAGTTTCGAGGCAGATCCCTCCAGCCGCCGTCCGTAATCGAGCGGCAGTTCGCAGACCGGCATCTTCAGGCGAAAGGCATGCACCGACATTTCCGTTTCCACCTCGAACCCGTCGGAGACGGCGGGAAAGCTTTTGACGAAGCGGCGGGAAAAGGCGCGGTAGCCGGAAAAGATATCGGTGAAACCGTCTGCGAACAGGCGCCGGTAAAGATGGTTGAACAGGCGGTTGCCAAGGGCGTGGCCGTGGCGTCCGGCCGTGTCGGACAGGTCCCGGCGGGTGCCGACGACCATGTCGGCGCGTTCGGTAATCAGGGTGCGGATCAGGTCTTCCGCATCGTCTGGCCCATAGGTGCCGTCGCCATCGGCCATCAGGTAGATATCGGCATCAATATCGGCAAACATGCGGCGCACCACATGGCCCTTGCCCTGGCGGCGCTCGCGCAGCACCTCGGCGCCGGCAAGCATGGCCAGAAGCGCCGTGCCATCGGTGGAATTGTTGTCATAGACATAGATGCGCGCCTCCGGCAGGGCCGAACGGAAGCCGCGCACCACCGCTGCAATCGACGGCGCCTCGTTATAGCAGGGAAGAAGCACGGCAATCCTGCGATGGCCGGCGGCAAAACTGTCCATGGATGTCACTCGGCTACACATCAATCCTTGAGCGCGGTGCCGGCACGCCTGACTTTACTATTTCTTGAGAAGGTTAAGGCTAGGTTTCGCCGCAAGGGCAATCCGGCGAAAGCCCCTCAGGACGGCGTTACGCCTCTGCTCAAAAAGGCCTCGCGCGGCCGCCAGCGGGATGAGACAGATGACGAAGACCACGCGCGGCGGCATGACAGAGGCCCGCAAACATGCCGGGACCGGTGCCGGACAGTCCGGCTCCTGGCAGCGGTTCTTTCCCTCGCTGATGGCCTATGCCGTGGTGGTGGTTGCCGCCATCGCGGTTATGGGCAGCGGCGCCGATTATGTCGGGCCGGACAATGACGATGTGATGCGCCTTGTCGAGGTGCGCGATTTTCTGGCCGGCCAAGGCTGGTTCGATCTCAAGCAATACCGGCTGGGGCTTGACGGCGGCACGCTGATGCACTGGTCGCGGCTGGTGGATCTGCCGATTGCGGGCCTTGTCCGGCTGTTCCAGCTCGCGGGTGAGACGCAGGAGCGCGCAGAGGCGCTGGCGCTTGCCGTTTGGCCGCTTTTAATGGCTGTGCTGTTCATGGTGGCGGCGGGGCTTGGTGGGCGCAGGCTCGGCGGGGCCGCCACCATGCATATCGCCTTCGGGCTTGCGGCGCTCTCGGTCTTTACCTCGCTGAAATTCCATCCCGGCGCGATCGACCACCACAATATCCAGATGGTGGTGATGATGTTTCTGGCGGCCTCGCTGGTGGAGCGGCGCGAAGGGCCAAGCCATGCGATTGCCGGCTGTCTTGCGGCGCTCGCCATGGCCATCGGCGCCGAGACGCTGCCGCTGGTGGCAGTCGCCTGTGCCTGCGTTGCCGTACAATGGGCGGTTCACGGGACGGCGTTTTCCCGAAAGGCCGGGCAGTTCGGCCTGTCGCTGGCGATCTCGATCAGCCTCTTCTTTTTCGCGACCGTGCCGCCTTCGGCCTATCGGGTGGTCACCTGCGATAACCTGTCTCTCGGCTTCTACGCGCTGGCAGCCGTCGGCGGCGGCGGGCTGTTTCTTCTGGCCCGTTTCGGGGGACACGCCGGGGTGCCCGGCCGCCTGCTGCTGCTTGGCCTGCTTGCCCTGGTGGTTCTCGGAACGGCCATGGTGATTGCGCCCGAATGCCTGGCAAACCCGCTTGCCGGCCTTGATCCGATGCTGCAGGAGCTTTGGCTGAGCAAGGTCAGCGAGGCGCAGCCGGTTCTGTCGCAGATCCGCCTCGCACCTGAGGCGGCGGGCGGCTTTTATGCCGTCGGCCTGTTTGCCATTGCCGTGTGCATTTTTCGCGCGCTGGATTTTCGCGGCGAGGATGCCGCCCGCGTAGAGCAGCACATGCTTCTCGGCGCACTCCTTGTGGCAGCTCTTGCCGTGGCGCTGATCCAGGTGCGCGGCGCCTATTTCTCCAATGCGCTGGCCATCCTGCCGCTGTCCCTCCTCATCAACGATCTGCGCCGGACGTCCCATGCCGAGCCGGAAAACATGAATGCCGGCTTTGCCTATATCGTTACCGTGCTCGCCTCGGTGCCGGTGGTGTGGTTCTTTGCCGGCATTGTCGGAGCGCGCGGCCTTGAGGCTTCGCTCAGCATGAATGCGCTGACGCAGGCAGCCACACCGATGCAGGCGGAAAACGGCTGCCGGAGCGAGGCGGACATGGCGCTGTTGAAGCGTCTGCCGGCCCGCACGGTGGCGGCCCCCTCCGACAGCGGTGCGGCCATCCTGCGCTTCACCCATCACCGGGTGCTGTCGGCGCCTTACCATCGCAACCAGGCGGGCATGCTGACGGAACTGCATATCGGGCTTGCGACGCCTGCGGAGGCCAAGGCCTTCCTCGATGGGGCGAATGTGGCAATCATCGCATTCTGTCCGGCGGATCCGCAGACGCGCGATCTGATCCGGCTGAAGCCGGACGGGCTCTATGCGCATCTGGCGCGCGGGGATCTGCCGGAATACCTGCGGCCGGTGGCGGCCGCGATGACAGGTTTTCAGCTTTACGTGGTGCGTCCACGCTGACGCATGCATTGCCGACCGCTTACCGACGGGCCTGCGGCGATCGGCCGGTCTGGCTCAGGCGGTCTGGCTGCGGCCTTCGGTGACGAAGATGGCGCCCATCAGGCCGATGATGCCGAGATTGTAACCGGCAATGGCGATGGCCAGATTCCAGAACGAAACCGGTGCGGGCGACACGAAAGCGGCCACGGCGAAGATGACCAGGATCATCGCTGCGACGAAGGCGATGGAAAACATCGAGCGCAGGGCGCCCGTTGTAAAGCCGATGCAGGTAGCCGTCAGTAAGAGCACGCTCGGTCTCCTTTTGTCTCTCTGGGCGTTGCGTCCACGATTAGACGGAAAAACGCTAACAGAGTCCGGCTCCAGGCCGCCTTGGCCCTAAATGATCGTTCCTAGCTTTAACGGGCCTTAAAGCGGATAACTCGAATTGTAGTCATTGGTTTCTTGTAGCATCGGGAAAGAAGAGCCGTTTCTCGCGCCAAGACAGGTGAAATGGCACCCGATCTGCGCTAAAACCCCGGCATGAACAGGCTGTCCTCCTCCGACCCCCAGACCAATCTTGCAGAGCAAACTGTCTCGGAGCTTTCGGGCTCGATCAAACGGACGGTGGAAACCGCATTCGATCACGTGCGGGTGCGCGGCGAGATTTCCGGTTATCGCGGGCCGCATTCCTCCGGCCACGCCTATTTCTCGCTGAAGGACGACAAGGCGCGCATCGACGCTGTCATCTGGAAGGGTTCATTTTCGAAACTGCGCTTCCGCCCGGAAGAGGGCATGGAAGTGATTGCCACCGGCAAGGTGACGACCTTCCCGGGCTCTTCCAAATACCAGATCGTCATCGAGAACCTCGAACCCGCCGGTGCCGGCGCGCTGATGGCGCTGATCGAGGAGCGTAAGCGAAAGCTTTCTGCCGAGGGCCTGTTCGACCCAGCGGCAAAGCAGCTGCTGCCGTTTCTGCCGCAGGTGATCGGCGTCGTCACATCGCCGACCGGCGCGGTAATCCGCGATATTCTGCACCGCATTGCCGACCGCTTTCCGGTGCATGTCATCGTCTGGCCGGTGAAGGTGCAGGGCGAGGGGTCGGGCGACGAGGTGGCGAACGCCATCCGCGGCTTCAATGCACTTTTGCCCGGCGGGCCGATCCGGCGCCCGGACGTGCTGATCGTGGCCCGCGGTGGCGGCAGTCTCGAGGATCTCTGGAGTTTCAACGACGAGGCGGTGGTGCGGGCGGCAGCGGCGAGCGACATCCCGCTGATCTCGGCCGTCGGCCACGAGACCGACTGGACGCTCATCGATTATGCCGCCGATGTGCGGGCGCCGACGCCGACAGGGGCTGCCGAAATGGCGGTGCCTGTAAAGGCCGAGCTGCAGGCGCAGCTTGCCAATCTTGGCGCGCGCCTGCAGGGATCGACATCGCGCCAGATGGACAACCGCCGCCAGGGGCTTCGCGCGCTGGTGCGGGCACTGCCGTCGCTCGACCAGCTGCTGGCGCTGCCGCGCCGGCGTTTCGACGAGGCGGCAACGGGCTTGGGGCGGGGCCTGGAGAAAACCGCGATTGCCAAGCGCCGCAGTCTGGAGCGGGCAAGTGCGGGCTTGAGGCTCGATCTTCTCACCGTGCGGCTTGCAGAACGCAGACGCCATCTGGTGGAGCAGGCATTGCGCGCAGACCGCTGCGTGGAACGGCAGGTCTTACGCGAGCGCGGCCGCATCGAACGGGCGCAGGTGGCTCTCTCCGGGCTTCCGGGCCGGCTGCTCACCCATATCGGCCGCGAACGCCTGCAACTGGCCTCCCTGATGCGCCATGCCGACAGCGCGCTTCAAAATGCCATGGGGCGGCGCAAGGCGGCCGTCATGGCGCAGGACCGCGTGCTGCAATCGCTTTCCTACAAGAACGTGCTGAAGCGCGGCTATGCGGTGATCCAGACGGCCGAGGGCAAACTGTTGACGCGCGCAGCCGAGGTAGCAAGCGGACAGGCGCTCGCCATACAGTTTGCCGATGGTGCGGTGTCGGCAACCGCCGGCGACACAGCGGCGCCCGCCGTCTCCCCCGCATCCCCGCCACCGGCCGCTTCGCCCGCACCGAAGAAAAAGGCGCCAAAATCCGCGCCGGATGGAACGGAGCAGGGCAGCCTGTTTTAAGGCAAGCTTACCCCTCGAAAGCCGCGAGATATTTTTTGAGCTGCGCATCCAGCTCCTGAAAATCGGGCTCATCCAGCGCCGCTGTCAGCCGGTGTTGGTTTTCGACATGGGCCGTGACGGCCTCATCGATGAGGGACAGGCCTTTGGCCGTGAGGCCGATCAGCACGCTGCGGCCGTCGCCGGGATTGGCGATGCGCTCCACGAAGCTCTGCTTTTCCAGCTGATCGATGCGGTTGGTCATGGTGCCTGACGTGACCATGGTGGCGGCAAGCAGATCGCCCGGTGACAGGCGGTAGGGCCGCCCGGAGCGCCTGAGCGTTGCCATCACGTCAAAACTGGCGCGCGACAGGCCGTGGGCAGCTAGCACGGCTTCCGTCTCGCGGATGAGATGGGCGTGGAGACGACCAAGCCGGCCAAGCAGGCCCATCGGTGCGGTGTCGAGGTCCGGGCGCTCGGCGCGCCACTGCGCCAGAATTTTGTCGACATGGTCCATGCGGCCACTATGGCGAAATATATCTTGACGTCAAGATTTCTCCAACTATCTTGATGTCAAGATAAATGGAGCATGACGTATGTCCCGTGTTGGTGATATCGGCCTTACGGCTCTCGCCCCGGCAATCTGGGGATCGACCTATATCGTGACGACCCAGCTTCTGCCGCCGGGCGTGCCGCTGACGGTTGCCATGCTGCGGGCCCTGCCTGCGGGGCTTTTGCTGTTGCTGATCGTGCGCGAGCTTCCGACCGGGGCCTGGTGGTGGAAAAGCCTTGTTCTGGGCGCCCTCAATTTTGCGCTGTTCTGGGCTTTTCTGTTCGTGTCAGCTTACAGATTGCCGGGCGGTGTCGCGGCAACGGTCGGCGCGGTGCAGCCGTTGATCGTGATTGTGCTGTCACGGCTGGTGATGGGGACGCCGGTGCGGCCGCTGTCGATTGCAGCCGGCATTGCCGGGCTTTGCGGTGTGGCGCTTCTGGTGCTGCGGCCGGGAGCCGCGCTTGATCCGCTCGGTATCGCAGCCGGACTGGCCGGCGCATTGTCGATGGCCTTCGGCACCGTTCTCAGCCGCCACTGGAAGCCGGCGGTGTCGCCGCTGACGTTTACCGCATGGCAGTTGACGGCGGGCGGTCTGCTGCTGGCCCCGGTTGCCTTTCTGCTGGAGCCGGGGCTTCCGGTACTCTCGGCGCAAAACTATATGGGCTTTGTCTATCTGGGGCTGATTGGTGCGGCGCTGACCTATATTCTCTGGTTCCGCGGGCTCGGCCGTATCGGCCCGCAGGCTGCGTCGGCGCTCGGCTTCCTCAGTCCGCTGGTTGCGGTGCTGCTGGGCTGGGGGCTTCTGGGGCAGGCGCTGGATGCGGTGCAGGTGGCCGGTGTCGTCGTGGTCCTCACCAGCGTCTGGGCAAGCCAGCGCGCCGCCTCTGCCGCCGGGCGCAAAGCCCCGGCGGCCTGACAGGAAGCGTCAGAGAAGGCTTACGCCCACTCGCCCTTGCGCATGACCGGAACCTTGGTGCCATCGGCCCGGACACCATCGATATCCACCTTGTCCGAGCCGATCATCCAGTCGATGTGGATGAGCGAGGAATTGCCGCCCTGCGCCTTGATCTGCTCAGGCGTCAGCGATGCGCCGTCGAGGAAACATTTTGAATAGCACTGGCCAAGTGCGATGTGGCAGGAGGCATTTTCATCAAACAGCGTGTTGTAGAAGAGCACGCCGGAGGCGGAAATCGGTGAGGAATGCGGCACCAGCGCCACTTCGCCGAGGCGACGGGCGCCTTCATCCGTATCGAGAACCTTGTTCAGCACCTCTTCGCCCTTCGACGCCTTGGCCTCGACAATGCGGCCTGCCTCGAAGCGCACCTGGATGTTGTCGATGAGCGTTCCCTGGTGGGACAGCGGCTTGGTCGAGGAGACATGGCCTTCCACTTTCAGCGCATGCGGCGTGGTGAAGACTTCTTCCGTCGGGATATTGGGGTTGCAGGTGACGCCGTTCTTAGCCTTCGATGCGCCGCCATGCCATTCGTGACCGTCGGCAAGGCCCACCGTCAGGTCCGTGCCGGGACCTGAAAAATGCAGCGCGGCAAACCGTTCGCCATTGAGAAAGCTCGAGCGCTTCTTCAGGTTGGCGTTGTGGTCTGCCCAGGCGGCAATCGGGTCCGGCGTATTGATGCGCGAGGCGGAAAAGATCGCTTCGGCAAGCGCCCGCACGGCATCGTCTTCGGCCATATCCGGAAACACCTGCCGCGCCCAGGCCGGGTTTGGATAGGAGCAGATATGCCAGTTGATATCGAAATTGGAGATCTTTTCGAGCGCCGGCTTGTAGGCGATGGAATTGGCCTTGTTGGCGCGCGCCACCTTTTCCGGATCCTGGGCGGCCAGCATCATCGGATTGTCGCCGGAAATGGCAAGGCGGGCCGCGCCACCGGCATAGGCTTTTGCCATGCCTTCGTAGAGCCAGCCGGATGCCCTGTCGAAACTTTCATCCGGCGCTTCGGCATAGCGTGCAAGGGTGGTTTCCTCGTCCGAATAGAAGGTGGTGACGAGGCCGGCGCCGGCGCGGTAGGCATGGCGCGTGATGAAGCGCACGAGCGGCAAAGCGGCAATCGGCGCGGTGATGATGAGATCCTGGTTCTTCTGCAGCTGCAGGCCAACCTTCACGGCCACTTCCGCCAGCTTCTCCAGCTTGACGGGATCGATGGCGCTGGTCTCAACGAGCGATTGGGTCATGGGCGGCCTGCTTCCTTGCAAAGTTTCAGAACGGGTGTGACGGGGAGATAGGTCGTGGGCTAAGCCTCTGCAACGACGCTGGCGACGATCGCCGCCAGCACCGTTTTTGCATCCGATGGCGAAAGGCGCACCTGAAGTCCGCGCTGGCCGCCGTTCATGTAGACGAGCGGCTCATCCATGGCGGCCGCCTCGATGGCGGTCGGCACCGTCTTCTTCTGGCCAAACGGGCTGATGCCGCCGACGACATAACCGGTTGCCTTTTCGGCATTGGCCGGTTTCATCATCGCCGCCGACTTGCCCGAAAAGGCCGCCGCGAGCTTCTTCATCGAGACTTCGCGATCCGAGGGCACGACGACGCAGACCGGCTTCCCATCCACTTCCGCCATCAGCGTTTTCAACACGCGGTGCGGTTCCTCGCCGATCGCCTCTGCCGCCTGAAGGCCGATGCGTTCGGCATTCGGATCGTAATCATAGGTGTGGACGGTAAAGGCGACGCCGGCTTTGGCAAGCGCCTGCGTGGCGCGGGTGGTTTTCGACATGGTGGAAACGCTGGTTTTCGAAGGCGGGATCAGGATTTGGAGAACAGGGCCTCATAGGTTTCAGGCTTGAAGCCGACCGTCAAGCCGCCTTCGGTCTCCAGCACCGGCCGCTTGATCATCGAGGGCTGCGCCAGCATCAGCTCGATGGCCTTTTCGCGGGTGAGTTCGGCCTTGTCGACCTCATCGAGCTTGCGAAATGTCGTGCCGGCGCGGTTGAGGATCGTGTCGACACCGAGCTTGTCCGTCCATTCCTCCAGATGGGCGCGATCGATGCCATCGGTCTTGTAGTCGTGGAAGCGATAGGCAACGCCCTGCGCGTCCAGAAAGCTGCGGGCCTTCTTCATCGTGTCGCAGGCCTTGATGCCGTAAAGCGTGATCATGCGTGTCTCCCTTCGGGTCAGTCGGCCCGCCACTGTCTATAAAATTGCCAAATGGTAAAGCCTGAAGTGCCGTGACATGCGGGCGCTGCATGGCTCCCATCCTGCCTTGTGCGTTGTGATCGGGGGCTCTGGCTCCCATATCTCAGTCATCACAAAGGAGATGAACATGTCTACGAATTTGAGCAGGATGCGCGGTGGCTTCATTGGTCGTGCCATCGCTGTCTTCGGTGCCGCTGCTGCTGCGTCTGCTGCCGTTGAAGGTGGCCGCAAGCCCTTGAAGCGCGACCTCGTGACGCTCGGCATCGATCCCAAGGCCTTCGACACCATCGCCTGACCTGCGGCCGGTCTATCCAAGGACAAGGCGCCCGCAATCGGCCGCTAGTCCTTCGGCGTCATGTCTGACCAGACCGGTTTGCTCACGCTTTGCAGGAGCTCCGGTGCCACGCCATCGATGCGGGCGATGACGGCCTTGGCCAGTTCCCGGCCGGCCTGGCGCACATCCTCGTTGATGGCGTGAATTTCCGGGCGGATCCAGTTGAGGAACTCCGCCGATTGCTTCGACACCATGTCGATGCTGTCGCCGAGGCGGGCGCCGGCCGCTTCAAGCCCGGCCACCAGCGCAATTGCCGAACTGCCGCTGATCGAGATGATGCCATCCGGCGGCTCCGCCGAGGACATCAGCCCCTGCATATGGGTGCGGATCGTATCCAGAGACGCCTCGCTGGTGAGGCGGCCCATCGCAACTTCCGTGGCGCCGAAGGCCTTCAGGCCGCGCTCGAAGCCGATGCGGGTGTGCAGGTAATAGGACAGCTTGGCCGGCGGGGCGAGAAGCGCGATGCGGCGTCTTCCCCGCGAGGCCAGCTTTTCCACCGCCTGATAGGCAAAGCTTTCATTGTCGAAATCATGAAACGGATGGCAGACGCCCATATCCGTGCGGCCATGGGTGGCGAAGGGGAAATTGCGCTCCGTCATCAGGGCGACGCGCGGATCGTCGGGCAAAGTGCGCGAGATGATCACGCCATCGGCCGAGCCGGTGTCCAGGATGTAACGCACCGGCGCCATCGGATCCTTCTGATGGGCATGCGGCGTCAGCACGAGATGATATTGCGTGCCGGCCAGAACCTCGGAAATCCCGAACATCATCTGGCTGGTGAAACCCATCAGCTCTTCTTCGATGCTCAGAACAAGCGCGATGACATTGGTCTTGCCGGTCCTCAGGCGCACGCCGGCGCGGTTCGGCTGGTAGCCGAGCTGGGCTGCCACAAGACGCACGCGCTCTTTCGTGTCGGCACCGATATCGGGTGCATCCTTCAACGCCCGCGAGACGGTGGTGATGCCAAGCCCGGTCATATAGGCGATCGTCTTCAAGGTCGGGCGCGCGCTGCCGGTGCGCTCGGGGATCTTTAAAATGCTGCTGTCGTCCATGCACATCCATCCGGTTCAGGCGCGGCACTATAGCCGCCTTCTTCGTCCCTGAATACGAATGCCTCCTCGCCTTCCGGATTTTTCCGGATCGACAAACTGTAACGTTACAGTCGAAATGTCGAGGGCTAAATGTGCCTTGCTCCGCAATTCATGCCCCGCTGGTTGTACAACGCATGCGCGGAATAAATTTTGCACCTGCGAAGGTATGAATTCTTTCAGCCGGTTTAAAACCTAAAATTATAAATTAAAATCAAAAGGTTAGGCAAACATTGGGTTCGGATCGTAACGGCTATCTTCGCCCGTTCAGGTTGATTGAGCGAGGCTTGGTAAAAAATCCGTCTCAGGCCGGTTGCATGCGATCTGACTTTGGCATAGGTTTTTTTACGGCAACGTTTCAGTGAGGGAGGAGACTCATGAATATGCGTGCATTGAAGGCCATTCTCGTGGCAAGCGCGATGTTACCCGCAACCTATGCAGGGGCGGCGGACCTGGAAGTGACCCATTGGTGGACCTCCGGAGGGGAGGCCGCAGCCGTCAAGGAGCTGGCCAAGGCCTTTGACGCCACCGGTAACAAATGGATCGACGGCGCGATCGCCGGATCTGGCGGCACCGCCCGCCCGATCATGATCTCCCGCATTACCGGCGGCGACCCGATGGGCGCCACCCAGTTCAACCATGGCCGCCAGGCCGAGGAACTGGCGCAATCCGGCCTGATGCGCGACCTGACGGCGGTTGCCGAAAAGGAAAAGTGGAAGGACATCATCAAGCCGGCAAGCCTGCTCGACAGCTGCACGATCAACGGCAAGATCTATTGCGCCCCGGTCAACATCCATTCCTGGCAGTGGCTGTGGCTGTCCAACGCCGCCTTCAAGACGGCCGGCGTCGCCGTGCCGAAGAACTGGAACGAATTCGTCGCAGCCGCGCCGGCGCTCGAAAAGGCCGGCATCATTCCGCTTGCCATCGGCGGACAGCCCTGGCAGTCGACGGGCGCCTTCAACGTTCTGATGATTGCCATCAGCGGCAAGGACGTGTTCCAGAAGGTGTTTGCCGACAAGGACGCCAAGGTGGCGGCCGGTCCTGAGATCGCCAAGGTCTTCAAGGCAGCCGACGATGCGCGCCGCATGTCCAAGGGCAGCAATGTCCAGGACTGGAACCAGGCCACCAACATGGTCATCACCGGCAAGGCCGGCGGCCAGATCATGGGTGACTGGGCGCAGGGCGAATTCGCGCTCGCCAACCAGAAGGCCGGCGTCGATTACACCTGCCTTCCGGGCCTCGGCGTCAACGAAGTCATCTCCACCGATGGCGATGCCTTCTACTTCCCGCTTCTGAAGGATGCGGAAAAGTCCAAGGCGCAGGAAGTGCTGGCGTCGACCATCGTCAGCCCCGGCGTGCAGGTGGCGTTCAACCTGAAGAAGGGCTCGCTGCCGATCCGCGGCGATATCGATCTTGCCGCCGCCAATGACTGCATGAAGAAGGGTCTGGAAATCCTGGCCAAGGGCAATGTGGTGCGCTCCACCAACCAGCTGATGTCGGCCGACAGCCAGAAGCAGCTGGAGGATCTGTTCTCGGAATTCTTCGCCAAGCCCGCCATGACCCCGGATGCCGCCCAGAAGCGGTTTGCCGAGATCATTGCCGCGGCCGACTGATCAGCATCGTGCCGGTTCTTTGCGTGAGGCCGGCACGACTTCTTTCGGGCGCGGGCCAATCCGTTGCCCGGAAGGCTTATCCTGCAGACGTCAGACAGCCTTGAGCGGCGGCCACTTGCGCGACCGCCTGACGGCGAAGCCTTGCCTGACATAGGTAAGGCTTTGCCGCCCGAGGCAGCCATTGAGGAGGATGCCCGCATGAGCACCCGCGCGACCGCCAGCGCCCAGCCCGGCATCGGTGCCGGTTCAAGTTCCAGCTCCGGGAGCCGCGCCGTAACCCGCCGGCCGAACCAGCTCTTTCGAAACCTGAATTCCAAGATCGCCTCGATCCCGATGATCCTTGTCGCGGTCTGCGTGTTCCTCGGCGGCACGCTGTGGACGGTGGTCTATTCGTTTACCAATTCCAAGCTTCTGCCGCGCTCCAGTTTTGTCGGGCTCGACCAGTATTACCGCCTGTGGGATGCGCCGCGCTGGGTGATCTCGATCCAGAATCTCGCCATCTACGGCGTGCTGTCGCTGATCTTCAGCCTCGCCATCGGCTTTCTGCTGGCCGCCCTGATGGACCAGAAGATCCGCTTTGAAAACACCTTCCGCACGATCTTTCTCTATCCCTTTGCGCTTTCCTTCATCGTCACCGGCCTCGTCTGGCAGTGGATCCTCAACCCGGAATATGGCGTGCAGTCCATCGTGCGCAGCCTCGGCTGGTCCACCTTCACCTTCGATCCGCTCTATGATTCCAGCATCGTCATCTACGGCGTCCTGATTGCCGGTCTCTGGCAGGGAACGGGGCTCGTGATGTGCCTGATGCTGGCGGGGCTTCGCGGCATTGACGAAGACATCTGGAAGGCCTCGCGCGTCGATGGCATCCCGATGTGGCGCACCTATCTCTTCATCGTCATTCCGATGATGCGGCCGGTCTTCATCACCACGCTCGTCATCATCGCAAGCGGCATCGTCAAGGTCTACGATCTCGTGGTGGCGCAGACGAGCGGCGGTCCGGGCATCGCATCGGAAGTGCCGGCAAAGTATGTCTACGACTACATGTTCCAGGCGCAGAATCTCGGCCAGGGCTTTGCCGCCTCCACCATGATGCTGCTTACCGTCGCCATCATCATCATCCCCTGGGCCTATCTGGAATTCGGAGGAAAGAAGCGTGGCTAACATTTCCACCCTCAACACCACCGCCGCCGGCCTTGATGCCGTATCCGGCCGGCTCGGCTCCGGCCCGAGCGGCGCAAGGCCCCGCAAGGTGCTGTCGCAGCGCAATATCATCCTCTACGGACTGCTGATCGTTGCCGCCCTTTACTACCTTCTGCCGCTCTATGTGATGATCGTCACCTCGATGAAGGGCATGCCGGAAATCCGGCTTGGCAACATTTTCTCGCCGCCCATGGAAATTACCTTCGAGCCCTGGGCAAAAGCCTGGGCGAGCGCCTGCACGGGTCTCAACTGCGACGGGCTGTCGCGCGGCTTCTGGAATTCCGTGCGCATCCTCGTTCCCTCCGTCGTGGTCTCCATCGCGGTTGCCTCGGTCAGCGGTTATGCGCTCGCCAACTGGCGCTTCAAGGGATCGGACGTGTTCTTCTCGATCCTCATCGTCGGCGCCTTCATTCCCTATCAGGTGATGATCTATCCGATCGTTATCCTGCTCCGGGAACTGGGCATCTACGGCACGCTGACCGGCCTGATCATCGTCCATACAATTTTCGGCATGCCGATCCTGACGCTGCTCTTCCGCAACTATTTCACCTCGCTGCCGGAGGAACTGTTCAAGGCGGCGCGTATCGATGGCGCCGGTTTCTGGCAGATCTTTCTGCGCATCATGCTGCCCATGTCGCTGCCGATCTTCGTTGTCGCCATGATCCTGCAGGTGACCGGCATCTGGAACGACTTCCTGTTCGGCGTCGTGTTCACCCGGCCGGACAGCTATCCGATGACCGTGCAGCTCAACAATATCGTCAACTCCGTGCAGGGGGTGAAGGAATACAACGTCAACATGGCCGCCACGCTTCTGACTGGCGCCGTGCCCCTGATCGTCTATTTCGTCTCCGGCAGATTGTTCGTCCGCGGCATTGCCGCCGGCGCAGTAAAGGGCTGAACTTCATGGCCAACAGCGTATCCATCCGCGATCTATCGCTCTCCTTCGGCGCCGTGACAGTGCTGAAGGACCTGAACCTCGACATCCATGACGGGGAATTCCTCGTGCTGCTCGGCTCGTCCGGCTGCGGCAAGTCGACACTTCTGAACTGCATTGCGGGCCTGCTGGAGCCGACCGAAGGGCAGATCTACATCAAGGACCGCAACGTCACCTGGGAAGAACCCAAGGATCGCGGCATCGGCATGGTGTTCCAGTCCTACGCGCTTTATCCGCAGATGACGGTGGAGAAAAACCTCTCCTTCGGCCTGCAGGTCGCCAAGATGCCGAAGCCGGATATCGACAAACGCGTCGCCCGCGCCTCCGAAATCCTGCAGATCGGCCCGCTTTTGAAGCGCAAGCCCGCGGAACTGTCCGGCGGCCAGCGCCAGCGCGTCGCCATCGGGCGTGCCCTGGTGCGCGATGTCGACGTCTTCCTGTTCGACGAGCCGCTCTCCAACCTCGACGCCAAGCTGCGCTCGGAACTGCGCGTCGAAATCAAGCGGCTGCACCAGCAGCTGAAGAACACCATGATCTACGTGACGCATGACCAGATCGAGGCGCTGACGCTCGCCGACCGCATCGCCATCATGAAAAGCGGCGTCATCCAGCAGCTGGACGATCCGATCGTCATTTACAACCGTCCGAAAAACCTCTTCGTCGCTGGCTTCATCGGTTCACCCTCGATGAACTTTTTGCGCGGCGAAATCAGCGAGGTGGAGGGCCGCCCGGTGTTCACCACCCATGGCGTCAATTTCTCGCTTGCCGGCTATCAGACGTCTGAACCGCTCTCGGCCGGGCGCAAGGTGGTGCTTGGCGCGCGCCCGGAACATATCGCCATTGACAGCGATGTCATGGGCGGCGAGGCGCATGAGGCGGTGGTCGACATTGAAGAGCCGATGGGCGCCGACAATCTTTTGTGGCTGAAACACGCCGGCCACCTGATGTCGGTGCGCATCGGGGGCGCGCGCCGCTATGCGCCGGGAAGCCGCGTGCGCATGGCCTTCGACATGAGCATGGCCTCGCTGTTCGATGCCGAGACGGAAGACCGCATCTGATGGTCGTGCCGTGCCGACAGAAGGCCCCCTCTGGCCTGCCGGCCATCTCCCCCACAAGGGGGGAGACCGCAGGTGGTGATCGGCCCGGCTCCATCATTGATGTCATGACGGGTAGGGTTTTGTCTCATGGGCCGGTCTTGAGGATTGAACGGTTTCCGGCATCCTTTCTCCCCCCTTGTGGGGGAGATGGCGGCAGCCAGAGGGGGCTTCTCCCTCCTGAAAGCGCAGCAGAAGGAAAATCGCCATGACCATGATCGATCTCTCAGGCACTTGGCGCCTCTCCTCGCTGGACGAGGAAACCACCGCCCTGATGCCGGTGCCCGGCGATGTGCACACCGCGCTGAAGAATGCCGGTCTGATCCCCGATCCCTATGTCGGGCGCAATGAACTGGATCTTCGCTGGGTGGCTGAGACCGACTGGCAGATCGAGCAGGATTTCTGGCTCGAGGATAGTGCCGGCGACTGGTATCTCGACGTGACCGATCTCGATACGGTGGCGACGATCGAGATCAACGGGCAGGTGGTGCTTGCCGCCGACAATGCCTTTCGCCGCTACCGGCCGGATGTGACTCAGGCGCTGAAGGCGGGCGACAACCGCATCCGCATTGTCTTTTCCTCCAGCATCCGCGAAGGGGCCGCGCGGCAGGCCCGCCAGCCCTTCTATATTCCCTATTCCACCGCCAATTCGCCGATCCCCAACGGAAACATGCTGCGCAAACCGCAATGCCATTTCGGCTGGGACTGGAATATCGCGCTGGCACCCCTCGGGCTCTACGGCACGATTGCCCTGAAGAAGCTGGAAACGGCCCGCATCGAGCATGTCGTCACCCATCAGGCGCATGATGAGACCGGTGTCGACGTCACGGTGACGGTGACGCTGCATGCCGAAGCACAAGGCTACGTGGCGCTGACGCTGGAACTGGGTGATGAGCGCGTCAAGCTTGATTGCGGGGTAAAGCCCGGCGAGACAAACGTCAGTTATGTCTTTCGCATTGATGAGCCGCGCCTCTGGTGGCCATCCGGCAACGGCGAGCAGGCGCTCTACAGGCTGACGGTGGACCTGCCCGATGAGACCGTTATTCGGCAGATCGGTCTTCGCACAGTAAAACTCATCACCGACCCGGACGAGGCAGGCAGCCGTTTTGCCTTCGCCATCAATGGCCGCGAGATCTTTTGCCGGGGCGCGAACTGGATCCCCGCCGATGCGCTGTTTTCGCTGACATCCCGCGACAAGACGCGCGACCTTCTGCAATCGGCCGTCGATGCCAACATGAACATGATCCGCGTCTGGGGCGGCGGTTTCTACGAGGCCGACTGGTTCTACGATCTCTGTGACGAACTGGGGCTGATGGTCTGGCAGGATTTTCAGTTTTCCTGCAACCTCTATCCTTCGACGCCGGATTTTCTCGACAATGTCGCAGCCGAGGTGGATTACCAGGTGCGCCGGCTTTCTTCGCATCCATCCATCGTGCTCTGGTGCGGCGACAATGAGCTGGTCGGCGCGCTCACCTGGTTCAAGGAATCCGTCGAGAACCGCGACCGCTATCTCGTCTCTTACGACCGGCTGAACCGGACGATCGAGCAGGCGCTGGGCAAAGCCGTGCCGGAGGCGATCTGGTGGCCGTCGAGCCCCGCCACCGGCTACATGGACTATGGCGATGCCTGGCATGCCGATGGCTCCGGCGACATGCATTACTGGTCGGTCTGGCACGAGAACAAGCCGTTTGCCGATTACCGTGCGGTGAAGCCGCGCTTCTGCTCGGAATTCGGCTTCCAGTCCTATACGTCGCTGCCGGTGATCGGGACCTATGCCGGTGATCGGGATATGAACATCGCCTCGCCGGTGATGGAATGGCACCAGAAGAATGCCGGCGGCAATGAGCGGATCGCGGCAACGATGTTCCGGTATTTCCGCTTTCCGGAAGGCTTTGCCAATTTCGTCTATCTGTCCCAGGTGCAGCAGGCGCTCGCCATCCGCACCGCGGTCGATTACTGGCGTTCGCTCAAACCCCATTGCATGGGCACGCTCTACTGGCAGCTGAACGACACCTGGCCGGTGGCGTCCTGGTCGAGCCTCGATTACGGCGGCAGCTGGAAACTGCTGCATTATCTCGCGCGGCGGTTTTTTCAGCCGGTTGCCGTGGCCGCCATCCCCTCCGAAGACGGGTCCGAGATCCGGATGTCGCTGGTCAATGATACGCTGTCGGACGTGACGGTGAGCCTTGCCGTGTCGCTGCTGACGCTGTCGGGTGAACGGCGCGACCTTCTGTCGATCGATTCGCTGGTCGCGCCGGATGCGGCGGTAACGGCGATCACCATTCCGGCGGCGGACATCCCGCCCGATTGCCTGCTCGCCTGGCACTTTTCGGCTTCGAACGGCATGGGCGGCGAGGGACATTTCGTGCCCGGCACCTACAAGGGGCTGGATCTTCAGCCGGCGCGGCTCACCACCACCGTGTCAACGGCGCCTGCGGGCGGGTTCGACATCCTGGTGCAGTCCGACGGTCTGGCGCTCTTCGTGATGATCGAGACCGATACGCCCGGGCGCTTTTCCGACAATGCCTTTGATCTGGCGGCAGGCGAAAGCCGGCGGATCACCTATCTGCCCGCCGCCGGCGAACCGCTGTCGGAGGCTCCGCAATTTCGCATCTACGACCTTGCCTCTTCATCGGTCGCAGGCTGAACCATACGTCAAGAAAAGGGCCGTCCGGCCCGGGAGGATGACATGACCAAACTCGGCTTCCAGCTCTATAGTGCCCGCAACTTTCCGCCGCTCAGCGAAACGCTCTCCAAGCTTTCGGCGGCAGGCTATGCCCATGTGGAAGGTTACGGCGGCATCTATGCGACGATGGACGATGCGGCGCTGAAGGCGCTGCGGGCCGATCTCGATACGGCGGGGCTTACCATGCTGACCGGCCATTTCGGCCTCGACATGCTGGAAAAGGAACCACGGCGGGCGCTGAAAGTGGCCGAAACGCTGGGAATCAAGGCCATCTATTGCCCCTATCTGCTGCCGGACCTGCGCCCCTCCGATGCCAGCGGCTGGTTCGCCTTCGGCCAGCGCCTGCAGGAGGCTGGAAAACCCTTTCGCGATGCGGGCTATGTGTTCGGCTGGCATAACCACGATTTCGAGTTCAAGACGTTGTCCGACGGCTCGACGCCGCAGGAGCAGATCCTGGCCGGCGGGCCGGAACTGTCCTGGGAGGCCGATATTGCCTGGGTGGTGCGCGGCGGGGCCGATCCCTTCGCCTGGATCGAAAGCTATGGCAAGCGCATCAGCGCCGTGCATGTGAAGGACATCGCGCCCGCCGGCGAGAACACGGACGAGGACGGCTGGGCCGATGTCGGCCATGGCACGGTGGCGTGGAAGGATCTGGTCGCGGCGCTTTCCTCGACGGCCGTCGAATATTACGTCGTTGAGCACGACAATCCAAACGATCTCGACCGGCTGATCACGCGCTCGATCGCGGCCTTCGAGGGCTACTGACCGCTTTTGGAAGGGGTGGGCTGTGACGGCTGCCCCTTCCTATCGTCCGCAACACTGCCGGCCCCGCCATTCGATGAGGGGGTGCTGGCAGACGCTATTTCCCAAACATGTCATCTTCCCGGAGCGCCCCATGGCCAAGGAACTCGGTGTCGGCATCATCGGATGCGGCAATATCTCCACCACCTATTTTTCGCTGGCCCCGCTGTTCAAGGGCCTGAACATCCGCGCCTGCGCCGATATCAACCGCAGCGCCGCCGAACTACGCGCCGAAGAGTATGGCGTGGCGGCGCAATCCATCGACGAGCTTCTGGCCAATGACGAGCTGGACGTCATCGTCAACCTCACCATTCCCGCCACGCATTTTGCCGTGTCGAAGTCGATCCTTCAGGCGGGAAAGCACGTCTACTCGGAAAAGCCGCTGGTTCTGTCCCTTGAAGAGGGCGAGGAGCTGCAGGCGCTGGCGAAGGCGAAGGGGCTGGCGGTCGGCTGTGCGCCTGATACCTTTCTCGGCGGTTCGCATCAGCTGGCCCGTCAATATATCGACGAGGGCGGTGTTGGCCGCATCACGTCGGGCACCTGCCATGTGATGAGCCCCGGCATGGAAATGTGGCATCCGAACCCCGGCTTCTTCTTCTTGGCCGGCGGCGGGCCGATCCTCGATCTCGGGCCCTATTACATCGCCAGCCTCATCAACCTCATCGGGCCGGTGAAGCGGGTGGGGGCGCTCACCTCTATGGCAAATCCGACGCGTACGATCTCCAGCCAGCCGCTGGCAGGCCAGACGATCCCGGTGGAAACCCCGACGAACATTCACGCGCTCCTGGAATTTGTAAGCGGCGCGACGATCACGCTGTCGGCGAGCTGGGATGTCTGGTCGCACCGCCACGCCAATATGGAGCTTTATGGCACCGAAGGCTCGCTCTACGTGCCGGACCCGAACTTCTTCGGTGGCACCGTGGAAGCTTCCGGCCGCAACAAGGATATCAAGCCGTTGGAGGCCTGGGATCATCCCTTCGGCAAGGTCAACCAGGAGAGCCCGAACGGCCCGCGCGCCAATTATCGCACCGCCGGCCTTGCCGACATGGCGATCGCGCTGATCGACGGGCGTGATCCGCGCTGCTCGCTGGAGCGCGCGCTGCATGGCATCGACGTGATGACCTCTATCCTCAAATCGGGCGAGGAGGGCCGGTTCATCGATATGACCACGACCTGCACACAGCCGGCGGCACTGGGCATCGACGAGGCCCAGGCCTTGCTGCGCTGAGAGCGGACGCCGGCCGCGCCTTCGGGACAGGGCGCGGTCGGCCGTAACCTGAACGACGCTGCACCGGAGATAGAGCAACCATGATCCGCAATCCCATTCTGCCGGGCTTCAACCCCGATCCCTCGATCTGCCGCGTCGGCGAGGATTATTACATCGCCACCTCCACCTTCGAATGGTATCCGGGCGTGCAGATCCACCATTCGAAGGATCTTGCCAACTGGACGCTGGTGCGACGGCCGCTGGAACGCCGCAGCCAGCTCGACATGCGCGGCAATCCCGACAGCTGCGGCATCTGGGCGCCGTGCCTCTCCTATGCGGATGGCCTGTTCTACCTGGTCTATACGGACGTGAAGCGGCTGGATGGCAACTTCAAGGATGCCCACAACTACATCGTGACGGCCAGAAACATCGAGGACGAATGGTCCGATCCGGTCTATGTGAACTCTTCCGGTTTCGACCCGTCGCTGTTTCACGACGATGACGGGAAAAAGTGGTTCGTCAACATGCAGTGGAACCACCGCACCGAAAGCTATGGCGGCGCGCCGAAAACGCCGGCCTTCGACGGTATTCTGCTGCAGGAATGGGATGCCAAGGCCGGCCGCCTCGTCGGCCCGGTCAAGAACATCTTTGCCGGCAGCACGCTCGGGCTGGTCGAAGGCCCGCATCTCTTCAAGCGCAACGGCTGGTACTATCTGACGACGGCCGAAGGCGGCACCGGCTATGATCATGCGGTGACGATGGCGCGCGCGAAAACCATAGACGGGCCTTACGAGATGCATCCGGACACGCATCTCATCACGTCCAAGGATCACCCGGAGGCGCCGCTGCAGCGCGCCGGCCACGGGCAATATGTCGAGACGCCGGAGGGCGAGGCCTATCACACCCATCTCTGCGGCCGGCCGCTTGCGCCGAAACGCCGCTGCACGCTCGGGCGCGAGACGGCGCTGCAAAAATGCGTCTGGCGGGACGACTGGCTGTATCTCGCCGACGGCGGAACCGTACCGGCTGTCGAGGTGGAAGCGCCGAACGGCGCCGAGACGCATCCGAAAACCGCCCGCGTTGAAACGACCTTCGAGGGCCCGGAGCTTCCTGCGGATTTCCAGTGGCTGCGCACGCCGGAACCGGAGCGTATCTTCAGCCTGACCGCCCGGCCGGGCGCTCTGCGGCTTTACGGGCGCGAAAGCATCGGATCATGGTTCGAGCAGGCGCTTGTGGCGCGCCGGCAGGAGCATCACGCGTTTCGGGCGGAAACCGTGCTGGATTTTTCGCCCGATACCTATCAGCAGGCGGCGGGGCTGACGCATTATTATAACCGCCACAAGTTCCATGCGGTGGCGGTCACCCTGCATGAACAGCTCGGCCGCGTCATCACGCTGTACTCCTGCCCCGGCGATTACCCGCATTCACGGGTGATCTTTCCCGTCGGCAGCGGCGAGGCGGTGGCGGATGGCCCGGTGCATCTGGCGCTGGAGGTCAACGACAATGACCTGCAGTTCTTCCATCGCACTTCGCCGGGCGGCGACTGGCAGCCCTTCGGCCCGGTGCTCGATGCCGGCGTGATTTCCGACGAAGGCGGACGCGGCGAACACGGTTCCTTCACCGGTGCCTTTACCGGCATGTTCGTCTTCGATATCACCGGCCGAGCCGTTGCGGCGGATTTTTCGCTCTTTGCCTATGAGCCGCTTTGGAAATAGCCCGACCGTTAATTTTGTCTGAGAAGGCTTTGCCTTGTAGAGGTGCCTGGAAGTCATTGATGTTTATGATATAAAAACTATTAATGGGGAATTATATTATAAAATACGAAAACTTTACATAAAGAAGTTTTGTATTTTTTGGAAATACAACTCGACAATATTGATATAATTCAATTAGAAATGCGATCGGCTGCGAATTTCAACTGTTCCTGATCGTATG
Organism: Neorhizobium fuzhouense; assembly: GCF_042611105.1. Lineage (NCBI taxonomy): Bacteria > Pseudomonadati > Pseudomonadota > Alphaproteobacteria > Hyphomicrobiales > Rhizobiaceae > Neorhizobium > Neorhizobium fuzhouense. Next base: position 172,872 of record NZ_JBHFFP010000006.1, on the reverse strand, counting down.
CAAGGTCTGGTGGCCCTGACAATGCCTGGGGGGAGGTGTCCTTGCCACCCTCTGGCCAAAGGATCTGATCGGGTTCCGTGAGCGGAAGGGGGTCGGATTGCGCGTACTGGATAATCCGCTGACTGCGTTTAATCTGAAGGTATTTTGTACACTTCTGGAAGAAAGGAATGTGACGCAGGCGGCCAACAAGCTGCAGTTGTCACAGCCTGCCACCAGTCTTGTTCTGAAGCAATTGCGTGAAATATTCGGCGATCCGCTTCTCTTGCGCGGCGACGGGCGCATGGTGCCGACGGAGCGCGCGCTGATGCTGCGCGACGCCGCAATCCGTGCGCTTGCCGACCTCAACGAACTGATTGTCAACCCCGATGATTTCGATCCGCAGAGATTGCACCAGACATTTTCACTGGTGCTGTGCGGAAACCTGTCGCCATCGCTGCTTGCCCGTTTTGTTCGCGAGGTGACGCGGCAGGCACCGGGCGTGAAGCTCTTGATGCGAAAGGTGACGGACGTCAACGAGGTCGCGAACCTGCTGGTTGCCGGCGTGGCCGATCTGGCCGTCGGATCCTGGATCGACCCGCCGGCTCACCTCAACAGGGCTCTGCTGTTCGAGGAGGACTTCGTCTGTCTCGTCGACCGCGACCATGCCTTCACGCGCGCAACTCCGACCTTTGTCGATTACGCCAATGCCCGCCATGTGGTGACGCAGGATTGTGCCGAGACCGGTGCATTCGGCCTGGAGAAGCGCAGCCTCTCACTGCAGGTGACGCGAGAGCGCACGATCACGGCAACCGACGAATTGACATCACCTTATCTTCTGGTTGGAACGGATCTCGTGGCAACTGTCACCCGCAGCGTCGCCGTTCATTACGCCAGCATGCTGCCGCTTGCGGTCATCATGTGTCCGGTCCCGTTTCCGCACTCGCATTTCTACCAGATCTGGGATGAACGCTGCGATTATTCTCCGGCGCAGAAATGGCTGCGCGCGCAGCTTGCGGCAGCCTGTCGGAGCGACACGGTGGCGTGAGGCGGGGGCGGGCAGGCCGGCAGACGCCCTTTCCGATGGACGCTGCCCTGTGCCGATGGCGCGCGCTGCGAGGAATGGGCCGGATCGGTCGTAAAAAACGGCCGTGATTGCTCACGGCCGCCGGTTCAGATTATTCCCACTCGATCGTGCCCGGGGGCTTCGAGGTTACGTCGTAGACGACCCGGTTGATGCCGCGTACTTCGTTGATGATGCGGGTGGCGGTGCGGCCGAGGAAGTTCATGTCGTAAGGGTAGAAATCGGCCGTCATGCCATCGACGGATGTGACGGCGCGCAGGGCGCAGACGAAATCATAGGTGCGGTAATCGCCCATGACGCCGACGGTCTGGACCGGCAGCAGCACGGCAAAGGCCTGCCAGATGGTGTCGTAGAGGCCGGCCTTGCGGATCTCGTCGAGATAGATCGCATCGGCCTTGCGCAGGATATCGAGCTTTTCGCGGGTGACGGCGCCGGGGCAGCGGATGGCAAGGCCCGGGCCCGGGAAGGGGTGGCGGCCGATAAAGCTGTCGGGAAGGCCAAGTTCGCGGCCAAGCGCGCGCACTTCGTCCTTGAACAGTTCGCGAAGCGGCTCCACCAGAGCCATGTTCATGCGCTCAGGCAGGCCACCGACATTGTGGTGGCTCTTGATCGTGACGGACGGACCGCCCGAGAAGGAGACGCTTTCGATAACGTCCGGATAGAGCGTGCCCTGGGCGAGGAATTTTGGCGCACCCTTGCCGTCATTGGCAATCTTGCCGGCCTCGGCTTCGAAGACCTCGATGAACAGGCGGCCGATCGTCTTGCGCTTCACTTCCGGGTCGGTGACGCCGGCAAGCTCGGTGAGGAAGAGGTCGGACGCATCCACATGAACAAGCGGGATGTTGTAATGGTCGCGGAACATGCCGACCACCTGCTCGCTCTCGCCCATGCGCATCATGCCGTGATCGACATAGACGCAGGTGAGTTGATCGCCGATCGCCTCGTGGATGAGAATGGCGGCCACGGAGGAATCGACACCGCCGGAGAGACCGCAGAGCACGCGGCCGGTGCCGACCTGCTCGCGGATCTTGCGGATCATTTCGGCGCGGTAGGCGGCCATGGTCCAGTCGGACTTCAGGCCGACGATCTTGTGCACGAAGTTGGACAGGAGCTTGGCGCCATCCGGCGTGTGCACCACTTCCGGGTGGAACATGGTGGTGTAGTAGCGGCGCTTCTCATCGGCTGCGATGGCAAAGGGCGCATTTTCGGAGGTCGCGATGACCTCGAAGCCGTCCGGCAGTTCGGTCACGCGGTCACCATGGCTCATCCAGACGGGATAACGGCCACCGGCGGTCCAGAAGCCCTCGAACAGCGGACTGTCCTTCCGGATCTCGACATCGGCACGGCCGAATTCGGCGGCATGGCCACCCTCGACGGTGCCCCCGAGCTGGGTGCAGAGCGTCTGCTGGCCGTAGCAGATGCCAAGGATCGGCACGCCCGTCTCGAAGACTTCTTCCGGCGCGCGCGGGCTGCCTTCGGTGGTGACCGAAGCCGGGCCGCCGGAGAAGATGACGCCTTTCGGCGAAAGCTTCAGGAAGGCGTCGCGCGCATTCTGGAAGGGGTGGATTTCGCAATAGACGCCGGCCTCGCGGATGCGACGGGCGATCAGCTGCGTCACCTGGCTGCCGAAATCGATGATGAGGATGCTGTCGGGATGGGCTGTCTGGGTCATGGCGAGCCTTTAATGAAAACTTCCGCTTTTCGCAACCGGGTCAGAGCGCCAAATCGCCGGAAATCAGGGCCTGTGCGAGACGATCGACGGCATCTGCGAGTTTTTCGTCGATCACATGCAGATACTCGGTCCAGTCTCCCACATGGGCAAGTTCCGCCTTGCCATCGGAAATGCCGCGAAGCCCGATGAGCGGAACGCCAAAACCCTGGCAGGCGCGCAGCACGGCAAAGGTTTCCATGTCGACCATCTCGGCCTCGATCGCATCATAGGCCGAGCCCGAAATGATGTGGCCGCCGGTGGAGAGCGAGGCTGCGGGGATGCCGGGAATGGCATGCGGCAGGACGACTGCGGCCGGCAGATCGAGAAAAGGTGTGCGGCCCTTTTCGAAACCAAGCGGCGAGGCATCCATGTCGCGGTAGCCGACCGAGGAGACCTGATAGACGCCTGTCTGTTTGAGGCTCCGCGATCCGGCAGATCCGAGGCAGACGACGAGATCGGGAAGATTGTCCTGCGCCTGAAGCCTCGTCAGCGTGCCTGCCACGGCAATGGCGGCCTCCACCGGTCCGACGCCGGTCATCAGCGGGCGGATGCGCGCCCTCAGGTGCGGGCCATATTCGGCATCCACGGCCATGACGAAGAGGACGGATCGGTCGGCGATGGTCAGAAGCTCGAAACTCATCCGGAAATATCCTGCCTGCCGCGGATCACCATCATGCTGCCGCTCATCGAGGCAATCAGTTTTGCCGGGCCGTCGCTCAAAGCATAGGCGCGACCATCGGCCACGATGATGGTGGAGCCGGGTTTGGTGATTTCGCCTCGAAAGAGAAAGCGCTCTCCGCGTCCCGGCGACATCAGGTTGACCTTGAACTCGATGGTCAGGATCGAGGCTTCCGGCTCGATCACCGTATAGGCGGCATAACCGCAGGCGGCATCTAGGCCGGCGGCAATGACGCCGGCATGCAGAAAGCCGTGCTGCTGGGTGAGTTTTGCATCGAAGGGCATTTCGATCTCGACCATGGCCTGTTCGACGCGGGTCAGTTTCCCCCCGATGGTCACCATCGCCTGCTGGCGATCGAAACTGCGCCTCACACGTGCGCGAAAATCTCCCGGATCGATATCGTCCATGCCCTGCCATTCCTTGTGCGGCCGCGAAAGTGGCATGGCAGAGGCCGGCCCGCAAGCCTATGGCTAATTCAGAAGGAAAAGCGAAAGGTTGAGCAGGCTCGCAAACCCCACCCAGACCGCATAGGGCACAAAGAGGAGGGCGCTCACGCGGTCCGGCTGCCAGTTCTTGCCGATGAAGACGAGGATAGAGGCAAGGAGCGGGATGATGACGAAGAGGCCGAGAGCGGTGCTTTCCATGCCGAAAAAGGCCGGGGTCCAGAGAAAGTTCAGCGCCATCTGGCCAAACCACAGCTGCGTGCGGCTGGAGGCCGGCGCCTGAAGCCACAGACGCGCCCCGGCGATGCCGATCAGCACGTAAAGCGCCGTCCAGACCGGCCCGAAAATCCAGTTCGGCGGATTGAAAGGGGGCTTCTGCAAGGACTGGTACCAGTGGCCCGGCACGTTTGAGACGCCGATCAAAGCCCCAAGGCCGACCACGACGAGAATGAACAGGAGATGGACGAGAAGCTTTTTCATGCGGCCTAACTAGGGCAGTTTGCGCCGATAACCATGGGTTGAGGCGAAGCATCGCGACGGACGTTTGCCCTCAGGCAAGGTGCACGAGATGCTGGTCCCAGGCAACCTCCGAGCGGGTTGCGGCGAGGCGCCCGTCATAGGAGGAAACGGCAAGACCCTGCGGCGCACCGGCAATGCCTGCCGCATCGGCAATCGCCTGTTCGGCAATCACCCGGCCGGTCTGCGCATCCAGGATGACGGCCGCCCCGAGTTTGGGCGATGCAAGACCGACCAGCCGTTCGGCCCTGTTTACCGCAATCGCGCCGACATAATTGCCCAGCCGCTGCGTGGTGTCGTCCGGCAGCGAGACGAAGCGCAGGTCTTCCCCCAGCGCAAACGAGCCGGCAAGCGGCGGCAGGTCGCTGCGGGGCCCTTCATACTGGCAGGCAAACCAGATGCGCCCGCCCTCATCCACATCCAGATGCCGGGTGGAGAGCTGGCTGAGATGAGCCGGCAGCGCGTGACGCTGCACCACATGGCCGGTCGCGGCATCCAGAAGGACGAGCGACGGCTGCATGCGGTCGAGATTAAGCTTGGTGCGGCCGAAATCCGGATGGGTTTCTATGCCGCCATTGGCAACGATCAGGTGGCGCCCGTCATCGGAGACGGTCATGTCGTGGGTGCCGATGCCGGCGGCCTCGAACTCGCCGATGCGGGCAAAGCCGTTTGTTGCATCGTAAAGCCCGATCATGCCGCGATTGCCGTCGAAGTCGTTTTCGCTGGCATAGAGCAGGCGCCCGTCGGGGGAAAAATAGCCATGGCCATAGTAATGGCGGCCCTCCGGCGCATGGATCAGCACCGGTTGTTCACCCCCCTTCGGATCGAAAATCATTGCGAAGGTGCCGGGGCGGCGGGCAAAGGCAACGCCGCGTCCGGTGGCCTTGCAATAGGCAAGCCCGTGGGCGCGGGCAGGAAGCGCAATGCGGTCGATGATCCGGCCCTCGGCAGTGGTCGTGGCAATGCCATAGGCGCCATCAGGGCTTCTGAAGCCCGCGGCAAAGACGGCATCCGCCCGCTCCAGCGCATAAAGGTTCTGCGGCGCAAGGGCGGCCAGGAAGCCGATGCCGGCGGCGCGCATGAACTGGCGCCGGTCGATCTCGCCGGTGCGCACCATGTCAGTCCCCATCCGAGAAGGAGAAGCCGGCACCGAGCCCCAGGCCGCCCCCCAGCCCGTCGCTGAGACGTAGAATGAGGTCACGGCTGTCTTTCAGCAGAACATCGAGCTTCTGGCGCTGTGCCTGGTCGGCAACGGCCACTTCCACATCGGGCTCCATCTCGTTTGCCAGCTTTGTCAGCGATATCAGCAGATCATCGATGGAGCCGACAATCGGCTGCTGGTCCGGAGCGAGAAGATCGCGAAAGCCGGAGGTGTCGAGCAGCCGGTGAATGCCCTCGAGATTGCCCGCGAGCATGGTGAAGGTCAGCTTCGAGCGCCAGAACAGCGCCTGGCGGGGAAAGGTGTTGTTGGCTTCGCCCTTGTAGAAGGTTTCAATGCGCTGGTCGCGCGCGGCCTCTGCCGAATGCACGAGGATGCCGAGCGCCTCGGTGACGCCTTCATGGCCGTCGCGGAAGACGGCGCTGTCGGCGCCGGGGTTCTTCCAGTCCTCCTGGATGCCGTCCGGCTCGTCCCAGAGCTGGGTGAGTTCGGTGGCGATGCGCTGTACATTGCCGGCAATGGACAGGCCATAGCGGCAGCGAAAACTGTCTTTCTCGCTGAGGAGGACGTCCTTGCCGGTGCCGTAGAGCACGAATTCCAGGGCGCCGAGCCCCTGTATGGCAACGCTTTTCTGCGCAAGACCGGCCGGCGATGTCGCCCCTTCGTCGGCGCCTGCCAGCACGGCCTGCACCTGGCGAAGGCCGGTACCCTTGCGATCGGGATAAAACAGGATGCGCTCGAAGCGGTAGGCATCCAGCACCGGTCCGACCCGGACGATCTCGATGCGCGACCAGCTTCTGGCCGCATGTTCGAAGGCCGATTGGGCCGCCTCGTAGCTCTTTTGCGAAGGGGCCGCGCAGAGACCTGCCATGGCATCGGTCAGCATGGCGCTCTCTCCGGCAAATGCGCGATAGCCGGGGCGGATGAAGTCATCCACCACCTTTGCCATCACCTGTTTCGTCGCCTCCTCGCTCAAGGTTTTTGACGGGGCCGTCGCATCCACCTCCTCGGCAAGGCCCGGCGTGGCAAGGAACAGGGTGAGCGCGAGAGCAGACAGCCATCTCGACATCAGAGCGTCTCCAGGAATTTCAAAAGCAGATCCCGGTCGTGCCGGGCAAGTGCGGAAAATGCGGTACGGGCGCGTTCCGCCTCGCCACCATGCCACAGAATGGCTTCGGTGAGGGAGCGGGCGCGGCCGTCATGCAGGAAAAAACTGTGGCCGCTGACGGTCTTCGTGAGCCCGATGCCCCAGAGCGGCGGGGTGCGCCAGTCGCGGCCACCGGCCGTGCCGACCGTCTGGCCGTCCGCCAGGCCTTCGCCCATGTCGTGCAGCAGAAAATCCGAATAGGGCCAGATCAGCTGGAAGGCGAGCGCCTTTTCATCAGCGTTGCGTTGCGTGACATATTTCGGCCTGTGGCATGACGCGCAGCCCGAGGCGTAAAACAGCGCCTTGCCGGCCAGAACCTCCGGCGCATCGACATCCCGGCGCATGGGGACGGCGAGGTTTTCCGAATAGAAGGTGACGAGATCCATCACCGGATCGGGCGCCTCGCTGTCGCCAAGACGGGGCTGAACGCCATTGGCCAGCGCATGGCAGGCGGTTTGGGCAACCGTGCAGTCGCCATAGGGGTCGAGCCGGTCGGGCGTTGAAATTCCCATGTCGCCGGAAAAGGCGGCCGCCACCTGATCGCGCACGCTGGCATTCTGCGCCTTCCAGCCGAAGCGGCCAAGCGTCAGTCGACCGGTGCGGTGGTCCCTCACCACAGCCGCCTTGCCAAAGACGCCGTCATGATTGCGGTCGCCCGGATCGACATTGGCCAGAATATCGGCCTCGGCGATGGCTTCGATCAGTCCTATGCCGGGCATGGGCGGGGCAATGCGCGGGGAGAGCGTGGTGTCTTGGGCAAGCGGGCCATAGGCGCGTTTGGACACGTCATACCGGGGTTTGCGCAGCGTGACCACGGTGCCGTCGGCTAGCGTGACCGGCTGTTCCTCGTAGCGGATGTCGATTTCGCCTTCGGCGGCAAGGCCGGGCACCGCCAGATCCTGCAGCTGTTCGCCATAGGTCGGATCGGGGAAATTGAGGAGATCGTGGCGGTCGATCATCGCCTGTTCGGCGGGCGTGCGGGCCGGTCGCGCAAGCCGCAAAAGCATCGAGGTCGCGTCGCCGGATCCCTCCGGCGGATGACCGCGGCCATCGCGGATATGGCAGCTGAGGCAGGAGCGGGCATTGTAAAGCGGCCCGAGCCCGTCGGAGGCCTGCGTGGAGGAGGGGGCGGCGACCCAGAGCTTGGAAAACAGCGCATTGCCGAGCGAAAATTGTTCGCGCGCGGAAAAATCCAGATTGGCGGAGAATTGCGAGAAGGCGTTTGCATCGACAGGTGCTGTCGACGTGGCGGCCCCGCCGGCCATGGCCTCGAAGGGTTCCGGCTTTGAAAAGTCGGTGGTGACGGCCGTGACGGCGTCGACGCGCTGGCGGTCCTTTGGCGAAAGATCGGTGCGCTGCTCTGCGCCAGGCGCTGCGCCAAGGGCTGCAGCAGGAGCAAGGCAGGCTGCGCCGGACAGGGCAATGACGAGGGCGAGAAATGCCGGGCGCTGGGTCATAGGAGGTGCGGGCCGGCCGTGGTTCAACGGCCGGCCCTCCGATCTTCTTACTTGAACACGGCGTTCGGATTGTCGAGGCTGTCGGATCCTTCCAGCTTGACCGTGCCGAGATCGAGTGCGGTGACGATGCGCTCGACAGTCTTGGTCTGGTCGATCAGCCCGTCGATGGCGGCCTGCACCACGGCATTGCCTTCCTTATTGCCCTCGCCGATCATCTGGTCATAGGCTTCGACGGTTTCGCCGCGCTTGGCCATGGCGTGCATGGCGGCAAGCGTCTTGTCGAGCTTGGCGGTCATTTCGGCATCGAGCGCCGGATCCTTCGCCTTGACGATCTCCGACAGCGACGGGCCGGTCATCTTCGTGCCGTCGATGCGCGTATAGGTGCCGTTATAGGCCGACGCGATGCCGATGGCGTCGTTCAGATGCGAGTTGAACGTGTTGTCGGAGAAGCAGTCGTGCTCTTCTTCCGGATCGTGCAACAGAAGGCCGAGCTTCATGCGCTCGCCGGCCAGTTCCCCATAGGAGAGCGAACCCATGCCGGTGAGGATAGCGGTGAGGCCGGCCTTCGGATCGGCTTCGACCGCCTTTGCGGCTTCGCCCTCGGGCGCCCAGGCGGTCACCATTTCCTGCAGGTCTTCGACCAGAGCGGCGGAGGCCGCCTTCAGGTAATCGCCGCGACGGTCACAATTTCCGTTGGTGCAATGGGCCTTGTCGTAATCGGTATAGGGACGCTCGCCGGCGCCGGGCCCGGTGCCGTGCAGGTCCTGGCCCCAGAGCAGGAATTCGATAGCGTGGTAGCCGGTCGTGACATTGGCTTCCACTTCGCCCGCCTCATGCAGGCTGCGGATCAGTTCCGGCGTGATCTTCGAAGCGTCGATTTCCTCGCCATTCACCTTCAGCTTCGGATTGGCGATGATATTGGCGGTGTAGAAGGCATTGGCATCGCTTTCGGTGCCGTAGGAAGCATCGACGTAATCGATGAGACCCTCGTCCAGCGGCCAGGCGTTCACCTTGCCTTCCCACTCATCGACGATTGGATTGCCGAAGCGGTAGACTTCCGACTGCTGATAGGGAACGCGCGCGGCAATCCAGGCCTTGCGCGCTGCGATCAGCGTTGCCTCGGAGGGCTTTGCGAGAAGCGCGTCGATGGCGCCGTCGAGCGCCTTTGCCGTCGTCAGCGCATCCTCATACTTGGCATGGGCGAGATCGGCGTAGTGGGTGAGAACCGCTGCCGGTTCTGCAGCGCCGGCCGGCGTCACGATGAAAGCGGCGGAGGCGGCCAGCACTCCAAGGCTCACGTTCAATAGCGTTCTACGGATCATGGTTTCTCCTGCGTCGGCGGATCTCGATTGCCGTGTCATGACGCAAACAAAAACCAGTGTCAAATAATCTAGATTAGAACGATTTGAAGCGGTGGTCGGGCCAGGGACACTCTAATACGCCGGATTTGACGAAGCGCAAGTCCGGCCGCAACCGTCGCTATGCGTTGCGCTGCAGCCGACAGAAGAAGAACCCGTCCGTACCGGTACTTGCCGGCGTCAGCGTCAGGCCCGATCCATCGGTGGAATAGGGCTTTGGTGCGTCTGCGCCAAACAGCTTTTCGTAGGCCGGCAGGCTCGCCACCGGCTGGAATGAAGGATTTTCCGCCAAGAAGCGTTCGACCTGGCGGGCATTTTCCTCCGGCAGCACCGAGCAGGTGACGTAGATGAGCGCGCCGCCCGGCTTCACATAGGCGGAGGCGGAGGCAAGCGCGTCGCGCTGCTGGTCCAGCCGCTCCTCGATATTCTTCTGCGTCAGCTTCCATTTCGTGTCCGGCCGGCGGCGCCAGGTGCCGGTGCCGGTGCAGGGCGCATCGACCAGAACCGTATCGAGGCGTCCCTCGAAGGCCTTCATCTGGGCCACATCGTCATGCACCTGCACATTGCGGGTGCCGGCGCGGCGCAGGCGCTCGATGATCGGCGCGAGACGCTTGCGGTCGGCATCATAGGCATGGACCTGGCCCTTGTTGTTGAGGGCTGCCGAAAGCGCCAGCGTCTTGCCGCCACCGCCTGCGCAGTAATCCAGCACCTGCTGGCCCTCGGACGGCTGAACGAGATCGGCAACGATTTGCGAGCCCTCGTCCTGCACCTCGAACCAGCCTTTCTGGAAGGACAGTTCGGCCGTGACATTGGGAAGACGCGAGGCGCCGGTGCCGCTCTCGATGCGGATGCCGTGGCGGGCAATACGGGTGGGCTTTGCGCCAGAGCGATCCAGCGCCTTCACCACCTTGTCGCGGGAGGATTTCAGCGTGTTGGCGCGCAGATCGAGCGAGGGGCGCTCGGCCATGGCCTTCGCCTCGGCGAGCCAGCGGTCGGCGCCGAAGGCGGCCTGAAAGGCGTCAACCAGCCATTCGGAAATGTCGCCCTGCACATGCGCCGGCGCCTGCCCCAGATCGCGGGCGAGGAAGGCCGTCAGGTCCGGTGCGGCGGGGGCGAACTTGTCGTCGGCGAGTTCTGCGCCGAGCGTGTCCGGCGTAAAGCCCCATTGGCGCAGCAGCACCGCGTAGACGAGGGCGGCTTCGCCTTCGTCCTGCATCAGATAGGCATGCGACAGCCGCATGCGCAGCGCGTCATAGACAATATTGCCGATGGCGGCGCGATCGCCGGAGCCGGCGAAGCGATGCGCAAGGCCCCAGTCCTTGAGGGCATCGGTGACGGGCCGCTTGCGCGCCTCGACATCGGCCAATACCTCGATGGCCGCCGCCATTCGTCCGCCCAAACGCATCTTCCATCTCCTTCGGTGTCAGAGCCGCGTTTAGCCGCGATCCATGGCAAGAGCAAGGGCGGGCGTCAGAGGCGGGCGGCGGGCGCCGGTCAGCCGATGACTTCGTAGCAGACCTGGGCAGTGCCGGCGGCCACCATGCCGATGTTCTGGGCGGCAGCCTTGGAGAGATCGATGACGCGACCCTTGATGAACGGACCGCGATCGTTGATCCGCACGACGACGGTCTTGCCATTGCGCTTGTTGGTGACCTTCACCTTCGTGCCGAAGCCCAGCGACTTGTGCGCGGCAGTCAGCGTCGAAGCATTCATGCGTTCGCCCGAGGCTGTCTTGGAATTCAGCGCATACCAGGAGGCGTGACCACAACCGGGTGCTGCATGGGCGTTGATGGGGCCGAGAAGGCTTAAGGTGGCAATGGCAACCGTTACGAAAGTCGTGCGTTTAACGAGCGTCAAATTTCAGTATCCCCTGAGACCAGCGCCAGGAATTGGCGCGTGGGAGGCTTAGGCACGGCCAAAAAAGGCGAAAACGTGGGGTTTGCTATCACGCAATGTTAATGGCTGTAACATTCGTGAACGTAAGCCAGCTAAGGAAATTTGCGCTGAAATTGGAAAAAGTTTAACCGAATCAGTCACCAACTGGAAAACTGTTCCGACCCGATTCAGGGCCTGCACCGGCTCACGAAATCGGCCGAAATTTTTTTATCGTGCGAGGGGCCGAAACGCCTTATTTGGACAGAATTTGTGGCGCCGTGCCCATTAGATTAAGAAAGAATGACCGAAAAAGGCCGGAAGGATGGAATTTTCACCCGGAGCGACCTGTTTCATTCCGGGACTCGTAACCCCGCAGATCAAGGCTTCCAGCGTCCGTCCGCCCACAGCTGCGCCAACGACATGCGATATTCGGGATAGCGAAATTGAAATCCGAGGTTGCAGATCCTGTCATTGGAGACGCGCTTGTTCTCGCCATAGAAGGAGCGCGCCATGGGGCTGAGATCGGCCGTCTCGAAGGCCTGTTCCGGGGGAGGCGCCACGCCCATCAGGCGGGCAGCTTCGCTCACCACATCCTGCGGCGGAGCGGGCTCGTCATCGGTGATGTTGAAGATGCCGCCGAGGTTTTGTGCGGCGAGAAACCGCGTGGCGGCGCCGATATCTTCAACGCGGATGCGGTTGAACACCTGTCCGGGCTTCACCAGCCGGCGCGCCGTGCCCTGTGACAGGTTGACGAAGCCGTTGCGGCCCGGGCCGTAAATGCCGGAGAGCCTCAGCACCGCCATCGGGATGCCCGCCTGCATCGCCGCCTCCGCCCAGGCCTCTTCGGCCGCCACCCGTTCCACGGAACGCTGCGACACCGGCCGGCAGGGCGTTTCTTCCGTCACCCATTGACCGCCGTGATCGCCATAGACGCCGACGGTGGAGAGGTAGGCGGCCCAGGCAAGGTTCGGAAAGAATGCCTTGAGATCGCCGCCGGTCAGCATCAGCAGCGGATCGCCGGTTCGGCCGGGGGCAATCGACTGGACGAGATGAGTGGTGCGCGCCATCTCGGCGACAAGCGCGTCCGACAGCCGCTCGCCATCAAACAGGAAGGGAGCAATATCCTGGTCGGCCAGAGCCTGCAGCCGCTCGGCGCTGCGGGTGGTGCCGGAGACGGTCGCCCCTGCCGCGCGAGCCTCTGCGGCAATCGCCTGACCGGAATAGCCGGCGCCAAAGATCATCATCTGCATGGGTCACGCTCCTGCCATCTGCCATTCCGCTTCCACCAGCGGGTCGTCGTCCTTGCCGCGTCCGGCGCAAAGGCCGGCGAAGGAGGATGCCGGCATCAGCCGCGACAGCGCCCAGACCGCCATGGCGCGCACCACCGGCGCTGCGTCCGTCAGAAGGGCAAGACAGGGCTCGATCAGGGACGCCTCGCCCGAATTGCCCGCCGCGATCAGCACATTGCGCACGAACCGGTCGCGGCCTATGCGCTTCACCGGCGAGCCGGAGAAGAAGGCGCGAAAGGCTTTGTCGTCAAGGCCGAGCAGAAAGGCGATCTCAGGTTCCTTGAGGTCCTCGCGTGCGGAAAACTTCATTTCAGACGCGCTGGCGGCAAACTTGTTCCACGGGCAGGCGGCAAGACAGTCGTCGCAGCCATAAATGCGGTTGCCGATCAGCGGGCGAAATTCTGCGGCAATCGGGCCCTTATGCTCGATGGTGAGATAGGAAATGCAGCGGCGCGCATCGATCTGGTAGGGGGCGGGGAAGGCCTTGGTCGGGCAGGCATCGAGGCAGGCGCGGCAGGAGCCGCAATGGTCGCGCTCGCCTTCGTCGATTTCAAGTTCGGCCGTCGTAAACAGGCTGCCGAGAAACAGCCAGGAGCCGTGGCTGCGCGAGACGAGATTGGTGTGCTTGCCCTGCCAGCCGAGGCCGGCGGCCGCAGCCAGCGGCTTTTCCATCACCGGCGCGGTGTCGACGAAGACTTTCACATCCTCGCCGGCGCGGGCGGCAAAGCGGGTGGCGATCTCCTTCAGCCGGCCCTTGATGACGTCGTGATAGTCGCGGTTGCGGGCATAGACGGAAATGGCGGCGCGATCGGGCTTGGCCTGAAGGCCGCGCGGATCTTCGTCCGGGCCGTAGTTGAGACCGAACATGACGATGGAGCGCACCTCGCTCCACAATGTGCGCGGATCGGCACGACGGGCATAGGTCTCTTCCATCCACTCCATCGTGCCGTGGCGACCGGCCTTAATAAAACTGGCAAGCCGGGCAGGTGCCTCGGGGATCGCGTCCGGGCGGGTGATGCGACAGAGATCGAAGCCCTGCGCTTCGGCCTCCTGCCGGATGAAGGCGGAAAGCTTGCGGCTTCGCAAGGCCTGCTTGTCTGGATCGGCGGGCTTATTCGCCTCAGAAGTCGAGATCCGCATAATGAGATACCGGCGTGATGCCGCGGATGCGTTCCGCCAGCATGGGGCGGAACGAAGGCCGCGATTTCAGCCTCTGATACCATTCCTTGGCAACCGGTGTCTCCTGCCAATCGATCTCGCCGAGATAATCGAGCACCGAGATCGAGGCGGCGGCGGCCAGATCCGCGTAGCTCAAGCGCCCGCCGGCAAGCCAGGTGCGCGATCCGGCAAGCCAGGAGAGGTATTTCATATGCTGGCGGATATTGGCGCGCGCCATGCGCAAGACCTTGCTGTCCGGCGCGCCGCCGCCCTGGGCCGGCGTCATCTGCAGCTTGTAGACGCGCTCGCGCGTCAGGGGCCGCGTGACGTCCTGCTCCATCTTCAGCAGAAACCATTCGGTGAGCCGACGGATCTCGGCGCGTTGGAACGGATCTTCCGCCAGAAGCCGGCGATCACGTTTCAGGACGCCGTGCGTCTCGTCGAGGAATTCGAGAAGAACATTGGGGCCGCACAGAACCCGCATGCTGTCGTCCACATAGACGGGAAGCGTCGCTGCCGGATTGAGCGCCAGAAATTCGCGCCGCTTCTCCCAGGGCTGCTCTTCGACCAGATCCGTCTGAAAGCCGTATTCCGCCAGGATCAGACGGACGAAACGCGACGCGGAAGACATCGGGTGATGGTAGAGGGTGGGCATGGACACATGAACTTTATGATTATTCGACAGGGAGGATGGCTCGCATCTTGCACAGGCCTGACGTAATGCAGCTATATGGGTTTGATAAGCCCAGCACAAGCAATGCCGACCCAACTCCTTCAAACTGTCGTCATCTACTCAATAAAGGATTAAGAATGGCGGACCAGAGCATACTTAGCGCGTTCATTCTTGGGGTGGTCGAGGGGATCACCGAATTTTTGCCCATTTCCAGCACCGGCCATCTCATCATTGCCGAGCAGTGGCTGGGCAGCCGGTCCGACACGTTCAACATCGTGATCCAGGCCGGCGCGATCATCGCCGTCACCATCATCTACTGGCGCCGGCTTCTGAACCTCGTTCTCGGCTGGCGCGAACCGGAAAACCGCGATTATGCGCTGAAGCTCATCGTGGCCTTCCTGATCACCGCCGTGCTCGGCCTCCTCGTCAAGAAGCTGGGCTTTGAACTGCCGGAAGATGCAAGCCCGATTGCCTGGGCGCTGATCATCGGCGGGTTCTGGATGATCTTTGCCGAATGGGCGGCTGCCAAGCGGCCGCAGAGCACGCGCATCACCTGGCTTGCGGCCATTCTGGTCGGTATTGCGCAGGTGGTGGCCGGGGTATTTCCGGGCACGTCGCGCTCGGGCGCCACGATCTTCGTTGCCATGCTGGCCGGAACGGGCAACCGCGCCGCTGCCACGGAATTTGCCTTCCTCGTCGGCATTCCCACCATGTATGCGGCGAGCGCCTATCAGCTTTTGAAAACGCTGAAGGACCAGGGCGTGGCGGGTGAAGACTGGACATCGCTCGGCATCGCCTTCGTCACCTCGACGGTGGTTGCCTTTATCGCGGTCAAATGGCTGCTCTCCTATATCCAGACCAACCGCTTCACCGTGTTTGCCGTTTATCGCATCATCCTCGGCGTCCTGCTGCTCGGCTTTGCCTCCTTCGGCATGATCGCCTGATCCACCGTTAACGGGACCAAAAACAAAAGCCGGGTCGCAGAAGCGGCCCGGCTTTTTTGATGGGATCGGCTCGGTTCGCGATCGGTGCCTCAGACCCCTTGGGGGCGGGGCGGGCACGCGCTTACGTGATTAGCGACGGATCGAGCTTGTGGTGCTGCACGGATCGACGCCATAGGCCGGGGCGCAGGCGCCCTTGTTGGCCGCAACCGTGCCCGGCGCCAGGAAGGAGCCGGCAAGAATGACCAGTGCCGCACACGCAAAAAACAGTGCGATGGACTTGCCCATGGAGGAGTGCCTTTCGGAGGATGAAATCTGTGTCACGGCCATACGAGTCGTCGTTGAGAGAGGCTGCGGTTTACGGGCCGAGCCTCAAGACTTCAATAGGCCATCTTGATGAACCGCCGGTTAACGACATGCGGTCAGAGCCTGCGACTTTTGTGTCACATTAGGAGATATGAAAACAGGCAGACGCTCCGCCTGCCTGTTTGTGTCGCATCCTGGATCAGATAGAAGATGCAAGCGCCTCAGGCGGCCTTGCCGGTACCGGTGAACTGGCCATGCACGCGATACTGAACGAGATAGCTCGGCAGGACGCTCGCCAGAAGCGTCGGGGCAATGCCGAGGCCTTTCAGCGTGCGCCCTTCCTTTTCGGCTACGCTCGAGACCACATTGTCCGTCTTCAGCAGCGTCACCTGGTCGCCGGTGAGCGGCGGCGTGATGAGCGGGATCTTGGAGGCGATGTTGCCGATGAAGCTGGCAACGCCAAACGGCAGGCCAACGAAGCTGCGCTTGCGATAGGTGACGCGCAGCACTTCCTCGAGACACTGCTTGAAGCTCAGCACTTCCGGGCCGCCGAGTTCGTAGGTGGCGCCGGGCACGGCCTTGCCGTCCACCGAGAGCGCCACGGCTTCAGCCAGATCTTCCACGAAGACCGGCTGGAATTTCGTCTTGCCGCCGCCGATCAGCGGCAGGAACGGCATGGTGCGGGCCATGTCGGCGAACTTGTTGAAGAAATTGTCCTCCTGGCCGAACACGATCGAGGGGCGCAGGATCACCGCACCCGGCAGGATCGAGCGGATCGCCTCTTCGGCGCGGCCCTTGGAGCGGGCATAGGAGGAGGCCGACTTGGCATCGGCACCGATAGCCGAGACATGCGTCAGGCCGGCGCCGGCGGCGCGGGCAGCCTCGGCCACGGCCTTGGCGCCGAATTCCTGCACGGCATCGAACGAGTTCTTGCCGCTTTCAAACAGGATGCCGACGCAGTTGACCACATGGCTCGAACCGGCAACGGCCTGATCGATCGAGGCGCGGTAGCGAAGGTTCGCCTGCACCAGCTGGATCTGGCCCGCATAGCCGGCCGGGCGCAGAAAGCCTGCAAGATCGGGACGGCGCACGGCCACCCGGATGCGATAGCCACGCTTGGCGAGCGCGCGCACCACGTGCCGGCCGACAAAGCCAGAGCCTCCGAACACGGTGACGAGCGGCGGAAGATTGGACATGGTCATGGCAGTGCTCCGGAAGCCTTGGGAGAGATCTATGTCCTCTGTCTCTAGCCGATCCGCCCGGCAAGGTGAAGTGTCCTTCAAGGTTCAGGCGCGTGCGGGCGGCCAAAAACCGCAGGCAGGTTTGAATGCCGGCCGAATGGCCGGCATTCGGCAGGATCAGACGCCTTCGACGACCAGAAGTTCGCCGTCTGCCACTTCCTGGCGGATCTTTGCGGCAATCTGGTATTCGGGCGAATGGAAGCAGTCGATGGCGGCCTGTGCGGAGGGAAATTCGATGACGACATTGCGGGCCCGGCCGGTGCCTTCCAGCGCCACGGCCTCGCCACCGCGGGCCAGAAACACCGCGCCGTATTTCTCAAACGCCGGCTTGGCGGCCGCGACATAATCCTTGTAGCGGTCCGGCTCCTTGATATCGATGCGGGCGATCCAGTATCCCTTGGCCATGTCTTGCCTCTCCTTGTGCATGATTTTTCCAGAACCGAAGGCTTAAAGCGCCGTCGCCATCTCGGCAAGGATCGCACGGGCCGCTGCCTGCGGATCCGCAGCCTTGACGATCGGGCGGCCGACGACGAGATGGCTGGAGCCGGCCTTCAGGGCGTCGTAGGGGGTGACGACGCGCTTCTGGTCACCGGCGTCTGCCCCTTTCGGGCGGATGCCGGGAGTGACGAGCGCCATGTCCGGGCCGATGATCTTCCGCACGGCGGCCGATTCTTCCGCCGAGCAGACGATGCCGCCCATGCCGGCTGCTCGCGCCTGCTCGGCGCGTGTCAGCACCAGCGTGTGCGGGTCGTATTCATAGCCGGCCTCGCGCAGATCGGCATCGTCCATGGAGGTGAGAACGGTAACGCCAAGCAGGCAGAGGTTCGAACCCTTTGCGGCGTCCACGGCCGCGCGCATGGCTTTCGGATAGGCGTGCAGCGTCAGCATGGTCACGCCCATCTTGACGATGTTTTCGACGCCCTTGGCCACCGTATTGTCGATGTCGAGCAGTTTCATGTCGAGAAAGACCTGCTTGCCATCGGCCACCAGGTCGCGGGCAAATTCAAGGCCGCCGGCAAACACCAGCTGGTAGCCGATCTTGTAGAAGGAGACATCCGCGCCGAGCGTTGCGACAAGACCTTCAGCCTCGGCGACGGTTGGAACATCGAGCCCGACGATCAGGCGGTCGCGTGGGGTCATTGTCTGTCTCCTTGCCAGAATTCCATCGGCGTCCAGTCGCATGTGAGGCGGCAATCGACAAGGGAGCGGGCAGTCGAGAAGGCAAAAAGATTGCCGCCGCCGCCCGGCTGGTCACCGTCCCGCGCAATCGCCTTGCCGGCGAGATGGCACTTGAGCAGCGTGCCGACGCCGCCATGGCCGATGAAGGCGATGGGCCGCGCCGGATCGTGATCGGCAAGCACACGGGAGACGGCGGAGACAATGCGCGCCTGCGCATCCACCGCCCGCTCCCAGCCTTTGAAACTTTCGGTCGGATGGGCAAAAAACCAGTCGGCGGCCGCCTCGAAGGCCGGCGGCGGCAGAAAACCGGTCGCCGAACGGTCGTTTTCGTGCATGGCCTCATCGACCTCGGGTATGACCGAGGCCGCTTCGGCAAGGATCACCGCTGTCTCGATGGCCTTCGTCTCGCCGCTTGAGACGATACGCGACAGGCGCTTCACCCAAGGCAAGGCCGCCGCCTTGCGCGTGCGCTCGATCCCGATCTCGGAAAGGCCCCATTGCGGCACCGGCACGTCAGCCGAAATCTTCACCTGCGGATGGGTGATGTAAAGGGCAAACATGGAAGGCGCGTCCCCGTTGAAACCGTCAGGGCCTTGTATAGGTCCACAGCTGCGCCGGGGGAATGTTACGCACGACGAAATCGTAGTGCTTGATCTGGTAGCGGTCAGGTCGGGCGACGATGGGCGAGACCGGACCATAGGTGATCTGGATCACCGGGCGGCCACGCGGCATGCGGTCAAGCAGATCTTCCAGAAGCGCAATGCGCCGCTCCATCGGAAAGCTCAGCATCGGAATGGCGGAAATCACCGCGTCGAACTGGCGGTTGCGGAAATCCCCCAGCGTTCTGTCCAGATCGAAGGCATCGCCATTGATGAAATTCACGCGCGGGAACGTCCGGGTGAGGTGCTGGTAGAAATCCGTCGAGAATTCGATCGAGACGAGATTTTCCGGCGCAATGCCCTTTTGCAGGATGGCCTTGGTGATGATGCCGGTGCCGGGTCCAAGCTCCAGCACGGGAAGGCCCGATTGCGGGTTAATGACGCTTGCCATGCGCCGCGCCGTGACGCCGGAGGTCGGAAGGATCGCGCCGACGCTTTTCGGCCCGTCCATCCAGCCCTTGAAGAAGCGAATTTCCTCATCGAATTTGCGGCCAAGCCGCTCTTTCAGGCGCAACTCCATGCATGATCTCCCGGCCATCAAAGCCTCACGTGATCGCGTCGTGATGACGCAAATTCATGAAAAAATGTCGCATCCAAAATGCGGCAAAAAAAGGGACCGGCGAACCGGCCCCTTTCAAAATCATACCCGCATGGGCATCAGAACATACAATGCGTCATCTCCGGCGGTATCGCGCACCAGTGTCGGAGAACCGGCGTCGGCCAGCATGAAGATGGCATCCTCGCCGGAAAGCTGTGCAGTAATATCAAGCAGATACTTGGCGTTGAAGCCGATCTCCATCGCGTCGTTGTCATAGCCGACGGCGACTTCTTCCGTCGCACTGCCCGAATCCGGATTGTTTACGGTGAGCAGCAGCTGGCCCTCGCTGAGCGCCAGTTTCACGGCGCGGCCGCGCTCGGAGGAAATCGTCGAGACGCGGTCTACGGCGCGGGTAAAGCTCTGGCAATCGACGCGCATTTCCTTGTCATTGCCGGTCGGGATGACGCGCTGGTAATCGGGGAACGTGCCGTCGATCAGCTTCGACGTCATCACGATTTGACCGATGGTGAGGCGGATCTTGGCATCCGACACTTCCACGGTGACGACCGTCTCCGGATTGTCGACGAGCTTCTGCAATTCACCCACGGTCTTGCGCGGAATGATGATGCCGGGCATGCCTTCCGAGCCCGAGGGCGCGATGATATCGGCGCGGGCGAGGCGATGGCCGTCGGTGGCGACGGCACGCAGCTTCAGTTCGCCGCCGGCCTCGATCGTGTGAAAGAAGATGCCGTTCAGGTAGTAGCGCGTCTCTTCGGTCGAGATGGCAAACTGCGTGCGGTCGATCAGCATCTTCAGATCGGTCGCCTTGATCTTGAAGCCGTGGCTGAAGGTGCCGGCCGTCAGATCCGGAAAATCCGATTCCGGCAGGCATTGCAGCGAAAATTTTGAGCGGCCGGACTGCACCGTCATGCTGGCGCCATCCGGATTGGTGGCAAGCCGGACTTCGGCGCCATCCGGCAGCTTGCGCACGATTTCATACAGAAGATGCGCCGGCACCGTGGTGGCGCCTGCCTGTTCGACCATGGCCGGCACTTCCTCGGTGATCTCCAGATCAAGGTCGGTCGCCTTCAGGGCCAGATCATTGCCGGAAGCCTTCAGCAGCACGTTCGACAGGATCGGGATCGTGTTGCGCCGCTCCACCACCCGGTGGACATGGTTCAGCGACTTCAGGAGGTTGGACCGCTCAAGAGTTATACGCATGGACGCTACCGCTTTCGACCGTGCCGGTTCGCAAGGGGAGCCGGCATGTTATTTCTGTCCGCAGTCTGGTCGGACGATGTGGACGGGCAAAATGGCAGAGTTTTTAACGAAAAGGCAAGGGGTGGCCGGGTCCGGCGGGGTTTATTTCCTGCCAGGGGCTCATCGGCTCACAGCTTTCCGCAGGATGCGGCGCGTGCTTGCTGAATGAAGGCGCGTCCCGCATAAAGGCATCCTGAAAATGAAAGGCCTGATGAGACCGTGACGGAAGACGAAAATACCTCGGGGCGCACCTATCGGGTGGCCAATGTGGCAGTGCCGGCACGCCCGCTGGAGCCGGCGCTCTATCTGGTGGCGACCCCCATCGGCAATCTCGGCGACATCACGCTTCGGGCGCTGGAGACGCTGGCCGGGGCCGATGTGCTGGCCTGCGAGGATACGCGCGTGACCCGCGTGCTGCTCGACCGCTTCGGCATCGTCAACCGCCCGTATGCCTATCACGAGCACAATGCCAATGAGGCGGGGCCGCGGCTTCTCGCGGCGCTGGAGGCGGGCAAATCCGTGGCGCTGGTCTCGGATGCCGGCACGCCACTCGTCTCCGATCCCGGCTACCGGCTTGGGCAGATGGCGATCGAGGCGGGCTACCGGGTGGTGCCGATCCCCGGACCTTCGGCGCCGCTCGCAGCCCTTGTCGGCTCCGGCCTGCCGTCCGATGCCTTCCTGTTTGCCGGGTTTTTGCCGGTGAAGGACAAGGGCCGGCGCGACCGTCTGGCGGAACTGTCCAAAATTCCGGCCACGCTGATCTTCTTTGAATCGCCGCACCGCATCGGCGATACGCTGGCGATTGCCGCCGACGTGCTGGGGCCGACGCGGGCGGCCTGCGTGTGCCGGGAACTCACCAAGACATTTGAAGAGTTTCGTCGCGGCACGCTTGGCGAACTCTCGGCCTATTACGACGAAGAGCGCACGGTAAAGGGCGAGATCGTGCTCGTCATCGGCCCGCCGGCCTATGACGATATTCCAGCCGCCGTCGATGTCGACGTGATGCTGAGGGAACTGGCGCTCTCCATGCCGGCCACAAAGGCAGCTGCGGAAGCGGCGCGTCTCACCGGCCTGTCACGCAAGGATCTCTACCAGCGCCTCATCGAACTGAAGGACGCAGATGGCGGCTAAGGGCGGCACGCAGGGGAGGCGCCGAAAAGCCGAGCGTCGCGGCCGCTTTTCGGAATATCTCGCCGCCCTGTTCCTGATGGCCAAGGGATACCGCATCCTTGCCCTTCGGGTGCGCACGCCCTTGGGCGAAATCGACATCGTGGCGCGCAAGGGTGACCTTGTGGCGTTCGTCGAGGTGAAGGCGAGGCGGCTGGAGACCGCGGCCGTGGATGCCGTCGGTTCGCTGTCGCAACAGCGTATCAGGGCGGCCAGCGACCTCTGGCTTTCGCGCCGTAGCGATGCGGCCCGCCTGTCGCAACGCTATGATATCATTGCCATCAGGCCGTGGCGGTTGCCGCGCCATTTCCCGGATGCGTTTTGAGGAGGGCAAGCCCGTTGCCATCCAGGAGCCGTCGTCCTACATCTGGCGGGCAATTTGACAAGGGGCAGGGTATGGCCAAGATCCGCAAAGTCGCGTTCCAGATGGACCATGTGTCCAGCATCAACATCGCGGGTGATTCCACCTTCGCCATCGCGCTGGAAGCGCAGGCGCGCGGTTATGAGCTTTACCACTATACGCCCGACCGGCTGACCATGCGCGACGGCCGCATTTTCGCGGCCATCGAGCCGATGGCGCTGCGCGACGAAAAGGGCAACCATTTCACGCTGGGCGAACGCGAACGCGTCGATCTGTCGACGATGGATGTCATTCATCTGCGCCAGGATCCGCCCTTCGACATGGGCTATATCACCTCGACCCATCTGCTGGAGCGGCTGCACCCGAAGACGCTGGTGGTGAACGATCCGGCCTGGGTGCGCAATTCGCCGGAAAAGATCTTTGTCACCGAATTTGCCGACCTGATGCCGCCGACGCTGATCTCCCGCGATGTCGGCGAAATCACCCGCTTCCGCGACGAGATCGGCGATATCATCCTGAAGCCGCTCTATGGCAATGGCGGTGCCGGCGTCTTCCATTCGGCCCGGGACGACCGCAATTTCACCTCGCTCCTGGAAATGTTCTCGCAGATGTATCGCGGCGAACCCTTTATCGCGCAGGGCTATCTGCCTGCGGTGCGCAAGGGCGACAAGCGCATCCTGCTCGTCGACGGCAAGCCCGTCGGCGCCATCAACCGCGTGCCGGCCGAACATGATGCGCGCTCCAACATGCATGTGGGCGGGCGGGCGGAAGCAACCGAACTGACGCCCCGCGAAGAAGAGATCTGCGCCCGCATCGGGCCTGCCCTTCGCGAACGCGGTTTTCTCTTCGTCGGCATCGATGTCATCGGCGACTTCATGACGGAGATCAACGTTACCTCGCCCACCGGCATTCGCGAGGTGAAGAAGTTCGGCGGCGCCGATGTTGCAGCTCTGTTGTGGGACGCTATCGAAGAAAAGCGGGGCTGATGCTGCGTCGCGCCCGTGTGCTCGTCACCCCTGTTCTCCTTTGTTCTGTTTATGGAAATACAGAAAAATCTAATACAGTAACTGGATAAAATTGTTCCGCGAATGTTCTTGTTTTAGTCCCGTGATTGTGTTTGATTGTATTTAGGCGCCACAACAACTTCAGTGAGTGGAACGCGGGCGCAAAAAGGGGCAGGGGCATGGTGGCGCGCGTCAGCACGGTGGCGTTCCAGGGCATAGAGGGCGTGCCTGTGGATGTGCAGGTCATGGTCGGCCCCGGCAAGCTGGGAATGCATATCGTTGGCCTGCCGGACAAGGCGGTGGCCGAAAGCCGGGAACGGGTGCAGGCAGCGCTTCATGCCTCCGGCCTTGCGCTGCCGCCGAAGAAGATCACCATCAATCTTGCCCCGGCCGACCTGCCGAAGGAAGGTTCGCATTTCGACCTGCCGATCGCGCTCGGCCTGATGGCGGTTCTCGGCGCCATTCCGGCCGATGCGCTCGGCGGCTATGTGGTGCTGGGCGAGCTTAATCTGGATGGCACGCTTGCGGCCGTTGCCGGCGCGCTGCCGGCCGCCATCGGCGCCAATGCGCAGGATAAGGGCCTGATCTGCCCCTTCGACAGCGGCGCGGAAGCGGCCTGGGCCGGCAGCGGCATCGATATCCTGGCGCCGCGCAGCCTGATTGCGCTGGCCAACCATTTTCGCGGCACGCAGGTTCTGTCGCGCCCGCAGCCGGCGGTGCGGGCAGCCCCTGCCAACCTGCCGGATCTCGCCGACATCAAGGGGCAGGAAAGCGCCAAGCGGGCGCTGGAAGTGGCTGCGGCCGGCGGCCACAATCTCCTGATGGTGGGGCCTCCCGGCTCGGGCAAATCCATGCTGGCGGCAAGGCTTCCCTCCATCCTGCCGCCGCTTTCGGCGGCGGAACTGCTGGAGGTCTCGATGATCCATTCGATTGCCGGCCAGCTTTCGGGCGGCAAGCTTTCGGACCGGCGGCCGTTTCGCACGCCGCATCACTCGGCCACCATGGCAGCGCTTGTCGGTGGTGGCCTAAGGGCAAAGCCCGGTGAGGCCTCGCTTGCCCATCATGGCGTGTTGTTTCTCGACGAGTTTCCCGAATTTTCTCCTCAGGTGCTCGATGCGCTTCGCCAACCGCTGGAAACGGCCGAATGCGTCATTGCTCGCGCCAATCACCGGATCACCTATCCGGCGGCCATCCAGCTGGTGGCGGCGATGAACCCGTGCCGCTGCGGCATGGCGGGAGAACCGGGGCACGCTTGCGCCCGTGGCCCGCGCTGCGTCAGCGATTACCAGAGCCGGATTTCCGGGCCGCTGATGGATCGTATCGACATCCGCATCGACGTGCCTTCGGTTTCGGCCACCGACCTCATCCGCCCGCGCCCGGCGGAAAGCAGCGCAACGGTTGCGGCAAGGGTTGCTGCAGCAAGAGACCGCCAGCGCGAGCGTTTTGCAAAGGCCGGCTTTCCGGCCATCGGCACCAATGCCCGCTGCTCGACAGCGCTGATCGAGGGCTTTGCCGAACCGGATGCCGGCGGACTGCAGCTTCTGCGCGATGCGGCGGAAAAGCTCAAATTTTCGGCGCGCGGCTATCACCGGGTGCTGAAGGTTGCCCGCACCCTTGCCGATCTCGACGGGCAGGAGCGGGTGGGGCGCATTCATCTGGCCGAAGCGATTTCCTACCGGATTGCCGGCGAGCGGCTGACGGCTGCGGCGTAGACGGCGCGGCTGCCCTCATCGTGTCCGATGCGCTCGGGCGACGTGTGCACGAAGGAGGCCGCGGGGGTATGGGAACCGGCGGGAAGCCTCGGCCGAGGCGGAGCGGCGTCAGCGGGCAGCGATATAGGCGGCGGTGCCGGCCAAGATGCTCGCGGCAGACCGGTTGAGAACCGTCAGCGCCGCCGGTCTCTTGAGGAGAAGCCGGGCGCGGGAGGCAAGCAGGATATAGGGAATGAGCACGGCCATCAGCACGACGAAGGTCAGCCCGACCAGCGCTGCATAATCTTTCGGGCCGATCGACTGCAGCGGAATGAGCGTCGGCACCAGCGCCACGTAGAACAGCATGGTTTTCGGATTGCCGAGTGTCACGAGCAGACCGGAGAGGAAGGAAAGGCCGATGCTTGGGGCGCGCCTTGCCTCGATCTCCTGCGGCAGGAGGCCGGCGGTCCAGAGCTTGAAGGCAATGTAGATGAGGTAGGCGGCGCCGGCATATTTGATGATGAGGAAGGGCGTGGTGAAATTCTGCGCGACGATGGCAAGGCCCAGAACGACGGCGGTAAGATAGACGAGATCGCCGAGAATGAGGCCGAGCCCCATGAAGAAGGTCGGGCGAAAGCCGGAGCCTAATGCGCGCGCGACGATCGCCGTCATGCCGGGCCCGGGAATGGCGGCGGCAATGAAGAGGGCAGCAGCATAGGCAATGAGTGTGGTGATGGTCATGGGTTCCTCCGCTGGAAAAGCCAATACTCCAACATCGCGCATTGGAAAACCGGCTTCTGGCCGCAAGGCGCCATCAATTTCAGGGAAGCCAGCGGGAGACGAAGGAGAATCCGATCAGAAATCGGCCATGGGTGAAAGCCGCACCGGGCCCGTGGGAAACATGCCGTCGCGGTGCCACATCATCAGTGCAAGCCCGTCGTCGGCAGCTGTTGTTGCAAAGCCGCCGTCGATCGACAGGAGATCCGGCGGAAAATGGACCTCCACCTCAACGGCCGTCGGGGCGAGGGCGGCTTGAAGCCGGCTCAGCGTCGGCATCTCGCTTGCGATGACATCGAGGAGCGACAGGCGGTCGGGCGATGATACATCCGTAGCCACGATGCAGTTTGCGTGTTCGAGCCAGTGCAGGGAAACGGAGGGAGAAAGCCAGGCGTTGAGCAGGAACATGTGGGACTGATCGAGCACGGCGAAATTTTTTGAGACCGGCGTGCGGTCCGCAAGGGCTTTGCGGAGGAGGGCAAGATCTGAGGCATCGCGGATATCGAGCTGGCGTGCGCGTGGATATGTGGTCGACGCAACCCGTGCAGAGACTGGCCGTGACGGAGTGGGGCAAAAAAAGCGCGCCTGCGGCAGGGTTTTGAAGCCGTAGGGCTCGTAGAGGCCGGGATGCCGGGTCGTCAGCACCATTGCCTCATAGCCGGCGGCGCGGCAGCGGTCGAAGGTGATGTCCATGAGCTGCCGGAACAGGCCGCGGTCGCGCCATGCGGGGCGTACCGCGCCGGATTGCCAGCCGGCGGCGTGCACGATCCTTCCCTCCATCATGAGCGGCATGGAGAAGGCGCTGAGATTGGCGATGCAGCAGCCGTCCTGGTTGAAAAAGCCCGTGGGGCTGCAGGTCGGGTCCGGGCCGCCGAGGCCTTCCAGCGGCGTCACATCGATGTCGAAGATATCTTTCAGAAGGTCGCAGAAGGCATGCCAGGCCCGGGGATCGTCAAAATAATCCGACCGCAGAACAAGCCCGGACGTGTCGGCGGCCCGGGGCATGATCAGACGCCTGTCGAGCCGAAGCCGCCGGCACCGCGGGCGGTCTCGCTCGTCGTATCGGTTTCCGTGACGCCCGCCTGCACCACGGGGGCAATGACGAGCTGGGCCACGCGCATGCCGCGCTCGATGATGAAATCGGCCTCGCCGAGGTTGATCAGCAGCACTTTCACTTCGCCGCGGTAGTCGCTGTCGATGGTGCCGGGCGTGTTGAGGCAGGTCACGCCGTGCTTGAAGGCAAGGCCGGAGCGTGGGCGCACCTGCATTTCAAAGCCGTGCGGGATCTCGAAGATGAAGCCGGTCGGCACCAGGCAGCGCGCGCCGGGGGCAAGGGTGAGCGGTTCGGTCACGGCGGCGCGGATGTCCATGCCGGCGGCGCCGGCCGTCTCATAGGCGGGAAGCTCCAGGCCTTCGCCATGGGCAAGGCGCACGAGGTTGAGCATCGGGCTGAGCATCGGGCCGCTCCTGCTAAAGCCGGGATCCGCATTCGGGTCAGGGCGCGTGTCGGACATGTCAGGCTCTCCTTCTGCGGCGCGGGCCATTCCTGTTGTCGAGGTCAATTGCATACTCGGCCTTAAATCGCTAGATACGCGGCAACTCAAAGGATTTCTGACCTATGGCCGAAAGCATTGCAGAGGCGGTTTCCCGCCGCCGCACCTTCGCGATCATCGCGCACCCGGACGCCGGCAAGACGACACTGACGGAAAAGCTGCTGCTGTTCGGCGGCGCGATCCAGCTTGCCGGTGAGGTGAAGGCGAAGAAAGACCGCATCCAGACGCGCTCCGACTGGATGAAGATCGAGCGCGAACGCGGCATTTCGGTCGTGACCTCGGTGATGACCTTCGAATTTGATGGCAATGTCTTCAACATTCTCGATACGCCCGGCCACGAGGACTTTGCCGACGATACCTATCGCACGCTGACGGCGGTGGATGCCGCCGTCATGGTGATCGATGGCGCCAAAGGCATCGAACCGCGCACGCTAAAACTGTTTGAAGTGTGCCGGATGCGCGACATCCCGATCATCACCTTCGTCAACAAGATGGACCGCGAAGCGCGCGACACGTTTGAGATCCTGGACGAGGTGGAGGAAAAGCTGGCGCTCGATACGGCCCCGGTGACCTGGCCTGTCGGCCGCTCGAAGAATTTCTGCGGCTCCTACAATCTGGCGCAAAACACCTATCGCGGCTCCGATACGCAGGTGGAGCCGACGCCGGTGAACGGCCCGCAGAGCGTGGCGGAAAACCTTCCGGAAAACGAGCGCGATGCCTTTATCGACGAGCTAGAACTGGCGCGGGAGGCCTGTCGCCCGTTTGACCGCCAGGCCTTTCTCGAAGGCCACATGACGCCGGTCTTCTTCGGCTCGGCGCTCAGGAATTTTGGTGTGCGCGATCTCATCAACGCGCTTGGCGATTTTGCCCCTCCGCCGCGCGACCAGGTGGCGGATGTGCGCAAGGTGCATGCGGCCGAAGACAAGATGACGGCCTTCGTTTTCAAGATCCAGGCCAATATGGACCCCAACCACCGCGACCGCATCGCCTTTGCCCGCATCTGCTCGGGCAAGCTGGAACGCGGCATGAAGGCAAAGCTTGCCCGCACGGGAAAACTGATGGGCCTGACGGCACCGCAGTTCTTCTTTGCCTCGCAGCGGCAGCTCGCCGATACGGCCTATGCCGGCGACGTGGTCGGGATCCCCAACCACGGCACGCTGCGCATCGGCGACACGCTGACGGAAGGCGAAAACCTCGTCTTCCAGGGCGTGCCGAACTTCTCGCCGGAAATCCTGCGCCGCGTGCGGCTGGAGGATGCGATGAAGGCGAAAAAGCTGAAGGAAGCGCTGCAGCAGATGGCCGAAGAAGGCGTCGTGCAGCTGTTTTCGCCGGAAGACGGCTCGCCCGCCATCGTCGGCGTCGTCGGCGCGCTGCAGCTCGACGTGCTGAAGGAGCGGCTGTCGGCGGAATATACGCTGCCGGTGTCGTTCGAAATGTCGCGCTTTTCCGTCTGCCGCTGGATTTCGTCGGACCAGCCGGCGGAGCTGGAAAAATTCCTCACCGTCAAACGCGGCGATATCGCCCGCGACCTTGATGGCGATCCGGTGTTTCTGGCGCAGGACCAGTTTTCGCTGCGTTACGAGGCGGAGCGCTATCCGGCGATCAAGATGGTCGCCATCAAGGAATACCACGTCGCCAAGGCGGCGTGATACAGGCCTGAAAGCAACTTGCCCCTCCCCACCCTCCCCACAAGGGGGAGGCTTAACCCAGTCGTTCTGCTGGCGATTCAAACCGGGGTGTTTACCACACGGGTTCTCCCCCCTTGTGGGGGAGATGGCGGCAGCCAGAGGGGGACTGGAATCGAGAACGGGTTGAATCTGCGAGTTCACTCCCCCCGCGGAAAACGCTTGCTCTCTTCCAGCACGTTCAAGTCCATGTGGTTGCGCATGTAGCGCTCGGATGCCTTTTGCAGCGGCTGGTAATCCCACGGAAAATAGGCGCCGTTGCGCAGTGCCGGGTAGACCACCCAGCGTCGCGCCTGGCTTTCGCGCACGGCCTCATCAAAGCGGGAAAGATCCCAGCGCGCCAGGATGGCGCCCGTCATGCGGATCATCGTTGCCGCATGGTCCGGATTGCCGGCGAGGTTTTCGCGCTCGTGCGGGTCGGAGGTGAGATCAAACAGCAGCGGCGGGTCGGCCGCGCAGAGCGTCAGCTTGAAGCGGCCGTCGCGCAGCGCAACCAGCGGCGCGATCGAACCTTCCGCTGCATATTCCATCGGCACGACACCGCGTGACCCGGCACCCTTTGCCAACACGGACAGGTCTTCGCCGTCGGTCCAGCGGGCCAGCGAAGCGATGTCGATGCCGGCAAGGCCCGCAAGCGTCGGCGTCACGTCGAGCGTCGAGACGGGCTGATCGACCAGCGTCGGCTGCCAGCCGGGCGCTGCAATCATCAGCGGTACGCGGGCAGATCCCTCGAAGAAGCACATCTTGAACCACAGGCCCTTTTCCCCCAGCATGTCGCCATGGTCGGAGACGAAGAGGATCACGGTATTCTCTGCCATCCTTGTGCGGTCCAGCACGTCCAGAAGCTCGCCTATCTTGTCATCGACATAGGAGATATTGGCGAAATAGCCCTGCCGGGCGCGGCGCACCTGTTCCCGCGTGATGTCGAACGCGCGAAAGTCGCAGGCCTCCAGCAGGCGTTTCGAATGGGGGTCGAGATCCTCGAAGGCGGGGATGTAGCCCGGCGGGTCGAGCATGGCGCAATCGTCGTAGAGGTCCCAATATTTTTTGCGCGCGACATAAGGATCATGCGGATGGGTGAAGCTGACGGTCAGGCACCACGGGCGCTCGTCGGCGCGGCGGGAGAGGTCGTAGAGCTTGGCGGAGGCATGGAAGGCCACCTCGTCGTCATATTCCATCTGGTTGGTGATTTCGGCAATGCCGGCGCCGGTGACGGAGCCCAGGTTATGATACCACCAGTCGATTCGCTCGCCGGGCTTGGTATAGTCCGGCGTCCAGCCGAAATCGGCGGGGTAGATGTCGGTGGTGAGGCGCTCCTCGAAGCCGTGCATCTGGTCGGGTCCGACGAAATGCATTTTTCCAGACAGCGCCGTATAATAGCCGCTGGCGCGCAGGTGATGGGCATAGGTCGGGATATCGGAGGCAAATTCGGCGGCATTGTCGTAGACGCGGGTGCGGCTCGGCAGCTGGCCGGACATGAAGCTTGCCCGCGCCGGCGCGCAGAGAGGGCTTGCCGTATAGGTGTTGGCAAAGCGGACGGACCGCTTTGCCAGCGCTTTCAGATGCGGCGCATGGAGGAAATCCGCCGGCCCGTCGGGAAACAGCGTACCGTTCAACTGGTCCACCATCAGAATGAGAATGTTTGGCCGGGTCATGCGGATATCCTGCTGCGATCGTGTTTTGGGATCAGAGGCCGAGGCTTTTGGTGACGGCGGCAAGTCCGGGTTTGCCATCCAGCGTCGAAACGCCGGCAAGCCAGGGCTCGATGGTCTTCGGGTTGGCCTTCAGCCAGGTCTTTGCCGCCGCCTTCGGCTCCTCGCCGCCAAGGATCGCGCCCATCAGCTCGTTTTCCATGCCGATCTCAAAGCGCATGTTCTTAAACAGCATGGCGGCATTCGGGCATTTGGCCGGCCAGCCGGTGCGGGCCAGCGTATGGACCTCCGCGCCGCCGTAATTTGCGCCGAAATAAGCGTCGCCGCCGGAGAGATAGGTCAGCGAAAACTTCGTGTTCATCGGGTGCGGTGCCCAGGCGAGGAAGACGATATCGCCCTTGTCGCGGCCCGCCCGCTCCACCTGCGCCAGCATGGCCTGTTCGCCAGATTCGACCAGTTCCCAGCCTTTGAGGCCAAAATCATTGGCGTCGATCATCTTCTGGATGTTGGCGTTGGCGGGCGCGCCGGGTTCGATGCCATAAATCTTCCTGCCAAAGCCGTCGGCCTGTTTCTGCAGGTCGGCAAAATCCTTGACGCCTTTGTCCGCGACATAGGTCGGGACGGCCAGCGTGAATTTCGCACCTTCAAGATTGGTGCCCATCTGCTCGATGGCCTTGGCCTTCGTCAGGTCGTCGATAAAGGCCTTCTGGGCCGGCATCCAGTTGCCGAGGAAGACATCGATCTCGCCGTTCTTCATCGACTGGTAGCCGATCGGCACCGAGAGCGTCTTCACATCCGCCGTGTAGCCGAGGCCGTCCAGAACGACGGAGGCAACCGCATTGGTGGCGGTAATGTCCGTCCAGCCGGGATCGGACAGGCGGATGGTCTTGCAGGCGGCGTCGTCTGCGGCATGAGCGCCACCGGCGACACAGGCGGACAGGGTGAGGCCGGCGATCAGCCGGGCAAGGCACGAAACGGTTTTCATTGAAGTTCCCCTTCTCTTCGAGCAGTTTATTGATCACAAAGGCCTGAACGCCTGTGAAGAGGGCTAGTTTCGATGCTTGCCAAAAGGATTTTCTATGCCAGCTCGCCCGATTGACCTGGGGTGGATGCGGATCTTCTTCGAGGTTGGGCGCAGCGGCAATTTCACGGTCGCCGCCGAGCGACTGGGGCTGAGCCAGCCCGCGGTGAGCTACCAGATCCGCCGCATCGAGGCGCAGTTGCAGGTCGCCCTCCTGGAGCGGCGCCATCGCGGTGTCGCGCTGACGCCGGAGGGGCGGCGGCTATTCGAGGCGGTGCGGCGGGCGGTGGAGGATGTGGATGGCGTGGTGCAGGGTTTTCGGCGCAGTCCACGCCGCCCGGCGCTCAGGCTTTCCACCGACTATGCCTTTTCCGCGCTGTGGCTGATGCCGCGCATGCATGCCTATCGCGCGCTTTATCCGGATGTCGATATTCAGCTGGTCGCCACCCATCGGGAAGAACGGGCGCGCCCGGCCGAGAGCGAGGTGGCGGTGGTGTTCGGCACGCGGGACGAGTTGGGGCGGGTCGGAACGCTCATCCTGCCCGAGCGGGTGGTGCCCGTCTGCGCGCCAGGCTTCCTGAAACAGAACGGCCCGCTCGACAGTCCCGATGCCATCGCACGGGCGATCCTGCTGCATCTCGATACGCAAGGGCCCTCGCCCTGGTATGACTGGCAGGCCTATCTGCGCGACCTTGGCACCAGCCATGATCTTCCGGACGGGCGGGGCGTCTTGTGCTTCAACACCTATGCGCTTGTGGTACAGGCAGCGATTGCCGGCGAGGGGCTGGCGCTCGGCTGGCTCGGGCTTGTCGATCCGCTCCTGGAGGCCGGGCTGCTCATCAAGACCGGGCCGGTACTTCAGGCGCCGGAGCGGGGATACTGGATCCTGCCGCCGGAAGAGGCAACGGCGGAAACCGATCAACTCTGCGCCTGGCTCGTCTCCGGCTTTGCCTCTGGTGTGGCCGTCTCTGCAGGTTCGCGTGCGTCTGCCGGCTGATCGGTGGTGAGGTCTGCGAGAAAATCGTCGCACCAGCGTTTGACGTCGTTTTCCAGGAGATGATCCATCATGCCGCGCCAGCGCTGCTTGCGCTCGTCCAGCCCCATGGTGAGCGCGCGCGCAATCGCATTTCCGGTTCCCTCGATGTCGTAAGGGTTGACCAGAAGGCCACCCTTCAGCTCGCGCGCGGCGCCGGCAAAGCGCGACAGGACGAGAACGCCGGGATCTTCCGGATCCTGCGCTGCGACAAATTCCTTGGCGACGAGGTTCATGCCGTCGCGCAGCGGCGTGACGAGGCCAACCTTCGCCAGCCGGTAAAGGCCGGCCAGAACCGGACGGCCGATGGAGCGGTTGATATAGCGGATCGGCACCCAATCGACGGCGCCGAGCGCACCGTTAACCCGGCCGGCCTGCTCGGCCACCGTGCGCTGCATCTGCTCGTATTCCGGCACTTCGGAGCGGGATTTCGGTGTGATCTGCAGATAGGTGACCTTGCCCTGGTGGGCCGGGTTGCGCAGCACGAAGGATTCGAACGCATCGATGCGCTGGGTGATGCCCTTGGAATAGTCCAGTCGATCGACGCCGATGATGAGATCACGGTTTTCCATGCTCTGGCGCGCCTTGCGCACCATCACGCTGTTGGCGGCCTTGCGGGCATACTCGGCAAAGGCGGCCGTCTCGATGCCGATCGAATAGAAATCGCCCTTGAAGGTGCGCCCGTTGGAGGTGAACAAGCCATCGCCGATGGCGTTGCCAAAGCCTTCGCGCACCAGGCCGCCGCGAAAGTTTTCAAGATCATGATCGGTCTGGAAACCGACGAGATCGTAATGGGAAAGCCCGCGCATGATTTCCTCATGCACCGGCATGGCAAACAGCACATCGGCCGGCGGCCAGGGAATGTGCAGGAAAAAGCCGATCTTGTTCTTGAAGCCCATCTGGCGCAGTTCGGCGGCCAGCGGGATCAGATGATAATCATGCACCCACAGCACGTCGTCGGGCTGGATCAGCGGTGCGACGCGATGGGCAAAGAAGCGGTTGACGCGAAAATAGCCGGCCATTTCCTTGCGCGCATATTCGGCGAGATCCAGCCGGTAGTGGCAGATCGGCCAGAGCACGCGGTTGGCAAAGCCGTGGTAATATTCCTCGACATCCGTCTGGGTGAGATCGGTCAGCGCATAGGTGATGTTGCCGCGCTCGGTGAGCTTCAGCGGCGCGGGCTCCTTGCTGCCGCTGGATTTGCCCGACCAGCCCATCCAGACACCGCCGCGCTCTTCCAGCGCAGCCTGCAGCGCCACGGCGAGGCCGCCAGCGGGCGCATCGCCGTTTTTCTCCGGCATGGGAACGCGGTTGGAAATGACGACGAGACGGCTCAAGGGACATACTCCTTTTTGAGGCTTTGGACGCGGGTTTTCTCAGGCAGAGGCCAGTCGCTTCAGGATCTGTCGCAGGGCTTCGGCCGAGGGAAGGCTGAGACGGGCTGCCGTTTCACCGCCCTCGCCGATGCGGATGGAAAGGCCGCCCAATTCGTTTGCGACCTTGAACATCGCCTCGTCCGTCAGGTCGTCGCCGATGGCGATGGGCTTTCTGCCGGCAAAGGCGGGTTCGGACAGGAAGGCGCGCAGGGCAGCCCCCTTGCTGGCGCGGGCAGGCCGGATCTCGATCACCATCTTGCCGCGCTGCAGGGCGTAATCGGGGCCGGCCTCTTCCAGCGCCGAAGTCATGACGGAAAGGAGGGCTTCCTGCCTGTCCGGCGCCTGCCGGTAGTGGGCGGCAACGGCGGCCCCCTTGTCCTCGATGAGGACACCCGGCCAGTCGGCCGTGACGCGCTCCAGCGAGCGCTTGAGGGTGGCAAAGGCCGGAGTGTCGTCCACCTTGTCGATGCTGCCGTCGGCGCGGCGGCGCTCGGCGCCGTGCAAGCCGGCAATCGGCAGAACGAGGGGCGAAAACAACGCATCGGCAAAGGGCAGGGCACGGCCGGTCACCAGTGCAAGCGCCCCTCCCAGCCGTTTCGACAGGGTCTCGAGATGGCCCGCAAGATCCGGCGGCACGACGATCCCTTCCGGCGTTTCCGCCAGATCGATCAGCGTTCCATCGATGTCGAGAAACACCGCCCAGCCGTGAGGCTCGCTCGAAAGGACGTCGAGGGCCTGTCCATCCGGTTGCAAGGCGCTCGCCCCGTCTTCACGTGATGTATCGGTCGGTAACATGAGGGGGAGGTAGGACGGCTGGAACAAAAGGCAAGGCCGCGGCCAAGCGCGCGAGCTTTCGGAGAGGACGGGTCGCCGTCATCAAATCGACATCTTGCCGGTCGAACGCCATTGCCGAGGGGTTGAAACCGGGCGCATGCGTGGTAACCCTCGCTTAAGTTTTTAGGTCGATCTTTTTAACAGTGAGAGCCGCCGTTCCGGTGGCACGTTTGGCAACAGGACGAGATCATGTGCCGTTGGGCTGCCTATCGCGGCAATCCTTTGTATCTGGAGGAGCTTGTCTCCTCGCCCGCCCATTCGCTCATCGAGCAGAGCCATTGCGCCAGCCGTGCCAAGACCGCGACGAACGGCGATGGTTTTGGAATTGCCTGGTATGGCGATCATCCGGAACCGGGCCGCTACCGCGATATCCTGCCGGCCTGGTCGGACTGCAATTTGCGCAGCCTGTCGCGGCAGATCCGCTCGCCTCTGTTTCTGGCGCATGTGCGTGCGGCAACCCACGGGGCAACCCGGCGCGACAATTGCCATCCCTTCGTTCACCGCAACTGGTCTTTCATGCACAATGGCCAGATCGCCGGCTTTGACCGTATCCGCCGGCGCATGGAAGCGCTTCTGTCGGACGAACTGTTCGAGGCGCGCAACGGCACGACGGATTCGGAGCTTCTGTTCCTGCTGGCGCTTGAAATGGGAATGGCTGGGGATCCGCTCGGCGCCATGGCGCGCGCCATTGCGACGGTCGAGGATCTGTCGCGCGCTCACGATGTCAGCCCGCTGGTGCGCTTCACGGCGGCCTTCTCCGATGGCGCAAGCCTTTATGCGGTGCGTTATGCCACCGATCACCGTCCGCCGACCCTCTATGCCGCCCCGATGGGCGGCACTGCCGGCCACTGTCTTGTCTCCGAACCGCTGAATGACGATGTGGACGCCTGGGAGGAGATCCCCGACGGCAGCGCCGTCACCGTGTCGGCAAGCGGTCTTTCGCGCACTGCGTTTCAGCCGCAGACGGCGCTCGAAGCAGCCTGATCTCAGGATGCGTCGGGCGGGTTGCCGGCGCCTTTGACGTTGCGGCGCACTTCCTCGACAAAGCGGGCAAGAGCGCCTGTCTGTTCATCCCGACGCAGCGCGAGATAAAGCGGCGCGACGAGGCCGGAGCTCTGGGTGAAGCGGCGGTAGACGACACCGGAGGTTTCAAGCCGCGCCATGGATTCCGGAATGATCGAGGCGCCGAGGCCGGCGGCCACAAGGCTTAAGGTGGACACCATTTTCGGCGCTTCCTGGGCAACGCGCGGGCTGAACCCTGCCCTCTGGCAGGCGGCGATGATGCGGTCGTAGAGTCCCTGGCCGCTTGGGCGCCGGTAGAGGATGAACACATCTTCGCAGAGATCGGCAAGCTCGATCCGCCGCTTCTTCTGCGATGGATGCGCCAGCGGATGGACGTCGGGAATGGCGAGCAGCATTTCCTCCGTGTCGACATGGTTTATCACCAGCGATGACTGGGTGTCGCTTGCCGAGCGGATGAAGGCGGCATCCAGCCGGCCGGCCAGAAGATCGCCGGTCAGTTCGTCTGTCGCGCCTTCCTCCAGCCGCAGCGCAAGGTCCGGCAGGGCCTGCCGCAGCCCGCGAAAAATGGAGGAGACGAGCGGATGAAACGCTGCCGAACTGGTAAAGCCAACCGCGAGTGCCCCGGTTTCGCCGCGTGCGGCGCGGCGGGCCGCATCGACGGTGGCATCGAGATCGGCCAGCACCTGGCGGGCCCGGTCCACGAAGGCGCGGCCGGCATCGGTCATCTCCATGCCGCGCGGCAGGCGGCGAAAGAGCGGTGCGCCCACCAGTGTCTCCAGCGCCTTGATCTGCTGGCTGAGCGGCGGCTGCTGGAGCCCCAGCCGTTCGGCCGCCCGCGTCATATGGCCTTCCTCGGCCACCGCAATGGCATAACGCAGATGGCGGATCTCAAGCATCGTCATATCTCCAGCATATGGCAAGCGTCATATCCATATATTGGACATCGTGCCAGACGCGCGATACCTCTTGGGCTCTCATCAGGCAGAGGCATGCGCATGACGATGATCGACACAGACGAAGACAGGACGCAGAGGCCGGGCATCGGCGCGCTGTTCACAGGGTTTCTCGGGCTCGGACTGATGGGGTTTGGCGGGGTGCTGCCGATGGCGCGGCGGATGATGGTGGATGACCGGCGCTGGCTGACGGCGGAGGAATTCACCGATCTGCTCGGTCTCTGCCAGTTCCTGCCGGGCGGCAATATCATCAACATGTCGGTGGCGGTCGGCATGAAATTTCAGGGCTGGCGCGGGGCGCTTGCCTCCATCCTCGGCCTTATCGCGGCCCCCACGGCCATCGTCATTTGTCTCGGCGCGATCTATGACCGCTATCGGCAGGATCCGTCTGTTGAACATCTGTTTGCCGGACTGGCGGCGGCCGCGGCCGGCCTGCTCGTGTCTCTCGCATGGAAGGTGATGAAGCCGCTCCTCAACAGGCCGCTGGCGCTTGCCATAGTGGTCGTGCTGTTCGTGGCAATTGCCGTGCTGCGTCTGCCGCTGCTTGCCACCATGCTGGTGATGGCGCCCATTTCCATTTTCCTGTCGTGGAGGCTTTCACGATGAGTGGGACGCTGATTGCACTGGCGGTGATCTTCACCGAACTTTCCCTGATTGCCTTTGGCGGCGGCAATTCCGTGCTGCCGGAAATGCAAAGGCGCGTGGTGGAGGTCCAGCATTGGGTCACGGCCGACGAATTCAGCGCGCTCTTTGCACTGGCGCAGGCGGCACCCGGCCCGAACATGATGATCGTGCCGCTGATCGGCTGGCATGTGGCGGGCATTTCCGGCCTTCTCGTCAGCTCGATTGCGAAATTCCTGCCCTCTTCGCTGATCGCCGCCTTTGCCGTGACGCTGTGGGACCGGTTTCGCGACCGGCCGTGGCGGTCTGTCGTGCAGGCGGGGCTGGTGCCGGTCACGGCAGGGCTGGTGGCGGCGAGTGCCGCCGTCATTACTGTGGCCTCGGTGCATTCCTGGCTGCTGGCGGCCATCACGGGTGTGACGGGTGGCCTTGCAGCCTTTACCCGCGCGCACCCAGTGGCTCTGCTGGGGCTCGGCGCGCTCATGGGGCTCGCTTTCGGCGGCTTCTGAGCGCGCTCAGAGCGCGTTCAGCCGCTTCGCAATCGTCGCCGCCAGTCTTTCCGCCACCTCAGCCTTGTCGAGGTCCGGCCAGGTCTCGATGCCGTTTTCGGCAATCAGCATGACGCGGTTGCGCTCGCCGCCCATCACGCCGGTCTGCGGCGAGACGTCATTGGCGACGATGAGGTCGGCGCCCTTGGCGGCAAGCTTGCGGCGGCCGTTTTCCTCGACATTCTGCGTTTCAGCGGCAAAACCGACAACGAAGCGCGGGCGGTTTTCATGGTGGCCGACGGTTTTGAGGATGTCCGGGTTTTCCGCAAGCTGCAGTGGCGGCGGCGCTTCGCCCGGCTGTTTCTTGATCTTCTGGCCGGAAGAGGACGCCACACGCCAATCGGCAACGGCTGCCACCATCACGGCAATATCGGCGGGGAGGTGAGAGGTGACGGCCAAGAGCATGTCCTTCGCCGTTTCCACATGCACGGTCCTGACGCCTGCCGGATCGGGGATCGTCACCGGGCCGGAGACGAGCGTGACCTCGGCGCCAAGTTTTGCAAGGGCAGCGGCAATCGCATGGCCCTGCTTGCCGGAGGAGCGGTTGGCGATGTAGCGCACGGGGTCAATGGGTTCATGCGTCGGCCCGGAGGTGACAATGGCACGTTTGCCGGCGAGCGGCTTTTCGCCGGGCGACAGAAGTGCCACGACAGCGGCGACAATCTCCAGCGGTTCGGCCATGCGCCCGGTGCCGGCCTCGCCGCTTTCGGCCATTTCGCCGCTCTTCGGGCCGATGACATGGATGCCGTCGCCCTGCAGGGTGGAAAGGTTGCGGCGCGTGGCGGGTGCGTCCCACATTTTCGGGTTCATGGCGGGCGCCATCAACACCGGACGGTCTGTGGCGAGAAGCACGGCGCCGGCCAGATCATCGGCAAGGCCGTGCGCCATCTTCGCCATGCGGCTGGCGGTTGCCGGCGCGACGAGAACGAGGTCACATTCGCGCGCCAGCCGGATATGGCCGACATCCTGCTCGTCCTCGCGGGAAAAAAGATCGGTATAGACATGGGAAGCAGAGAGCGCGCCGACGGCAAGCGGCGTGATGAATTCTTGCGCCGAGCGCGTTATCACCGGGCGCACGGCTGCCCCGCGTTCGCGCAGCCGGCGGATCAGGTCGAGGCTCTTATAGGCGGCAATCCCGCCGGAAATGATCAGCAGGATGCGTTTGTCGTGAAGCTCCATCAGCCTCTCCCGTCGGGGTGAGGGGCGGCTGGTCATAACGCCAAAGGCCGCACCCATCTCTTTGCCCAGGACCCTAAGCGGTTGACGGCAAAGAAGCAATCTCGTCCGCGGCGTTCACATCCGCGAGGGAATGAAGAGCGCCATGGCGGGGATGAAGATCAGGAGAAGGATGCGCACGAGGTCTAGCGCGACAAAGGGGACGAGGCCGCGGAAGATGGTCGACAGCGGCACATCCTTCACCACCGAGCGCAGCACGAAGGCATTCATGCCGACCGGCGGCGTGATGTAGCTGATTTCCGTCACCACCACCACGAACACGCCGAACCAGATGAGATCGAAACCGGCAGCCGCCACCACCGGATAGAAGATCGGCACGGTCAGCGTGATCATCGAGAGGCTTTCCAGGAGGCTGCCGAGCACGAGATAGATGGCCAGAATGATGAAGATGATGGCCCAGGGGTTGTCGAAGCCCGAAAGCGCCGCCTGCAGGTCTCCTGTCATGCCCGACAGGTTGACGTAATTGGTGAAGGTGAGCGCCCCGAACAGGATGAAGAACATCATGGCGGTGTTCTTGGCCGTGTCATAGAGCGTGCGAAAGGTTTCCTTGAGGCGGAAGCGCCCCTTGAGCACGGTGAGCGCCATGGCGCCGGCCGCACCCATGCCGGCGGATTCGGTTGCGGTGAAGACGCCGAGATAGATGCCGCCCATGACGAAGGCAAAGAGGAGGAGGGCGCCGGAGACGCCGCGGGTGGCGATGAGCCGGTCGCGCAGCGGCAGCTTTTCCTCGGTCGGCAGGTCGAGGCCACGGGCGCGCACCGAAATCATCACGGCTATCGTATAACCGACCATGCCGATGATGCCGGGAATGATGCCGGCGAGAAACAGCTTGCCGATATCCTGCTGGGCAATGATGCCGTAGAAGACGAAGATCACCGAGGGCGGGATGAGAATGCCGAGCGTGCCGCCGGCCGCAATCGAGGCGGTGGAGAGGCCGTCGGGATAATTGTAGCGGCGCATGGAGGGCAGTGCGATCTTGGCCATGGTGGCGGCCGTGGCAAGCGAGGAGCCGCAGACCGAGGAAAATCCGCCGCAGGCCAGAATGGTGGCGATGGCAAGGCCGCCCTTGCGGTGCCGCAGCCAGGCATGGGCTGCCTTGTAGAGATCATCCGCCACGCCCGACTGCACGACGAAATTGCCCATCATCAGAAAGAGCGGCAGGACCGAGAGCGAATATTCGCGGCCATTGTCGAAAAAGGTCTGGCCGAGCAGGGAGAGCGCCGGCTGCACACCGATGATCGACAGGGTA
Organism: Neorhizobium fuzhouense; assembly: GCF_042611105.1. Lineage (NCBI taxonomy): Bacteria > Pseudomonadati > Pseudomonadota > Alphaproteobacteria > Hyphomicrobiales > Rhizobiaceae > Neorhizobium > Neorhizobium fuzhouense. The sequence goes on along the minus strand of NZ_JBHFFP010000006.1, from coordinate 132,439 downwards.
CCGATAAAGCCGATCAGCGCCATGGCAAAGGCAATGGGCAGGCCGGCAAACATCAGCACCAGGAAGAGAAGGCATCCGATCGGCCAGCTCATGGCGTGTCTTTCAGGTCAGGAACGGGAAATGGCGTGCCGCAGCGTGATGAGCGCGGCAACAGCAGTTGCTGCCGCACAGAGATAGGCAAAAGGCGCCACCGGCAGATGCAGGCTGACGGTGGTTTCGCCATAGGAGGAGAGCGCCTGCCCGTGGGCAAAGATGCACCAGGCGGCGGCCATCAGCACCACGGCCGACAGCAGCCGGACGACAAGCCGCCGCGCCGGGTGGATGAAGGCGGGCAGGTGGTCGGTGAGGAGGTCGACCGTGACGTTTTCCTCGTCCAGGCAGACCGCCGGCAGGCCGATGAAGATCGTGGAGACGAGAAGCAGCGCGGTGAGTTCCGTCGCCCCCTGCAGCGGACTGCCAAACAGGTAGCGACCGACCACATCGATCAGCGTCACGAACATCATGGAAAGAAGCATCAGCCCGCAGATCACCGAAAGGGTCGCATGCGTTGCCGTCAGCCGTTTTCCACCTGCTCCCGCAGGCCCGGACGTGCCGCTCATTGGCCCTTGGCCGCCTTGGCGATTTCGTCCCGCATGGCCGAAACGGCGGCTGCCGCATCGATGCCGGTGGAGGCGGTTTCTGCAAGCTTGGCATCAACGATGGGCTTCAGGCTCGTCTCGATCGCCTTCACCTGCTCGGGCGTTGCGGGAACGAATTTGATCTTGCCATCCATGGCCGCCTTGCCGGCGGTGTCGGCGGCATCCCAGGCCTTGCCGGCAAGCTTTGCAAGTGCTTCGCCCGAGACGCTGTCGATCGCCTTCTTGTCGGCGTCCGAGAGGGCGTCCCACTTGGCCTTGTTCATCGCCACGTAGAAGGAGGTGTTGTAAAGGCCGCCGGGCACGACAAGGGCGGTATCCAGCATCGGGATCAGCTTGAAGAAGGCAACCGATTCAAACGGAAAGGTAATGCCGTCGGCCACGCCGCTCGACATGATCTCATAGGTCTTGGAGGAGGGGCCCTCGACCGGAACACCACCGAGCGCCTTCACGAGATCGGCGACGATGCCGCCGCCGACGCGCATCTTGGCGCCCTTCAGCGGCTCGGTCCCGGAAACGTCGCGGCCCTTCAGAAAGATCTGGCCGGGGCCATGGGTGAAGACGCCGAGCACATGGACCTTGTCATATTCGCCGGCCTTGCGCAGCGTCTTGTCGAACACGCGCCAGTAGCCGACGGAGATGGATTCGGCCGTATCGCCGAGGAAAGGGATTTCGGCGATGTTGGTCGTCTTGAAGCGGCCCGGATTATAGCCCTGCACGCCATAGGTGATGTCGGCGACGCCGTTGACGGCAAAATCGAAATGGGCGGCTGGCGGCCCGAGCGGCGCCTGCATGATGTTGACCGTCACGCGGCCCTCGGTCGCCGTCTTCACGGCCTCCGCATAAGGCTTCATCACCTCGGTAACGAGCGGATGGGTGGGCGGCAGCCAGTTGGCCATGTTGAGCGTCGTCTGCGCCATGGATGCCGTGGCAGAGAGAAGCGCGGCAGAGGCGGCAAAGGCTAGGCGAATGACATGAGGAGAGATGCGCATGGTTTCACTGGCTCCGCGTTCGGTTCAGCTGTTCCCGGGCTTCTTTGTTGAAGCCTCAAATTTTTTGGCACTGCGGCGCAGTTGAACCGAAAAGACGAGAAACTGCAAGGGTGATCACGTTTGCGTTGCACGATAAAAAATCGAGGGCTGTGTCGCGCAAAGCAGAGCCGGCCCTGACGTCGGGCATCGTTGGGAGGGCGAGGCACAGGAAAGTGTGTCGCTGTCGTCTTACAGTCTGTTCAAGAATTCCCTTCGGTGAGGCGAAAATGGTGATTTCGAGAACCGGAGCGGAGCGTACGTTTGGACCGGAAGCGCAGAAATTGCCATTTGCAGCCCGCCGGAGGGACAGACTGTTACGTTTTCTTGCGCGCCACCGCCGGCGGTGGGGGTGCTGTCACCAGCCTGAATTCCTTCAGCTCAGCCTCGGACAAATAGTAGAGCCGGTCCGGCGGTGTTTCCAAGGCATGGAACCAGAGGCCGGGGGCGATGCCCATGGCATCGAGATGGCGGGCGAGGCGGGCGGTGGTCGCCTGCGCGCCGGCCATGGCTTCCTCGGCCGTCGGGCGCGTGGTGCCGCCATTGAACACCTGGTGGACGCCGATGACGGCGTCCTTCTCTGCTTCCCGCAGAATGCCGCCCGCCATGACGAGCGGGCAGGAGGAGGCGCAGAGCGCACCGGTGCGGACGCGGGTCGTGAGCTTCTTCTCGCGGATGAGGGCGGATATGGCCAAAGCATCGTTTACCGCGCCCCCCGGCGAATCCAGCGACACGACCTTCACATATTCGCCGCGCGCCTCGATTTCTGTCCTGAAACGATCCGCCGAGCCCGGATCGATGGTACCGCGCGCCTCCAGGATGCCGCCTGCGGCAAGCTCGAAGCGGATCGGCTGGCGCAGCGCCGTCGCATCGGTTTTGGGCGCTACGGGGGCATCCTGCGGCTTGCCATCGGTGACGGCCGGCGGCAGCAGCGGCTGATCGGTCATTGGGTCGCGGGCGGGACCATATTCGTCACCCGATCCCGCCGCTTCGTTTGCAAATTCGCGGATATCGACGACGAGGAAAATGGCGGCCGTTACGAGGAGTGCGTAGAAGGCAGAACGCATCAGCACGCCGTCATCGGCGCGGGCAAGGGCGCGCCAGGCGCCGGATAAGGCGTCTCCCGACCTCATGCCGGCAGGCCCGATGCGGGTGGCCCCTTGCGGGCAAGCGCGCTGCGGTCAAGGCTGGTGATCTTGTCGCTGGCGCGGGCGTCGGGCGCCGCCTCTTCCGGTGCTTGTCGATCCGGATCGTCTGCCAGATCTACCGCCTGCGTCTCCCGGTGGCTGTTGCGCCGGTCGGCGCGGGCAACAGCTTCCTCGACATCGATGCCGTGCGCGGCGAGCGCCTTCTGCACCTCCAGCGCCTCCAGAAGCTCGGCTGCCGTGATGCGGTGCGAGAAGGGCAGTTTTTCCTCCTGCCGACGGATTGCGCCATGAACGGTTGCCAGAATGAAGACGAGAACGGCCGGCAGGAGATCTATGGAGATGGCGCCGGCCCAGGCGGGAATGAAATCGGAGGCGTAGCGCAGCACGGCCTCCGCTGACGACAGCGGCACGAAGCGGCGCTCGGCCACCGGCGGGCGGGCGAGGATTTCGTCGGCGGCCTGCGAGAGCACCTTCGATTGCGCGGTGACGGAAGCCCGGATGGTTTCCATGACCTGATCCTGGCGATTGGCGAGATCCGGCGCCTGCCCATCGGCAACGGGCGCGATGAAGCCAAGCGACAGGTCGTCGGCGGCGCGGCGGATGGAGGGGGCAATCGAGGTCTGGTTGAGCGAGGTGATGACGCCGGTCAGCGCCACGACCTCTGCGGAAAACTGATCGGCGCGCGGGGCGACGGCGCCGGGGGCGGAAACGAGCGTGCGCATGGTCTCCAGCCGCTTCTGGCCTTGTTCGAAAAGGTTTGCCACCTGCTCGCGCGAGGCGACAATGCCGGTTCCAAGCTCCTTCAGCTGGGCCGACATCTGGGAGAGCAGCTGCACGACGCTGCCGGCGCCGGTGGTGCCGGTGAGCGCCCCGGACTGGCGCTCGGCATCTGCAAGCTGCGCAAAGCGTTCGGAGGCGCGCTGGATATCGGGAAGCAGGCTCTGGGCGGCAAGCGCATTCTGGTGGGCGCGGTCGAGATCGCCGGTATAGCCTTCGACGGTTTCGGCCAGATGCTGTTCAAGCGCGGCCGAACCGGCAAGCGCTGCCGCGTTCAGCCAGCTCGACATGGCAATGATCATGGCACAACCGAGCGCCATGACGCCGAGCATGGCGCCGCGGGCGGCCGGACCCGTCACATGCGGGAAAAACCGCGCCATGTAGGACCAGAAGGCATAGATGGCGACGGAAACGGAGCCGGAATAGATGATGGCGGCAAAGAAGACGGCGGTTGCGGATCCATCCAGGATGCTGCGCACGCCGAGATAGGTGTAGACGCCGGAGGCAAGCGCCAGAACGGCCAGCGCAAAGCGTGTCATGGTTTCGACGGCGGCAACCCCGTCATGCAGCCGGTGCGAAGCGCCAAGCGCCATGGATCGTCGTTCTCCGAGGAATGTTTTCTTAACAAACCATGAAGAAACGGGCAAAATGAAGGCCTGCTCGCGTTTTGCGCGCAGGCCCCCTCAGCTCAGCTGAATGGCGATATAGACGAGGCTTGCCGCAATCACCCAGAGGGCGGCACGGCCGCCGCGGCTGTGTTTGGCTTCCGATTTGCCGATGGCTTCCGCCGTGGCATCGTCGAAGCGCACGCCGTGCTCGGTCATGTGCAAAAGCTGCTGGTGGAATTTTTCGGTCTTGGCAGCGATTTCCGGGGCCGCTTCGGCAAGTTTCACGGCGGCCTTCAGCCCGTCGCGCAGGTCGGTGACGATCCGCTTCGGGCCCAGATTGTCGCGGATCCAGCTGCCGACGACGGGTTCTGCCGCCTTCCACATGTTGAAGCGCGGATCGAGCATGCGCGACACGCCTTCGACCACGACCATGGTCTTCTGCAGCATGATGAGTTCCGGCCGCGTCTGCATCTCGAAGAGGTCGGTCACCTCAAACAGCAGGGCGAGCAGGCGCGCCATGGAAATGGTTTCGGCCGGCTGGCCATGGATGGGCTCGCCGATGGCGCGGATCGCCTGGGCAAAACTTGCCACGTCATGATGCGAGGGCACATAGCCCGCCTCGAAATGCACTTCCGCCACGCGCTGGTAATCGCGCGTGATGAAGCCATAGAGGATTTCGGCAAGGAACCGGCGTTCCTTCTTGCCGAGCCGCCCGACGATGCCCATGTCGACGGCAACGATCATGCCGTCCGGATCGACGAAGAGATTGCCCGGATGCATGTCGGCATGGAAGAAGCCGTCGCGCAGCGTGTGGCGCAGGAACGACTGGATCAGCGTTTCGGCAAGCTTTTCGAGATCGTGGCCGGCGACGCGCAGGCCCTCGATATCCGACATCTTGACGCCGTCGATCCACTCCATGGTGATGACGTCGCGCCCGGTGCGTTCCCAATCCACCTGCGGCACGCGAAAGCCGGGATCGTCCTTGGTGTTTTCGCCGATTTCTGAAAGGGCGGCTGCCTCAAGGCGCAGATCCATCTCGAGCTTGGTGGTCTGCTCCAGCGTGCGCGTCACCTCGACCGGGCGCAGGCGCCGCGAGGAGGGCATCAGCCGCTCCTGCATGCGCGCAATCAGGTACATGCTCTCGATATCATGGGCAAAGCGCTGGCGAACGCCGGGGCGCACCACCTTTACCGCCACAGTGCGCTCGCCGTCGGGATAGCGCACGCTGGCCTGATGGACCTGCGCGATGGAGGCGGCTGCCAGCGGCTCGTCGAAGCGGACGTAAAGATCGTCCATCGTGCGACCGAGCGAAGTCTCGATGGCCGTCTTTGCCTTGTCCGTCGGGAAAAAAGCCATGCGGTCCTGCAGCATGGAGAGGTCGAGCGCCCAGTCGACGCCGACGACATCCGGCCGGGTTGCCAGAAACTGGCCGATCTTCACATAGGACGGTCCGAGTCGATCCACGGCGTTCGTCAGGCGGACGCTGCGGCTTTCCTGGATCGAGGTCGGGCGGGTGAAGAGCTGGGCGGCGCGCTTTGCAAGGCCGACGACGGCCGGCAGGCCCTCCGTCGGCAGCGCCGCCACCACGCCCTCGCGCACCAGAACCCAGCCGACGCGGGCCAGGCGAAAATAGGCGCCAAGCGTGCTCATGCCATGCCCTCGGCTCTCTCAGCGGTCTTTGCCATGCCGCTCAAAGCTTCCAGCCGGAGTGCAGGGCCGCGATACCGCCGGTGTAATTGGTATAGGTGACGCGCGAGAAGCCGGCAGCGCGGATCATCTTGGCAAAATCCTCCTGGTTGGGGAATTTGCGGATGGATTCGACCAGATACTGGTAGGGCTCGGCGTCGCCGGTGATCATCTTGCCGAAGCGCGGAATGGCCTTGAACGACCATTCGTCATAGACCCGGTCGAGCAGCGGCATGTCCACCTCGGAAAATTCCAGCACCAGCAGGCGCCCGCCGCGCTTCAGCACACGAAAGGCTTCCGATAGCGCGACATCGATGCGCGGCACGTTGCGGATGCCAAACGCGATCGTATAGGCATCGAACGTGCCGGCCTCGAAGGGCAGTTCCTCGGCATTGGCTTCCACGAAGGTGAGGTTGTCGGAGAGCTTGCGCTTGGCGGCCCGTTCGGCGCCGACGGCGAGCATCGATCCGTTGATGTCGAGCACGGTGGCCTGCGCCTGGCGGCCCGAGGCTTCCACGATGCGAAAGGCGATGTCGCCGGTGCCGCCGGCCACGTCGAGCACGGAATAGGACGAATCCTTGCGCGGGTTGAGCGCGGCGATCATCGCATCCTTCCACACCCGGTGCAGGCCGGCCGACATCACGTCGTTCATGATGTCGTAGCGCTTGGCCACCTTGTGGAACACGTCGTTGACGAGTGCCTGCTTTTCGCCCTCGGCCACATCGCGAAATCCATAGGACGTTTCCATGCCGCCATTCGCAGAGGTTCGGCTTTCGGCCATGGGGATACTCCATCCTGTCAGTTTTCGCCGACCATAGCGAAGTCGGCGGGGCGATACTATGTCTTGGCGTGCTTGCGGCACTCTGCCGCTGGTCTATAGAGCACAGCGTACACTGTTGGAAACAGGAAGTTAGGGAGCCCATGCCGGAATTGCCAGAGGTGGAAACGGTCAGGCGCGGCCTTGCCCCCAGCATGGAAGGCGCCGTCATCCTGGAACTGGAGACGCGCCGCGCCGATCTGCGCTTTCCGTTTCCGGAGGCCTTTGCCGAGCGGGTGGCCGGAAGGCGCATCTTGGGGCTTGGGCGGCGGGCGAAATACCTGCTGATCGACCTTGATGACGGCATGACGATCATTGCGCATCTGGGCATGTCCGGCTCCTTCCGCATCGAGGAACAGCGGGCCGAGACGATGCCGGGCGAGTTTCACCATGCTCGCTCCAAGGATGGGAAACACGACCACGTGCTATTTCATCTGGAGCGCGAGGGCGTGACGATCCGCGTCATCTACAATGATCCGCGCCGGTTCGGCTTCATGCATCTGTGGGTGCGCGCCGATCTCGATCTTTATCCGGCCTTTGCAGGGCTTGGGCCGGAGCCCACCGGCAACACGCTCGATGCGGTGCATCTGGCATCCCGCTTTGCCGGCCGTGCCGCCCCGCTGAAATCGGTCCTGCTCGACCAGACGGTGATCGCGGGCCTTGGCAATATCTATGTCTGCGAGGCGCTGTGGCGGGCCGGGCTTTCGCCGGAGCGCAAGGCCGGAACACTCGTCACGAAAGCCGGCAAGCCGACGGCACCGCTGATTTTGCTCACGGAATCCATTCGTGCGGTCATTGCCGATGCGATTGCGGCCGGCGGCTCGTCGCTGCGCGATCATATCCAGACGGATGGCTCGCTCGGCTATTTCCAGCACAGCTTCTCGGTCTATGATCAGGAGGGCAAGGCCTGCCGGCGGGCCGGCTGCCATGGCGCGATCGGGCGCATCGTCCAGTCCGGCCGCTCGTCCTTCTTCTGTGCCGTGTGCCAGAAATGAATCGGCGATCAGCAGCTTACGGCGAAAGGTTCATGTCGGGGCCGCAAATTGCGCGTTGACTGCCCTTCGTATTCCGGTTATATCGCCGCCCACAGTTGGGAAAGCCATTGACGGCTTCCTCCATTGCTCCCGAATTGCTGGAAGACAGGTCGCAGGACCCGGCGCGGCGACGGCGGAGTTTTTGTTCGAATTCGAAGAGAGGCAGAGATGGCCAATACAACTTCGGCGAAAAAGGCGACCCGCAAGATCGCACGCCGCACTGCAGTCAACAAGGCACGCCGCTCGCGCGTTCGTGGCTTCATCCGCAAGGTCGAAGAAGCAATCGCCACCGGCGACATCGCGCTCGCTGCCGAGGCCCTGAAGGTCGCGCAGCCGGAAATCCAGCGCGCCGCCACCAAGGGCGTCATGCATCGCAACACGGCATCGCGCAAGGTGTCGCGTCTTGCCCAGCGCGTGAAGTCTCTGACGGCTTAATTTCGTCAAAAATGACTGTCATAATTGAAGCCCGGTCCCTGACCGGGCTTTTTGTGATTCTTACCCGTAAGAACTTGTTGTCTGTGGCCAATTGTCCCCGATGACACTGCCATGACAGAAAATATCATTTATTTTCAATGGCTTGCGCGAGGATGTTGGTTGGCGCCAAAGTTTGTGACGAGCCCGTTCACGCCGCCTGCGAGTCAAGCGAAATTTATTTTGGACCGTTCACACGCCCCTCTCGACTGTGGCATTTTTGAATCTCTTTGATTCGATTGAGATTCTTTCCGGAAGGCCCATTCCGAGTCAAATCGGGCCTCCAGAGTCAACGCCGCGCCATTAATTTTGCGTAAAATTCATCGTTGATCTCCCCCCGTGATCCTGCCTTAATACGATCCAGCAAGAGGCGCGGAGAACTCTCCAGAAAGCATAGGATGCCAGCCGGACCACCGGTCGTCCATCTTTCGGCTCTTGCGACGGGTCAAGGAAACTTCCCGTTCTTTCACGTAACTTGAGGTTGTGTGCCGGTAATCAGACCAGATTCCGGGCCAGTCTCTTTGTGCCGTCTCATGGCGTGGGGCGGTGGCAGACGAAGGAGCATGGTCGGTTTGCCCTTGCGAGGGTGGCAAACCGGATTGGGCGCACGGGGAGCGCCAGACCGGCAATCCGCTCTTGCGGCGTGTCGGCCTGCGCATGGCGCGGGGAATCGAACAAAGGCGGCTGCAGCGGGTTCTGACGAGGAGAACCGGCTTCAACGGCGATAACAGAAAAAAATGACCTGACGTTCGGCATGCGCCGAGCGGCGGATGAAACATGAGAAGGCGGCAAAGAATGCAGATGAATACGGTATCAGCCCGGACGCTGGACAGCGGGAACCAGACGTCCGAGCCTCTCGATTCAGTTTGCGCCAAGGCGGCGGGGGAAAAATCCGAAATGAAGCCAGATGCGCTCTTCGAGCGGTTCAGCGCACGTCTGAAGGCGCAGGTTGGCCCGGAAGTTTACGCAAGCTGGTTTGGTCGCCTGAAGCTCCATTCGGTCTCCAAGAGCGTCGTGCGCCTGACGGTGCCGACGACCTTCCTGAAGTCCTGGATCAACAACCGTTACCTCGATCTCATCACCACCATCTTCCAGGCGGAAGACAGTGAAATCCTCAAGGTGGAAATCCTGGTGCGCACGGCAAGCCGCGCCACCCGTCCGGCAAGCGAAGAGCAGCGCATGGTGCCAGCCAGCGAGGCCGCCCCGGCGCCTGCACCGCGCCGCGCAAGCGTCAGCGCCCCGCGCGAGATCGGCCAGATTGCAGCATTTCCGGCGCAGCAGCAGCCCTCGCCGACCCGCCCGGCAACTGCCGCTGCCCCCCTGTTCGGCTCGCCGCTCGACGGCCGCTACACGTTCGACACCTATGTCGAAGGACCGGCAAACCGTGTGGCGCTGGCGGCTGCCAAGACCATTGCCGAAGCCGGCGCGAGCGCCGTGCGCTTCAACCCGCTGTTCATCCATTCGGGCGTCGGCCTTGGCAAGACGCATCTTCTGCAGGCCATTGCCAATGCGGCCGTATCCTCCTCGCGCAATCCGCGCGTGGTCTATCTGACGGCGGAATATTTCATGTGGCGCTTTGCCACCGCCATCCGTGACAATGACGCCCTGACGCTCAAGGAAACCCTGCGCAATATCGACCTTCTGATCATCGACGACATGCAGTTCCTGCAGGGCAAGATGATCCAGAACGAGTTCTGCCATCTGCTCAACATGCTGCTCGACAGCGCAAAGCAGGTGGTCGTGGCCGCCGACCGGGCGCCCTGGGAGCTGGAATCGCTCGATCCGCGGGTGCGCTCGCGCCTGCAGGGCGGCGTTGCCATCGAGATGGAAATTCCCGATTACGAGATGCGCTTCGAAATGCTGAAGCGCCGTCTGGAAATCGCCCGCAGCGACGATCCGGCGCTCGATATTCCCGACGCAATCCTCTCCCATGTCGCGCGCAATGTCGCCAATAGCGGGCGTGATCTGGAAGGCGCCTTCAACCAGCTGATCTTCCGCCGGTCGTTCGAGCCGGAACTGTCGCTGGAACGGGTGGACGAGTTGCTTGCCCATCTGGTCGGCGCCGGTGAAGCCAAGCGCGTGCGCATCGAGGACATCCAGCGCATTGTGGCGCGCCATTACAACGTGTCGCGCCAGGAACTGGTGTCCAACCGGCGCACCCGCGTCATCGTCAAGCCGCGCCAGATCGCCATGTATCTGTCGAAGACCCTGACGCCGCGCTCCTTCCCGGAAATCGGCCGCCGTTTTGGCGGGCGCGATCACACCACGGTGCTGCATGCCGTGCGCAAGATCGAGGACCTGATCTCCGGCGATAGCAAGCTCTCCCACGAGGTGGAGCTTCTGAAGCGGCTGATCAACGAAAACAACGCCTGATTCGGACGGGGGTGGCCATGGTCGATCAACCGAAGGCCACTCTCGACTTTTATGCGCAAAATTCCGCGCGCTATGCCGCCGATACGGGCGATAGCCCGCCCTCGCGCCATCTCGATGCCTTCATGGCCGCCTTGCCCGCGGGCGCTTGCGTGCTGGAGCTTGGCTGCGGCAGCGGGCGCGACAGTGCCGTGCTGTTGTCGCACGGCTTTGCCGTGACGCCGACCGATGGGACGCCCGAAATGGCGGCCGAAGCCGAACGACGCCTCGGCGTCCCGGTTTCGGTTCTGCCCTTTGCCGAAATCGCCGCCGTCTCAGCCTATGAGGCGGTCTGGGCCAATGCCTGCCTTTTGCATGTGCCGCGCAAGGATCTGCCTGGCATTCTGCAAGCTATCGCGCATGCCCTTCGCCCGGATGGCCTGTTTTACGCAAGCTACAAGGCGGGCGAGGCGGAAGGCTTTGACGATCTCGGCCGCTATTACAATTATCCCGACCGTCAATGGCTGATGGCCGCCTATGGCAAAGCCTGGTCGTCTATCGCCATCGAGGAAGTTTCGGGCTCCGGCTATGATCGCAAGCCGACCCGCTGGCTGCATGTGACGGCGCGTTCCGGACGCTGATCCGCCATCGTTCTGGCTGACGCATCCGGCCTCAACGGCCGGCGCACTGGCAAAGCCAGTCGCGCAGGCGCCGCACCGCCGGCCGCTCAAGAGCCGTTGGCGGATAGACCAGGTAATAGGCGTATCGGCTGGTCAGACTTTGCGAAAACGGTGCGCACAGCCGCTGTTCGGCAAGATCCTGCGCAACGAAGGAGCGCCGCACCAGGGCAAATCCCAAGCCCGCACGGGCCGCATCCAGCGCACCGTTGCTATCGGGCGCGATCATGATGCCAGAGCGCCAGTCGACGGAAAGCGCATTGACGCCCGCAAGCCATAGCCGCCAGTGCTCGCGTTCGACATCATGGATCAGCAGCCGGCCGTCCAGCTGGTTCGGGTCCGGTTGCGGACCCAGCATTTTTGCGCGCGCGGGATTGGTCACGACGATCATGTCGTCGTCGAGCAGCTTTTCGCTGATAAGCCCGGCATAACCGCCCAGCCCATGCCTCACGGCGATATCGATGTCGTCCTTCATGAAATCGACCAGCCGCGCGGTCGTTCCGATGCGCAGATCGATCTCCGGATGCGCATCCTGAAGCCCGTCGAGCTTCGGCATCAGCCATTGGGTGGCAAAGCCAGTGGTGCAGCTCATGGTGACGATATGCGGCCCGCGACGGTGGCGCACGGCCTGCGTTGCCTCCCGCATCAGGCCAAAGGCGGTGCGCAGCGACAGGAAATACTCCGTTCCAGCGGCTGTGAGGGACAGCTGGCGCGGATGCCGCTCGAAAAGCTTTACGTCGAGCGTAGCCTCCAGCTCGCGCACCTGCAGGCTGATGGCGCCGGGGGTGACGTGCAACTCCTCACTTGCGCGTTTCATGCTGAGGTGGCGGGCGCTCGCCTCAAACGCGCGCAAGCCCGACAGCGACGGGAGGTCATCCTTCATGCTTTAGTTTTTCTCGTCCATAGGGTCAGAAAGGCTCGTTTGCGCAGGAATTTCGGGCACAATATAAAAGAAAAATTCAAGCCGGGGAATGGCGGGTCGCTTCTGGAATCGGGTGGCGCCTTCACCGTCACAGGGCTTATAATCAGGCCAGAAACAGGGGATCATGCCATGCAGAGACAGATGAACGCGACCGAATGGCTGATGCTCGTGGCGTTGTCGCTGCTGTGGGGCGGCTCTTTCCTGTTCAACGGCATTCTGGTGAAGGCCTGGCCGCCGCTCACCATCGTCACGGCGCGGGTGTTTCTGGCAGCCGTCGCCCTCTGGCTGGTCGTCAAACTGTCCGGCCTTGCCGTGCCGCGCGGGCGGGCGGTGTGGCTGTCCTTCTTCGGCATGGGGCTTTTGAACAATGTCATCCCGTTCACGCTGATCGTCTGGGGCCAGACGCAGATCGCCAGCGGACTTGCCGCCATTCTGAATGCCACGACGCCCCTTTTCGGCGTGCTGGTCGCCCATTGGCTGACGGCGGATGAAAAGCTGACGGCCAACCGCATCGCCGGCGTGGTGATCGGCATTGCCGGCGTCGTCGCCATGATCGGTCCTTCGGTGCTCGGCCATGTCGGCGGCGATCTTGCCGGTGAACTGGCGGTGCTGGCCGCTGCTATCTCCTATGCCTTTGCCGGCATCTTTGGCCGGCGTTTCAAGCGCATGGGGCTGGCACCCATCATGCCCGCGGCGGGGCAGGTTACGGCGTCGGCCATTCTTCTCCTACCCTTTGCGCTCCTGATCGAGCACCCCTGGACCCTGCCGCTTTCAGGCTTTGACACCTGGGCTGCGCTGTTCGGGCTTGCGCTTCTTTCCACCGCCGTTGCCTATCTGCTGTTCTTTCGCATTCTGGCAACCGCCGGCGCCACAAACCTGATGCTGGTGACGATCCTCATTCCGCCCAGCGCCATTCTCCTCAGCGCACTGGTGCTCGGCGAGCAGCTGGCGCTTCGCCATCTCGTCGGCCTCGTGCTGATCGGGATCGGTCTTGCGGCCATCGACGGCAGGCTCTGGCGCCGATTTGTCGGTGCGCGGCGCACCGCGTAGGGTTTTCCGTCGAAAATAATCAGCTGGCGAGATCTGCCACGACCGAATCGAGGATCAGCATGCCCGACGGCGTGCAGCGGATGCGGGAATTGCCGAGCCGTTCGAGAAACCCGTGTCCCAGTAAAAATTCTTCCCGCGCCGGATCCAGCTCGCGGCCCGACAGTGCGCTCCAGCGCGCAAGATCGATGCCCTCGCGCAGGCGAAGGCCCATGAGCAGAAGCTCGTCCGATTGCGCCTCCCGGTCGAGCATTTCCTCGTCCACCATGCCGTGACCGTTTGCCTCGACCAGATCGAGCCAGGCTTCCGGCTTGCGCTCGGTTGCCGTTGCAAGCTTGGAGCCGCCTGTCGTCAGGCGACCATGGGCGCCGGGGCCGATGCCGGCATAATCGCCGTAGCGCCAATAGGTGAGGTTGTGGCGGCTTTCGGCGCCGGGTTTTGCGTGGTTCGATACCTCATAGGCCGGCATGCCGAAGCCCTCGGTGATCTGTTGTGTCGCCTCGTAAAGCTCGGCCGACTGGTCGCCATCCGGTACTATGAGTTTGCCAGCCTTGTGCAGCCCGTAAAACGGCGTGCCTTCCTCGATGGTCAGCTGGTAGAGCGACAGGTGATCGACGGCATAGGAGACCGCCTCGTTCAGTTCGCGCTCCCACGCCTCCACCGTCTGGCCGGGGCGGGCATAGATGAGGTCGAAACTCATGCGCGGAAAGATGTCTCGCGCCAGACGAATGGCTTTCAGCGCGTCGGCCACATCATGCAGCCGGCCCAGAAATTTGAGGTCACGGTCGTTCAGCGCCTGGACGCCAAGCGAGACCCGGTTGACGCCGGCTGCCCGATAGCCGCGAAAACGATCCGCCTCGACGCTGGAGGGATTGGCTTCCATGGTGACTTCAATGCCGGCGGGCACATGCCAGCGCGCGGCGATGCCATCGAGAATGGCTTCCACCGTCTGGGGGTCCATCAGCGAGGGCGTGCCACCGCCCATGAAAATGCTGGTCACGGTTTTCGGTCCGCTCAAGGCCCGCATCGCGTCCATTTCTTTCAGGAAGGCTGCGGTAAAGCGCGGCTGGTCCACCGGCTGATGGCGCACATGGCTGTTGAAATCGCAGTAAGGACACTTGGCTGCGCAAAACGGCCAGTGGACGTAAAGACCAAAACCCGGTTCGCCAGTATCGGGCAGCAGGGGGGCGTCGGTCAGCACTTGTGTGTCAGCCTTCCAGGCAGGTTTCGACAAAGATCTTGAAGGCGCGCGCGCGGTGGGAGAGGGCGTGGTCGTCACCCGGCTTCCAGCCATGCTTTTCGTCGGCGCTCATTTCGCCAAATGTGGTGTCGAACCCTTCCGGTTGAAAGAGGGGATCATAGCCGAAACCCGCCGTGCCGCGTGGCGGCCAGGCAATTGTGCCCTCCACTTCGCCGCGGAACATTTCGGTGTGGCCGTCCGGCCAGGCAAGGCAGAGCACGCTGACGAAGCGGGCGGTGCGCTCAGCCGGTGTGACAGCGCCCTTTTCGGCAAGCGCGGTTTCCACCTTCTGCATGGCCATGGCGAAATCGCGCGTGCCATCCTCGGTTTCGGCCCAGTTGGCGGTGTAGACGCCGGGTGCGCCATCCAGCGCATCGACGACAAGGCCGCTGTCGTCCGACAGCGCCGGAAGACCGGAAGCCTTGGCCGAAGCAAGTGCCTTGATGGCGGCGTTTTCCTCAAAGGTCGTGCCCGTCTCGTCCGGCTCGACGAAATTCAGCTCGGCGGCCGATTTTGCCGAAAAGCCGAAGGGGCCGATCAGGTCGGCAATCTCACGGATTTTTCCCGCATTGTGGCTGGCAACGACGATGGTGCGGGTCTCGAGCTTGCGCATCGCAAATGTCCTATTCAATGTTCCAGAGCGCGGGGCTTGCGCATTCCAAGCTGTTGCCGGCCGGATCGCGGAAATAGATCGAGCGGGCACCCTGCGGCCAGGTCACCTCGGACTCGATGGCAATGCTAGAGGCAATAAGATGCTCGACAACCTGATCGAGCGCCCGTTCCTCGACGCGAAAACAGGTATGTCCCGCACCGGTCGTGCCATGGGCGGGAACCGGCAGTGCACCTTCCGGCGCAGGCTTGATCGTTTCGGCCGCATTGAACAGCAAAAGCACGCCTTTGCCGCACCGGTAAAACACATGCCGATTGTCGGCGCGTGTGATTTTTTCGAGCCCGAGCACGCCGCCGTAAAACGCCTCGGCCGCGTCGAGATCATCCACGTAAAGCGCCGTCTCCAGAATGCCGTCGATCATCGCGCCGTTCTCCGCTTCAGGCGATCGCCTGCTTCTGCAGCGCCACCAGTTCGGCGGTGCCGGCGGTGGCGAGATCCAGAAGCTTCAACAGTTCCTCGCGGGAAAACGGCTTGCCTTCCGCCGTGCCCTGCACTTCGACAATGCCGCCGGAGCCGGTCATGACGAAATTGGCATCGGTTTCGGCAGCCGAATCTTCCAGGTAATCGAGGTCAATCACCGGCTGGCCGGCAAAGATGCCGCAGGAAATGGCTGCGACATGATCCTTCAGCACCCGATCGAGCTTGATCATCTGGCGCGTTTCCATCCACTTCAGGCAATCATAAAGGGCGATGAAGCCACCGGTAATGGCAGCGGTCCGGGTGCCGCCATCGGCCTGGATCACGTCGCAATCCACCGTGATCTGCTTTTCGCCAAGCGCTTCCAGATCGATCACGGCGCGCAGCGAGCGGCCGATCAGGCGCTGGATTTCCTGGGTGCGGCCGCCCTGCTTGCCGGTTGCGGCCTCGCGCTTCATGCGGTCGCCGGTGGCGCGCGGCAGCATGCCGTATTCGGCCGTGACCCAGCCCTTGCCGGAATTGCGCAGCCATGGCGGCGTCTTTTCCTCAAGGCTTGCGGTGCACAGAACATGCGTATCGCCGAACTTCACCAGGCAGGAGCCTTCCGCGTGCTTCGAGACATTGCGCTCGAAACTGACCTTGCGCATCTGGTCGGTTTTTCTGCCTGAGGGTCGCATATCGTTCTCCTGAAAGGATGTCTGAAGGGCGTCTTAAGGGGCTCACCGGGCTTTTGCAAAGAAAAACCCGGTACTGGCGGGTTCTTTGCTGCAGTGCCTGCGAATTCCGTTTTGCCAAAGGCCGGAGAGACATTATATTTGTCATGGAAAAGTCATTGATCGGAAGCTATGCGGCAGATGGGCGTTCACACACCGGGGGGAAGGCAGGGTGGTTCAGCCATGCTCGACGACCGTTCACGCGAAATCTTCCGGCGTATCGTCGAAAGCTATCTGGATACCGGAGAGCCGCTCGGCTCGCGCAGCCTGTCGCGGCTCCTGCCGATGTCGCTGTCGCCGGCCTCCGTGCGCAATGTCATGAGCGATCTGGAAGAGCTTGGCCTCATCTATGCGCCGCATGTCAGCGCCGGTCGGCTTCCGACCCAGACGGGGCTTCGCTTCTTTGTCGATGCCTTCATGCAGGTGGGCGATCTTTCGATCGAGGAGCAGGCCGAGATCGAGCGGCAGATCCGCGCCGCCGACCGCGCCCAGCCGATGGAAAGCCTGATGACGGAGGCGACCCGCATGCTGTCGGGCGTGTCGCGCGGCGCAGGCATCGTCATTACAGCCAAGAGCGATTCCGTGCTGAAGCATGTCGAATTCATCCGGCTGGAGCCCACCAAGGCGCTGGCGATCCTTGTGGGCGAACACAACCAGATCGAAAACCGTATCATCGAGCTGCCGGCGGGTGTTACCTCCTCGCAGCTGACCGAGGCGGCCAATTTCCTCAATGCACATCTTGCCGGCCAGACGCTGCCGGAGTTGCGCACGCAGTTGAAGACCTTGAAGGACGAGGTGCTGACGGAGCTCGATGCGCTGTCGCAGGATCTCGTCAAGCGCGGCCTTGCCATCTGGTCGGGCGATAGCGAGGAGGGCAAACCTGCCCGCCTCATCGTGCGCGGCCGGGCAAATTTGCTGGAGGGCCTGGGCGGCGCCGAGGACCTCGACCGGTTGCGGCTTCTGTTCGACGATCTGGAAAAGAAGGACAGCCTGATCGAAATCCTCGAACTTGCCGAAAGCGGGCCGGGGGTTCGCATCTTTATCGGGTCTGAAAACAAGCTTTTCTCGCTGTCGGGCTCGTCGCTGATCGTCGCGCCCTACCGCGACGAGGAGGACCGGATCGTCGGCGCCGTCGGCGTCATCGGACCGACGCGGCTGAATTACTCGCGCATCGTGCCGATGGTGGATTATACGGCCCAGCTTCTGGCCCGGCTGAGCCGCAAGCCGCTCTGACCCTTCAACCACCCCATGTCCGAAACGACCCAAGCTTAATCGGCCTGGAGTCTTGATTTTTGGGGGACAAACCTCGATATCGGGCACAAATTCCAACCCTCTACCGGAGAACGTCATGACCGACGAGACGACCAAAAACGGACCTGACGCCACAGCGAACGAGAACACGGCGGAAGCCGTGGCCGCAGCGCTGAACGAGAGCGCGACCGAGACCGCCGAGACGCAAGCGCCCGATCCGATCGAAGTCCTGAAGACGGAAAATGCCGAACTGCGCGACCGCTTCCTGCGGCTTGCCGCCGAAATGGACAACCTGCGCCGCCGCACCGATCGCGAGATCAAGGATGCCAAGTCCTATGCCGTCACGGCCTTTGCCCGCGACATGCTGGCGGTATCCGACAACCTGCGCCGGGCGCTTGATTCGATCCCGCAGGAGACGAAGGATGCCGGCGATGCGGGCCTCAAGGCGCTGATCGAAGGCGTCGACATGACGGAACGCTCCATGCTCTCGGCGCTCGAGCGCCACGGCGTCAAGAAGATCGAGCCGGAAGGCCAGAAGTTCGATCCGAACTTCCACCAGGCCATGTTCGAGATCCCCAATACGACGGTTGCCAACAATACCGTGATTCAGGTGGTGCAGGCCGGCTACGTGATCGGCGAGCGCGTGCTGCGCCCGGCCATGGTCGGTGTGTCGAAGGGTGGCCCGAAGGCCGCCGACATCGCAGAGGCAACGGCGGCATCCAGCGACAGCAACTGAGCCGACGATACCCCAGAACGACGAGAGGCCCGTTTCCGACAAGGATGCGGGCCTTTTTCATGAGCGGGGCTTGTCGTGCGGTGTGCACCCCGGCCTGCACGCAGGCGGGTGAGAAGGATCAGGCGGCGTTCGACGCCTGTTCTTCGTTGAGGAAGGCGTAGATGGCCGAAGCCGAATCGGTCGCGCGCAATTTCGCCACCAGTTCCTGGTCGCGCAGCACGCGGGCAATGCGGGACAAGGCCTTCAGGTGGTCGGCGCCGGCGCCTTCCGGGGCGAGCAGCAGAAACACCAGATCGACCGGTTCGTCGTCCAGCGCTTCGAAATCGACGGGCGTTTCAAGCCGTGCAAACAGGCCCTTGATCGAGCCGATTGTGCCGAGCTTGCCGTGGGGAATGGCGATGCCATGGCCGACGCCGGTGGAGCCCAGCCGCTCGCGCTGCAAGATGACGTCGAAGATCTCCCGCTCCGGCACGCCGGTGAGTTTGGACGCTCTTGCTGCCAGTTCCTGCAGCAATTGCTTCTTGGAATTCACCTTGAGGGCCGGGAGGATCGCATCTTGCTGCAACAGGTCTGCCAACGCCATTCTTTTCATCCTTCTGCCCCCGAAGGGGATTGGGAGTGCCCGAAGGCACTCCCGTCAGGCTATCCCTTGATACTGGCGGCGTCGATCCAGCCAATATTGCCGTCGTTGCGGCGATAAACAATGTTCAACTGCTTGCCCGGATTCCGGAAAAACAGAACGGGTTCGTCAGTCATGTCGAGCGCCATCACGGCGCTTGCGACGGTCATGGTCCTCAAAGGCTTGGAGCTTTCCGCCACGATCGTGGGCGCAAAGTCCTCCGGCACTTCGTCTGCTTCGTCAGGCACGCTGTCCATCACCGTATAGGCGATTTCGGCGTAGCCATTCTGGCTTTCGCCAGCATGGTGGTCGCGCAGCTTGCGCTTGTAGCGGCGGATGCGCTTCTCAATGCGCACAGCCGCTGCGTCGAAGCTCACCTGCGGATCATTGGCCTCGCCTGCGGCATGCAGCACGATCCCGGTGTCGAGATGAAGCTTGCAGTCCGTTGCAAATCGGGAGCCGGATTTCTCAACGATCACCTGCCCCGAATAGCCTCCGTCATAGTACTTTGTAACCGCCTCCCCGATATGGTCTTCGATCCGTTTTCTGAACGATTCGCCGATTTCCATATGCTTTCCGGATACACGCACACTCATGGAATTCTTTCCTTCTTGTCGTGACTTGCGGTGCCAGTCTACGTCAAGCGGTCCACTCATCCAAGCGTCTCTCGCATGGCTAAGCCGATTTCAATCTCGATTGCCCTTTATCAAGTGTTACCCTTGGGGCGACCCTGTGCTGAATTGCCGGTGCGGCGCGCTTCTAGCGGCGCACGCCCTGAAAGTCAACGCTTCGGGCACCACTTGTGCGGCCGCGCACGAAACCGGGGTAGGACGACAAAGGGGTCGGGGTGGCCGCTCTGCCCTTGGAGCGGCGGTCGAATCGTGAACGGACGTGATCAGCAGGCGGCAAGTTTTGCGCGGGCGCGCTTCTCGCGCCTGCGCTGCACGGAGGAGGGAATGTTCATGGCTTCCCGATACTTGGCGACCGTCCGCCTCGCCAGTTCGACGCCGGTGCTTTTCAGGCTGACGACAATATCGTCGTCGGACAGAACGGCGTCCGGGCTTTCCTTTTCGATGAGCAGCCGGATGCGGTGACGCACCGCTTCGGCCGAATGGCTGTCGCCGCCTTCGGCCGAGCTGATCGAGACGGTGAAGAAATATTTGAGCTCGAACAGGCCGCGCGGCGTCAGCATGTATTTGTTGGAGGTGACGCGGCTGACGGTCGATTCATGCATCTTGATGGCATCGGCAACCGTCTTCAGGTTGAGCGGGCGCAGGTGGTCGACGCCATGAAGCAGGAAGGCATCCTGCTGGCGCACGATCTCGGTTGCCACCTTCATGATCGTCTTTGCGCGCTGGTCGAGGCTGCGGGTCAGCCAGTTGGCCGTCTGCATGCATTCGGAGAGAAAGTTCTGGTCCTCCCCGGGCCGCGTCGCCTTTTTCGACACCGTCTGGAAATAGGCCTGGTTGACGAGAACCTTGGGCAGCGTGTCCGGGTTCAGTTCCACCAGCCAGCTGCCGTCGGTGCTTGCGCGCACGACGATATCGGGCACGATCGCCTCGGAAATTCCCGTCTGGAAGCTGGCGCCGGGACGCGGGTTCAAGGCGCGGATTTCCGCCAGCATGTCCATCAGGTCCTCGTCATCGACACCGCAGATCTTGCGCAGGCTTGCAAAATCACGCTTGGCGAGGAGATCGAGATGCGCGACCAGCGCCGCCATGGCCGGATCGAAACGGTCCTTCTGGCGCAGCTGGATGGCCAGGCATTCACTCAGCGAGCGGGCGAAGACACCGGGCGGATCAAGCGTCTGGGCAGCCGACAGGACGGCATCGACGGCTGCAGGCGTGGTGCCGAGCCGGGCGGCTATGTCTGCCATGTCGCCATGGAAATAGCCGTTCTCATCGAGCTGGTCGATGAGATGCTGGACGGTCAGCATGTCGGCCGGCCGCGATAGAAGAAACGGCGCCTGCTGCATCAGGTGGTCTTTCAGCGTGACCACGCCGGCGACGAAATCGTCGAGATCGTAGCTTTCGCCGGCATCGGCGCCCGGCATGGATTTCCACTGGCTGATCAGTTCGGGGGCGTCGGCGCCGCGCGGGGCGACGTCATCCTGGAAGACGTTTTCGAAATTGGCGTCCAGCCGCTCGCTCAGCTGTTCGTGGCGCGCCGAGCCGTTGTCGAACCAGTCGGCATCGCTGCCGCTGTCGGAAGCCTCGCTCTGCATCTCGCTGAGCGAGGGTGCGCCGTCGCCATAGGTTTCGGCAGGTTCGGCATAGTCGCTGCCTGTTGCGCCATCATTTGGCGCAATTTCCAGCAGGGGGTTCTTTTCCACTTCCTGCGCGATGAAGTGATTGAGCTCGATATGGGTCATCTGCAGCAGCTGGATAGACTGCATCAGCTGCGGCGTCATGACGAGCGATTGGCTTTGACGCAGGAAAAGGCTGGCGGATAATGCCATGGCGGACGCTGAACTCCCGTACAAATCCCCCTTTCGCGCCCTTTGTCATCGACACGCAGGATCACACAGAGCACTTGGCCCAAAAATTGCTTTTTTAATAGATTTGGTCAAGCGCAGAGGTGACGGGAAAGTAAATTTCTTGTCAGCTCTATGTCAGAGACTGAAATTGTCGCCCAGATAAAGGCGGCGGACATCGGCATTGTTGACAATATCTTCAGCGCGTCCATGCGTGAGCACTTCACCGGCATGGATGATGTAGGCGCGATCGATCAAACCCAATGTCTCGCGCACATTATGGTCTGTTATCAGAACGCCAATACCGCGCGCCGTCAAGTGACGGACGAGATTCTGGATGTCGGAGACCGAAATCGGGTCGACGCCGGCAAAGGGTTCGTCGAGCAGCATGAAGGCGGGGTCGGTCGCAAGCGCGCGGGCAATCTCCAGGCGCCGGCGCTCGCCGCCCGAAAGCGCCACCGCCGGCGACTTGCGCAGGCGTTCGATGTGGAATTCCTCAAGCAGTTCATCAAGCTTGCGCTCGCGCTTCTGTCGGTCGCGCTCGTGCACTTCCAGGACGGCGCGAATGTTTTCCTCAACCGTCAGGCCGCGAAAGATCGAGGCTTCCTGCGGCAGGTAACCGACGCCGAGGCGCGCGCGCCGGTACATCGGCATGCGGGTGACGTCATTGCCGTTGATGGCAATCATGCCCTCGTCCACTCCGACGAGCCCGGTGATCATGTAGAAACAGGTGGTCTTGCCAGCCCCGTTCGGTCCAAGCAGGCCCACGGCCTCGCCCCGGCGCACGATCATCGAGACGCCGTTCACGACACGGCGCGTATCGTAGGTCTTCGACAGGCTGTGCGCAATCAACGTGCCTTCGTACCGCGCCTTGTCGCGCGGGTCGAAAGCTTCGGTCGCGTCCGCCTTGGGACGCCTTGAAAACAGGGACATCGTGATGTTCGGTTTCTTTACGGCTTCGGCTGCTGCTGCGGGCGGGACTTCGGGTCGAGCATGATTTCGACGCGACCGCCGCAGCTGTCGAGCTTGGCTTCGCCGGTGTTCATGAGAACCGTCAGCTTGCAGCCCTTAAACACGTTGGGGCCATCCGACAGCACGACCTGCTTGCCGGTCAGCACGAAGGTCTGGCTCGCCATGTCGAAGACGCCGTTGTCGGCGGTCGCCTGCTGCGTGCCCGAGGTCAGCAAAACCTTGTTGTCGATGAAGATCTTGTCGATATCGGTCTGGCCGGACGAAACGGTGCTGCCTTCACCCTTGTACAGCACGATCATGGAGCCGGAATGCATGGTGGTCGCGCCCTGCACAACCTGCACGTTGCCGGTGAAGTAGGCCTTCTTTTCCTCATCCTTGATCTCGAGCTGGTCGCTCTGGATCTGGATCGGCTGGTCCTTGGACAGCTTCATGCCGTCCATCTTTTTCGTCGTCGTCTGCGCCGATGCCGTTGTGGCAAGACAGGCGAGCGCCAGGCTGGCGATCAGCCGGGCGGCAAAGGGATGTGCGGTTTGGCGGCAAAGGGTCATGGGGCCGGGCTCTGGTTGCCTTGGTTGGTGAGAGCGGCGCCCGCCAGATTGACCTGGACCTGACCCGCGAAGGTGATG
Source organism: Neorhizobium fuzhouense (assembly GCF_042611105.1). Taxonomy (NCBI): domain Bacteria; kingdom Pseudomonadati; phylum Pseudomonadota; class Alphaproteobacteria; order Hyphomicrobiales; family Rhizobiaceae; genus Neorhizobium; species Neorhizobium fuzhouense. The sequence continues at coordinate 109,523 of NZ_JBHFFP010000006.1, read as the reverse complement.
GTACGTCCCTTATCCGACATCTTCATCGACTGTGCAACAATGGAGGCCTTGTCGGTTGTAATCTTGACGGGATCCTTGCTTTCCATGGTGCTCTGCGGCACGTCGAGGAAGGCGGTCTGGAAATCGGCGGTGATGCCGTTGCTGAGGTTCACCTGGAAGGGCTTGGTCATGTTGAGCCGATCCTTCGAGCGGTCGAAGATGCCGCCCTGCGCCGTGACGCGGGCAATCACGTCGGCATTCATCGGCATCGCCGCCTTGACGTTTTCGAGCGTGATCATGTTCTGGTCGGCCAGATCCTGCAAGGCTCGCGTCGCCGTCAGCGAGTAGCTGATGCCCTTTTCATTGCGTCCGGCAATCGCCGGGCTCTCCATGACGATCTTGCCGTCCTCGATCGTGGCGCTCTGGATGGTGAGATTTTCAGGCAGGTAGGTGCGCACGACCGACACGGCGATGAAGATCGCCGAAATCACGGTTGCTGCGACGGGCAGCAGCACCCGGAGCCTGCGCACGCGTCTGGAATGCGCCATCGCTGCCTGGTAGGCATTGGCGCGCAGATCGGTGACCGTGGAGCTGGGCTGTGTCGTCGTTTTCTGCAGCATTGAAACCTTTGGGCCTCCCGGTGCAGGACGTCTGCGCCAGGGGGAGGCGAAATTGGGTGGACTTCCTCCAACTCCAATATGGCTTTTCTCCATCAAGAAACAATAAAGGCCGACACAATTTCGTGTAGCGCCGGCCCGGTTGCGTGCCATTCTTGTCTGTATGCGGCTTCAAGGACACGGTAGACGTGCTTTCCGCAACGAGGATTTATGCGGCCGCCCTGCCATGCTATGAGCAATCCCGGTCGGATTGAACCGTGCCGTCCTTCCCGGATGGCAGGCGCGACAGAGTGAAACAAGCGAGGACCTTATGGACCAACTGGCCATTGCCGATCGGCGGATGCTGCGACGCAAGCTTACCTTCTGGCGGGTGGCGGCTGCCCTGCTCGTCGTTGCCATCGGTTTTTCCGTCTACCGCTATGCGGCAGGCGGCAGCAGCACGGTTGCCCCCCATGTGGCGCGCGTCGAGATCTCCGGCATGATCACCGATGACGACGAGCTGGTGGAGCGGCTGGAGAAGATCGCCAAGAACAGCCAGGCCAAGGCGCTGGTGGTCTCCATTTCCTCGCCGGGCGGCACGACCTATGGCGGCGAGCGCATCTTCAAGGCACTGCGCGCCGTGGCGGCCGAAAAGCCCGTCGTCTCCGATATCCGCACGCTTGCCGCCTCTGCCGGCTACATGATCGCATCTGCCGGCGACAATATCGTGGCCGGCGAAAGCTCGATCACCGGCTCGATCGGCGTCATCTTCCAGTATCCGCAGGTACAGCCGCTCCTGGAAAAGCTCGGCGTGTCGCTCGACGAGATCAAGTCGGCGCCGCTGAAGGCCGAGCCTTCGCCCTTCCATCCGGCCAGCGACGACGCCAAGGCAATGATCCGCGCCATGGTGATGGACAGCTATGACTGGTTTGTCGACCTTGTGGCCAGCCGGCGCGGCATGAGCCGCGACGAAGTTCTCAAACTTGCCGACGGCACTATCTTCACCGGTCGCCAGGCGCTGAAGGTGAAGCTGGTCGACCAGCTTGGCGGGACCCCCGAGATCCGTCGCTACCTTGCCTCGCGCGGCGTGGATGAGACGCTGCCGATCGTTGAATGGAAGAAGACGGACGACTCCTCCTTCCTGTCGCTCGCCTCTGCCGCAGGCCTTGCCGGGTTGACGGGTCTCGATGCCGGCGCTCTGTCCGACACCCTTCGCAGATGGGGCGCGGGAAACTTGTTCCTTGACGGTCTTGTCTCGGTTTGGCAGGTTGGGCGCCAGTGAAAGTCTAATCCTTTCAGGGGGAAATCGTGATCAAGTCAGAACTGGTGCAGATCGTCGCGGCACGAAATCCGCACCTCTATCACCGCGACGTCGAGAATATCGTGAATGCGGTTCTGGACGAGATCACCGATGCGCTGGCGGCCGGCAATCGTGTCGAGCTGCGCGGCTTCGGCGCGTTTTCCGTGAAAAACCGCCCGTCGCGCTCCGGCCGCAATCCGCGCACCGGCGAGACGGTGTTTGTCGAGGAGAAGTGGGTGCCCTTCTTCAAGACCGGCAAGGAACTGCGCGAGCGGCTGAACCCTGATCTGGCGGACGAGGAAGACGAAGACGGCGATTGATCGCGGTCTCCTGCGGCCCGACTTTTTTAGGCCTGCCTTGAAAGCGCCGGGTCGGGCTCTATCATCGTCTTCCATCACGGCACCGCAGCCTGCGGTGCATTCTGCATGATATTTGCCAGGAGCTATCGATGAACCGCGTCAAGAAAATCGTCAGTCTGGTGGTTTTCGTGCCGCTGGCCATCGTGTTGATCGTGCTGTGCGTGGCCAACCGGCAGGTGGTGACGCTGGCGCTCAACCCGTTCGAACCGCAGGACACGGTTCTGGCGCTGAGCGGCCCGTTCTTCGTCTTCCTGTTTCTGGCGGTGATCTTCGGCATGCTGCTGGGCTCGATCGCCACCTGGATCGCGCAAGGGAAATACCGTCGCCAGGCGCGCATCGAGGCGCGCGAGGCGCTGAAGCGCCATCAGGGCATGCCGGCCGGCAGTCCGGCACAGGCCGGCACCCGCACATCCTCTTCCCTGACGCTTCCGCCCGCAAAGGGCTGAAGCGCCGGGCAGACGGTTTCTTTCAGAGATCGCTCTGCCGCTCGCCAACCGCTGCATTGAAATTGGCGAAGAACTGTTGGGCGAGCTTTTGCGACGTGGAGCCGATGAGGCGCGAGCCGAGCTGGGCGAGCTTGCCGCCCACCTGCGCATCCGCCTTGTAGCTTAAAATGGTGCCGTCGCCGTCCTCGTGCAGAACCACATCGGCATAGCCCTTGGCAAAGCCGGCAATGCCGCCCTTGCCTTCGCCCGAAATGCGATAACTCTCCGGCGGGATGATGTCGAGCAGCGTCACCTCGCCGCTGAAACTGGCGGAAACCGGTCCGATCTTCACCTTGACGGTCGCTGCAAGCTCGGTCGGCGATGTCTGCTCCAGCGTCTGGCAACCCGGAATGCACTGGCGCAGGATGTCCGGGTTGTTCAGCGCGGCCCAGACGATGGCGCGGGGCGCGGCAATGCGTTCTTCTCCAACGATATCCATGGCTCTCCTCCCAAAGTGCCGTGCGTCCGCAAGAGGGAGCCGGTGCGCGCAGAAACGCGGTGTCCGTTCGACCTTGCTCCCTGACGGCCGTTCACCTTCCTGTATCGCAGACGGGAAAGCGCTTTGCCAAGGGGGCTGCCAGTGCTATTTGCTCGCATCAGCCCAAAGACCAACGGACACGATGCGTTGAAGAAGAAATTTGAGCGGCGCGAGCCGCGTTCCCCGAAAAAATCCGGCGAGCCGCAAGGCCGCGGGCGCAGCGACGGCCGGGCGCCGGCAAAGGGTTTTGCCCCTTCGTCTGGAACGGCAGCGTCAAAGCCGCTCGCTAAACCCCTTGCAAAACAGCAGGCAAGACCAGCACGGCCGGATGCGGAGACCGCAGCGCCGGTCGAAACCCGTCCGCTGATCGTGCGGACGGGCGAGCGCCCGCCCGAGCGCGTGCCCGTCATTCTTGCCTCGCAGGCGGCCGGCGATTTTCACCTGATCGACAGTGGCGCGGGCCTGAAGCTCGAGCAATATGGCCCCTACCGCATCGTGCGCCCGGAAGCGCAGGCGCTCTGGCAGCCGTCGCTGGACGCCTCCGTATGGGACAATGCCGATGCGATCTTTACCGGCGATACGGATGAAGACGGCATGGGCCGCTGGCGGTTCCCGCGGCAGGCGCTGGGCGAAACCTGGCCGATGGCGCTTTGCGGCGTCGATTTTCTCGGCCGCTTCACCGCCTTTCGCCATGTCGGCGTGTTTCCCGAGCAGATCGTCCACTGGGCCTTCGTCAAAGAACAGGCGGAAAAGGCCGGGCGGCCGATCAAGGTCCTCAACCTTTTTGGCTATACGGGGGTTGCCTCGCTGGTGGCCGCCTCGGCAGGCGCCGAAGTCACCCATGTCGATGCCTCGAAGAAGGCGATCGGCTGGGCGCGCGAAAACCAGGCGCTGTCGCGGCTCGACAAGGCGCCGATCCGCTGGATCTGCGAGGATGCGATGAAGTTCATCCTGCGCGAGGAGCGCCGCGGCAATCGCTACGACATCATCCTTGCCGATCCGCCGAAATTCGGACGCGGCCCGAATGGCGAAGTGTTCCATCTCTTCGAACAACTGCCGCTGATGCTCGACGTGTGCCGCGAAATCCTGTCGCCGAACGCCATCGGCCTGGTGCTGACGGCCTATTCGATCCGCGCCAGCTTCTATTCGATCCATGAACTGATGCGCGAGACGATGCGCGGGGCGGGCGGCATGGTCGAATCCGGCGAGCTGGTCATCCGCGAGGCGGGGCTTGACGGCCAGACGGCCGGGCGCACGCTTTCCACCTCCCTCTTCAGCCGCTGGGTACGCACATGACATACGACGACCGTCGGCCGGGAACGGGCCGGGTAGGGCAGGTGAAGGAAGTCACCAGCCTTGCCAATCCGATCATCAAGGACATCAAGGCGCTGTCCAACAAGAAGGACCGCGAGGAAACCGGCACCTTCATGGCGGAGGGCCTGAAGCTCGTCATCGACGCGCTGGAACTGGGGTTCGAGATCCGCACGCTCGTCTATGCCAAGGCTGCCAAGGGCAAGCCGCTGGTCGAGCAGGTGGCCTCCAAGACCGTGGCGCGCGGCGGGCTTGTGCTGGAGGTCAGCGAGAAGGTCCTGTCCTCCGTCACGCGGCGCGACAATCCGCAAATGGTCGTCGGCATTTTCGAACAGCAGTGGAAGCGCCTGTCCGACCTGCGGCCGGACCTCGGCCAGACCTTCGTGGCGCTGGACCGGGTGCGCGATCCCGGCAATCTCGGCACGATCATCCGCACCGCCGATGCCGCCGGCGCCTCGGGCGTCATCCTCGTCGGCGAATGCACGGATCCCTATTCGCTGGAAACCGTGCGCGCCACGATGGGATCGATCTTTGCCATGCCGCTTTACCGCGCATCCCCAGCCGAATTCATCGGCTTTGCCGGAAAATCCGGCGCGCAGGTGGTTGCCACGCATCTGGCGGGGGCGGTGGATTATCGCACCATCGATTACAAGCGAAAACCGACCATTCTCCTGATGGGCAACGAGCAGTCGGGCCTGCCGGACGATCTGGCGAAGGCGGCCGACCGGCTGGCGCGCATTCCCCAGCAGGGGCTTGCCGATTCGCTCAATCTGGCGGTTGCCACAGCCGTCATGCTGTTTGAGGCCCGCCGTCACCTGCTCAGCCTGGAGGCCCGATGACCGAGCCCGCCGCCCACCGCACACTCCTGTCGCGGCCCCTGCCGATTGCCCTCTTCATCGGCCTTGCCGTTCTTCTCGACCAGCTGATCAAGCTTGCGGTGGAGGCCTGGCTGCCTCTGCAGGAGGCGGTGCCGCTTCTGCCGGTGCTTGCGCTGTACCGGACCTATAATCTCGGCGTCGCCTTTTCCATGCTGTCGGAGATGGAGGGATGGTTCATCGTCTCGATGCGCCTTGCCATCGTCGTCTTCGTTCTCTGGCTGTGGCGCCGCACGCCGAAGGACCGGGTCTTTGCGCATCTGGGATTTGCACTGATCATTTCCGGAGCGCTAGGTAATATTCTCGACCGCCTATTTTATGGGCATGTTGTAGATTATATTCTCTTTCACACGCAGACCTGGTCTTTTGCTGTGTTCAATCTTGCCGACAGCTTTATAACGGTGGGGGCAGGGTGCGTCATTCTTGACGAACTTTTGGGGTCTAGACGCAAACGCACATAAACTTTACGGTTGAAGTGGTAAGCGTTTGGAAGGAACTTGTGCTAACCATGAGGCCTGCGCCTATGCGCAGATCATCATGGCTGGTTTGGAAGCGCTTTCTTTATCCGACCGAACTGGCAGACCGAACTGGCAGGATGGATCGTGACGTAGATCCTGCGGAGTGAATGAGCGCAATGAGCCGTTTCCTGACAGAGGCCGGGGATTATCTTGAAGACGGGTCGGTACATGCGCCGGAGGCTTCGGCCGGCATCGCTCCTCTTGCGTTCCTGTCAAGTCAGGATCTGTTTTCCAACCCCGCGCTGGTGCGCACCGAAGACGGTGTCGTGAAGGGCTCCAATCGGACCTTCCGGCTTTTGACGGGCTTTAGATCGCCTGAAGGGCATTTGCTGGACGAACTGGGCATTGCGCTTGCGCCCGAACCGCTTCTGCATCCCAAGGACATCGAAATCCCGACCGTCGAGGGGCTGCGCATTTTTTCCTGGCGGGATGTCGTGCTGCAGGATCCGGTCTCGCAGGCGATTCTCGTCTATGGCAGCGGCCGGGATGTGACGGCCGAGCGCGATGCGGCCCATCAGCGCGAGGAAGCGCGTCTGCATGCGGAAGAGGAAAGTGCCGCGAAAACCCGGCAGATGGCGACGGTCGTCCACGAATTGCGCACCCCGCTCACCGGCATTTTAGGCATGAGCCATCTTCTGGAGCAGACCAGCCTGACGCTGGAGCAGAAGAACTATATCGGCGCCGTGCATCAGGCCGGTCTTGCCATGGCGCAGCTCGTCGATGATCTTCTCGACTTCGCCACGCTGCAGGCCGGTCGCTTCCGGCTGAACAGCCGCGCTGAAAATCTGCGCCAGCTGCTGGAAAGCGTGGTGGAAATGCTGGCGCCACGCGCCCATGAAAAATCCATCGAGATCGGCTCGACGGTTGCCTTCGACGTGCCGACCCTGATGGACTTTGATCCCGCACGCCTGCGCCAGGTGCTGTTCAATGTCATCGGCAATGCCGTGAAGTTCACCCAGAAGGGCGGCGTGTTGACACGCGTCGGTATGGACGGCGCACAGGTGGTGATCACCGTGGCCGATACCGGGCCCGGCATGACGACGGAAGCGCAGCAGAATATCTTTGCCGAATTCGAGCAGGTGGGCGAAGCGGTGGAGCGCAGCGGCGGAACGGGCCTCGGCCTTTCCATCGCCACCCGCATCCTCAATGAATTCGGCGGATCGCTGTCGGTGGCGAGCGAAAAGGGCAAGGGCACCACCTTTACCATTCGCTTCCCGGCAAGCTTCGTCAAGGCGGGCAACGAAGGCAATGACCGCATGCTGCTGCTGCGCTCGTCACGCGTGCTCCTCATTGCGCCGACCGGTCCGGCGGCCGCAGCAACCATTGCCACGATCGAAACGCTCGGCGGTCGTTGCCGCCATGTCCGTACGCTTGCCGAAGCGGAGCACACGATCGGCCAGCTGGCGCGGCAGGGCATGGCCTTTACCGACATGATCGTCGATCACCGCACAGTGGGGACAGTTGCCTCGCTTGCGCATATGCAGGGCATGCGCCGCATCCTGCTGGTGAGCCCGGAGGAACGCGCCGCGCAGCCCTGGGACAGTTACGACGCCTGGCTGATCCGGCCGCTGCGTGAACAGTCGCTGGTCGACGTGCTGCGCGGCAGACTGGGCGGAGGCGAGGGGCGTTCACCGTCAGCCATGCGCACGCAAGCCTCCCCGCAGACCACGATCCTGGCGCGCCGGCAGCTCTCCGTGCTGCTGGCCGAGGATGATCCGGTCAGCGCCATGATGGTCGGTTCGATCCTGAAGAGGGCCGGTTGCGTCGTGCATCATGTATCGGATCTGGCAGCGCTTCGCGACGCAGCGCTCAGCGAGCGGCATCCCGATCTCATCATTTCCGACATCCATATGCCCGGCGGCGATCTGGCACAGGTGCTGCCGCTCCTGGCCAATGGCCGCAATGCTGGTTCGCGCGCGACGGCCCCGGTCCTCGTCCTCAGCGGCGAGATGGATGCCGTGCTGCAGAAAAAGATGCTGGCACAGGGCGCGCGGCGCGTGCTGCAGAAGCCCATCGATCCGCAGGAGCTCCTGCGCGAGGTGGAGCTGGTCATGGCCGCGTCCGCCTGATGCGGTGATAAATCCGTTTCAGCCTTTCTTTTGCCGGAATTCGGTTTGTCACGTTGCTGTTGCACTTTGATGTTCTATGAAGACATTCATCAGAGACGGACGAAGCGTCATGACTATCGAATTGCTTGATCGCGACATCGCGTTTGGCGCCGAACAGAGCCCGTCGCGTGCGCCGGCGCGCACGGATGTGCTCGGCCGGATCGGCAGCCTGGAAACGCGGCTTGCCCGCAACCCCCGTGAGGTGGATGCGGCCCAGGCGCTGCGCTACCGGGTGTTCGTCGAGGAAATGCAGGCGCAACTGCCGCCCGAGGCCATGCGCCGTGCCCGCGATGTCGACAGTTTCGACGATATCTGCGACCATCTTCTGGTGGTCGACACAGCGCTGGACGGCGATCCGGAAGACCAGATCGTCGGAACCTACCGGCTCTTGCGCCAGGATGTGGCGATCAACCATGGCGGTTTCTATTCGGCATGCGAGTTTGATATCGATCCGCTTCTGGCACGCCATCCGGACAAGCGCTTCATGGAACTTGGCCGCTCCTGCGTGCTGCCGAACTATCGCACCAAGCGCACGGTGGAACTGCTGTGGCAGGGCAACTGGGCCTATGCGCTCAAACATAATATCCATGCCATGTTCGGTTGCGCTTCGTTTCCGGGCGTGCGGCCGGAGGAACATGCGCTGGCGCTGTCCTTCCTGCATCACACGGTCTGCGCCAAGGGCGACTGGGCAGCCTCTGCCAAGTCCGATCTGTTTTGTGAAATGGACCTGATGCCGGCCGAAGCGATCAATCCCAAGCGGGCGCTGATGTCGATGCCGCCGCTGGTGAAGGGCTATCTGCGGCTGGGCGCCATGGTTGGCCACGGCGCCGTCGTCGACCAGGCGTTCAACACCACCGACGTGCTGGTCATCCTGCCGATCGAAGCCATTTCCGGACGCTATATCAACTATTACGGTGCCGATGCCGGCCGGTTTGCCAGCTGATCCCTGGCTGGCAGAGACCCGGGTGGCACGTCGCCAGTCTGCGCTTCAAACCAGCCGGATTGCCCCGCCATACTGCGCGATCGTTCGATCCGCAGTCAGAAGCGTCATGCCTTCATGAGCGCTCTGGGCAATCAGGATCCGGTCGAACGGGTCCTTGTGGATGGGGGGCAGCGAACTGAGGGCGAGCGCGTGGAGCGCTGATACAGGAAGCTCCATAAAGCCGTTTTCCAAGAGCGCTTGATGGAGAATAGGCGGCTCAAGGCGGAAGTCGACCTTCTTGAGTGCCTTCTTGATCGTCAACTCCCAGATGCTGGCTGAGCTGAAGAACAGCATGTTTCGGTCATCTTCGAGAATGCTGCGCGTCTCCGCGGTCAATTCCGCTGCATCCTCGGCAAACCATGCCAGAATGTGTGTGTCAGCGAAAACGCTCATTTGCCATAGAACATGTCTTCGATTTCTTTGGCATAGATGCTGTCAAAATCGTCAGGCAATGATGCCTGGCCTTTGAGGAAGCCCGCGCGGCGCTTCTTCTTCGGAGCATCTTCCACTGGCACCACCTTGACCACAGGCTTGCCATCCTTCTCGATGATGAAGGCTTCGCCGTTTGCCGCCTTGTCGACGAGGCTGGACAGCTGTGAGCGGGCTTCCTGCAGGCTGACCGTCTTCATGGGTGTTCCCCCGTATGGGCCTTGGGGCCGAGTGTAGCCCACACGGGGGATGTCCGGCAAGAAAGATCAGGACCCGGCGTTATAGGCGGCGATCGCTGCCATGTTCACGATATCGCTGTCCTTGGCGCCCATCGAGGTGATCTGCACCGACTTGTCGAGGCCGACAAGCAGCGGACCGATCAGCGTCGAGCCGCCGAGCTCCTCCAGCATGCGGGTGGAAATGGCAGCCGAATGGATGGCGGGCATGACGAGCACATTGGCGGTGCCCGACAGCCGCGTGAACGGATACTGCTCCATGCGGCTGGCATTGAGCGCAATATCGGCGCCCATCTCGCCGTCATATTCGAAGTCAAGTCGGCGCTGGTCGAGGATCTTTACCGCCTCGCGCACCCGCTCCGACCGTTCGCCGCGCGGCTGGCCGAAGGTGGAATAGGCAAGCAGCGCCACGCGCGGCTCGTATCCCATTCGGCGTGCCATGCGGGCCGCTTCCACGGCGATATCGGCGAGATCCTCGGCAGAGGGCATGTCATGCACCGCGGTATCCGTCACGAAGACGGTGCGGCCGCGCGAGACGACGAGCGAAACGCCGATGACCTTGTGGCCGGGTTTGGCATCGATACAGCGGCGCACGTCCGACAGCGCCGTGGCGTAATTGCGGGTCGTGCCGGTTACCATCGCATCCGCATCTCCCAGCGCCACCATGCAGGCGGCAAAGTGGTTGCGGTCGTTATGGATGAGGCGCTGCACGTCGCGCAGCAGGTACCCCTCGCGCTGAAGCCGTGCATAGAGATAGTCGATATAGGCCTCGACGCGGGTCGAAAGGCGGGCATTGACGATCTCGATGCCGGGGCGGTCCAGTTCGATGCCGGCGCGTTCGGCCGTGGAGCGGATCACGTCGTCACGTCCAAGCAGGATGGCGGTGCCGAGCCCTTGCGCGATGAAGGAGACGGCGGCGCGCATGACCTGCTCTTCTTCGGCCTCCGCAAACACCACGCGCTTGGGGCTGCGGCGCACCTGCTGGTAGATGCCCTGCGTGGTTGCCGCAATCGGATCGCGCCGGGCAGAAAGCTCCCGGCCGTAGCCGTCGAGGTCTGCGATCACCTTGCGGGCCACGCCGCTGTCGATGGCGGCTTTGGCGACGGCCACCGGAATGGCCGAGATCAGGCGCGGATCGAACGGCACCGGAATGATGTATTGCGGCCCGAAGCGCGGGCGCACGCCCTGATAGGCAGCGGCCACATCATCCGGCACGTCCTGGCGGGCGAGGTCTGCCAGCGCATTGGCGGCGGCAATCTTCATCGCGTCGTTGATCTGGCTTGCCCGCACGTCGAGCGCGCCGCGGAACATGTAGGGGAAGCAGAGGACGTTGTTCACCTGGTTCGGATAGTCCGAACGCCCGGTTGCCATGATCGCGTCGTCACGGATGCGCGCCACTTCCTCCGGCGTGATTTCCGGATCGGGGTTGGCCATGGCAAAGATGATCGGCTTGTCCGCCATCGAGCGGATCATGTCTTCGCTGAAGGCGCCCTTCTGCGACAGGCCGAGCACGACGTCTGCGCCGTTCATGGCCTCTTCCAGCGTGCGCCGGTCGGTTTTCACCGCATGCGCGCTCTTCCACTGGTTCATACCCTCGGTGCGGCCCTGGTAGATGACGCCCTTGGTGTCGCAGAGGATGATGTTTTCGGGCGCAAAGCCCATGGCCTTGATCAGCTCGATGCAGGCGATGGCGGCAGCGCCGGCGCCGTTGCAGACGAGCTTCGTCGTCTTGAGGTCACGTCCGGTCAGTTCCAGCGCGTTGATAAGGCCGGCAGCGGCAATGATGGCGGTGCCGTGCTGGTCATCGTGAAAGACCGGAATGTCCATCAGTTCGCGCAAGCGGCTTTCGATGATGAAACATTCCGGCGCCTTGATGTCTTCCAGGTTGATGCCGCCGAAGGAGGGGCCGAGATAGCGCACGCAGTTGACGAACTCGTCGACATTTTCCGTGTCGACCTCAAGGTCGATGGAATCGACATCGGCAAAACGCTTGAAGAGAACGGACTTGCCTTCCATGACCGGCTTTGAGGCAAGCGCTCCCAGATTGCCAAGGCCCAGAATGGCAGTGCCATTGGAGATAACCGCCACCATGTTGCCGCGCGTGGTGTAGTCATAAGCGGTGGCCGGATCGGCCGCGATGGCCTTGACCGGCACGGCGACGCCCGGCGAATAGGCGAGCGACAGGTCGCGCTGGGTCGCCATCGGCTTGGTCGGCGTGATCTCCAGCTTGCCGGGACGGCCGCTGCTGTGGAAATCGAGCGCCTCCTGTTCCGTCACCGAAGCGCGCTTGCGGGGCTCGCCCGAGGTCGGGCGGGTTTCCTTGGCAGACATGTCTCCTCCTCCAGCATGTTGTGGGCATCGCCCAAGTTTCAGGCGCGCTCTGTTGTATTGTCGGGGGCATAACCGATAGTGTCGCAGGTCACGCCACGCAACAGAAAACGGCCGGGAAACCTTTGGAACGCCTTACTTCAGATGTCTGGAATACAGCCGAACTGATCACGGCCGAAAGCCGCGCTTCGGCCACGCCGATGATGGAACAGTTCATCGAGATCAAGGCGAATAACCCCGACTCGCTGCTGTTCTATCGCATGGGCGATTTCTACGAGCTTTTCTTCGAGGATGCCGTGGAAGCCTCGCGGGCGCTCGGCATCACGCTCACCCGCCGCGGCCAGCACATGGGGCAGGATATCCAGATGTGCGGCGTGCCGATCCATGCGGCCGACGATTATCTGCAGAAGCTGATCGGGCTCGGCTTTCGCGTTGCCGTCTGCGAGCAGGTGGAAGATCCGGCGGAAGCCCGCAAGCGCGGCTCCAAATCCGTCGTCAAGCGCGATGTGGTGCGGCTGGTGACGCCCGGCACGCTGACCGAAGAGAAGCTGCTTTCGCCGTCGGAATCCAATTACCTGATGGCGCTGGCCCGCATTCGCGGTGGCACCGAGACGCAGATGGCGCTTGCCTGGATCGACATCTCCACCGGCATTTTCCGCGTTGCCGAAACCACGCCGCTGCGCCTGCTTGCCGATATCCTGCGCATCGAGCCGCGCGAACTGATCGTGCCCGACACCGTCTTTCACGATCCGGACCTCAAGGCGACATTCGATATCCTAGGGCGGGTTGCGGTGCCGCAGCCGGGCGTGCTGTTTGACAGCGCGACGGCGGAAGGGCGCATCACGCGCTATTTCGGCGTCGGCACGCTGGACGGGTTCGGCACGTTTTCGCGCAGTGAACTCGCCGCTGCCGCCGCTGCCGTCGCCTATGTGGAAAAGACGCAGATTGCCGAACGGCCGCCGCTCAGCGCGCCCGAGCGCGAAAGCGGCGCCTCGACCCTCTTCATCGATCCCGCCACCCGGGCAAACCTTGAACTCACGCGCACGCTGTCGGGCGACCGAGACGGATCGCTGTTGAAGGCGATCGATCGCACCGTGACCGGCAGCGGCGCACGGCTGCTGGCCGAGCGGCTGATGTCGCCGCTGACCGATCCCGCCATCATCAACGGCCGGTTGGATAGTGTCGCCTTCCTCATCGACGAGCCGTCGCTGTGCTCGGATCTGCGGGCGGCGCTGAAGCATGTGCCGGACATGCCGCGTGCGCTGTCGCGTCTGGCGCTCGACCGGGGCGGCCCGCGCGATCTTGGCGGTATTCGCCAGGGACTGTCCGCGGCCCGCCAGGTGGTCGAGCGGTTTTCCGGCGCGCTCTTGCCAGAGGAACTGTCGGCGGCCCTCACCGACCTGCAGGCGCTGCCCTTTGCGCTGGAGCAGCAACTGGGCTCCACGCTTGCCGAGGATCTGCCGCTCCTCAAGCGTGACGGCGGCTTCGTGCGTGATGGCGCCGATGGCGAACTGGACGAGGTACGGGCGCTGCGCGACCAATCGCGCCGGGTGATTGCCGGCCTTCAGCTGCAATATGCCGAGGAAACCGGCATCAAGTCGCTGAAGATCAAGCACAACAACGTGCTTGGCTATTTCATCGAGGTGACCGCCGGCAATGCCGGGCCGATGATCGATACACCGGAGGCAAAGGCCCGCTTCATTCACCGCCAGAGCATGGCGAATGCCATGCGCTTTACCACGACCGAGCTTGCCGATCTGGAAAGCCGCATTGCCAATGCTGCAAACCAGGCGCTCACCATTGAGCTTGCCGCTTTCGAGACAATGACGAAGGCGGTGCTGGCGGGTGCCGAGGCGATCAAGGCCGGCGCCCGCGCGCTTGCCGTCATCGATGTCGCCGCCGGCCTGTCGCTGCTGGCCGACGAATGGAACTATTGCCGTCCGCAGGTGGATGGTTCGCGCCAGTTCAACATCGAGGGTGGCCGCCATCCGGTGGTGGAGCAGGCGCTCAGGCGCCAGTCGGCGAGCGCCTTCATCGCCAATGATTGCGACCTCTCGCCCAACAGTGATGGCGGGTTCGGCGCGCTCTGGCTGCTCACCGGCCCGAACATGGGCGGTAAATCGACCTTCCTGCGCCAGAATGCGCTGATTGCGATCCTTGCCCAGATGGGCTCCTTCGTGCCGGCAGCGTCCGCCCAGATCGGCGTGGTCGACCGGCTGTTTTCCCGCGTCGGCGCCTCCGACGATCTGGCGCGTGGCCGCTCCACTTTCATGGTGGAAATGGTGGAGACCGCTGCCATCCTCAACCAGGCGACCGACCGCTCGCTGGTCATCCTCGACGAAATCGGCCGGGGAACCGCCACCTTCGACGGTCTGTCGATTGCCTGGGCCGCCGTTGAGCATCTGCACGAGGCCAACCGCTGCCGGGGCCTGTTTGCCACGCATTTCCATGAACTGACGGCGCTGTCTGAAAAGCTCGGACGGCTCTCCAATGCCACGATGCGGGTGAAGGAATGGGATGGCGATGTCATCTTCCTGCATGAAGTGGGGCCGGGGGCGGCGGATCGTTCCTACGGTATCCAGGTGGCAAAGCTTGCGGGCCTGCCGGAGGCGGTCGTCTCGCGCGCCCGCGACGTCCTGAACAAGCTTGAGGATGCCGACCGCAAGAACCCGGCAAGCCAGCTGATCGACGATCTGCCGCTCTTCCAGGTGGCGGTGCGCAAGGAGCAGGAAAAGCGCGGGCCTTCCAAGATCGAAGAAGCGCTGAAGGCCATCAACCCCGATGACATGACCCCGCGCGAGGCGCTGGATGCGCTTTATGCGTTGAAGAAGCAGCTCGCGGCAAAATAATCGGGCGACTGTCACCCCGGCCTGCGCTTTTGGCGCCGCCCTTACAGCATCGCGGCGGCATCGAAACCGCTTGGCAAGATCTGCCGTTCATTGTGCCGTGGCGCTGGCGCCGGCTTGCGATTTCATTGTGAAAGCGGTCCGGAAACGCTATAGCGCATGGCGGGAGCGGCACCGGCAGGGCAAGATGGCAAGACACGAGATTGAATTTTCAGAACTTCTGGATGTGAACCGCCTCAGAGACGAATGCGAGGCGGTCGCGCGCGCCGGAAACGACAGCATGCTGGAGATCCGGTCGGCCATCCTGCCGATCCTGCGCCGCGCCAGTGTCGAGGCCCGCGAAAAAGCCCGGCAAAAACTGTCCGAAGATGGCAGCGGACTGAATTGCGCCGAGCGCATCTCCTGGGTTCAGGACCAGCTGATCTGCATTGTTCATGGGCTGATTTCCCGTTTCGTCTATCCCAAATCGGGTGCGCGCATGGCCGTGACGGCCGTTGGCGGCTATGGACGCGGGACGCTTGCGCCCGGATCCGACATCGACCTTCTGTTCCTGTTGCCGGTGAAGAATTCCGAGGAAGTGCGCAAGGCGGTGGAATTCCTGCTCTACGTGCTCTGGGATCTCGGCTTCAAGGTGGGCCATGCCACCCGCACGGTGGAAGAATGCATTGCGCTGTCGCGTCAGGACATGACGATCCGCACGACCATTCTGGAAATGCGGCTTCTGTGCGGAAAGGAAGCGCTGGCGGACGAGCTTCAGGCGCGTTTTGCCGCCGAAATCGTCAATCACAGCGGCCCGGATTTCATCGTGGCCAAGCTTGCCGAGCGCGACCAGCGCCACCAGAAGGCCGGCGATACCCGTTATCTGGTGGAGCCGAACGTCAAGGAAGGCAAGGGCGGCCTGCGCGACATCCAGACGCTGTTCTGGATCACCAAATACCATTACCGGGTGCGCGATCCGGCCGAACTGGTGAAGCTCGGCGTCCTGTCGCGCCAGGAATGGCGGCTGTTCCAGAAGGCGGAGGATTTTCTCTGGGCGGTGCGCTGTCAGATGCATTTCCTGACGGGCAAGGCGGAAGAGCGTCTGTCCTTCGATATCCAGCGCGAGATTGCCGAAAGCCTCGGCTATCATAACCGGCCGAACCTTTCGGCGGTCGAGCGCTTCATGAAGCACTATTTCCTTGTCACCAAGGATGTCGGCGATCTCACCCGCATTCTCTGTGCGGCCCTGGAAGAAGAGCAGGCCAAGCCGGCGCCGGGGCTCACCGGCGTCATTTCGCGCTTTCGCAAGCGCACGCGAAAAATCCCCGGCAGTGCCGAATTCGTCGAGGATCAGGGCCGCATTGCGCTTGCCGATCCGGACGTCTTCAAGCGCGATCCGGTCAGCATCATCCGGCTGTTTCATGTGGCCGACCTGCACGGGCTGGAATATCACCCGGATGCCCTGAAGGCGATCACCCGCGGCCTGCACCTGATCGATGACGAGCTGCGGGAAAACACCGAGGCGAACCGGCTGTTCCTCTCCATTCTCACCTCGCGGCTGGAGCCGGCGCTGACGTTGCGTCGCATGAACGAGGCGGGCGTGCTTGGCCGGTTCATTCCCGAATTCGGCAAGATCGTCGCCATGATGCAGTTCAGCATGTACCACCACTATACGGTGGACGAGCATCTGATCCGCGCCGTGGAAGGCCTCTCCAACATCGACAAGGGCCGCTTTGCCGACGAGCATCCGTTGGCCAACAAGCTGATGCCCGGCATCGAGGAGCGCCAGGCGCTCTATGTGGCGGTGCTGCTGCACGATATCGCCAAGGGCCGTCAGGAGGATCATTCGGTGGCCGGCGCCCGCGTGGCGCGCAAGCTGTGCCCGCGCTTCGGGCTGAAGCCAAAGCAGACGGAACTCGTCGCCTGGCTCATCGACCAGCATCTGCTGATGTCGATGGTGGCGCAGACCCGCGACCTTCACGACCGCAAGACGATCACCGATTTTGCCGACAAGGTGCAGTCTCTCGACCGGCTGAAAATGCTGCTGATCCTGACGATCTGCGATATCCGCGCCGTTGGCCCCGGCGTTTGGAACGGCTGGAAAGGTCAGCTCTTGCGCACGCTCTACTATGAGACGGAATTGCTGCTGTCGGGCGGTTTTTCGGAAGTCTCGCGCAAGGAGCGGGCGAGTGCTGCCGAGGAGGCGCTGGCCAAGGCGCTCTCCAACTGGAGCCAGAAGGACCGCAAGACCTATTCGCGGCTGCATTACCAGCCTTATCTCCTGTCCGTCCCTCTCGAAGACCAGCTGCGCCATGTCGGCTTCATCCGCGAAACCGACAAGGCGGGCCATGCGCTGGCCACCATGGTGCGCACCGACAGTTTTCGCGCCATTACCGAGATCACCGTTCTGGCGCCCGACCATCCGCGCCTCTTGTCGATCATTGCCGGCGCCTGTGCGGCCGCCGGCGCCAATATTGCCGATGCGCAGATCTACACGACGACCGACGGGCGCGCGCTCGACACCATCCTCATCAGCCGCGAGTTTCAGAACGACGAGGACGAGATGCGCCGCGCTGGCACGATCGGGCGCATGATCGAGGACGTGCTGTCGGGCAAGAAGCGCCTGCCGGAGGTGATCGCCACCCGGGCACGGGCCAAGAAGCGCAACAAGACCTTTACCGTTCACCCCTCGGTGACGCTCTCCAACACGCTGTCGAACAAGTTCACCGTCATCGAGGTGGAAGGGCTCGACCGCACCGGCCTGCTGGCCGACATGACGGTGGTGCTTGCCGATCTTTCGCTCGACATCCACTCGGCGCGCATCACCACGTTCGGTGAAAAGGTCATCGACACCTTCTACGTGACGGATCTCGTCGGCCAGAAGGTGACCAACGAGAACCGCCAGGGCACCATCGTCACGCGGCTGAAAACGGTCATCTCCGAACAGGAGGACGAACTGCGCCGCGGCATGCCGTCGGGCATTATCGCGCCTGATCCGGCCGCCGTCTCCAGCGCTGCGGCGACAAAATCACGGACACAAGCATGAGCCTCGTCAAGAAGTTTGCGACCGTCGGTGGCGCCACGCTCGGCAGTCGCCTGTTCGGCTTTGCCCGCGAAACCCTGATGGCGGCAGCACTCGGCACCGGACCCATGGCCGACGTGTTCTATGCGGCCTTCCGCTTTCCGAACCTGTTTCGCCGCCTGTTTGCCGAAGGCGCCTTCAACGCCGCCTTCGTGCCTCTGTTTTCCAAGGAAATCGAGGCGAACGGCATCGAGGGCGCCAAGCGCTTTTCCGAGGAAGTGTTCGGCGTTCTGTTTTCCGTTCTGCTGCTGATCACCATCGTCATGGAATTGTCCATGCCGCTTCTGGTGCGCTTCGTGATCGCGCCCGGCTTTGCCGACGATGCGGAAAAGATGTCGATCACCATCCGCCTTGCGGCGGTGATGTTTCCCTATCTGATGTGCATGTCGTTGACGGCGATGATGAGCGGCATGTTGAATTCGATGCATCATTTCTTTGCCGCCGCCATCGCGCCGGTTTTCCTCAACGTCGTGATGATCGGCGCGCTGTTCTATGCGCTGTGGAGCGGGGCCGATCCGCTGTCGACGGCCTGGTATCTCTCTTGGAGCGTTCTCGCCGCAGGCCTTCTGCAGCTTGCCGTCGTCTATGTCGGCGTGCGCCATGCCGGCATGAGCATCGGCTTTCGCATGCCGCGCATCACGCCCAACGTGAAGCGGCTGCTGGTGCTGGCCGTGCCGGCGGCTGTCACCGGCGGCGTCACCCAGATCAACCAGATCATCGGCCAGGCGATTGCGTCGAGCAAGGAAGGTGCGATTGCCGCCCTGCAATATGCCGACCGCATCTACCAGCTGCCGCTTGGCGTGGTCGGTGTTGCCGTTGGCGTCGTGCTGTTGCCAGAACTGTCGCGCGCGCTCAAGTCCGGCCACATGAAGGAGGCCGGCAATATCCAGAACCGGTCGCTGGAATTCGTGCTGTTCCTGACGCTGCCGGCAGCCGGTGGCCTATGGATGCTGTCGGATGCCATCATCCGCGTGCTTTACGAGCGCGGCGCGTTTTCGGCGGAAAACACCACGGTGGTCGCCTCCATCCTTGCCATCTACGGGCTCGGCCTGCCGGGCTTCGTGCTGATCAAGGCGCTGCAGCCGGGCTTTTACGCCCGCGAGGACACCAAGACGCCGATGCGCTTTACCATGGCCTCGGTCGTCATCAACTCCGGTCTTGCCATCACGCTTTTCCCCTTGATTGCCGAGCGCGGTATCGCCACGGCAGAAGCGGCCGCCGGCTGGCTGAACACGGCGCTTCTATTTTCCATGCTGCTGAGGCGCGGCCATCTGGTCTGGGAATGGGCGCTTGCCCGGCGCGCTGCTCTGCTTCTGGTCGCAACCGGCATCATGTGCCTGGCCTTGAGCTATGCGCTTGGCCATGCCGCCCCGTGGCTTGCACCGGGAACCCGGCTCATCGAAAAGGTTTTAGCGCTCTTTGCCCTCATCGGCGTGGCGATGCTGGTCTATTTCGCTGCGGCCTTTGCCATTGGCGGTGCCGATTTCGGCATGATCCGCCGCAACCTCAAGCGCAAGCCGCGCAGCTGACGCGGCAGGCGCAAAAGCCGGTGGTGTGAGGCTCTTACGACTTGCCGCAATAGGCCCAGCGGCGCTTGGGCCCCACATCCACATGGATGATGCCGTTGCAATAGCGCCCGATGCCGCCAATGCCGGGCGCTGTCGAGGCGGCCGCAATCACCGCGCGGTCGGACACGCCGGGCACGCGGATATCGGCGGCGAGACAACTGCTGTGCTGGGAGCGGCCGGAGCGCGGCCGATGGCCCGAGGTGACGACCGGCTTTCGCCCGGTCTCGATCGCGATATGGGCAAGGATGGCTTCCAGCCTTTCCGGGAAACACTCGGTCTTGACGCTCACCCGCTGCACCGTATAGGCGGCGCTGTAATCGTGGGTGAACAGATTGCCGCGTCGGATTTTCACAGGTTCCTTTTCCGCAGCCATGGCCGATGAAAGGCTGATGACGCTTGCGAGCGCGACGCACAACAGTTTGCGCATGAAGTCTCCGTCCGGTTCAAGGCCCATAAGAAAGGGCTAACTTTCAACTGGCGGAGCATTTCCTTCCTGAAAGTGACCTCAGTAAGGGCAAAATTGCTCAAATTTTAGATCTGTCTGCCTTTGATGTTAAATTCCATTAACCATTTTCCGCGGCACCCGCTCTGGATGGAGCATTCAAGACGGAGAAAAGGGTGGTTCATGATCACGCATCCGTGCGCTCAAAGGCGGTCGCAACGGCGCAAAGATGTCGCAAATATGCCTGAATAATGTCGAATGCACTAACGTTCTGCTTGTATTGTGATCAGGATTCGCATTTGCTCTGCGCCTCACACCCAGGATCACATTGGGGGAAGGGAAACAAAGAATGACGTTCATGAAAACCAGATTGGCGACTTCGATCCTCGTGGGATCGCTTCTGTTTGGCGCGAGCAATGCGCTGGCCGAAGCCGTTCTGCATCGCGGCAACAGTGGCGAGCCGCAGACGCTCGACTACGCCCACATCTCCATCGACATCGAAAGCTTCGTGGTCAAGGACCTGTTCGAAGGCCTGACGATCTATGATGCCAAGGGCGAGATCGTGCCCGGTGCCGCCGAAAGCTGGACCGTGTCCGACGACGGCACGGTCTATACCTTCAAGCTGCGCGACAATGCCAAATGGTCGGACGGTTCTGCCGTGACGGCCGAGGATTTCCTGTTCTCCCTGCGCCGCGTCGAAGATCCGAAGACGGCGGCCGGCTATGCCAATATTCTCTACCCGATCAAGAATGCGCAGAAGGTCAACAAGGGCGAACTCCCCGTCGACCAGCTGGGTGTGAAGGCGGTGGATGCCAAGACGGTCGAGATCACGCTCGAGCGTCCGACGCCGTTCTTCTTGCAGCTTCTGGCGCATCAGACGGCACTGCCGATCTCCAAAGCCAATTTCGAAAAGTTCGGCGATCAGTTCGTCAAGCCCGGCAACATGGTCTCCAACGGCGCCTTCAAGCTTGAGAGCCATGTGCCCAACGATACGCTGACCGTGGTGAAGAACGACCAGTACTGGGATGTCGCCAACGTCAAGCTCGACAAAGTGATCTTCTACCCGATTGATGACGATGCGGCGTCCGTGCGTCGTTTCGAGGCCAAGGAAATGGACCTGGTCTATAATTTCTCCGCCGACCAGATCAAACGCCTGCGGGAAAGCTATGGCGACCAGGTGCATGTGAACCCCTCGCTCGCCACCTATTACTACACCTTCGACACGCGCGAGGCGCCCTATAGCGACGTTCGGGTGCGCAACGCGCTCTCGATGGCTGTCGACCGCGATTTCTTGGCAGCCGAGATCTATTCCGGCGCGCAGCTTCCGGCCTACCATCTCGTGCCGCCGGGCATGGAAGGCTATGGCGAGGGCGCCGTGCCGGACTGGGCCGCGCTGTCGCAGATCGACCGCGAGGATAAGGCCGTCGCGCTGATGAAGGAGGCCGGCTACGGCGAAGGCGCAAAGCCGCTCAACATCGAGATCCGCTACAACACCAACGCCAACCATGAGCGTGTGGCAACGGCGGTCGCCGACATGTGGAAGAACACCTTTGGTGCCAATGTGTCGCTGGTCAATCTCGATGTCGCCTCGCACTATGCCTACCTGCAGGAGGGCGGCAAGTTCAACGTGGCCCGCGCCGGCTGGACGGCCGATTATGCCGATCCGGAAAACTTCCTGACGCTGAATGTCGGCTCCAACGTCACCTTCAACTATGCCAAGTACAAGAACGACGAGTTCGACGCGCTGATGCAGCAGTCGAACGAGGAGCGGGACGTGGCAAAGCGCATGGACATCCTGAAGAAGGCCGAGGCCATTCTCAGCCGTGACCAGCCGATTGCGCCGTTCATGAACACGGCCAACCTGTGGCTCGTCGCATCGCGCGTCTCCGGCTGGAGCGACAATGCGGTGAACGAGCATCTGTCCAAGTATCTGAACGTCTCCGAATAATCCTTGAAGGGAGAATGACGCGCGAAACCCAAAGGGTGTCGCGCGTCATGCTTTTTGACCCATGATCAGCTTCGTCCTGCGCCGGCTGATGAGCGCCATTCCCACGGTGTTCGTCGTCGTGACCATTTCGTTTTTCCTGATGCGCTTTGCGCCCGGCGGCCCGTTCAACCTGGAACGTCCGCTGCCGCCCCAGACCATGGCCAATCTGATGGCGACCTACCATCTCGATCAACCGATCTGGCGGCAATACCTCACCTATATCGGCAATGCGCTGACCGGCGATTTCGGCCCGAGCTTCATCTACAAGGACAATACCGTTGCCGAACTCATCGGCAAGGCGCTGCCTTATTCGATGCAGCTGGGCTCCATGGCCATCCTGATCGCGCTCATTGGCGGCGTGCTGCTCGGCACGATTGCGGCGCTGCGCCAGAACAGCGCGCTTGATTTCGGTCTGATGGCGTTCGCGACGGTGGGCGTCACCGTTCCCAATTTCGTTGTCGGTCCGGTGCTGACGCTGGTCTTTGCCGTGCTTCTGTCCTGGCTGCCTGCCGGCGGCTGGGGCGATGGCTCGGCGCAATATCTCATCCTGCCGATGATTGCGTTGGCGTTGCCGCAGCTGGCCGTCTTTGCCCGCCTCACGCGCGGCGCGATGATCGAGGCGCTGCACACCGACCATATCCGCACGGCCCGCGCCTATGGTCTGCCATCGCGGGTCGTGGTCGTCACCCATGCGCTGCGCGGGGCGATGCTGCCGGTCGTTTCCTATCTGGCGCCCTGTGCTGCAGCGCTGCTTACCGGTTCGGCTGTGGTGGAAAGCATTTTCACCATTCCAGGCGTTGGCCGCTATTTCGTGCTGGGGGCGCTCAACCGCGACTATCCGCTGGTGATGGGCACCGTCATCCTCGTCGCGATCTTCGTGATCCTCTTCAATCTCCTGGTCGATATCGCCTATGGCCTGCTCGACCCGAGGGTTCGCCATGACTGACATGACCACTCTTTCCGCGACAGCACCCGAAATGAAGGGCCGAAGCCTTGGCCAGCTGGCCTGGATGCGCTTTCGCCGCAACACGGCGGCCATGGTGTCCTGCCTCGTGCTGCTGCTGATCGGCCTTTTTTCCTTTGCCGGCCCGCTCTTCGTGCCGCACAGCTATGATCAGGTGTTTGCCTCCTACGTCACCATTCCGCCGAGCCTTTCGCCGCGACCGGACCCGAAGACGCTGGAAGACGTCGCCGCCTCGGCGGCAAAGCGCGCCCGCCTGACGCTCGAAAGTTTTGAGATCGACAACGGCGTCTTTACCGCCAGAGTGACCTCCTCAAGCCCCATCGATCCGCGCTCGGTGCGCTATTTCGACCGGGTGAACGAGTTCAAGTCGACGGAGGTCAAGGAAACCGCCCCCGACCAGCTCTCCATGGTGCTGACCGGCACGGTGGACCAGAAATATTTCTTCTTCGGCACCGACAGCAACGGCCGTGACCTGATGGTGCGCGTCATGCTCGGTGGACAGATTTCTATTGCCGTCGGACTTGCCGCCTCGCTCGTTTCACTCGGCATCGGTGTCGTCTATGGCGCAACGTCGGGTTATCTCGGCGGGCGCGTCGACAATGTGATGATGCGCTTTGTGGAAATCCTCTATTCGCTGCCCTTCGTCTTTCTCGTCGTGGTGCTGGTGGTCTTCTTCGGCCGCTCGGTCATCCTGATCTTTGCCGTCATCGGCGCGGTGCAATGGCTGGAAATGGCCCGTATTGTGCGTGGGCAGACGCTGTCGCTGAAGCGGCGCGAATTCGTCGGCGCAGCGCAGGCGCTCGGCCTCTCCGACTGGCAGATCATCCGCCGCCACATCATCCCCAATACCATCGGGCCGGTCATTGTGTTTGTGACCGTGGTGGTGCCGCAGGTGATCCTGACGGAGAGTTTCCTGTCCTTCCTCGGCCTTGGTGTCCAGGCGCCGCTTGCCAGCTGGGGCACGCTGATCTCGGAAGGGGCAAAGAACATGCAGAACGCCCCCTGGCTTCTGATCTTCCCGTCGATCTTCTTCGTCATCACGCTGTTTTCGCTGAATTTCGTCGGCGACGGCCTGCGCGACGCGCTCGATCCGAAGGACCGCTGAGAATGGATACGAACAACACAAGCGAGACCGTGCTGACGGTTGCCAATCTGAAGGTCGATTTCACCACACCGGACGGCGAGGTGAATGCCGTCAAGGGCACCGGCTTTTCGGTGAAAAAGGGCGAAACGCTCGCCATCGTCGGCGAATCCGGCTCCGGCAAGAGCCAGACGATGATGGCGATCATGGGACTTCTGGCCAGCAATGGCCGCGTCTCCGGCTCGGCGCGCTATGGCGAAACGGAACTGGTTGGTGCGAGTCTTTCGACGCTGAACAGCGTGCGCGGATCGAAGATCACCATGATCTTCCAGGAGCCGATGACCTCGCTCGATCCGCTCTACACGATCAGCCGGCAGATTGCCGAACCGCTCATCCATCATCGCGGCATGGGCAAGCGCGAGGCGCGTGCCCGCGTTCTGGAATTGTTGAAACTCGTCGGCATCCCGGACCCGGAGCGGCGCATCGACAGCTATCCGCACGAAATGTCCGGCGGCCAGCGCCAGCGCGTGATGATCGCCATGGCCTTGGCGAACGAGCCGGATCTGCTGATTGCCGACGAGCCGACAACGGCGCTCGACGTGACGATCCAGGCGCAGATTCTGGATCTTCTCGCTGACCTGCAAAAGCGCTTCGGCATGGCCATCGTGCTGATCACCCATGATCTGGGTGTCGTGAAGCATGTCGCCGACCGCGTCGTGGTGATGCGGCGTGGCGAGATTGTCGAACAGGGCACACGCGACGAGATCTTTGGCAATGCCCAGCATGACTATACGAAGATGCTGCTTGCCTCCGAGCCCGCCGGCATCAAGCCTGCGCCGCCTGCGGAGGCTCCGGTCATTCTGGAAGGCCGCAATGTCGTGGTTGATTTCGATATCGGCTCGGGCCTGTTCTTCAAGGGCAACCAGACGTTTCGCGCCGTGGACAATGTGACGGTGAGGCTCCGCAAGGGCCAGACCATTGGCATCGTCGGCGAATCTGGTTCGGGAAAATCGACGCTCGGGCGCGCCCTGCTGCGCCTCCTCGAATCGGACGGGCGCTATCGCTTCGAGACGACCGATGTCTCGAGCCTCGACCGCAAGCAGATGCGGCCCTACCGGCGCCAGTTGCAACTGGTGTTCCAGGATCCTTATGGTTCGCTGTCGCCGCGCCAGACCGTGGGCGAGATCATCACCGAAGGGCTTTACGTCCACGAGCCGGCGCTTTCCAAGGCCGACCGGGACAAGCGGGCCATCGAGGCGCTGAACGAGGTCGGGCTCGATCCGGCCGCGCGCAACCGCTATCCGCACGAGTTTTCCGGCGGCCAGCGCCAGCGCATCGCGATAGCCCGCTCGATGATCCTCAAGCCCAAGGTGGTTATTCTGGACGAGCCGACCTCGGCGCTCGACCGGTCCGTGCAGCGCCAGGTGATCGATCTCCTGCGCGACCTGCAGTCAAAACATGATCTCTCCTATGTCTTCATCAGCCACGATCTTTCTGTGGTGCGCGCCATGTCCGACCATGTGGTTGTCATGAAGAACGGCCGCATCGTGGAGGAGGGGCCGACGGAGGAAATTTTCGACAGTCCCGCCCAGGATTATACCCGGGCGCTGATCGCGGCTGCCTTCACGCACTGATATCTCTCGTGTTACGCCCGGTTCTGCCGGGCGTAACTTTTTTTGAAGGAGAGGACACATGCTGAGCCTGTTTCTCGTGACCCTTGTTGTCGATGACTATGACCGCGCGAAAGATTTTTATTGTGGGGTACTCGGCTTCGAACCCGTGTTCGACGCGCCCCTGCCGGAGGAGGGTAAGCGCTGGGTGGTCATCAAGCCGAAGGGCGGCGAGGGGGCCTCGCTGCTTTTGGCCCGCGCCGATGGCGAGGTCGAACAGGCGGCGATTGGAAACCAGACGGCCGGCCGCGTCAGCTTCTTCCTGTCGACGGATGATTTTGCCCGCGATCATGCGGCCTTCCTGGAGAAGGGCGTGCGCTTCCTTGAAGAGCCGCGCCACGAGCCTTACGGCACGGTTGCGGTATTTTCCGATCTCTACGGCAATCTTTGGGATCTGATCCAGCACAACACCGATGCAGCCCCTTGATCGCAAGGCCCAAGCCGTGCTTCAAGCGCGCCGTTAGCACCATGGCCCTCAGGGGCGGAACGCGGAAAGATCTTCACCCTTTCCGATGATCCGTTTCCAAAAGCCTGTGGCCCTCCACCAGCCTGAATGAGGACGATATGAATACCTTCCAGCCGCTTGTTTTCTCCGGCGTCCAGCCGACCGGCAATCTCCATCTCGGCAATTATCTCGGCGCGATCCGCAAGTTCGTCGCGCTGCAGGAAAACAATGATTGCATCTATTGCGTCGTCGACCTGCATGCGATCACCGCCCAGCTCGTGCATGACGATCTGCGCGGCCAGATCCGCTCGATTGCCGCCGCCTTCATCGCCTCCGGCATCGATCCGAAGAAGCATATCGTCTTTAATCAGTCGGCCGTGCCGCAGCATGCGGAACTCGCCTGGATCTTCAACTGCGTTGCCCGCATCGGCTGGATGAACCGCATGACGCAGTTCAAGGATAAGGCCGGCAAGGACCGCGAAAATGCCTCGCTGGGTCTGCTTGCCTATCCGAGCCTGATGGCGGCCGACATTCTGGTCTACCGCGCCACCCATGTGCCTGTCGGCGACGACCAGAAGCAGCATCTGGAACTGGCCCGCGATATCGCGCAAAAATTCAACATCGACTTCCAGGAAAAGATCCGCGCCACCGGCACGGGTGTCGACATGGTCGTGGGTGAAGAGCCGATCCACGGCTATTTCCCGCTGGTCGAGCCGCTGATCGACGGGCCGGCCCCGCGCGTCATGTCGCTGCGCGATGGCACCAAGAAGATGTCGAAATCCGACCCGTCGGACCTGTCGCGCATCAACCTGATGGACGATGCCGACGAGATCCTGAAAAAGATCCGCAAGGCCAAGACCGATCCGGACGGCCTGCCGTCCGAACTGGAAGGCCTGAAAGGTCGTCCGGAAGCAGAAAACCTTGTCGGCATCTATGCGGCGCTGTCGGACAAGACGAAGGAACTGGTGATTTCCGAATTCGGCGGTCAGCAGTTTTCCGTGTTCAAGCCGGCGCTTGCCGATCTCGCCGTTCATGTGCTGTCGCCGATCACCGGTGAAATGCGCCGGCTGATGGACGATACCAGCCATATCGATGCCATCCTGCGGGATGGCGGCGAGCGCGCCGGCGCCCGCGCCGAAAAGGTGATGAACGAGGTGTTCGACATCGTGGGCTTCCTGCGCTGAACCGATAGCCGGGCCGAGAGACAGGCACCCGCCGGGCTGCAACAGGCCGGCGGGTTTTCATTTTCGCCGATTGGTATAAGTTCTCAAACGCGATACATCCGGTCGAGATGAGGGGGAGCGTCCATGGTTTCAAAGCGTCTTTCACGGCTTGAGGGGCATCGCCGCAAGTTCCTGGCCGTCATCGACGGAACGCCGGAATGCGAACGCGCCGTGCATTATGCCGGGCGCCGCGCCAAGAATTCCAATGGCGGGCTGATCCTCCTCTTCGTCATTCCGGAAGGCGATTTCCAGCAGTGGCTGGGTGTCGAGCAGATCATGCGCGCCGAAGCGCGCGAGGAAGCGGAAGCCGCCATGGCAAAGGCTGCCCAGAGGGTGCGCGAGACGATCGGCATCGATCCGGAAGTGGTGATTCGCGAGGGCAGTGCGTCGGACGAAATCAATGCGGTGATCGAGGAGGATCGCGATATCGCCATTCTCGTTCTGGCCGCCGGTTCCTCCTCCAAGGAAGGGCCGGGACCGCTTGTCACCTCGCTTGCCGCCCGCGGCGCGGCCTTCCCCATCCCCGTCACCGTGCTTCCCGATACGCTGACGGATGACGAGATCGACGCGCTCTGCTGACAGGGTCTTGATCGGGGTTTTGGAAATACGCACTTGAATATAAACATGAACCCGATTATCTTCTTTTGAAGAATTCTAAACTGGCGCCCCTGTGGCTGCCGAGGAGATCCCCAGATGTTCATCCAGACCGAATCCACGCCGAACCCGGCGACGCTGAAGTTCCTGCCCGGCAAGGTGGTGATGGAAAAGGGCACGGCGGATTTCCGCAACGCCGAAGAAGCCGAGGCTTCGCCGCTCGCAGCGCGCCTGTTTGCCATCAATGGTGTGACGGCCGTCTATTTCGGCTATGACTTCGTCACCGTGACGAAGGAACGCCAGGAATGGCAGCACCTGAAGCCGGCCATTCTGGGCTCCATCATGGAGCATTTCATGTCCGGCCAGCCCGTGATGGGCCGATCGGCCAGCATGGCGGAAGCGACCGACGAGGAAGGCGAATTCTTTGAGGATGGTGACGAAACGATCGTTGCCACCATCAAGGAACTGCTAGAAACGCGCGTGCGCCCGGCCGTGGCCCAGGACGGCGGCGACATCACCTTCAAGGGGTTTCGCGATGGCACCGTCTATCTCAACATGAAGGGTGCCTGCTCCGGCTGCCCGTCGTCGACGGCAACGCTGAAGCACGGCGTGCAGAACCTCCTCAAGCATTTCGTGCCGGAAGTGCAGTCGGTCGAGGCGCTCTGATCCTTCATGATGCTTCTCGCCATCGATACGGCCGGGGTGGATTGTTCCGCCGCGGTCTATGACGCTTCCCAAGGCAAAATCCTGGCCGAGGTGACGGACCGCATCGGCAAGGGCCATGCGGAACGGCTGATGGCGATGATTGATGAGGTGCTGGAAACGGCCGGCGTGGCGCTGCCCGATCTCACCCGGATTGCAGTGACCATCGGGCCCGGCTCGTTTACCGGCATCCGCGTCGGCGTTGCAGCTGCGCGTGGCCTCGCGCTTGCGCTGCCGGCCGATGCCGTGGGCGTCACCACGCTTGCGGCTCTTGCCCGCGCCCACCTTGCAAACGATGCGTCTCGTCCGGTGATCGCGGCCATGGATGCCAAGCGTGACGAGATTTATGCGCAGGTTTTTGGCACTGATGGTGCGCCAATAACCGAGCCTGCCGCCGTGTCTCTTGAGGATCTACGCCATTTAGCGGAAATCCAGGGCGCAGCCGTTACCGGCTCGGCAGCATCCCTTCTGTCCGGCGAAGGGGCGGCCTCCGAACCCGATCGTTTCGACATTGGCATTGTCGCGCGCCTCGGCGCGGAGGTTGAGGCGCATGTAGCGCGGCCGAAACCGCTTTACCTTCGCGGGCCGGATGCTAAACCGCAGGACGGATTTGCCCTTTCCCGCGCCTGACGATTCTCGATGTTCGACGATTACCTGACCTGGAAGCCCTTTTTCGATATCGTGCCGATGAAGGACAGCGATTGCCGTCCCGCATCGGAGCTGCACGGGCAGCGCTTTGCGCGGCAGTGGAGCGAGGGTGAAGTTCTGGATCTTCTCGGGCAGGACGGCGTCTTCGGCTTTTGCGCACTGCAATCCAATGCCTTTTTCAGCCGGCCGCTCGGCGGCTTCGTGCTGTCGCGCGAAGTGGCGGGCGAAGCGGAAATCCTCACCATTGCCGTCGGCGAAAAGCTTGCGCGCACCGGCCTTGGCTGGCGCCTGATGCAAGCGGCGCTTCGCGAAGCGGCCGTCCGCGGTGCTGAAACCATGTTTCTGGAAGTCGAGGAAAACAATGCCGCCGCCGTCGGTCTCTACCGGCGGCTCGGCTTTTCGCAGGTGGCGCGCCGGCCCGCCTACTATGCCAGCGCCGATGGCACGCGGAGCGCAGCGCTTGTCATGCGGCGCGATCTTCGCTAGTCCGATACAGATCCCATCTGCGATGCAAGGCCGTGACGACATGACAGACCTTTCCAAATCCCTGGAGGAGCTGTGCGCCGAGCGTGGCATGCGCATGACCGATCAGCGCCGCGTGATTGCGCGCATCCTGCAGGACAGCGATGACCATCCCGATGTGGAGGAGCTTTACCGCCGCGCCACCAAGGTCGATTCGCGCATCTCCATTTCCACGGTCTATCGCACGGTCAAACTGTTCGAGGATGCCGGCATCATCGAGAAGCACGATTTTCGCGATGGCCGCTCGCGTTATGAAACCGTGCCGGAAGAACATCACGACCACATGATCGACGTGAAGACCGGCGAGGTGGTGGAGTTCCGCTCCGCCGAGATCGAGGCGCTGCAGGAGCGCATTGCCCGCGAACACGGCTTTCGCCTCGTCGGCCACCGGCTTGAGCTATACGGCATTCCGCTCGACAAGGACGATCCGTGATCAACTGGCTGCGGATCGGGCTGGTCTTCCTGCTCCTTACGGCGCTGACGCTTGTTCTTTTGCCGGTGCAGCTTCTGGCCCTCCGATTCGACTGGATGCTGCGCCGCCGCCTGCCGCGCGTCTGGCATCGGGCGGCCTGTTACCTGCTCGGCATCCGCATTCGCCAGCATGGCAGCCTTGAAAGCCGCCGGCCGCTGATGCTGGCCGCCAATCACGCGTCCTGGAAGGACATTCTCGTGCTCGGCGCGATTGCCGATGTGGTGTTTGTCGCGAAAGCCGAGGTGGCCGACTGGCCGGTGTTCGGCTGGCTGGCAAAGCTGCAGAAATCGGTCTTCGTGGTGCGCGAACAGAAACGCAAGGCGGGCGAGCAGGTAAACGAGATCGCCGCGAGACTGGCCGCGCGGGAAATCATCGTTCTGTTTCCCGAAGGAACGACATCGGATGGCAACCGGCTTCTGGAGGTGAAGTCCTCGCTGTTCGGCGCAGCCTCTGC
The DNA here is from genome assembly GCF_042611105.1 of Neorhizobium fuzhouense. Lineage (NCBI taxonomy): Bacteria > Pseudomonadati > Pseudomonadota > Alphaproteobacteria > Hyphomicrobiales > Rhizobiaceae > Neorhizobium > Neorhizobium fuzhouense. The sequence goes on along the minus strand of NZ_JBHFFP010000006.1, from coordinate 78,860 downwards.
CGCGGTTGCGTCGGCGCCGGAGGGTGTCGTTTATGTGCAGCCCGTTTCGATTGCCTATACGGGCATTTATGGCATGCCGATGGGCCGCTATCATCGCCCGATTGCCGCCTGGCCCGGCGATGTCGAACTTGTGCCGCATCTGATGGGCGTCCTGAAGGCGGAAGCCATGGAAGTGGATGTGGATTTCGGCGAGGTGGTGGAGTTTCGCGCCGAGACCAATCGTAAGGTGGCAGGCGCGACGGTGGTGGACCGGTTGCGCTCCCTGCTGCGCGACCGGCTTTATCCGCGCAGCCGGTGAGCACGAAGCCCTTCTAATTCAGGCCGTCTTGCAGTAAAGAGGCGGCCATGACCGACCTGACAGCCACCCTTCCAGCCGCCACGCCCTCCGGCGGCGACATCGCCATCCCGCAGGCAAGCCCTGTGGGCAATGCGCGAAAAGTGTTCATCAAGACCTACGGGTGCCAGATGAACGTGTACGATTCCATGCGCATGGGCGATGCTCTGGCGAGCGAAGGATATGTGACCACAGAGACGGTGGAGGATGCCGATCTCGTTCTTTTGAACACCTGCCACATCCGCGAAAAGGCCGCCGACAAGGTCTATTCGGCGCTTGGCCGGCTGCGTGACATGAAGAAGGAGCGCAATGCCAACGGCCGCGAGATGATGATCGGCGTGGCCGGTTGCGTCGCGCAGGCGGAAGGCGAGGAAATCCTGCGCCGGGCGCCTGCCGTCGATGTGGTGATCGGTCCGCAGACCTATCACCGGCTGCCGCAGGCGCTGAAGCGCGCGCGCGCCGGCGAGCGCGTCATCGAGACGGACTATGCGGTCGAAGACAAGTTCGAGCATCTGCCGGGCGCCGAGCGCGCCGCGATCCGTTCGCGCGGCGTGACCGCCTTTTTGACCGTGCAGGAAGGCTGCGACAAGTTCTGCACCTTCTGCGTGGTGCCTTATACGCGTGGCTCGGAAGTCTCGCGGCCGCTGTCCCAGATCCTCGACGAAGCAAAGCGCCTTGTGGATGCGGGCGTGCGCGAGGTGACGCTGCTTGGCCAGAACGTCAACGCCTGGCATGGCACGGGTCCGGACGGCGCCGCCTGGGGGCTTGGCGATCTTCTCTATCGGCTGGCCGAGATTCCCGGTCTTGCGCGGCTTCGCTATACGACGAGCCATCCGCGCGACATGGATGACCGGCTGATCGAGGCGCATCAGAACCTGCGCGCCCTGATGCCCTATCTGCATCTGCCGGTGCAGGCGGGATCCGACCGTATCCTGAAGGCGATGAACCGTCGCCATACAGCTGCCGATTACCTGCGCCTCATCGAGCGCATCCGCACCGCGCGTCCTGACATCGCGCTGTCGGGCGATTTTATCGTTGGTTTTCCCGGCGAAACGGATGCGGATTTCGAAGACACGCTGCGGCTGGTCGAAACCGTCGAATATGCCCAGGCCTTTTCGTTCAAATATTCGACGCGGCCCGGAACTCCGGGTGCCGATCTCGGTTCTCAGGTGGACGATGCGGTGAAGGCCGAACGGCTCGAACGGTTGCAGGCGCTGCTTCTCAAGCAGCAGCACGCCTTTGCAGAGGGTTGCGTGGGCAAGACCATCGACCTGCTTCTGGAAAAACCCGGCCGGATGCCCGACCAGCTGATCGGTCGCTCGCCCTGGCTGCAGTCTGTGAATGTTGATGCAAAAACATCGCAAATCGGTGACATTATCCAGGTACGAATCACGGGCACGGGACCAAACAGCTTGTTTGCCGAGAGGATCGAGCGTTAAATGGTTCAAAGCCGCTTATAGGAGCCTTGCTACTTGAACAGACAGGAATTGGTTTCCTCACCCTCGCGCAACACCCGCACCGCCGCGATCGATGCCAATCACTTCGTCTTGACGTTCGAGAACAACAGGCTGGCCAGCGAACTCTTCGGCCAATTCGACCAGAACCTGAAGCTCCTTGAGGAGCGCCTGCATATCGATGCGCGGGCGCGGGGCAACTCGGTCAGCATTTCCGGCGAGCTTCTGGCGACCAACCAGGCGCGACGCGCCCTCGATTTCCTCTACGAGCGCCTGCAGAAGGGTGCCTCTGTCGAAACCTCCGACGTGGAAGGTGCAATCCGCATGGCAGTTGCCGCAGACGACCAGCTGATCCTGCCGACGCTCGAACGCAAGGCCAAGCTGTCGATGGCGCAGATCTCCACCCGCAAGAAGACGGTGGCGGCCCGCACCCCGACGCAGGATGCCTATATGCGGGCGCTGGAACGGTCGGAACTGGTCTTTGGGGTTGGCCCTGCCGGCACCGGCAAGACGTATCTGGCCGTTGCCCATGCCGCCCAGCTGCTGGAGCGCGGTGCCGTCGACCGGATCATCCTGTCGCGTCCGGCGGTGGAAGCGGGCGAACGGCTCGGCTTCCTGCCCGGTGACATGAAGGAAAAGGTCGATCCCTATCTGCGCCCGCTTTACGACGCGCTGTACGACATGATCCCCGGCGACAAGGTGGAGCGGGCAATCACCGCCGGCGTCATCGAAATCGCGCCTCTGGCCTTCATGCGCGGGCGCACACTTGCCAATGCCGCCGTCATCCTCGACGAGGCGCAGAACACGACATCGATGCAGATGAAGATGTTTCTGACGCGACTTGGCGAAAATGCCCGCATGATCGTGACCGGCGACCCGAGCCAGGTGGATTTGCCGCGCGGCGTCAAATCTGGCCTTGTGGAAGCGCTGCAGCTCTTGAGCGGCGTCGAGGGCATCTCCGTCGTGCGCTTCAAGGATACCGATATCGTGCGCCACCCGCTGGTCGGTCGCATCGTCCAGGCCTATGACGCGCAATATGCCGTTCATGAAGAAAGCGAGCACGAGAGCCGCTGAAGTCGGCCTTCAATCCCATGCCAGAGCTAGACATACAGATCAGCGTCGAGGACGAACGCTGGCCCGATGAAGAGACGCTCGCCACGATGGCCGAGCGGGTGATCCACGCGGCCGCCGATTACCTGGCACGCGAAGAAAAGCAGCCTTTCCAGCCGCATCCGGCAGAGCTTTCGCTGGTGTTTACCGACGATGCGGCGGTCCGCGAGATCAATGCGCAGTGGCGCGATCAGGACAAGCCGACCAATGTCCTGTCCTTCCCCGCCTTTCCGGTGACGCCCGGCAAGATGCCCGGCCCCATGCTGGGCGATATCGTCATTGCGCGCGAAACTGTCGAGCGCGAGGCGGTTGATCTGGACAAGTCTTTCGACGATCATCTGACGCATCTGATGGTGCACGGTTTCCTGCATCTTTTCGGCTACGACCACATCAAGGTGGACGAGGCGGAAAAAATGGAAGCGCTGGAGACTCGTATTTTGGCCACCCTTGGCCTATCTGATCCCTATGCGGGACAGGATCCGCTGGTATAACACTGGAACCATGAACGAGATTTCGACTCAGGCCGCGCACGGCGGCACCGAATCCGAGCAGTCCTCCTCCGAAGAGGGTGGCAGTCCGTTACGACGCGAACACCACGGCCGCTCGCACAGCACCTTCTGGGCGCGGGCGATCCGCCTGCTGCGGCCAGCCCAGGGCGAAAGGTTGCGCGAAGACCTCGCCGACGCCCTGATGACCGATACCTCCGTCAGCAGTGCCTTTTCGCCCGAAGAACGGGCGATGCTGCACAATATCCTGCGATTCCGGGAAGTGCGTGTCGAAGACATCATGGTGCCGCGCGCCGATATCGAGGCCGTCGACATGACCATGACGCTCGGCGAGCTGATGATCCATTTCGAGGAAACCGGTCGCTCGCGCATGCCCGTCTATAGCGATACGCTGGATGATCCGCGCGGCTTCGTGCACATTCGCGACCTTCTGTCCTATCTCGCCAAGCAAGCGCGCAACAAGCGCCGCAGCGCGCCGCAAAAGGCGGTGCAGGTGGACGGTGCCTCCGGTGCCGTGCTGAAGGAAAAGACGGTGCGTACCCCGCGTCCTGCCTTTGATCTTGGCCGCGTCGACCTGATGAAGACGGTTGCCGATGCCGGCCTCATCCGCCAGATCCTCTTCGTGCCCCCCTCCATGCTGGCGTCCGACCTGTTGCAGAGCATGCAGGCGGCGCGCACGCAGATGGCGCTTGTCATCGACGAATACGGCGGCACTGACGGTCTCGTCAGCCACGAGGATATCGTCGAAATGGTGATTGGCGATGTCGAGGACGAGCACGATGACGACGAGGCTTTGTTCTCGCGCACCAGCGAGGATGTGTTCATCGCCGATGCCCGCGTCGAACTGGAAGAAATTGCCGAGGCCATCGGCCCGGATTTCGACGTGCGCGATCAGCTGGAAGATGTCGATACGCTGGGCGGTCTGATCTTTTCGGCGCTTGGCCGCATTCCGGTGCGCGGCGAGCTGGTGCAGGCGGTGCCGGGCTTCGAGTTCCAGATTCTCGATGCCGATCCGCGCCGCATCAAGCGGGTACGCATCATGCGCAAGCGCCATGTCGTTGCGCGCCGGCGCCAGCTGAAGGGGGATGCCTCCGCATCCGAGGCAGCACTGGGCGCGGCCGAGACGCCGGTGGATTCAGCACCTGTGTCGGCAGCCCCCAACCCGCCGCAGGATGGTGTCGAGCGGCCCGAAGGCTGATCCGGGAAGGGTACTCTGCCGAAGGGCGCCGTCGCGTGCGGCGCGCCTGCGGCAAGTCAGGCCCATGCGGCCGCCCGTCGCCTCCTTCCACGGCCAGCCGCGCCTTCCTTTGATCCGCCTCAGTTTGCCTGCAAAGCGTTTCCGGTTTCGGCCGTGATGTTGTAGGCGTTGCTTCAGTCACATGCGTATCAAGCCCGTCAGGCGTGGCCCCGCACAGCCGGTTGCCTGCGCGTCCTTAAGAGATCGGAAAGGATGTCCATGGAGCGTTTCGCCGGCAGTGTCATGCTTCTATGGGGGTGGCGTCGAGCGGGTCTTGCGATCTTGGCCGGCGCTGTTGCGGCGCTTTCCATGCCGCCCGTCTCCTTTGTCGCCTCGCTCTTTGTTTCCTTTACCCTGCTTGTCTGGCTGATGGATGGCACCGCAACCGTCCCGGAAGCGGGGCGGCTCGGGCGTTTTCGCGCGGCGTTTTCTCTCGGCTGGCTGTTCGGCTTTGGCTATTTCGTCGCCGGCCTCTGGTGGCTCGGCAATGCGCTGCTGGTGGATGCGGACGAATTTGCCTGGGCGCTTCCGCTGGCAATTTTCGGCCTGCCGGCGGTGCTTGCGGTGTTTTACGGATGCGCGACGCTGATCGCGAGCCTTCTGTGGTCGGACGGGTTCGGGCGTCTGGCGGCTCTTAGCGTGGGCTTTGCCCTTGCCGAATGGCTGCGCAGCTTTCTGTTTACCGGTTTTCCCTGGAATGCGATCGGGTATGGCATGATGCCGGTGCCGGTCATGATGCAGTCGGCGCAGGCGATCGGCATTTTTGGCGTCACGCTGCTGGCCGTGTTCGTGGCCGGCGCGCCGGCGCTGATTGCAACGCGCAAGGGTGCGGCCGGCGGCCTTGTCATCGCGGCGGCCCTGATTGCGGCCCATGTCGGATACGGCGTCTATCGCATGCATGTCGTCGCCGCCATTCCGTCGAGCCAGCCGCCTCTTTCCGTGCGGATCGTCCAGCCGGTGATCGACCAGGCCCGCAAGATGGACAACACCGACCGTCTGGCGGTGTTCGAGGAACATCTGGCGCTGTCGGCGCTGCCGCCAAAGCCGGGCGCCCGCAGACCGGATGTCATCGTCTGGCCGGAAACCTCGGTCCCCTTCATCCTGACCCAGAATCCGGGGGCTCTCACCCGCATTGCCGGCATGCTGCAGGACGGGCAGGTGCTGCTGGCGGGCGTGGTGCGCGCCGAAGAGGCAGCCCCCGGCGAGCCGACGCGCTACTACAATTCCGTTTATGCCATCGACAGCCAGGGCGAGATCATTGCCGCCTCCGACAAGGTGCACCTGACGCCGTTTGGTGAATATCTGCCGTTCCAGAGTTTCTGGGACAGGCTCGGCATCAGCAATATTGTCGAGATGCCGGGCGGCTTTACCGCCGGCGCCAGCCGGTCGCTGATCACGCTGCCGAGCGGGCAGTCCTTCTATCCGCTCATCTGCTACGAGGCGATCTTTCCGGGCGAGATCGGCGCGGAAGTTGCGCGTGCATCCGCGCTTCTCAACATCACCAATGATGCCTGGTTCGGCAATACACCCGGGCCCTACCAGCACTTCCTGCAGGCGCGGTTGCGGGCGGTGGAAACCGGCCTTCCGCTGATTCGCGGAGCCAATAACGGCATTTCCGCAATCATAAATGCCACTGGCGAGGTAGGAAATGCGCTTGACTTTGATCAAAAAGGCGTGATCGACTCCACTTTGAGTGGTGCTTCCGTCCCTGCTTGGGACAACTACACGCGGGAAACGCACTTCTGGTTGTTGATCCTCTCTATGGCGTTGATTGCAGCTGTTTCGCGCATGGGTTTAAAAAACCATCTCAATTGACCAGAAACCCCTAAAATTGCATAGTGTTGCAGCCTTTCGTTGGATCCTATGTTTCCGTGTATCGCCTGGGCAGCGATTGTTTTAGTAGAAACATAAGTTTGCACGTAATGCGGGTTATGGGGATTGAAGAGCAACCTAGGACATTGACGATGATTGAAAACAAGAAGAAGCCGAACCCGATTGATATCCATGTCGGGAGCCGAATCAGGCTTCGCCGTACCATGCTGGGCATGAGCCAGGAAAAGCTGGGCGAGAGCCTGGGCATCACCTTCCAGCAGATCCAGAAGTACGAAAAGGGTACCAACCGTGTCGGCGCCAGCCGGCTGCAGAACATTTCCAGCATCCTGAATGTGCCGGTCTCGTTCTTCTTCGAGGACGCGCCTGGCGACCATGCGACCGGCCCATCCGGCATGGCTGAGGCATCCAGCTCCAATTACGTCGTCGACTTCCTGTCGTCCTCCGAAGGCCTGCAGCTCAACCGCGCCTTCGTGAAGATTTCCGACCCCAAGGTTCGCCGCAAGCTGGTCGATCTGGTCAAGGCGCTGGCCGCCGAGGCTGACGTCGAATAAGCGCTTCCCATCGCATATCCCCGGAAAAGCGGCCTGATCGGCCGCTTTTTTTTGTCCAAAATCGCTCCAAAAGCGCCGGCATAAACCTTTCGTTGTCGTATAAAGATATATTTATGTGGTTCTGTCCTTGTTTTTGAATGGCGAACTGACTACGACATTCAGCGGTTTGTTCTTGAGGGGAATCCCAGCATGCGCGCCAATTATCTGTTCACCAGCGAATCCGTTGCCGAAGGTCACCCCGACAAGGTATGCGATCGCATTTCCGATGAAATCGTCGATCTGGTCTACCGGGAAGCCGCCAAGACGGGCGTTGACCCGTGGACGGTTCGCATCGCCTGCGAGACGCTTGCCACCACCAACCGCGTGGTGATTGCCGGCGAAGTCCGTCTGCCGCCGAGCCTGATGAAGACCGACAAGAACGGCAACGAGGTGATCAACCCGGCCAAGTTCAAGACGGCGGCGCGGCGCGCCATCAAGGACATCGGCTACGAACAGGACGGCTTCCACTGGAAGACGGCCAAGATCGATGTGCTCCTGCACTCGCAGTCGGCGCATATCGCACAGGGCGTCGACAATGCCGCCGACCAGCAGGGCAATGAAGGCGCCGGCGACCAGGGCATCATGTTCGGTTACGCCTGCAACGAAACGCCGGACCTGATGCCGGCCCCGATCTATTATTCGCACCGCATCCTGCAGCTGCTTTCGGCGGCCCGCAAGACGGGTGAAGGCGATGTCGGCAAGCTCGGACCGGACGCCAAGAGCCAGGTGACGGTGCGTTATGTCGATGGCAAGCCCTATGAGGCCGTCTCCATCGTGCTCTCCACCCAGCATCTCGACGAAAGCTGGGACAGCAAGAAGGTGCGTGAGGTTGTGGAGCCTTACATCCGCGAAGCGCTGGGCGACCTGCAGATCGCCGAGGATTGCGCCTGGTACATCAACCCGACCGGTAAATTCGTCATCGGCGGCCCGGATGGCGATGCGGGCCTCACCGGCCGCAAGATCATCGTGGACACCTATGGTGGCGCTGCCCCCCACGGCGGCGGCGCGTTTTCCGGCAAGGACACCACGAAAGTGGACCGTTCGGCTGCCTATGCGGCGCGTTACCTCGCCAAGAACGTCGTGGCCGCCGGTCTTGCGGAAAAATGCACGATCCAGATCTCCTATGCCATCGGCATCGCGCAGCCGCTGTCGATCTATGTTGACCTGCATGGCACCGGCAAGGTAACCGAGGATCAGGTCGAAGCGGCAATCCGCAAGGTGATGGACCTGTCACCCTCCGGCATCCGCCGTCACCTCGACCTCAACAAGCCGATTTATGCCAAGACCTCTTCCTACGGTCATTTCGGCCGCAAGGCCGGTCGCGACGGGTCCTTCTCCTGGGAGAAGCTCGATCTCGTCAAGCCGCTGAAGGAAGCCTTGAAGAACTGAGGACGTCAGACTGATGGAATCCGAGCGCCGTTCGCGAGCCACCGAGGCCTTTTTCGGGCGGCGCAAGGGAAAGCCATTGCGGGAACGCCAGGCCGACCTGATGGCCTCGGTCCTGCCGGCGCTGAAAGTGGATCTGGCGCAGCCTGCGCCAGAGACCATCGCCTCGCTGTTTCCGCAGCCGGTCACATCCATTCGTCTGGAAATCGGCTTCGGCGGCGGCGAGCATCTCGTCCACCGGGCCGTTGAAAATCCCAATGTCGGCTTTATCGGCGTCGAGCCCTTCATCAATTCCATGGCAAAGCTTCTGGCACGCGTGGAAGAACTGGGCCTGAAAAATATCCGGGTCTATGAGGATGATGCGACGGCGCTGCTGGACTGGCTGCCGGAGGCCTCGATCGACCATATCGATCTTCTCTATCCTGATCCCTGGCCGAAGAAGAAGCACTGGAAGCGGCGGTTCGTATCGGCCGTCAATCTGGCGCGCTTTCACCGGGTGCTGAAGCCCGGCGGCGTGTTCTGCTTTGCCTCCGACATCGATACCTATGTCAACTGGACGCTCTCCCATTGCGCCGCCCATGGTGGCTTTCAGTGGACAGCCGAGGAGCCGGCGGACTGGCTGACGCCTTACGCCAACTGGCCGAGCACACGTTACGAGGCAAAGGCCCGCCGCGAAGGTCGGTCATCCGCCTATCTCACCTTCACCCGTGTCTGATTGAATTTTTGAGCTGTCGCGTGCCGGGCGTCTGTTGTCGCTTCGGCAGGGTGCGCGGCGGGAAGAGAAAGACCCTCAGTGAAGGCTTACGGTCTTCAGATCGTCTTCGGCAGCCTTGAAAAATGTGCTGGAGCGGTTGTCGGTGAGCAGGATCGGCGTGCCATCGGCGCCGAACAACGCCCAGAGATCGAGCGTCGGGTCGATCTGCGGCGCTTCGGGAAAGCAGCGGGAAACATCTTCCGAGCGGATCTTGCGGATATAGCCGACTTCCCCGGAACCGAGGTGGGCCAGTTCGGATTCTGTCAGGCTTGCGGTCGCGTTTTTGAGGAGCATGTGAGCCTCCGTCTCGAAATGTCAGGCATTGCTGCCACGACGTTACTTTGAGACGGAAATGTTAATTTTTCGCACCATGCGTTCCGGCTCGGGACGAATGAGATCGACGCTCAGGAGCCCGTTGGTCAGCCGTGCGCCGGATACCTGCATGCCATCGGCCAGCACGAACATTCGCTGGAACTGGCGTGCGGCAATGCCGCGATAAAGGTAATCGCGTTCGCCCGTTTCGCTCTGGCGGCCGCGGATGACGAGCTGGTTTTCCTCGACACTGACGTCGAGATCATCCTGCGAGAACCCGGCGACGGCAAGCGTGATGCGCAGCCGCTCCGGCTCTCCCGCCGCATCCGGCGCCATGCGCTCGATGTTATAGGGAGGATAACCGTCATTCGCCTTGGCCAGGCGTTCCAGGGTCTTTTCCATGGTGTCGAAGCCCAGCAGCAGCGGGCTGGTGAACGGTGTCATGCGGCTCATTGTCCAGTCCTTGGGATCAAGCGACTTTTGCGCACCCTGAAAGGCATGCGTCTGATGGCCCTCATATGGGAAGTCTTGCGCTTGAGCGCAAGCCGCGCCGCCCCTGACAGGCAGCGCGGCTGGTTGCCTGTCAGACCCTGGCATCCACGTCGGAAAACAGCGGAATGGCCGGCTGCGCGCCGGGCTTCAGGCAGGCGAGCGAACCGGCAACGGCTGCACGGCGAAGCGCCGCCTCGAAGGAAAGTCCCTGGTCGAGGCTTGCCGCCAGATAGCCGCAGAACGTGTCGCCGGCGCCCACCGTATCGACAGGGTCGATGACGAGGCCTTTGGCGCGCAGAACCTGTCCATCATGCAGGGCGACGACACCGTCGCCGCCGAGCGTCACCACCAGCGTCTGCCCGGTCTTGGCATGCAGCGCCTGCATTTCCGCAAGGCGGCTTTCCGCGTCAAGGCCGCTCTTGCCGATCAGCAGTTCGAACTCGGTTTCATTGGCAACGACAATCGTGGCAAGGCCCGCCAGCCGGATGGCATCGGGCGTCAGCGGCGCGGTGTTGAACAGCGTGCGGATTGCGCGGCTCTTTGCCTCGACCATGGCCTTTTCGACCGCGTCGGCGGGGATTTCCATCTGCAGCATCAGGATGTCGCCGTCTGCCATGCCGGCGACAGCGGCAGCGCCATCGTCTGCATCGAGCGTACCATTGGCGCCCGGAACGACGGCAATCATGTTTTCGCCATCGCCGCCGACCAGAATCAGCGCTGTGCCGGTCGGGCCGGGGACGGGGCTTACGGCGGAGAGGTCGGTGCCGGCGTCCTTCAGCAGGGCAAGGGCCGGTGCGGCAAATTCATCCTGGCCGACGGCCGCCACCATGCGCACGGAACTTCCGGCGCGTGCGGCCGCCAGCGCCTGGTTTGCGCCCTTGCCGCCGGCGGCCGTTGCAAAGCTTGTGCCGGCAACCGTTTCCCCCGGCTCTGGCAGACGCGCCGTGGTGGCGATGAGGTCCATGTTGACGGAGCCGAAGACGGTGATCATGACAGGCGGCCTATGCTGTTGAGGTGTCCGATAAGCGATGTGCGAAAGATGCGCGCCGGACACTGCCCGAGGAGGTCAATCCTCGTCAACCACCCTCAGCTTCAACAGGCCTGTCCGGCTGTCGACACTCCGCTCCCGTGCCGGCGTTTCCGATGGCGGTAGACTTGCAGGCGGCGGTTCCAGATCGAGCGCGCCGATGCGGGCACCTCGGCGCGTCAGCTTGTCGGAAGAGGTAAGAATCTGCTCGACATCCTTCTGGGCCGCAAGGAAATGGCTCTGCAGTTTGCGCGTCCGTTCATCCAGCCGCAGAAGATCTTCCATCAGAAGCGCCACCTCGCCCTGGATCAGATGCGCCTGTTCGCGCATGCGCTGGTCCTTCAGCACCGCCTGGATGACCTGGATGGAGAGCATCAGCAGCGACGGTGAGACGATGACGAGGCGGGCGCGCTGCGCCTTTTGCACCACCGCCTCGAAATGCTCATGGATCTCGGCAAAGATCGATTCGGACGGCACGAAGAGGAAGGCCGTATCCTGCGTTTCGCCCGCGATCAGGTATTTTTCGGCAATGTCGCGGATATGGGTTTCGAGATCCCGGCGAAACTGCGCCCCTGCCTGCTTGCGCGCCTCCGGCTGGGTCGAATCGCGAAGGGCGTGCCAAGCTTCCAGCGGAAATTTGGCGTCGACGACGAGGGGCGGTGCACCGTTCGGCATGGCGATAGTGCAATCGGGGCGCATGCCGTTGGAGAGCGTCGGCTGGAAGGCATAGGCCCCTTGCGGCAGGGCATCGGCAATAATCGCCTCCATGCGGCCTTGCCCGAAGGCGCCGCGCGTCTGCTTGTTGGAGAGGATCGCCTGAAGGCCGACGACGTCCTTGGCCAGCGTCTGGATGTTGTTCTGCGCCGCATCGATTACCGCCAGCCGCTCCTGCAGCTTGCGCAGGTTGTCATGGGTGGATTTCGTCTGCTCGGCAATGGTCGAGCCCAGCCGGTGCGTCATGCCATCCAGCCGCTGATTGATCCCCCGGTTCAGCTCTGCCTGCCGGCTTGCGAGAGCCTCGGCCATGGCCGAAACGCGGCCCTGCATCTCCATCTGCGCGCGCATCAGATCAGCAAACCGTTCCTCCGCCTGCTCCGCGTCGTGTCGGGACGAGCGGCGCATCACAAGCACCAGCAGCAGCGCAAGCACAAGACCCGCGACCACGACAAGGCCGCTGGTTCCCTGAAGCGAAAGGAGGATCTGGTCGAAAAGGGGAAAATTCCGGTTCTGCATGGGGCAAGCCTACCGGAGATCCGCGATTTCTGGAAGATCAAAACGGGAACATTTGTGATTTGAGCGCAAAAACCGGTGGTTTGGGCTGTTTCATCGATCCAAAAGATGGGCTATGGGGATTTCATGACGATCAAGCCCCTCATCATCCTTCCCGACCCCCTCCTGCGTCAGGTTTCGCAGCCGATCGAGCGCGTGGACGCCGACGTGCTGAAACTTGCCGACGACATGCTGGAGACCATGTACGAAGCGCCCGGCATCGGCCTTGCCGGCATCCAGATCGGCGTGGCCCGCCGCATTCTGGTGATCGATCTTGCCCGCGAAGGCGAGGAGAAGACGCCGCTCGTCATCATCAACCCGCAGATCGTCAAATTCTCGGATGACGCGTCGGTCTACGAGGAAGGCTGCCTGTCGATCCCGGACTACTATGCGGAAGTGGAGCGCCCGGCCGCGGTCACCGTCACCCATGTCGGCCGTGACGGCAAGGAGCATGTGCTGGAAGCCGACGGCCTGCTTGCCACCTGCCTGCAGCACGAGATCGACCACCTGAACGGCGTGCTGTTCATCGACCATATCTCCCGGCTGAAGCGCGAGATGGTGATCAAGAAATTCACCAAGGCAGCGAAAGGCAAGGCTGTCTGAGGCGCTTGAAAGCGTACCTCATCGCCGCTTATGATGTCCGGGATATCAAGGAGGATGGCCGATGGGTGATCTACTGATACGCAATATCCCTGATGCCATCCGGCAAAGCCTTGCCGAGCGCGCCGAGCGCTCAGGACGAAGTGTGTCGGAAGAGGTCGCCGCTATTCTGGGAGAGGAGCTGGGCGGTTTGGGCCGACCGCGGGAAGCGGATGCGCGCTCGCGTCTATTGTCCCTTCGGAAGATCCTGAAGGCTGACAACCAGGACGAAGCAGATCTCTACGCTGAGATCATGGAGGGGATCGAGGCCAAGCGGAAGTCTGATTTCGGTCGTCTGCCCGATGATGCGGAATGATCGTTCTCGACACGAACATCCTTTCCGAACTGAACAAGATCCGGATCGACCCGCAAGTTCATGCGTGGATGGACGCTGTCGAGCCTGCTGATCTTTATCTCTGCGACATCGTGGTGATGGAGCAGGCCTATGGTGCGGAGAGTTTCTTTCGCAGAACCGGCTCCCGGCGATATCAGGAGCGCCTTGTCGAAATCCTGAAGCTCTTTCAGGACAAGATCCTCTCACTCACTCTCGATACCTGTTTGAGGGGTGGCGAGGTGCGCGCACGACGTGATGCGCTGGGCCGGCCGATAAGCGTGCAGGACGCCATGATCGCAGCCATCTGTCTCGTTCACGGGGCGAGCCTTGCCACGCGCAACACAAAAGACTTCGAAGGGCTTGATCTTCGTCTCGTGAACCCGTTTGAAGGGGCCTGACGAACAGGACCGCGCAAATGGCACTTCGCATCATCTTCATGGGAACGCCCGAATTTTCCGTGGCCACGCTCAAGGCGCTGGCAGAGGCGGGTCACGAGATCGTGGTGGTCTACACGCAGCCGCCGCGGCCGGGCGGCCGGCGCGGGCTCGATGTGCAGAAATCGCCGGTGCATCAGGCCGCCGAAGGGCTCGGCATTAAGGTTCTGACGCCGCTGAATTTCAAGGAGCAGGACGAGCGTGACCGGTTTGCCGCCTTTGGCGCGGATGTCGCTGTCGTTGTCGCCTATGGGTTGCTGTTGCCGGTGGCGGTGCTAGAGGGCGCGCGGCTCGGCTGCTATAATGGCCATGCCTCGCTTCTGCCGCGCTGGCGCGGGGCTGCCCCGATCCAGCGGGCGATCATGGCGGGCGACCAGAAGAGCGGCATGATGGTGATGCAGATGGAAAAGGGGCTCGATACCGGGCCCGTCGCCCTCACGCGCGAAGTGGAGATCGGCGAAAACATCACGGCTGGAGAATTGCATGACCAGCTGATGCAGGTCGGTGCGGAAGCCATGGTCGAGGCCATGGCGCGGCTGGAGGCCGGCAACCTGCCTCTGGTGCCGCAGGCTGACGAGGGCGTGCTTTACGCCGCAAAGATCGACAAGGGCGAGACGCGCATCGATTTCTCACGGAGCGCCCGTGAGGTTCATGACCATATCCGCGGTCTGTCGCCGTTTCCCGGTGCCTGGTTCGAGGTGGAGATCCATGGACGGACGGAGCGGGTGAAGGTGCTTTCCAGCGAGAGGGCCGACGGGCAGGGCGAGCCGGGCGTTCTGCTGGATGACGCGCTGACGGTCGCCTGCGGGGAAGGCGCGGTGCGTCTGACGCGGCTGCAGAAGGCCGGCGGCAAGCCGCTTGCGTCAGTCGATTTCCTGCGCGGCACGCCGCTTCCCGCCGGTTCAAGGATTGCCTGATGCCGCGCTTCAAGATGACCGTCGAATATGACGGCACGCCCTATGTCGGCTGGCAGCGGCAGGAGAATGGCCATTCGGTGCAGGCAGCGCTCGAAAAGGCGGTTCTGTCGCTGACGCAGGAGACCGTCGTGGTGCGCGGCGCTGGCCGCACCGATTCCGGCGTCCATGCGCTCGGCCAGGTCGTCCACACCGATCTGTCGCGCGACTGGCAGCCTTACAAGCTGCGCAATGCGCTGAATGCCCATCTGATGATGGCAGGCGAAAAGGTGGCGGTCATTGACGTCGACCGGGTGGAAGACGGCTTTGACGCGCGCTTTTCGGCGCTGCGCCGGCATTACCTCTACCGCATCATTTCCCGCCGCGCGCCGCTGGCGGTCGAGGCGAAACGCGCCTGGTGGGTGTCGAAGGATCTCGATCATACGCTCATGCACGCGGCGGCCCAGACGCTGGTCGGCCACCATGATTTCACGACGTTCCGGTCCGTCCACTGCCAGGCGGCCAGTCCGGTGCGCACGCTCGACCGGCTGGACGTGACGCGCTCCGGCGATCTGATCGAGATCCGGGCGTCTGCGCAGAGTTTCCTGCACAACCAGATCCGCTCCTTTGCCGGCACGCTGAAAATGGCGGGCGAGGGCAAGATGACGGTTGCGGATGTGCGCGCGGCGCTCGAAGCCCGCGACCGCGCGGCCTGCGGGCCGGTTGCCCCGCCGGACGGACTTTATTTCATGCAGGTGGATTACCCGGACGGGGCCGGTTCAGCCCGGATAGACGTCGAGAAACCGCTCCAGAACGTCCGAGAGGAGGAGTGAGGGTACGATCAGCACCATGGTGAGGGTGGCGATCATCAGCCGCTGATCGCCGAGCAGCATGCGGAAGATCCGGCTGAGTGCCACGATGAGCGCGATGATGGCGCCAAGCCAGACCAGCGCAATCAGGCCAGTCAGGCCGGGCACGGCAATCAGCAGCAGGCTCAGCACGCCATACAGATAGGAAAACGGCACCGACAGCCAGTTGGTGACGAAGACGATGGCCGGAAAGTAGCGGCCGATGCCAAGCATCAGCGCAAGGATGCCGGCCAGAACCAGCGGAAACAGCCAGTTGGCCGCCTCCAGCATGGCCATGCGCAGGAAGAAGATGCCGCCGATCGATTGGCTGGGTGGAAGCCCCTGCTGATAGGCAAGACGCCACCAGAACCATGACAGGCCGATGGCCGGCAGGCACCAGATGATGGCCCAGAAGGAGCGCATCATGCCGCGGTCGCTCAGGTCGAGATACTTGAAGCCCGCTCGGTTGCCCTTGATCAGCAGCCAGAGACCGAAGAGGTAGAGCTTGATTTCATCGAAGGGAGGCAAAGGGGGATCTCGTATCGGTTGAGACGGGGAGGCGGGGGATGTCAGGACGACAAATGGGTGCGAAGCGGCAACATGGCCAGAGGCGATAGCAAAAGGATCAGCAGGATCAGCAGCCGGATCCGGCTGTCGCCGCCAACGACGGTTGTCAGAAGGTGCCATTGAAGCGCAAACAAGGCGACGCCCACGCCGATCAGCGCCAGCACGACGACCGCCAGGCTTGCAAGGTTCCAGGTCTGCAGGTTCATGAGAAAGAAGGGTGCGGCCACCAGATGGACGAGCGGCAGATAGACGAGTGCCGACCAGTTCCATGTGACGATCAGCGTGCGCAAGAGAACCCGGACGGTGAGAAGCGGCGAGGCAAGCGACAACACGAGGATCGGCAAAACGATGCCGGCTGCCTCGTTGAGCAGGAATTTCAAGGCGAAGGAAAGGCTGCCGTCCAGTGCCGCTACAGGGTGGCCAAGACCCGGCGTCCCTCCACGTTCCACCAGCCAGCTGCCGATGCCATAGAAAGCGATGACCGGAAGCGTCCAGAGATAGGCGCTGAAGGAGCGTGCGAGCCCTTCGTCTGAAATATCAAACACCGACAGCCCACGGGCATCGCCCCGCACCAGCAGCAGCAGGCCGGCCAGATGCCGCTTCAGCTGGCTAAAGGACAGCATGCGCGAACCAGCGCTCGATGAACACGCCGTAGATGTTTGTCAGCGTTTCGAGATCCGCCACGGCCACGCGCTCGTCCACCATGTGCATGGTCTGGCCGACAAGGCCGAATTCCACCACCGGGCAATAATCCTTGATGAAGCGCGCATCCGAGGTGCCGCCGGTGGTCGACAGTGTGGGCGTCTGGCCGGTTACGCTTTCGACGGCGCCGGAAAGCGATGAGACGAGCGCATCGTTGCGGGTGAGAAAAACATGGCTCGGGCGCTCTGACCAGGTGATCTCATAGCGCATCGCCGTGCGCCCGGGCCTCAGGCTCTCGTCGGCGCAGGCCTTTTCGAGACGGGCAAGCAATTCCGCCTGCAGGCTCTCCACGCTCCACAGATCGTTGAAGCGCACGTTAAAGGCAAATTTGACCTTTGCCGGAATGACATTGGTGGCCGTATTGCCCGTATCGATGCCGGTGACTTCAAGGTTCGACGGCGGAAAATTCTCGGTGCCCGCATCGAGCGGCGGGTTCATCAGCGCCTGCATCATGGCCGTTGCCGCCCGCAGCGGATTGTCGGCGAGGTGCGGATAGGCCACATGGCCCTGCACGCCATGCACGGTGACGAAGCCGGAGATCGAGCCGCGGCGGCCGATCTTGATCATGTCGCCGAGGCGGTCCGGATTGGTCGGTTCGCCAACCAGGCAGGCATCCCAGCGCTCGCCCTTTGCGGCGGCCCATTCCAGGAGTTTCACCGTGCCGTTGATCGCCGGGCCTTCCTCGTCGCCGGTGATCAGGAAGGAGATCGAGCCCTCAGGCGCCCCATGCTTTTCGATATGGCGGGCAACGGCTGCGATGAAGCAGGCGATGCCGCCCTTCATGTCGACGGCACCACGGCCGAACAGTTCGCCGCCGGCGATTTCGGCGGCAAAGGGCGGATGGCTCCAGGCACCCGCATCGCCGACCGGCACCACGTCGGTATGGCCGGCAAACATCAGGTGCGGGCCGGACGTTCCCAGGCGTGCATAGAGGTTTTCGATGTCCGGCGTTCCCGCCTCCGTGGCCGTCACCCGCTCGACTGAAAAGCCGAGGGGTTCCAGCATGGCCTGAAGCGCCGACAGCGCGCCGCCTTCCGCCGGTGTGACCGACGGGCAGCGGATGAGAGTGCCGAGGTTTTCGACGGGATCGGTGGCAGACATCAAATAGGCTTTCGGTCAGTCGCGCAGCAGCTCGTTGATGCCGGTCTTCGAGCGGGTCTTTTCATCGACGCGCTTGACGATGACGGCGCAGTAGAGATGCGGGGCGGGAAGGCCGTTGCCCATGGTGGCGTTGGCGGACGGCATGGAGCCGGCAACAACGACCGAATAGGGCGGCACTTCGCCATACATGACCTCGCCCGTGGCGCGATCGACGATCTTGGTCGACTTGCCGATATAGACGCCCATGCCGAGAACCGAACCCTCGCGGATGATGCAGCCTTCGACCACTTCCGAGCGGGCGCCGATGAAGCAATTGTCCTCGATGATCGTGGGGCCGGCCTGCAGGGGTTCCAGAACGCCGCCGATGCCGACGCCGCCGGACAGGTGAACGTTCGAACCGATCTGCGCGCAGGAGCCGACGGTCGCCCAGGTGTCGACCATGGTGTTTTCACCGACATAGGCGCCGAGATTGACGAAGGACGGCATCAGCACGACGCCCTTGGAGACATAGGCCGAGCGGCGCACGACCGCATTCGGCACGGCGCGGAAGCCGGCGGCGCGGAACTGGTTTTCGCCCCAGCCTTCGAATTTCGACGGCACCTTGTCCCACCAGGTGGAGGCGCCGGGGCCGCCCTTCACCACTTCCATGTCGTTGAGGCGGAAGGAGAGGAGAACGGCCTTCTTCAGCCACTGGTGAACCGTCCACTGGCCGTCTGCGCCGCGCGCGGCAACCCGCAGCGTGCCGGCGTCGAGAAGGTTCAGGGCTGCCTCGACGGCATCGCGGATCTCGCCTTTGGTGCCAAGGTTGACGCTATCGCGGTTGTCGAAGGCCTGTTCGATGGTCGCTTCGAGGGAGGAGAAGTCCTTGGGCTCGGGGCTGGTCATGGGGGGTCCTTGGATGTCACACGGATCGTGATGAGGGCAAGCGCGCTGCCGGCTGGCAAATTCTTGCCTTTTGCTCTAAGCGACCGCCACTTAAGCGTCAATGTGGTTTGGCGTGCCGGCACGAAGACCCGCCCGGCGAAACGCAGCAATGCATCGCATGTGAATGGGGAACCGCACACTTCCTCAATCCATTGCGGATAGAACGAGACAGTGACAGCAGGATTGCGAAGGACACGACAGATGGCCGCAGGAAAGAACGACGCGACGAGACGCAAGGGTGGTGTCTTCGATCCGCTGAAGGACAGCTCCGTCGACAAGCTGCGTGCCCGCGCCATCCCCAAGACGCCGCAGTCGGAATCGCCCTCCTATCGGCTGGCCTATGTGGACGAGGATTTTCTCTGCCGGGACGAGTTGCGCCCCGTGCGCCTGCAGCTGGAGCTGCTGAAGCCGGAAATGACGCTCACCGAAATGGGCATCAAGTCCACCGTCGTTCTCTTCGGCGGCGCGCGCATCCCGGCCCCCGGCACCGAGCCCTGGGCTGCCCGCAACGAGGTGCAGCGCAAGAACCTGACCGCGGCCTCGACCTATTACGAGGAGGCGCGCAAGTTTGCCGCGCTCTGTGCGCAGGAGTCTGCCCTTCACGGCCATCAGGAATATGTCGTGGTGACCGGCGGTGGCCCCGGCGTGATGGAGGCCGGCAATCGCGGCGCTTCGGAAGCGGGGGCCCCGACGATCGGGCTGAACATTCTTCTGCCGCACGAGCAGGCGCCAAACCCCTATGTCACGCCGGCCCTCAGCTTCAACTTCCACTATTTCGCCATCCGCAAGATGCATTTCCTCATGCGGGCGCGGGCAATTGCGGTGTTTCCGGGCGGTTTTGGCACGCTGGACGAGCTGTTCGAGGCCGTCACGCTCATCCAGACGCGGCGCATGGCGCGCATCCCGCTCATCCTGTTCGGCGAGAAATTCTGGCACAAGATCATCGATTTCCAGGCGCTGGCCGATTTCGGCACCATTGCGCCGGAAGACATCGAGCTCTTGAATTTCGTCGAAACCGCCGAGGAGGCGTGGCAGGTGATGGCCGATTTCTACGACATGGAAAAGCCCGCTCCCTCGCGGTGAGGGGCGGGCCATATCCTTTCTTCAGAAATTGAAGCCGGGGATCAGAACGGGCGGTCCGGCAGGTCGTCGATGGTGATGACGCCGTCCTTGTTGCGATCCATGCGGTCAAACAGCTTGTCGATGGCCGCCGTTGCCTCGGCCTTGCTGATCTGGCCGTTCTCGTCCGTGTCGGCCATGTGAATGAGGGCCATCATCGGCATCATGCCGCGCGGACCCATGCCGTGATGCCGTCCATGCGGGCCACGGGGACCTTCGCCGCGGGGGCCGCCGTCATGCTTCATGGCATCGAGTCCACCGGGGCCGCGCGGGCCACCGGCTTCCGGCGGCGGTGGCGGGCCGCCTTCGTCATCGGCCATTTCGTCCGGCTCGGCGCCTGGACCCTTCGGCTCGGCGGCGCGTTCGGCGCGGCGCTTTTCACGCCACTCTTCCATGCGCGCCTCGTGGTACTTGCGCAGTTCGCCCGGCGTCAGCACGCCGTCCTTGTTTTCGTCGGCTGCCGCAAACAGGCGATCACCCCAGGCCGTCACTTCTTCGCGGGTGATCTTGCCATCCTTGTTGGTGTCGGCTTCCTTCAGCAGACGAATGAACATCATGTCCCGCATCATGGCGCGCTCGGGGCCGGGCCGGCCGGGACCGTGATGGGGCCGCCCCTCGGGTGCTGCAAAGCTTGGCGCGGCTGCCCCGACGAGGAATGTCGCGCCAAGGGCTGCGAGAGCGAGTTTCTTGATCGTCATAGACATGCATCCTTCTGCTTGTTGTCTTGACACCAAGCTAGGGCTGCTTGCCCGCCTTCACCACTTAAACATCGGTAATCTCTAATGAAGCTTTGGTAATGTTTTGCCGTCAGCGTTGAAGGATGGCGCCGAGGAAGGCCACCAGGTCGTCGGTCATGTAATCGACGTTGGGGTCCTCGTCCTGCGCCTGTTCCCAGCGTTCGATGATGAAATCACCGAGATTGCGCGGCACCATCAGCACGGTCTTCATGCCAAGCGCGCGGGGCACTTCGAGATTGCGCGGCAGATCCTCGAACATCGCTGCATGGCGCGTATCTACGCGGTTGAGGCTGGCGAACTTGTCATAGGTGGCGCCGGCGGGTTTCGGCACGTAATCGGCCGCCACGATGTCGAAGATATCATCGAACTGATCGAGAATGCCGAGCGCTCTTGCTGCCGCCTGCGCATGCGAAACGGTGCCGTTGGTAAAGATGAACTTGCGCCCCGGCAGCGCCTTGATCGCCTCGCCCAGTTCCGGATGCGGCAGAAGGGCGGAATAGTCGATGGCATGCGCCCGCTCGAGGAACGCGTTCGGATCGATGCCGTGATGCACCATCAGGCCTTTCAGGGTTGTTCCGTGCTCGTGATAATAGCGCTTCTGGAGAACCCGTGCCTCCTGCGGCTCCATCTGCAGGAGTTCCGCCACGAAGGCCGTCATGTTGCGGTCGATCTGCGCAAACAGATTGACGTGATGCGGATAGAGCGTGTTGTCGAGGTCGAAGACCCAGTCACGGACATGGGCGAAATCGGCGGGGTCGGGCGTGGCGTTGAGCTGTGGCATGGCGGCTTTATGCACCGCCCGCCACGGAAAGAAAAGCCATCCGGCCGTAAGCCGAACCGTTCCGGCCCGAGGTGGCCTTGGCGGGTGCACGGGCCGCATGCTAGCGCCACGGAATGGAACTCTGGATCCCCATCACCATTGCCGCCGCCTTTTTGCAGAATTTGCGCTCGGCCTTGCAAAAGCACCTGCAGGGCTCGCTCGGCACGCGCGGCGCAAGTTTTGTGCGCTTCGGTTACGGCTTTCCGGTCGCCGTACTCTATGTCGCCGGCCTGCATCTCTTCGGCGGTTTCCGCCTGCCGCAGCCGACACTCGGCTTTGCCGTCTGGTCGATCATCGGCGGGCTTGCGCAGATCTATGCGACCATCATGCTGGTCTACCTGTTTTCGCTGCGCAATTTTACCGTCGGGACGGCCTATTCCAAGACCGAACCGATGCAAGCGGCGCTCTTCGGCCTCGTCATTCTGGGCGAACGCTTGAGCCTTGGGACACTCGTGGCGATCCTCATCGGCATTGTCGGCGTGATGACGATTTCGGTGGCGCGCTCGCCGCTGACCTTTTCCGGCCTCTTCCGTTCGCTCGCCACCCGCACGGCCTTGATCGGCATTGCATCCGGGGCCGTGTTCGGCATTTCGGCGGTGGCCTATCGTTCGGCGTCGCTGTCGCTCGATGGGCCGAACGCCGTGATGCAGGCAGGCTTTACGCTGGCTTTCGTCACCGGCTTCCAGACGCTGTTCATGCTCTTCTGGATGCTGGCGACGGACCGAAGCGAAATCGGCAAGGTCATCCGTTCGTGGAGAACGTCTGCGCTGGTGGGGCTTGCGGGCGTGGTCGGCTCTGCCGGGTGGTTTACGGCGATGACCCTGCAACAGGTGGCCTATGTGCGGGCGCTCGGCCAGATCGAGCTGGTCTTCACCTTCATGGCCTCGGTCTTCCTCTTCCACGAGAAGATCAACCGGCTGGAGGTTCTGGGATGCCTGCTGATCGTTGCAGGCATCCTCGGTCTTCTGTTTCTCTGACGTCTGAGGTCAGGGAACGATCAGCGTTCCGGCACCGCCTTCGGTGAAGATTTCGAGCAGCACCGAATGGGACGTCTTGCCGTTCAGGATGACGACGCCCTGCACGCCGGCGCGGATGGCGTCGATGCAGGTTTCGACCTTCGGGATCATGCCGCCGGAAATCGTGCCGTCCTTGATGAGTGCCTGTGCCTGGGCAACCGACAGTTCCTTGATGAGGTTCTTGTCGCGGTCGAGCACGCCCGGAACGTCGGTCAGGAACAGCAGGCGGTCGGCGCGCAGCGCGCCGGCAATCGCGCCGGCAAACGTATCGGCATTGATGTTATAGGTCGCGCCGTCGCGGCCGGGAGCGACCGGGGCAATCACCGGGATCATTTCGGACTTGGCCAGAAGATCAAGCAGCGTGCGGTCGACTTCGACCACTTCGCCGACGAAACCGAGATCGAGCACACGTTCGATGTTGGAGTCCGGATCGATGACGGTCTTGCGGGCCTTTTCGGCAAACACCATGTTGCCGTCCTTGCCGCAAAGCCCGATCGCCCATTCGCCGGTCTGGTTGATGAGGGCGACGATTTCCTTGTTGATGGAACCGGCCAGCACCATTTCGACGATCTCCACCGTCTTCTGGTCCGTCACGCGCAGGCCACCCTCGAATTTCGACTCGATGCCCATTTTCGACAGCATGGCGCCGATCTGCGGGCCGCCGCCATGAACCACGATCGGGTTGACGCCCGACTGCTTCAAAAGCGCGATGTCTTCGGCAAAGGCCTTGCCAAGCGCCGCATCGCCCATGGCATGGCCGCCATATTTCACGACGATGGTCTTGTTCTCGTAACGCTGCATGAAGGGCAGCGCCTGCGCGAGCAGCTGCGCCTGCATCTCACTTTCGGAAGGGGACATCGAATTACCTCTGGAACCTCAGGTGCGGCCTTGTAACGCATGTTTTTGACAGAGGAAATAATCCGGCGCCAACAAATGAGCGTAAGTGTCACGATGACGTCAAAAAAGACAGGCTGCAATGCCGGGAGGCCGACCACGTGAAAAGCAGTGATGCGGAGCTTTCCCACCTGGTGGCGCAGATTGCGCTGAAGGATGGTGACGCCTTCCGGGCGGTCTATGAAAAAACCTCGCCAAAACTTTTTGGCGTCTGCCTTCGTATCCTCAAGGATCGCGAGGATGCGCAGGATGCGCTGCAGGAGGTTTATGTGAAAATCTGGCGCAATGCCCAGCGCTTTGCCGGCTCCAATGTCGGGCCGATGCCCTGGCTGTGTGCGATCGCGCGCAACCATGCCATCGACGTGTTGCGCGCCCGCCGTCCCGCCTCCGACAGCCTGGAGGAGGGGGCGCAGCAATTTCCAGATGATGCCCCGGACCCGGAAAGCACCGCCGTCATCAAAGGCGAGGGAAGGCGCATTGACAGGTGCATGCAAGAGTTGGATCCTCAGCGCGCCGAGGCTGTCAAAAGTGCCTATGTGGAGGGGCTGAGCTACCAGGAACTGGCAAAGCGTCATGCTGTTCCCCTGAACACCATGCGCACTTGGCTGAGGCGAAGCCTGTTGTCGTTGAGAGAGTGCATGGAGCGATGAGCAATCCTGACCAGAGCGAAGGCGACCGCGCCCGCGACGAGGTTCTTGCCGGTGAATATGTGCTGGGCGTGCTGTCGGCAGAAAGCCGCGCACGGGTGGAGGCGCGCATCCGTCGCGACCGCCCCTTTGCCGCCATCGTCGCCCGCTGGGAAGAGAATCTTTCGCCGCTCAACGACGAATATGAGGCGATCGCACCGCCCGACTTCATCCTGCCGATGGTGGAGCGCCGGGTGCTTGCCACCCGACGCCGCGCACTTGCATCGAGAACCAGCACGTTTGCCGGACTTTGGGGCTCGCTTGCCTTCTGGCGCACGCTTGCGCTTGCCTCCATCTTCCTATTTGCCGGCACGATGTTCTTTACGTTCGTGGCGCCGCTGCCCGGCGCACCGGACGCTGGCCGGTCCGGTCAGCGGCAACCGGCCCCGCTTCGCCCGCTTGCAGAACTCGCAGGCCAGAACAATGCGGTAAGCCTGATTGCGCGCTACAGTGCCGGCGACGGTCTCTTGCGCCTCACGCCTGTCGCCACCGCTGGCGACCAGCCGCATTCGCTGGAACTCTGGGTGATCGACGGCAACGATCCGGCCGTCTCGCTCGGCATCCTGCCGCAATCGGGCGAGGGGGAGCTTGCCGTGCCGCAGGCCCTTCGACCGAAGCTGAAGGATGGCGTGACACTGGCCGTCAGCCTCGAACCCTATGGCGGCTCGCCGAGCGGCGCACCGACCGGCCCGGTTCTCGCGCTTGGCAAGGCGCAGATGCCCTGATTCCCCCTCCCGCCGGCCCCCGATGCTCGTTCGGGGCCGGTCGAAGCGTGAGCTGGCCGGCCGGTTCGCAAGGCTGCCTGCCAGACGGGTCGCGCGCCAACTGGGCCGTTCAATGCCGCATCACCTTTTTGCCGGCGGTGCTGAAACTCTTTCGTCTTTCCCCTCGTCCTTGCTGATGTCCCCGATGACGGGGACGGAGGCTGCGGCACAAAGCCCGGCCGTCTCAAGGTTAGAGGAAGAGGAAAGCCCCATGTTGAAGACTGCCCTGCGCAGCGTCGCAATCGTTGCCCTTCTGTCCGCAAGCGCCGTCGCCACCCAGGCCGCCAATCCGAAAGTTGGCGGCGCGGCGATGTATGAAAACAAGAACATCGTCGAAAATGCCATGAATTCGAAGGACCACACCACGCTGGTGGCGGCGGTCAAGGCGGCGGGTCTTGTCGAGACGCTGGAAGGCAAGGGGCCGTTCACGGTGTTTGCGCCGACCAATGAAGCCTTCGCCAAGCTGCCGAAGGGCACGGTCGATACGCTGCTGAAGCCGGAGAACAAGGCTCAGCTGACCAAGATCCTCACCTGCCACGTGGTGGCGGCCGATGCCATGTCGAAGGCCATCGAAAAGATGATCAAGGACGATGGCGGCGAGCATGACGTCAAGACGGTCGGCGGCTGCGTGCTGAAGGCCAAGGAAGCCAAGGGCAAGATCACACTGACCGACGAAGCCGGCGGTGTCGCCCATGTCACGATCGCCGATGTCAAGCAGTCGAACGGCGTGATCCATGTGATCGACCACGTGCTGCTGCCGAAGATGTAACGAACAAATCGGCCATCACCGCCCGGGTGAGGCCTTGAGAAACGGCGCCGCGAGACACGTCAGCTCTGACGTTCGTGGCGCCGCTGCCGGTCTGGCGGCTTTCCTTGTCGTCCCCTGAAGTCCGTCAGGCCGGTTTTCCGACGGTCAGCCCAATGGCCTGCCGCAACTCATCCAGCCCCTCGGACTTTTCCGAGGATGTCGACAGGACTTCCGGATAGGCGGCCGGGTGCTTGCGGATCTTTTCCTGCGTCTCGGCCAGCAGCCGCACGACCGCCGGCGGCTTGATCTTGTCGGTCTTGGTCAGCACGATCTGGTAGGACACGGCGGCCTTGTCGAGAAGGTCGAGCACTTCGTCATCGTTCTTCTTGATGCCGTGGCGGCTGTCGATCAGCACATAGACGCGCTTCAGCGTGGCCCGCCCGCGCAGGTAATCGAAGACCAGTTTCGTCCAGTTGTCGACCATGTCCTTCGGCGCCTGCGCATAGCCGTAGCCGGGCATGTCGACGAGTGCCATGGGCGGCAGGTCGTCACCGGCGCCGGAATAGCCGTCGGGCACGAAATAGTTGAGCTCCTGGGTGCGACCCGGCGTATTGGAGGTGCGCGCCAAACCCTTCTGGCCGACCAGCGCATTGATCAGCGAGGATTTGCCGACATTCGATCGGCCCGCAAAGGCTACTTCCAGCGGCCCTTCCGGCGGCAGGAATTTCATCGCGGGAACGCCGCGGATGAAAACCCACGGCCGGCCGAAAAGCGGTCTTTCCTCGAAATTCTGATCTGTCGCCATGTCGTTTATCGCCATTTGTCTGTTTTGAAGGTCCGGCTTCATGCTTTTGGCCGGTAATGTCAAGCTTGAAGCGCCAGGCGCCGATTGACCGTATCCTGAAACGACAAGACCCCGGCAAGGCCGGGGTCTCGAACGATTTCGGCTATTTCGTCTCGGCCGGTTTTCGCTTGAACAGGCCCTTGATGTTGTCAATGAGTTCCACCTTGGCGCCGTGGCGCTTCATGATCAGCGCCTGCTGCGTGATCGACAGCGTGTTGTTCCAAGCCCAGTAGATGACGAGACCGGCTGGGAAGGACGACAGCATGAAGGTGAAGACCAGCGGCATCCAGGTGAAGATCATCGCCTGGGTCGGGTCCGGCGGCGTCGGGTTCATGCGCATCTGCAGGAACATGGTGATGCCCATGATGATCGGCCAGACGCCAATCATCAGCGCATGCGGCACGTCATAGGGCAGAAGGCCGAACAGGTTGAACAGCGAGGTCGGGTCCGGAGCCGAAAGGTCCTGGATCCAGCCGAAGAAAGGCGCGTGGCGCATTTCGATGGTGACGTAGATGACCTTGTAGAGCGAGAAGAAGATCGGGATCTGCAGGACCACCGGCCAGCAGCCGGCAATCGGGTTGATCTTTTCTTCCTTGTAAAGCTGCATCATCGACTGCTGCAGCGCCATGCGGTCGTCGCCATGCTTCTCCTTCAGCTCGGCCATTTTCGGCTGGACGCGCTTCATGGCGGCCATCGAGGCATATTGCTTGCTGGCCAGCGGGAAGAACAGCGCCTTCACGACGATGGTGGTGCACAGGATCGCCACGCCGAAATTGCCGAAGTAGCGGAAGAAGAAGTCCATCAGTTTGAACATCGGCTTGGTGATGAAGTAGAACCATCCCCAATCGATCAGAAGGTCGAAGCGCGGGATCGAATAGCTCTGTTCGTAGCCATCGACCAGCGGCACTTCCTTGGCGCCGGCAAAGACGAGGTTCTTCAGCTGTGTCGACTGGCCGGGCGCGATGGTGACCGCATCGGTCTTGTAGTCGGCCTGGTAGCGCGGCTGGCCGTCGGTGAAATGCGTAAAGCGCGATTCATACGGCAGCTGCTGCGGCGGAACGATCGTCGAGGCCCAGTATTTGTCGGTGATGCCGAGCCAGCCGCCGGTGGCCTTGGCATTGACCGAGGCTTCCTTCTCGATGCTGCTGTAGCTGTGCTCAGACAGGCCGCTCTGGGCGCCCAGGACGCCGAGGAAGCCTTCATGGATGACGTAGACGGAGGGCGTTGCCGGCTTGTTGTAGCGCGTCACGCGGCCATAGCTTGCAAGACTGATGGCATCGCCCGTCGGGTTGTCGATCTTGTCGGTGATCGTCAGCATGTAATGGTCGTCGACGGAGATGGTGCGGTTGAACACCACGCCCTTGTCGTTGGTGAAGGAGAGCGTCACCGGGGTCGTCGTCGTCAGCTTGTCACCGGAGGCCAGCGTCCAGACTGTGCCGGGCCCGGGCACGGTGCCGGACGTGTCGCCGGCGATATAGCCCACTTCGGTGAAATAGCCGTCCTTGGTGTCGGCGGGCGACAGCAGCGTGATCGTCGGGCTCTTCGGGTCGACGGTCTCGGTATAATCGCGCAGCTTCAGGTCATCGAAGCGAGCGCCGGTCAGGTTGATCGAGCCGGCAAGGGCGGGCGTATCGATGGCAACGCGGGCCGAGCGGGCAAGCGCCTGTTCGCGGGTGGCGGCTGCCGGGGCCTGGGTGGAGCCGGGCAGCGTGCCATTGGCGGTGCCGCCCACCGTCGGATTGGCCGGCTGCGGGTTTGCAGCCTGCTGCTGTTCAACCTGCGCGCGTCGCGCCTCTTCGGCGCGCTGCTGCGCTTGCATCCTCGGGTTCATGTAGAGGAACTGCCAGGCAAGAACGATCAGCACCGAGAGCGCGATCGCGATGAAGTAATTGCGGTTCTTTTCCATCATGCTTTCCTGGAACGGGTCTCCTCGGACCGCTTGTGTTTCGGTCGGCTTCCCAGGCGTTCGGAAAGCGCCGCCGTGATGTCGGCGAAGGATGCGTTCAGCATCTCGCGTCGGGCGACAATGACATAGTCATGACCGTCTTTCATTGCAGCGCCGCCGGAAAGCCGCACTGCCTCGCGCAACCGCCGCCGCATACGATTGCGCTCGACGGCATTGCCCTGCTTCTTGGTCACCGTGAAACCGACACGGGGACCGCCTTCCGGTTCCTTGCGGTCGAGCACTTCCATGAGGAAGAGGCGCCCGCGGCGTTTTTCGCCATCCCGGACAGCAAGAAACTGCGGCCGGCTTTTCAGCCGCCCGACAGTTTTCGTCTTCTGGTCTTCAGTCGTCATTTCCGGCACGGTCGCCGGGCATGCCGGCCTTAGGCCGACAGGCTCTGACGGCCGCGTGCGCGACGGGCAGACAGGACCTTGCGGCCACCCTTGGTTGCCATGCGGGCGCGGAAGCCGTGGCGACGCTTGCGAACAAGCTTGGACGGTTGGTAGGTACGCTTCATTTTTTAATACCGCGGTGTGCGGCCCTTCTTGGGTTTGTCCTTCTAGAGGACAAGAGCGTTGCTGGATAACGTATCGGCACAGGAACACGCTCGCGCGCGCCTGCGAAAGCCGGACGTGGGCGGCTTATAAGAGCAAGCCATCGCAAAAGTCAATTGGCGCCGGGCTTTTCCGCGCGCCGCTGCAGGCCTTTGTCGGCGGCGAAAGGGCCTGTTCCACCGGTGGATGCGCCCCGTGTTCCCGTGTCGCGCAACTTCAAGCCTTCTTTAATTCCTCTATGCGAATATTCGACAACTGGAAAGGCGTGAAGCCTCAAGGGTCCAGTGCTGGTGAAGGGTGATCTATGAAAATCAGGGGCAAAATCAACTTGCTGGTCGGCATGATGGGGCTGGTGGCCCTCATCTTGGGCGCAACATCGCTGTTTGCAATCTCCGAGTACGGCCGCCGCATTGCGGTGTTTCATTCGGATGCAGACCGCGCCTACATGGGGGAAAACCTCAACCGGCTGGTCACCAGCGTGGTGATGGAATCCCGCGGTATCTACGCGTCCAAAACGCCTGAGGAAACCGTCAAGTTCGGCGAGGGCCTGTTGAAGAACCTCTCGCAGATCGATGCGCTCCTGGCAAAATGGCGCCCGATGGTGCCGGCCGCGCAGCAAGCATCCTTTGAGGCGATGGTAAAGCGGGCGGAGGAATTCAAGGCGTTCCGTTCCGAGACCGTTCGGCTTGGCAAGACTGAAGGACCCGAGGCTGCCAACAAGCAGGGCAATAACGAAGCCAACCGGAACAACCGCAAGGCCTTCCAGCAGGAAATCGACACCATCGTCGGCCAGGACCGCGCAGAACTGGACGAGGTGAGCAAGGGCATCGATCAGTTCGGAGACACGCTGTTCCTGTTGATCGCCGTCATTACGGTTACAGGCGTGGCGCTGGGCACCGGCCTTGCCGCCATCATCAGCCGCCGTTCGCTGATCGTGCCGATCCTTGCTCTGACCGATGCGATGAAGCGCATTGCTTCGGGCGATTTTGCCACGGCCGTCCCCGGGGTCGGGCAGAAGGACGAGATCGGCGAAATGGCCTCGGCCGTCGAGGTGTTCAAGCAGAACGGTATCGCGGTGCAGCGCATGAACGCCGAAGAAGGCGTGTCGCGCGCCCGCTCTGACGACCTGCAGACGCGCATGGCAGCCGTCGTGGCTGCTGCTGCCGAGGGCGATTTTACCGCCCGGATCGACAAGCAGTTCGGCGACGAGGGCCTCGATCGGTTCGCCCGCAATGTCGACCAGCTGCTGGCGACCGTCGATGGCGGCCTCACCCAGACCGGCCAGATCCTGAAGCGCCTTGCCGCCGGCGACCTCACCGACACCATGCATGGCAGCTTCCGTGGCGCCTTTGCCGAGCTGCAGCGCAATGTCAACGAGGCGATCCTCAACCTGCGCAACACGATGGGCGAAATCCGCAGTGCCGCAGGCACGATCAACGGCAATGCCGGCGAATTGCGTGCAGCCGCCGACGACCTGTCGAAGCGCACCGAGCAGCAGGCGGCGGCCCTCGAGCAGACGTCTGCTGCGCTCGACGAGATCACCGCCGTCGTCAAGTCCTCCACGGAGCGGGCCCAGGAGGCCAGCAGCATGGTGGGCGAAGCCAAGGAAAGTGCGGCCCAGTCCGCCGTCGTCGTGCGCGATGCGGTTGCCGCCATGGGCCGCATCGAACAGGCCTCGCGCGAGATTTCGCAGATCATCAACGTCATCGACGAGATCGCCTTCCAGACCAACCTCCTGGCGCTCAATGCCGGCGTGGAAGCCGCCCGCGCCGGTGAAGCCGGCAAGGGCTTTGCCGTGGTCGCCCAGGAAGTGCGCGAACTTGCCCAGCGCTCGGCCAATGCCGCCAAGGATATCAAGGCGCTGATCACCAAATCCGGCGAGGAAGTGGCCGGCGGCGTCAAGCTTGTCCAGAAGACGGGCGAATCGCTGCACGAGATCGAAAGCCGCGTTCTCGGCATCAACGACCATATCCACTCGATCGCAACGGCCGCCCGCGAGCAGGCAACCGGCCTGCACGAGGTCAACACCGCCGTCAACCAGATGGACCAGGTGACGCAGAGGAACGCGGCCATGGTGGAGGAAACCTCGGCGGCCACCCACAAGCTGTCCCAGGAAGCCGATGGGCTGTTCTCGCTGCTGTCGCATTTCAACATCGGCGAAGGCGGCGATGCCGCGCGCCGCAGCTTTGACGCCGGCCCCGCCCGCCCGGCACCCGCCCGTGCTCCCGCCATCCACGTGGCAGACGAGCGCGCAGCGCCCAAGGCCTCGCCGGCCCGCCGCATCATGGGCAACCTTGCGCGCGCCATTGGCGCCGCACCTGCCGCCGCCGCCGCCGCTTCTCCGCGTGGGGAAAACTGGGAGGAATTCTGATGCCGCAGCGGCTCAAAACGCCCGTTGCGCCCCTCTGAAACGACGGACATGCCCGAGGGCTGGAAAAAGCGCTCGGGCATCTTTATTATACGGATGATAACAGGCGCTGCAGGAACCTGCCGCGCTGGCGCATGGACGGAACGGAGATCCGCATGATGAACGAGGCGGAGGGCTCCGCCCCGCTGGGGACGCACTCGGCAGAGGGGTTGGATATGCCTCTTCAGCCAATGCCCCGGCGCTTTCGCGGCCTGTCGGGACGGCTTCTCTGGCTGACCGTCATGTTCGTCATGTTTGCCGAAATCCTGATCTTCGTCCCCTCGATTTCGGTGATGCGCACCACCTGGCTGCGCGACCGGCTGGATACCGCCGCTGCCGCCGGCATCGTCATCGACGGGCTGCAGCCGGCCGAACTGCCACGGGAAGTGCAGCAGGACACGCTGCTTGCCACCGGCACGAAGGTTCTGGCGCTGCGCAAGGACGGCACCTCGCGTCTTCTCGCCGCCATCGATGTTCCCCCGCAGGTGGACGTGCAGGTGGACCTTGCCCACGAGACGCCGCTGGGTGCCATGACCAATGCGCTCGACACGCTGATTTTCGGCGGCGGCCGCGCCATGCGGGTCTATGGCCCGATCAATGATACCGACATGATCATCGAGCTGGTGATGAATGACGACACGCTGCGCAAGGCGATGATCGCCTTCTCGCGGCTGATGTTCGTCATTTCGCTGCTGATTTCGCTGGTCACCGCCTTTCTGATCTATCTTGCCATCAATCGCATGATGATCGGGCCCATCCGGCGCCTGACCCATGGCATGCAGGTGTTTTCCGAACACCCGGAGGATCCGGCCCGCGTCTTCGTGCCCGGCCGCGCCAAGGGAGAACTTGAGGTGGCGGGCCACCATCTGGCCGCCATGCAGCGCCAGCTGCAGCGCACTCTGAAGCAGCAGAAGAACCTCGCCGACCTTGGCCTTGCCGTCTCCAAGATCAACCACGACATGCGCAACATCCTGGCTTCGGCGCAGCTGATGTCGGACCGGCTCGTGGATGTGGAGGATCCGATGGTGCGAAGCTTCGCGCCCAAGCTGCTGCGCACCATCGACCGGGCCGTCGGCTACACCAACGAGGTGCTGGCCTATGGACAGGCCTCGGAAGCCGCCCCCCGGCGCCGGCTGCTGCGCCTTGCCGGGCTGTGCCAGGATGTGCGCGAGATCCTGGCGCTCGATCCGGATGCCGGCATCGAATTCGTCGAGCAGATCGACGAGACGCTGGAAGTTGATGCCGACAGCGAGCAGCTGTTCCGGGTCATCCACAATCTCTGCCGCAATGCGGTTCAGGCGCTGATGCAGGCGCCGCTGCCGGAGGACGGGCAGCCGCATCGCATCTTCCTGTCTGCCCAGCGTGTCGGCAGCGTCGTCAGCATCACCGTGGACGACAACGGCCCCGGCATGCCGCGCAAGGCCCGCGAAAACCTGTTTGCCGCTTTCCGGGGCTCCGCCCGCTCCGGTGGCACCGGTCTCGGCCTTGCCATTGCCCGCGAACTGGTGCTGGCCCATGGCGGCACGATTGCGCTGGTCGAAAAGCCCGGTCCGGGCACGCTTTTCCGCATCGAAATTCCCGATCGCCCGGTGGCGCTGGACGCCTATCGCGTCCGCGCCTGAAATTTACCTAGTTTTTTCAACGACTTGAAAAGTTGTTTCAACAAAATGACAAGTGGTTCGGCAAAATCGCTTGCAATCCCCGCAAGGAGGCTTTAGAGGATCGCCAACGCCGACGGACAGTCGGTGAGGCAAGCACCCGTAGCTCAGCTGGATAGAGCACCAGACTACGAATCTGGGGGTCAGGAGTTCGAATCTCTTCGGGTGCGCCATTCTTATTTTCGTGACATTTTCGTCGATCTGCGCTCCGGTTCAGCTTCAGCTGCACCGGATTTTGCGTGTTCGGCTTGCCGATGCGGTTCGACGTTGCCGGATGAGCGCACAGCAAAAAGGCGGCAAAGTTTTGCTTCGCCGCCCTTAATCCCCCTGCGTGCCCGCGTTCAGACGGTGCGATAATCCCGGTTGAAATAAATGAGCGCCTGGCCCTCGGTTCTGGAGTGGATCGCCTCCACCTCGCAGAACAGAACGTCATGGGTGCTGCCGTCAGCCACCGAGCGGATGCGGCAGTCGAAGGAGGCAAGGGCGTCGTCGAGGCGGGGGCAGCCGGTGTCGCCGGTGGACCAGCTGGCGGCGGCAAAGCGTTCGTCGACGGGCGTCTTTCCGCCGAAGAGGCGGCTCACCTCGATATGATCGGCTGACAGAACATTGACGCAAACAACCGCATTGGCCTTCACCGCCGCATAGGCCGACGAGCCGCGGTTGAGGCAGACGATCAGCGTCGGCGGATTGTCGGAAACGCTGCAGACGGCGGTGGCCGCAAAGCCTGCGCGCCCTCCCGGCCCGTCGGTCGTCACGATCGTGACGGCGGCGGCAAGCCGTGCCATCGCATCGCGAAAGGCAAGGCGGCGAGCTTCATCGGTGAGGGCCGGGGCAGTGGCCGGGGTGGCGGTGGCAGCGGGCATGCAGTTCTCCAGAAGGCAGCTACGGGGCACTCTACGGCATTTTTGCGCCGGGAGTTCAATCACCGGCAAGGAATTCCGTCGGGGCAGTTTTTTTGGCGGACGTTACTTTGAAAAGCCGCGCCCGGTCTCAGGCTTTCAGGAATTCGAGGACGGTCTGGTTGAATACCTGCGGAAAGACGATGTTCATGGCATGCGCGCCGCTGTCGCTGAGCGCCAGCGTGGCGTTTGGCAGGCCGTCCGCCAGCCGTTTCGAGCGCGTATAGGGCACCAGAAGGTCGTCGCGTGTTGCCATCACCAGCGTCGGAGCGGTGATCTCGCCAAGGCGTGCATCGACATCGAAGGCGCGCAGCGCCGCAATCCGGCGGGTGACATTGGTGCTGCCCTGAAAATGCGACACGCCGTGTCTGTCGTCGTCGGCAAGCCGCGCGGCATTCTCGCTCATCCACCAGGCGGGATAGAGAAACAGCGGCTGCGCCTTCACAAAGGCTTCCACGCCGGATTTCGCCAGGAGTTCCAGGCGAATGTCAAAGCAGCGGCCGGAATGCGGATCCGCCTTGCTCCAGGCATTGATCAGCACGAGCTTTTCAATGAGGTCCGGGCGGCGAAGCGCGATGTCGAGGCCGATCAGGCCGCCAAGCGCATGGCCGATGAAGTGGAAACTTTTGAGCTTCAGCGTTTCCACGATCTCCAGCACGTCATCGGCCATGGCTGCGATGCCACCGACTTCGGGCACCTCGCCGCCGGTGCGGCCGCAACCGCGATGGTCGTAGGTGACGAGCCGAAAAGTTTCGCCAAGGGCTGCGATCTGCGGCGCCCAATAGGCGCCCGATCCGCCAAGCCCGGAGGAGAGGAGGATGGTGGGCGCGTCGGGCGCGGTCAGGCCGTGGATGTCGTAATGCATTGCGAACTTACCTTCAGCGCGTGTGTCTTGATTGCCCCTCACCCTAACCCTCTCCCCGCGGGCGGGGAGAGGGGACGGCGGCCCCGTGCAAGATCAACCTTTGGGGCAGGCTGTTGCGGCTTCTGCCCTTCGCCCCGCTTGCGGGGAGAAGGTGCCGGCAGGCGGATGAGGGGCGTTACCCATTCAGGTCTTGCCGATATGCGCCACCGTTGCGATTTCCACCAGTGCGTCCGGCTTCACCAGGCCGCATTGCACGCAGTAGCGGGCCGGCTTGTCGCCCGGGAAATACTCCGCATAGACCTTGTTGACCGCCTGATAGTTGGCCCAGTCGGTGACGAAGATGTGGTTCATGGTGACATCCTCCATCGTGCCGCCGGCGGTTTCGATGACGGATTTGATCGTCTCCAGCACATGGCGGGTCTGTGCGGCCGCATCGCCCACATGCACGACGTCATTGTTCTTGTCGAAGGGAAGGGTCCCCGACACGTAGAGCACGCCATCGGCCAGTGCGCCGGGCGAATAGGGGGCGATGGGCTTCTGCGTGCCTTCGGGAACGACGATAGTCTTCGGCATTCTCATTCTCTCCGTTGCGTTGCGGGTGGTTATTCGGCGGCTTCGGCAGGGGCAGCCTGACCGATCGCGCCACAGAAATCATTGACGGTGGAAACCCAGCCGAAGAATTTTTCGACATTGTAGACCGTCGCCTGCTGGATGAACTCGGGTCCCAGGTGATGGGTCGCATCCTCCAGCATCACGCCGAAATATTCGAGGTGAAAGGCATCGCGCAGCGAGCTTTCGACGCAGACATTGGTGGCGATGCCGACAAAGACGAGGTTGCGGATACCGCGGGCGCGCAGAACGCTGTCCATATTGGTGTTGAAGAAGCCGGAATAGCGCGTCTTCGGCACCAGGATGTCGCCCGGCTGCGGCTGCAGTTCGTCAACGATCGCATAGTCCCAGGTGCCCTTGGCCAGCAGCTGGCCCTGCAGTTCGGGCCGCGCGCGCATGGTTTTGAGCGCGTTCGACTTGTGCCAGTTGGGCGAGCCCGGGCCGCCGGCCTCGACATAGTCCTTGTCCCAGCCGTTCTGGAAATAGACGACCAGCACGCCGGCGGCGCGCGCCGCCTCGACCGTCTTCTTGATATTGGCAATCGTGCCCTTGGCGCCGGAAATGTCGAAGCCGGCAAGATCCACATAACCGCCTTCGGTGGAATAGGCGTTCTGCATGTCGACGACGACGACGGCGGTTTCCGACGGCTTCAGGCTGATCGGCTCGGGCCTGGCCGGAAGCGTGACGCTTTTCGTCCGCTCCGGGCGCGGCTGGTAGCCTGCAACGATAGTCTCGCTCATTCCGCTGCCTCCAGCATTTCGGTCACGTGACGGCGGCTCTTCATCAGCGGCTGCACATATTTGCCGAATTTCTCGATGCCTTCGAGGAAATCGTCAAACGTCAGCATCACCCCGCCGGTGCCGGGCACTTCGCTCATCTCGTCCAGCATGGCGGCCACTTCCGCATAGGAGCCGATCAGCGTGCCCATGTTGATGTTGACGGCCGAGACCGGGTTCGACATGTGGCGCACATTGGTGTCGGCGCCGGACTTGGTGTCGGCAGCGCTTTGCAGGCCAAGCCACTGAATGGCCTCCTCGTCGGCGCCGGCCTTGTAGTGCTCCCACTTGGCAAACGCTTCTTCCGTGGTTTCCTCGGCCAGAACCATGGTCAGCACGAAGGAGCGCACGTCGCGGCCGGTCTTGGCGGTCGCCGCCAGCAGGCGGTCATTGGTGGGGGCAAAGGCCTTGGGCGTGTTCACACCGACGCCGAAGCAGAAGCTGTAATCGGCAAACTTGGCGGAAAAATCCATGCCGGCATTGGACGAGCCGGCGCAGATCAGCTTCACGTCGCCTTCCGGGATCGGCTTCATGCGGCAATCATCCATCTGGAAATGCTTGCCCTTCAGGTCCGACTGGCCGGTGGTCAGCAGGTCCTTCAAAACGGTCGCGTATTCGCTCAGATATTCGTAGCGGTCGGAGAAATAGTCGTCGCCGGGCCACAGGCCCATCTGGCTGTATTCCGGGCGCTGCCAACCGGTGACGAGGTTGACGCCGAAACGGCCGCCGGAGATCGAATCGATCGTGGTGGCCATGCGCGCCACGATCGCCGGCGGCATGATGAGGGTGGCGGCGGTGCCGAACAGCTTGATCTTGGAGGTGACGGCGGCAAGGCCCGCCATCAGCGTGAAGCTTTCGAGATTATAGTCCCAGAATTCCGTCTTGCCGCCAAAGCCGCGCAGCTTGATCATCGAGAGCGCAAAGTCGAAGCCGTATTCCTCGGCCTTCAGCGTGATCGCCTTGTTCAACTCGAAGCTCGGCTTGTATTGCGGCGCGTTTTCCGAAATCAGCCAGCCATTGTTTCCGATCGGAATGAAGACACCAATTTCCATGTTCATGCTCCCTCTGTCGCGAGGCACGAGCGGCCCCGATATGACAAAAGGAAAAGCAATTCGCATGCCAGACTTGAATTATGGTTATATTTCAAGTGGTTGGAAAATTGCGCCGAGAAAAATTTATCAACTGGTCAAAAATTTACCGACTGATCAATAAAATTCGTGCGGCTTGCCCGGCCATTAGGCAGGCGCCTGTCTGTTTTTTGATCTTTGTCAGATTGGGTCGCAGCCGGTTTCACCCGGTGCGGGAAGGGCGTTGCGTCAGCCGCAGCGCTTGGCCAGGCGCTCGAGATTGACGATCTCGATATGCCGGTTGGCTGTAATGGTGATGATGCCGTCCGATTTCAGCCGCGAAAACTGCCGGGATACGGTCTCGATGGTCAGCCCCAGATAGTCGGCGATATCAAGCCGCGAGATCGGCAGATCGAAGACGCGCGCCTCGCCCGGCGCATCCGGATCAAGATGGGTGGCGATCAACAGCAGGAGGCTTGCCACCTTTTCCGCCGCCGTCTTGCGCCCGAGCGTCACCATCCAGTCGCGCGCTTCGTCCAGTTCGCGCAGAGCCTGGTCCATCAGGCGCTTGCGCAAGGATGGATTGCGCTCGATCAGCCGTTCCAGCGTCGCCTTCGGCACGCGGCAGACGGTGACGTCTGAGGCGGCTTCGGCCGTCATCGGGCTTTCGCTGGCATAGAGCCGGCCGACCAGGTCCGGCGCGAACTGCAGGCCGATGATCTGCTGGCGGCCGTCTTCCAGCGTCTTCGACAGTTTCACCACGCCGCACATCACATTGTCATAGGCACCGACATCGGTGCTTTCCCCGACAAGTTCGGTGCCGGCCGGCTGCTCGATCTGGCGGGTCTGTCGCGACAGATACTGCAGGTCTTCCGGCGGCA
Organism: Neorhizobium fuzhouense; assembly: GCF_042611105.1. Classification (NCBI taxonomy): domain Bacteria; kingdom Pseudomonadati; phylum Pseudomonadota; class Alphaproteobacteria; order Hyphomicrobiales; family Rhizobiaceae; genus Neorhizobium; species Neorhizobium fuzhouense. Next base: position 40,825 of record NZ_JBHFFP010000006.1, on the reverse strand, counting down.
GCGCCCCGCACATGCCCTTGTGCCGCACTTCGCAGCTTTTGCAGAGTACGGGGATGTCGAGGGAGTGGATGTCGCGGCGGGTCATGTCCATGGCCCGCAAGATATAGCCCGTCCGGTGCTACCACGCCATCCGGCTTGATCTTGATCAAGGCAGCGCGGTTTTTCCCTTTGTATTCCAAGCTCAGAAAGGAAGGGACCATGCAGCCAGATCTTCTTGCCCGATATTCGGCGCCCGTGCCGCGCTATACGAGCTATCCCACTGCACCGCATTTTCATCCGGGCGTGGGGGCAGAGACCTATGCGCGGTGGCTGAGGGCCGAGGAGGGCGACGCGCCGCTGTCGCTTTACCTGCACGTTCCCTTCTGCGACCGGCTGTGCTGGTACTGCGGCTGTCACACCAAGCAGGTCCGGCGCTATGATCCGGTGGCTGCCTATGTGGACGCTCTGGTGGCGGAAATCGCGGTGGTGGCGTCCCACCTTCCCAAACGCCGGCAGGTCGGCACGATCCATTTCGGCGGCGGTTCGCCCACCATCCTGTCGCCGGCAGATCTCACCCGGGTTCGCCAGGTGCTGGATGCGCATTTCGACGTGGACCCCGCAGCCGAAGTCAGCGTCGAGATCGATCCGGGCTATGTGGATGCGGTCAAGCTTGCCGCCTGGCGCCAGTTCGGCATGACGCGGGCAAGCGTCGGCGTGCAGGATTTCGATCCGGCCGTGCAGGCGGCGATCAACCGGCCGCAGAGCTTTCAGCAGACGCAGCGTGTCGTTGGTCTGCTCCGGGAGCTGGGCATCGGCGGCGTCAATCTCGATGTCGTCTATGGCCTGCCGCACCAGACGAAGGAGAGCCTGAAGGAAACGCTGAGGCTTTCGCTCTCCATGCAGCCGGACCGTTTTGCGATTTTCGGCTATGCGCATGTGCCCTGGATGAAGAAGCACCAGACGCTGATCGACGAGGCAGCGCTTGCCGGTGTCGAGGAGCGCCTGGAGATGCAGCGGCTGATCGGGCAAGAGTTGCGTGCGGCTGGTTATGTCGCCGTCGGCATCGATCATTTTGCACGCCCCGGCGACAGTCTCGCCCAGGCGCTGGAGCGCGGCGAGGTGAAGCGCAATTTCCAGGGCTATACGACCGACCGCGCGCCAAGCCTGATCGGTCTCGGCGCCTCGTCCATCGGGCGCGTCGAGGGCGGCTATGTGCAAAATATCGTTACGACCGGCGAGTATATCCGCACCGTGGCGCAAGGGCAGCTGCCGGTTGCCAAGGGGTTTGCGCTCTCTCCCCTCGACAAGGCGGTGGGGGATGCGATCGAGGGGCTTATGTGCTCTTACGAGTTTTCCGTCGATGCCCTCAAGGCATGCCATGGCGCGGCGGCCGAAAGCGTGCGGGCGGATGCCGCCCGCATCGAAGAAGAGGATACCGACGGCTTCATCCGCTTCGACGGTGACCGTTTCGAGGTTTTGGCCCCAGGACGGCTCTTCGTGCGCACCATCGCGGCCCGCTTCGACCGCTATTTCGGGGCTGGCAAGGCGCGCCACTCGGTCGCGGTCTGAAGATCAACGCATGGGATCAGCGCCGGCCCCAGGCAATGAAGGCGGGGTTGGCAAAATCGGCCATATCCGGCCGGCGCCGCTTGCCATAGGAAAGCGGCGTCCCGTCGGTGAGAACGGTGGCGCCGCCGGCGGCTCGCAGCACCGCATCGCCGGCAGCTGTGTCCCACTCCATGGTGCGGCCAAAGCGCGGATAGACATCCGCAAGCCCTTCCGCCAGAAGGCCGAATTTCAGGGACGAGCCGATATGGCGACATTCTTCCACCTGCATCTGTTGCAGGCAGGCGGCGGTTTCGGGGTCCTGATGCGAGCGGCTGGCCATGGCAATCGGCGGCGTGGCAACCGGGCGGGCGCGAATGGCCTGGCGCGCGACAACCGTCTGGTCGGAGTCGAGCGTCAGCTTGACGGCGCCGTCCGGCCCGCCAAGATAGGCGGTGGCAAGCACCGGGGCATAGACGATGCCGGCCACCGGCACGCCCTCATCGATGAGCGCGATGTTGACGGTGAACTCGCCATTGCGGCTGATGAACTCGCGCGTGCCGTCCAGCGGATCGATCAGCAGGAATCGGCCGCCGGAAATATCCGGCACGATGCCGGCGGCGACTTCTTCCTCGGCGATGATCGGCAGGTCCGGAAAGGCCGGGCGCAGGATCGACAGGATGATCTCTTCGGCGCGGATATCGGCCTCCGTCACCGGGGTCGCATCGGCCTTCACGTCCACTGCGCAACCTTCGGCGTAGATCTCCAGAATAACCCGTCCAGCCTTGAGAGCCGCCTGTTCAAAAATCGTCAGCATTCGCCATTCCATTGAGCCTATCGTTTCGGTGATGCGCCATCGGTTGCGAAAAAGCAAATCAACCGCCTTGCCCGCAGCCCGGCACCCGCCCTATGGTCCGCTGCCGCCGGACGAAGCAGGTGGCGACAGATCAGCATGAGAGGGCGGGCACCATGAGATGGAAACGGACGATGCAATTGCTGGACGTCCATGCCGAAGGGGAGATCGGCAAGGTGGCCATCGGCGGCGTGCCGAAAATCCCAGGGGTGACCACCGCCGACAAGCTGGCCTGGCTGAACAGCGATCCGAAGGGCCAGGCGCTGCGTCGTTTCCTGTGCCTTGAGCCGCGTGGAAACCCGATCGGTTCGGTGAACCTCCTCCTGCCGCCGAGCGATCCGTCAGCCGATGCGGCCTTTGTCATTCTCCAGCCGGATCAGGCACATGCCAGTTCCGGGTCCAACTCCATCTGCGTGACGACGGCGCTTCTCGAAAGCGGCATGGTGGAGATGCAGGAGCCGGAAACCATCGTGGTGCTGGAAACGGCTGCGGGCCTCGTGCGGGCGCGCGCGACATGCCATGACGGCCGCTGCGAGCGCGTGGAACTGACCATGGTGCCGTCCTTCGTCCATGCGCTGGATGTAGCGCTGGAGACAAGGTGGGGCACGATCAGCCTCGATCTCGCCTATGGCGGCGTGTTTTACGCGCTGGTCGATGTGGGCCAGATCGGGCTCACCATCGAAAAGCACAATGCCGCCGCCCTCGTTGCCGCCGGCATGGAACTGAAGGCGCTGGTCAACGAGAAATTCCCGGTCGTTCATCCGGAAATCCCGGCCGTTTCCGGCGTCGCCTATGTGATGTTCCGCGATGTCGATCCGGATGGTGCCGTGCGCACCTGCACCACGATGTGGCCCGGCCGCGCCGACCGCTCGCCCTGCGGTACGGGAAATTCCGCCAACCTTGCGACGCTGTTTGCCCGCGGAAAGGTGAGGGAAGGCGACGTGTTTACCTCGCGCTCCATCATCGGGTCCGAATTCCGCGTCGGCCTCTCCGGCGTCACCGAGATTGCCGGGCGTCCGGCCGTCATTCCGACGATCAGTGGACGCGGCTTCACCTTCGGTCAGCAGACGGTGGCGCTTGACCCGTTCGATCCGCTGGCTGCGGGTTTTGCCATGACGGATGTCTGGGGCCCCTCGGCCGGCGATATTCCCGGCTGATTGCTAGATCGACAGGAGCGTCGAGGGAATTTCAACGTCGCCTTCCTGCAGAACCAGCATGTCGATGCCGCCCTTGGGGGTGTGGTCAGTGGTGGCAACATCGGGTGCCGGAGCCGGCACGACGCCTGCATCCTGCATTTCCTTCAGCTTCAGTGCGCCGAAACTGTCGCCGGCGGCTGCCGCCTCAGCATACATTTCGGCCGCTGCCTGCGGATTGGCCGGAATGCCTTCGCCTGCCTGATACATCAGGCCAAGGTTGATCATGGCGTCCGCATTGCCGCGCTTGGCGGCAATGTCATACCAGGCAATCGCCAGCTGGTTGTCTTCTGCAACGAGGTCGCCTTCGTCATACATGGCGCCGATGTTGAAGGCTGCGGTGCTATCGCCGCCGGCGGCTGCCTTCTCGAACCAAGACAAGGCCTTTTCGCCGTTCTTGTCGGTGCCGAGCCCGTCGCGATAGGCGACGCCGAGATTGTAGGCGGCCAGAACATTGCCGGTCGCTGCGGCCTCGCTATACATCTTGAACTCGGTCGAGGTGTCGCCCATACGACCCATCAGCATGCCGAAATTCACCTTCGCGGCGGAATAATCGGCGTTGACGGCCGTCTCATAGGCGGTCATCGCCTGATCGGCTTCCTGCGTGCGGTTGAGCGCCCGGCCCAGCTGATAGGCAAAGCGGGGATTGTGGGTCGCCTCGAAGGCGATCCGGCAGGCGGTCACCGCCTCCGTGTCGATCTCTTCGATGCCGACCGGCGCATAGGCAGTGTTGCGGTTCTGGTCATAGGGGCTGCCGGCCATGCGGTCGCACTGGTCCTGCATGACGCTTGCGAGCACCACCGGAGCGGGTTCGCGTGCATTGGGTGCGACAGTCAGCGCGGCAAGCGCGACGGCGGTTCCGGCACAGAGCTTTGCGATGATTCTGACATGTGAAGAACGGGCGTTCATTCTTCTCTCCGGTTCAAAACTTTATATTTGATTAATGAACGCGGGACTTGACAGCCGGTTCCGCATCACTTTGCCGATCACGTCTTGATGATCGGCGAGCGTCCCCTTCAAGGTCTGCGGTAAAAAAACTCGAGGTCGCTCGGTTGTCGGGCTTTGCCAACGGGTGCTATGGCCAAGGGTAAAGAGCGACCATACGGAAGAAGACGCCATGAACAGCATTCGCATCCGCCGCCCCGACGACTGGCACCTGCATCTGCGTGACGGCGCGGTGATGGCGGCCGTGATTGGCGATACCAGCCGGCATTTTGCCCGCGCCATCATCATGCCGAACCTTGTGCCGCCGGTCGTCACCACGGCAGATGCCAAGGCTTACCGGCAGCGCATTCTGGATGTCCTGCCGGCCGGTGACCGCTTCCAGCCGCTGATGACGCTCTATCTGACCGAGCAGACCGATCCGGACGATGTCGAGGAGGGGCTGAAGAGCGGCCTCATCACCGCCGTCAAACTTTATCCGGCCGGCGCCACCACCAATTCCCATGGCGGCGTGCGCGATCTCGACAAGGCCATGCCGACACTGGAGCGCATGGCCAAGATCGGCATGCCGCTGTGCGTGCACGGCGAGGTCACGACGCCGGAGGTCGATATTTTCGATCGCGAGGCGGTCTTCATCGACGAGAAACTGGATGTGATCCGTCGCCGCCTGCCGGATCTGCGCATCACCATGGAGCATGTGACGACGAAGGACGGCGTCGATTACATTCTGGGCGCCGACCGCAACCTTGCCGGCTCGATCACCACCCATCACCTCATCATCAACCGCAATGCGCTGCTCGTCGGCGGCATCCGGCCGCATTATTACTGCCTGCCGGTTGCCAAGCGTGAACATCACCGACAGGCGCTGCGCAAGGCGGCGACCTCGGGCGACGCCCGCTTTTTCCTCGGCACCGATTCGGCGCCGCATGTTGATCCGTTGAAGGAATGCGCCTGCGGCTGCGCCGGCATCTATACCTCGATCAACACCATGAGCTGCCTTGCCCATGTGTTCGAGGAGGAAGGCGCGCTCGAGCGGCTGGAGGCTTTCGCATCGCTGAACGGCCCGGCCTGGTACGGACTTGCCGCCAACGAGGACACCATTCTGCTTGAGAAGCAGGAACAGCCGGTGGCCTATCCGGCAAAACGCGACACCGAGGCAGGACCGGTCACCGTGTTTGACCCGATGTTCCCGCTGCACTGGACTGTCGTCTAGTCGGCCCAGCTAGTTGGCCAAGCCGCCCGTTGAGCATTGTTGCGCCATGCATCGGCTTTTGCGTGGTGTGACGGCTTGTGAAGGAAGACATGGGGTGGAGGGGCGCAATGCAAAGACTGCACAAGTGTGCCCGGCGCGCCTTTCCGTTCAGACTGCGAAGGATAGCTATACGTTTTAACGTTTTTGTTATAGGTGCATTAGTATTCTGAGTTCAGATCGGATGGGGAACAAAGTGACAGCCTGTCGCTTTAAAAAATCCGACAGTGCTTCGAAATCTGGCGGGCATGATGCTTGATTACAGGACCTTGCTGATTTCGCTCGGCGTTTCAACGCTTTGCCTGCTGGTCACCTTGTTCGCAACCTGGCTTGCGCGGCGTGGTGACGGGTTTCTGTTGACCTGGGTTCTGGGCCTTGCCTTCCTGGTCGCGGCCATATTCTGCTATAGCTACTATACAGAATTTCCCTCGGCAGCAGCGCTTGCCGCCAGCTTCAGCCCGATGCTCGTGGGCTTTGCCATCATTTATGCGGCCGCCTTTCAGTTTCGCACGGATCGCTCGCCTGTCCGCCATGTGGCTGTTGCTGGCCTCGTGTCGCTGCCCCTCACGCTTGCGCCGATCATCGTCGGTTATGACGGCATCGGCTTCATCATGCTCAATCTGTGTTGCGCGAGCATGTTGTTTGGAACAGCTGTCGAATACGCCCGAGGACGCCGGGAGGCTCCGGGTGCGCTTCTCGGCATGTCGCTCCTCTATGCCCTGACCGGGTTTTCGTTTGCTGTCTGTGCGGTGGTCATTGCGGCCGACGGTCGCTGGGTGATGGGCTCGGCGCCGGAAAACTGGGCGGAAACCTTCAATACCAGCATGAGCATTGCCGGCATGACCGGCATCGGCGCCATGTCCCTGATGGTGCATCAGGCGCGCATCACCGCCCGCCACCGCCGCGAGGCCATTACGGATGCGCTGACCGGGCTCTACAATCGCCGTGCGCTGTTTGAACTGCATGCGCGCGATCTGTTCACCGACGATATGGCGGTGATCGTCTTCGACATCGACCGGTTCAAGGCGGTGAACGACCAGTATGGCCACGCCGTGGGGGACGAGGTCATCCGCTGCCTTGCCGAAGACCTGAAGGACGCCTCGGGCTTGAGCACCACCGCAAGGCTCGGCGGCGAGGAATTCGCTGCGGTGCTTCGCACGGCCGCCCCCGGCTATGCCGAGTGGCTTGCCGAGCGCATCCGGCGCAATTTCGCCGAGCGGGAACTGTCGGCGGGCGACGCCCGCTTCCGCGTCACCGTCAGCGCCGGCATCGCCTATGGCTTCAGCGAGGGGCGGGATTTCGACGGAATTCTGAACGCGGCCGATGCGGCGCTCTACGAGGCCAAGCGGAACGGCCGAAACCGCGTGCAGCGCGCCGCCGATCATCCCCGGCAGGGATCACGCACCAGCGCCTGAGGGACACGCCCTTAGGGGGCGCCCGCCCGGCAAAACCGCAATTTCTGCAGGCCCTCGATCGGATAAACCGCCTCTGGCGCTGGTCACTGCGGCGCGTTGCTGCTATCTGCGCGCAGGGCAAAAAAGATGGAGATGAGCATGGTCCGGTTGATCTATCCCGAGCGCGGCGTGATGGCCGAATTGATGGCAAAAATGCTCTGGGAAATCGGCGCGGTGCATTTCCGCCCTGAGGAGCCCTACAAGCTGGCCTCCGGCATGGCGAGCCCGGTCTATATCGATTGCCGCAAGCTTCTCTCCTATCCGCGCATCCGCTCGGCCATCATGGATTTCGCCGCCGCAACCGTCACCCGCGATGCCGGCTTTGAACGGTTCGACTGCATTGCCGGCGGCGAGACGGCGGGCATTCCCTTTGCCGCCCTTCTGGCCGACAGGCTTGCGCTGCCGATGATCTATGTGCGCAAAAAGCCCAAGGGCCATGGCCGCGCCGCCCAGATCGAGGGTCATATGCCGGAAGGCGCCCGCGTGCTCGTCATCGAGGACCTGACGACGGTCGGCGGTAGCATGTTCCAGTTCATCGATGCGGTGCGGGCCGCAGGCGGTGTCGTCGATCACGCGATCGCGCTGTTCTACTATGGCTTTTTCCCGCAGGCCGAGGCCCGCTTTGCCAATGGCCGCGTCACGCTGCACCATATCGCCACCTGGCGCGAAGTGCTGGCAGTTGCCCGTGCGCAAAAGCTGTTCGATGACGCAACGCTTGGCGAGGTGGAAAGCTTCCTCGATGCGCCGCTTGCCTGGTCGGCCGCGCATGGTGGCGTCAGCGAATTGCCCGAGGCCTGAGGCTGGCCTTTTTCGCAAACCTGATTTAATCGATTGAAGAACCGGTCCGCCTTCGAGGAGAATTCAAATGATCTTGTGCTGCGGTGAGGCCCTCATCGACATGCTGCCGCGTGAAACGACGCTTGGCGAAAACGGCTTTGCGCCCTATGCCGGCGGCGCCATCTTCAACACCGCCATTGCGCTTGGGCGTCTTGGACAGCCGACGGGTTTCTTCACCGGCCTTTCCGACGACATGATGGGTGACATCCTGCGCGAGACGCTGAAGAAAAGCCATGTGGATGCGCGCTTCTGCGCCGTCTCGTCGCGCCCGACGACAATTGCCTTCGTCAAGCTGGTGAACGGCCAGGCTACGTACGCCTTCTACGACGAGGGCACTGCCGGCCGCATGCTGTCGCGCGAGGACCTGCCGGAGCTTGGACCGGAGATCGAGGCCATGCATTTCGGCGCGATCAGCCTGATCCCGGAACCCTGCGGCGAGACCTATGAAACGCTGATGGCGCGCGAATACCAGAGCCGCGTCATCTCATTTGATCCCAATATCCGCCCGGGCTTCATCAAGGACCGCGAAAAGCATCATGGCCGCGTCGCCCGCATGGCCGCCATGTCCGACATCATCAAGTTTTCCGATGAGGATCTCGACTGGTTCGGCATGGAAGGCGACCATGACACGCTGGCCAAATACTGGCTGGGGCAGGGCGCCAAGCTCGTCGTCATCACCCGCGGCGCCGAAGGCGCTGTCGGCTATACGGCGGGCTTCAAGGTGGCTGTGCCGGCCGAGCGCGTCACCGTGGTCGATACCGTCGGTGCCGGCGATACGTTCGATGCAGGCATCCTTGCCTCGCTGAAGCGCCAGAACCTGCTGTCGAAGGAAAAGGTCGCAAACCTCTCAGAACAGGCGGTGAAGGATGCGCTTGTCCTCGGTGCCAAGGCGGCGGCCGTCACCGTGTCGCGCGCCGGCGCAAACCCGCCCTACGCCCACGAAATCGGCCTCTGACGGCTTTTGCTCTTTCACATCTTCGCGGCCGGGGCAGGATCTGCCCCGGCATTTTATTGCCCGTCACTCGGGCTGAAGGACCATGTCCTGACCGATTTTGACCGATCAGGCGGTGATCATCTGTGGGAGAAGCCGCCCGGGTCCTGCCTGTGTGGCGGCTATTCCAGGATAAACATTTCCGCATGCTCGTCATAGGCGAAGAGTTCGGCGTAACGTCCCCAGGAAATGATCGTCTTCAGCGTGTCTTCCGCATAGGCTTCCGACATATGGTCCTCGAGTTCGGTGAGGAAGCGCGCCGCCGGCGCCGTGTGTGAGGGACGTTCTTCCAGCACGCGGCGCATCAGGGCCGCGAGCGGCACATAGGCCGTCAGGTGGCTGGCAAACAGCTGCTTGCGGCTTTCCGTATCCAGATCGGCAAAGCGCCGGCCCTCGTCCGTCAGCACGACATCGCCTTCGCTCAACTGGGCAAAGCGCAGAAGTTGCAGGGCTTCGGCCAGATGGAACAGTTCGTCCGCCGCCAGCTGCAGGACGCCCGCCAGAACCGGCAGGTCGGCGCGGCCATGATAGGGCTCGCGTGCCAAGGCTTCCAGCAGACCGGCCATGACATTGGTGGAAACCGGCTCGAGGATCATGCCGACGCCCGTGCCGGGAATACCTTCGACGCTCGGCACTCTCGGTTCCGGGCGCTGCGTCATGCGGGCATAGATGCTGTCCACGAGCTGGCGGAACATGGGGTCGAGACGGTTACGCGGATGCGGCAGGTCCACCTTGATTTCGGACGCCACTCGGCCCGGATTGGAGGAAAACACCAGGATGCGGTCGCACATCAGCACCGCTTCCTCGATGTTGTGGGTGACGATCAGCACGGATTTGATCGGCAGCCGGCCTTCCATCCACAGGTCGATCATGTCGGTGCGCAGCGTTTCTGCCGTCAGAACGTCGAGCGCGGAAAAGGGCTCGTCCATCAGCATCAGGTCCGGATGGACGACAAGCGCACGGGCAAAGCCGACACGCTGGCGCATGCCGCCGGAAAGCTCCTTCGGATAGGCGCTTTCGAAACCGCCAAGGCCGATCAGGTCGATGGCGGCTTCCGCCCGTTTGCGGCGCTCCCCGCGCTCCACGCCCTGTGCTTCGAGGCCGAGTTCCACATTCTGCAGAACCGTCAGCCAGGGAAAGAGGGCAAACGACTGGAATACCATGGCAATGCCCGGCGGCGGGCCGTCGATGACTTCGCCCCGGCACAGCGCCCGGCCGGCAGAGGGCGCGATCAGACCCGCAATGATGCGCAGCAGCGTGGACTTGCCGGAGCCTGAGCGGCCGAGCAGACCGACGATCTCGCCTTCGCGAATGGTGAGGTCGACATTTTCCAGCACCATCACGTCATGGCCGCTGCCCTTGGGAAAGGAGCGGCAGGCCTGTTGAATGTCGATGAGCGGAGCCTTGTTGGTGATATCGAGCATGGAATGACCCTCCGGTCAGAAGTAAAGCGGCAAATGGGTGGACGTGCGGTCGGCGGTTACAGTCTCAGGCGTCGTTCGCCGAGCGAGTAGAGAGGCCGCCAGACCAGCCGGTTGAAGAGCGTGACGAAGGCGCACATGACGATGATGCCGAGTACGACGCGCTGGAAATCGCCCTTCGTGGTCGCATCGGCGATGTATGAGCCGAGGCCGGGGGTGGAGAGCTGCTCATTGCCCCAACTGGCGACTTCCGCCACTATGCTGGCATTCCACGAGCCGCCGGATGCGGTAATCGCGCCGGTGACGTAATAGGGAAAAATGCCGGGCAGGATGACCTTCGCCCACCAGCGCCAGCCCCTGATGCCGAAGCTGCGGGCGGCTTCCTTCAACTCGCTCGGATAGGCGGAGGCGCCTGCGATGACATTGAAGAGAATGTACCACTGCGTGCCGAGGATCATCAGCGGGCTCAGCCAGATATGCTGGTTGAGGTCGTAGCGGACGATGACCACGACGAAGACCGGAAAGGCGAGATTGGCCGGAAAGGCTGCGAGGAACTGCGCCAGCGGCTGCACCTTTTCGGCAATGGCCGGGCGAAGCCCGATCCACACGCCGACCGGCACCCAGACGGCCGTCGCAATCGCCATCAGCACCACCACGCGGAGAAGGGTGATCAAGCCGTCGAGCACGGCGGTCGCCACATCCCCCCAGCCGATCGTATCGCGAAGATAGACGATGCTCTGAAGGGCGGCATAGAGGCCGGCAGCCAGGATGACCGCCAGCCAGAGCCAGTCGAAAAGCCGCGACTGGACCGCACGGGTGCCGGCCTTTTGTGCCTTCGGACGAAATTCAGGCAAGCGCAGCGACCAGACCTGCCGCGCAAGCCAGGCCAGCGGCGCCGTCAGCATGGCGATGAGACGCGAACGGCGCATCAGGTCCAGCATCCAGGAGGTCGGCTCCTCGGTGGAGGCGGTGGTCTCGAAGCGGAACTTGTCGGCCCAGGCGACCAGGGGGCGGAACAGGAACTGGTCGTACAGGATGATCACGGCCAGCATGGCGGCGATGGCATAGCCGATGGCTGCGATATTCTGCTCTTTGATGGCGAGCGCCACATAGGAGCCGACACCCGGCAGCGTCACGGTCGTGTCGCCCACCGTGATAGCTTCGGAGGCGACCACGAAGAACCAGCCGCCGGACATGGACATCATGGCATTCCACACCAGGCCCGGCATGGCAAAGGGCACGTCCAGCCGCCAGAAGCGCTGCCAAGCGCTGAGGTGAAAGCTGGCGCTGGCCTCTTCCAGATCCTTGGGCTGGTTGCGCATCGACTGGTACATGCTGAAGGTCATGTTCCAGGCCTGGCTGGTGAAGATGGCAAAGACGCTCGCCAGTTCCGCACCCAGCACCCTGCCGGGAAACAGGTTCATGAAGAAGGTGACGGTAAAGGTCAGGAAGCCGAGGATCGGTACCGACTGGAGAATGTCGAGGACCGGGACCAGCACCATTTCCGCCCTGCGGCTGCGAGCGGCAAGGGTTGCGTAAATGAAGGTGAAGATCAGCGAACAGATGATGGCCGCCAGCATGCGCAGCATGGTGCGCAGTGCATAAAGCGGCAGGTTCGATGGATCGAGCGACAGGGGCGCGGCATCGAGTGCGGAAAGCGGCTCGTTGGTGGCTTCTGCCGCATAGGCAACAGCCACGATCAGGCCGATCACCAGAAGCAGGGCAACGACATCCCAAAAGGTCGGCAGGGCAGAGCGGCGCAGCGCAAGCGGTGCGTGTTTCGGAAAGAGCATGAGAACGCTCCGAAAATCGGAATTTGCGGGGAGATTGGTGAGATTTTGGATCCGGCCAGCCGGGCTTGATCTCAGGCCGTCACGTGGCCGCGATCCTCGCCCGTAAGCAAGGCAAAGGCGCAGTCGCCCATGGGGAATGCGATGGCATCCGCATGACCTGCGGCGCACCTTCAGCCCGCAGGCGAGGTGGAAAAACAGGCAATAAAGTCAGATTGAGAGCATGCATTGCGGCTCATCCTTTCCCGGTCACCGAAGACCGGCGGACGAGCGGAAAGCTCAGCCGGTCACGGGCCGAATGATAGAGGTTCTAGATCGACTGGAACTGTCCATAAGCTTTCATCTGCTAACGACCGTGGCGGAACCCATTTCCGAAACGATACGCCAGCTCCCTGGTTTGAAGGCCGTCCGGCTTCATCCGGAAAGCGCCCTTCGTTGCTGCTCTTGCGCCTGTCTGATGGCTTCGTCAAGCGCCCGGAAATGGTGCGGATGCCAAAAAAGGCGGCGGCGCTTTGCTGCGCTGCACACAGTTTCGTGAACGTCAGGCAAGGCAAATGGTGGCCGAGCGAGGCGCGGCAAACGCTCTCAATCGCCGCGCGAACCGCGGGGTAAAGTGGTCATCGTCATGGTGGTAGAGCGAAGCGTCAAGCCGGCCGCATCCGCGCATGAACGAGATGGGGGCCGGTACCGCCCCGACTTTGCGCATGCTCGGGACCATAGTAGCGGGCAGCAACATCCCCGGGTCCCAGATCCTCGATGCCGGCATAGCCCATCGTCGCAAGCGCCGCTCGGATCTCGTGCGGATCGAGCAACGTGATCCAGGGCTCACCGGCTCTGGCCACCCGCTCCGCCATCGCAGCCATCGCCGGCCGCCGCTCCGGCGGGTAATTGTCGAGCGGCTCGGAATAATCGAAGACGATGCTGGCGTCCGGCGTGCGTGCCGCCAGCTGCAGCAGTGACAGAACCGTGTCACGTTCGAGGTAAGGCGTGACACCGAGCCAGATGTAGAAGGCAGGCTGATCTGCCCTAAAACCCGCCTCCCGCAGCCTGTCCGCCAGATCGTCGGTCTCGAAATCGACCGGCACCCAGACCAGTTCGGAAGGTTCGCGCAGTTTCGCTGCAGACAGCCGTGCCCGCTTCCACGTCTGTGTCGGCGGTTGATCCACCTCGAAAACCGTCAGGCCGAGTTCGCGATAGGGATTGCGCAGGCCGAACGTATCGAGGCCGGCGCCGAGTACCACCACCTGCCGCAGCCCTTCCGCCACGGCAGCAGCGAGGCAATCTTCCGCAAAACGGCTTCTTGCTGCCATGAACAGCCGCATGCCGCGTGACGCAGGATCGCTCGCCCGCTCATCGGCCTCCGCCAGCGCCTCCGGTTCCAGAATGAGACGAGCAAAGGGGTCGCGAAACACCGTTGCCCCATCGATCGTCTGGTGCGCGGCACGATAGCCCGCGGCTCCCCGTGCCGTCTTGCTGGGACCGGCAAGGCGCATCGGTTGAGCCTCAGCCCACCAGCGCCTTGACCAGCCCTGCCGTCGAGGCATCCTGCCCCTCGGTGCCGGCCTTGCCCTGGATGACCGGCAGAAGGCCGGTTGCCAGTTCCTTGCCAAGCTCCACGCCCCACTGGTCGAAGGAGTTGATCTTGAACAGCACGCCCTCGACGAAGACGCGGTGCTCGTAAAGCGCAATCAGACGGCCGAGCGCGAACGGCGTCAGCTGGTCATGCACGAAGGTGATCGAGGGCCGGTTGCCGGTAAAGACGCGGTGCGGCGCAATATGGTCGATCTTTGCGGCGTCCATGCCGGCCTTCTGCAGCTGGGCCTTTGCTTCGTCCAGGGTGCGGCCCTTCATCAAGGCTGCCGATTGGGCGAGGCAATTGGCAATCAGCAGCTCGTGCTGGTGGCGAAGGTTCGGCTCGAAGCCCGTCCGTGCGATCATGAATTCGGCCGGGATCACCGTCGTGCCCTGGTGGATCAGCTGGTAGAAGGCGTGCTGGCCATTGGTGCCGGGCTCGCCCCAGACCACCGGGCCGGAATTGCCCTTCACGGGCGAACCGTCGATGGTGACCCCCTTGCCGTTCGATTCCATGTCGAGCTGCTGGAGATAGGCCGGGAAACGCGTCAGGCGCTGGTCGTAGGGCAGGATCGCGCGCGAAGGGTAATCCAGCACGTTGCGATGGTAATAGCCGATGAGGCCGAGGAGCGCCGGCAGGTTTTCGCGCACCGGCGCCTTCAGGAAATGCGTGTCCATGGCATGGGCGCCATCGAGGAATTTGCCGAAATTCTCCGGTCCGATCGCCAGCATCAGCGGCAGGCCGATGGCCGACCAGATGGAATAGCGTCCGCCGACCCAGTCCCAGAAGCCAAAGATACGGTCGCTGTCGATGCCGAAGGCGGCGACCTTGTCGAGCGCGGTGGAGACGGCGCAGAAGTGATGCTTGACCGCCTCTTCGCCCAGCGTATCGGCAATGAAGGCGCGCGCAGAGGCGGCATTCGTCATCGTCTCGATGGTGGTGAAGGTTTTGGAGGCGATGATGAACAGCGTGGTTTCCGCGTCCAGAAGTTTTAGCGTATCGGCAATATGGGCGCCGTCGACATTGGAGACGAAATGGGCGCGCGGGCCGTCATGGAAGGGGGCAAGCGCGAGCGTCGCCATGACCGGGCCAAGGTCGGAGCCGCCGATGCCGATATTGACGACGTCAGTGATCGCCTTGCCGGTCGCACCCTTCAGCGCGCCGGAGCGGATGCCGTCGGCAAAGGCGCCCATGGCGGCAAGCACGGCGTTCACATCCGGCATCACGTCACGACCATCGACGAGAACGGGCGTGTTGGAGCGGTTGCGCAGTGCCGTATGCAGCACGGCACGGTTTTCGGTGAAATTGATCGCTTCGCCGGCAAACATGGCTGCGCGCTTTTCCGCCACGCCGCCTTCGGCAAACAGGGTTTCGAGCAAGTCCATGATCTTGTCGTTCACGGCGCATTTCGAATAATCCATCAACAGGTCATCGAGGCGAGCGCTGAACTGTTCAAAGCGTGTCGGATCGGCGGCAAAGGCGGCGCGCAGATCCGTAGCCTTCGTGGCGGCGGCGGTAGACTTCAGCTGTTCAACGATTGCCTGCATGGCATTACCTCTTGGGTCATCAATGATAGAGGAGGGAACCTATTCGGTTTTAATGTCAAATCAAGGCTGACGACAGCCCGTCTTGGCAGATCGTCCCTACTGGCCGACAGCCGTCTGCACGGTTCCGCCGATTGTCTGGCCAAGCCGATCGACCTGTTCCACATAGGTGCGGCGCGTGCGGGAATCGAAGACGGCAATCGGGGCGCTGACGGCAACGCTTGCCGCCCCCCCCACCGTCTGGGCTGTGCCGAGCGCGATCGCGCCGATGCTCTCGCCAAGGCCGACGGAGGAATCGGTCACCGTCTGGCCGGCGATCAGCCGGTTGCCGAGAAGTTTCACCACATAGGGGCTTTCGGCAAATTTGCCGTGGTTGAGCTGGTCATTGCTCTGAAGCGCGGTGAGGTCCAGCACGGTGATGCCGGATTTTTCCAGTTCAGACCGGTAGGGCTCCTGGCGCGGATCGATCTGGCCGAGGCGGTCGATATTGCCGGAAATACGCCGCGACAATTGCAGCGCCCGGTCATCCTGCGAGACGAACAGGGTAATATTGGGCCTTTTCTTCCCCATCTCGTCCAGCTGGCGGCCGAACACGTCGACGTCGAGATCGGGCGAGGCGAGAATGACGTTCTGGATCTTGGGCGATACCCGGCCGTCGCGGATCGCCATCTGGCGCAGCGCCTCCATCGTCAGCCACGAGCCCATGGAGTGGGCCATCACCGTGACCTCGCCGACGCTTGGATCTTCCGACACCCGGCGCAGCATGGTCTCCAGCGCATCGCGCGAATAATTGGTGCTTTCCTTGTCGTAGTTATAGGCAAAGATGCTGCCGCGCGATGGCCAGGTGAAGAGGACGGGCGCGACATCGGCGCCGCTGTCATGCACGATCTGCGCAAAGCGATAGACGGCATCCTCATAGCGGTTGTTGAAACCGTGGACGAAGACGAGCACGCGCCGGCTTTTCGGCAGGTGGCCATGCACCCAGTGGCGCGCCTGCGCGAGCGACAGCTCGTTGACGGAAAGGGTGGCGAATTCGCGCGCCGGATCGGCCGGCAACCGTTTTGGCCACTGAACCTGGCCGACCTTGCGCGCCGTTTCGGGCGGGATGGAGACGGCAATCTCGGTTACCTGCGGTTCCTTGCCGCGCTCGCCGGAAAACAGGATGCCGGGATTGTCGGAAGCCTTGCGGGTGGTGGCCACCAGCACATCCACCTTGGACGTGCCGCGCGCCTCAACCGTGGTCGGCACTAGAACACCCTCGGCGCGGCTGGCACAGCCGGACACCAGCGACAGAAGCGCAAGGAGGGCAAAGGCCAATGCCGGCCCCTTCGGGCAGGACGACACGCGGATGCGGGGCAAGGACATGAGCGTGACCATTCTGTTGCGACATCCGTGTCTGGCGGGCCGGCGGCCCCTCTTGATGCTTTTCCATAGACGCCGTGCGGCGGGGCGTCCATCCCGGATGCGTCACAAATCGTGACGATCCTCACGGATCGTCACTTCGGCCGCAATTCGCGCCGCAGGATCTTGCCGACGGGCGATTTCGGCAGTTCCGTTCGAAACTCGATCAGTTTAGGCCGCTTGTAATTGGTCAGGTTTTCGGCGCAGTGTGCCTTCAGCGCCGCTTCCGTCAAGGCCGGATCCTTCTTGACGACGAAAAGCTTCACCGCTTCGCCGGAATTGCCGTCCGGCACGCCGATCGCGGCGCATTCCAGCACGCCGGGATGCATGGCGGCGACCTCCTCCACCTCGTTCGGATAGACGTTGAAGCCGGAGACGAGGATCATGTCCTTCTTGCGATCGACGATCTTCACGTAGCCGCGCTGGTCCATGAAGCCCATGTCGCCGGAGCGGAAATAGCCGTCCGCTGTCATCGCCTTTGCGGTTTCATCCGGCCGGTTCCAGTAGCCGGCCATCACCTGCGGGCCGCGGATGCAGATCTCGCCCACCTCGCCATGGGTCAAGTCATGGCCGTCCTCGTCGCGGATGCTGACCTCGGTGGAAGACACCGGAAGGCCGATCGTGCCGGTGAATTCGGTCGTGTCGACGCGGTTTGCGGTGGCGACCGGGGCGGTTTCGGAAAGCCCGTAGCCCTCGGTGATCGGGCAACCGGTCATCTCGTACCAGCGCTCGGCCACCGGGCGCTGCACGGCCATGCCGCCGCCGAACACCAGCGTCAGCGACGAATGATCGAGCTTCTGGAATTCGGCATTGTTCAAAAGCGCGTTGAACAGCGTGTTGAGGCCGGGAAAGATGTGAATCCGGTGCTTGCGGATTTCGCCGACCAGGGCCGGCAGGTCGCGCGGGTTGGCGATCAGCACATTGTGGCTGCCGGTCGCAATGCCCATCAGCGAATTCACCGTCAGCGCAAAGATATGGTAGAGCGGCAGCGCGCAGAGAAACACCAGAACCTCCGGCCGCTGGCGTTTCAGGAAAGCGCTTTCCAGCCAGTAGCCCATCTGGTCCTTGTTGCAGAGAAGGTTGCGATGGGTGAGCATGGCGCCCTTGGAGATGCCGGTCGTGCCGCCGGTATATTGCAGGAAGGCGAGGTCATCGAGGGCCACCTCGATCGGCCGCAGCGTGCCGCGGCCGCCGGCCGACAGAACCTGCCGGAAAGAGGTTGCCATCGGCATGGACCAGGCAGGCACCAGCTTCTTCACACGCCGCACGACAAGGTTGACCACGTGGCCCTTCAGGCCCAGCATGTCGCCCAGCGCCGTCACCACCACATGTTTCACATCGGTTCTGGCCACGACCTGCTGCACCGTATGGGCAAAGTTTTCCAGAACGAAGATGGCGCGCGCGCCGGAATCATTCAGTTGGTGTTCCAGCTCGCGCGGCGTGTAGAGCGGGTTGACGTTGACGACGACGAGGCCGGCGCGAAGGATACCGTAGACCACGACCGGGTTCTGCAGCACGTTCGGCATCATCACCGCCACGCTGTCGCCCTTGACGAGGCCGAGCCCCTGCAGCCAGATGCCGATCTTGCGGCTTTCTTCTTCCAGCGCGCGAAAGGTCATGCTCCTTCCCATGCTGGAAAAGGCGATGCGATCGGCATAGCGCGTGCAGCTTTCCTCAAACAGCTGGCCGAGCGAGCGATGGGCAAGCGGCGGAAGGTCGGCGGGAACGGTCGGCGGATAGGATGCAAGCCAGATCTTCTTCGGCGTCTGAGCCTGAGCTGCGGGGGGGACGGGTGTCATGGCGGCGTATTCCTCCTCGGTTATCGAAGGGTCAGGCAACTGGCCTCCACTCCAGTTGCCTGACCCCTTGGCCCTGCCGGCTCTTGCGAAACCAGCCATGGCGGGAAGCTAGATAACTTTGACGTAAACGTCAATCGGCTGCGCGACAGGATGCCGGCATCCGCGGGCAGGAGGCAAGGAGCGGTTGCGTCTTGCGGAGGAACCTTCCGCGGCGAGCACCGTTTTCCCTTTATCCGAAACAACACGGAGGAACAGCGATGTTGCACCAGGAACCAAGAGCCGGCCAGGACCCTTATGTAAAGGACACCTATGCGCTGATCGCCAGCGACAAGGTCGAAGGCACCAGCGTTTATGGCGCCGATGGCAAGCGGATCGGCTCGGTCGAGCGGCTGCTGCTGGAAAAGCGCGGCGGCAAGGTGGCCTATGCAGTCCTGAGCTTCGGTGGCTTTCTCGGCATCGGCGACGACTACTTTCCGCTGCCGTGGGAAAAGCTGCGTTATGACGAAACGCTCGACGGCTACCGCATCGACCTGACCAAGGACCAGATCATCGGCGCGCCCCGCTATCAGGATCGCGACGACGACCGGTACTACCGCGAAAACGATCGCACCATTTACGACTATTACGGTGTGCCGCCCTACTGGATGTAAGGCAAACCAAGTCCGTTCCGACAGAAGGCCCTGCATCTTACCCGATGCGGGGCCTTTTTGCGTGCGGGGCAAGGTATCGGGAGAGGGGCCTGCGTCGCCCTCCATCCGTTGCCGCACAGAAAAAGGCCCGGAGCGCTGTGCCCCGGGCCTTTCGGTCAATCAGACGCCCATCAGCAATGCTGGTTCGGCGTGGTCTGGGCGGATGTGCCCTGCGTCTTCGAATTCGGGGTTGAGGTGTCGGGAGCGCAATTGGTGCCCGCGGTGCCGCCGGCGCCGGTTGCCGTGTTGTTGGTATCGGTGCTGCCGCCCATGCTCCCCGTGCCGCTTTGGCCGGATGTTCCCGAGGTGCCGGTTGAACCCGAACCGCTCGTGCCGGAACCGCTGGTACCGGAACCGCTCGTGCCGCCGGCACCACCGCCTGCGCCGCCCGAACCCGAACCGGATTGTGCAAAGGCAGTGCCTGCAAGACCGAGCGACAGGATGGCAACCGTGATCAGCTTTTTCATGATGGTATTTCCTCCGTGGCGGACAATGATTTGCCGGCCTTCAGGTGTCCAACAGGCCCAACACGGAATTGTTTCGGAAAAAACGACCAGGAGAAAAATGGAGGGCGCGCAACAGGGCCATCGAGGGCGTCGACAAGTGGTTTGCGTGACTGATGTCGGGGAGAAGAAAGTGGTGCCGCTTGCAGGACTCGAACCTGCGACCCCATCATTACGAATGATGTGCTCTACCACCTGAGCTAAAGCGGCGCCGGCAAAACCGGTTGGTCTTGCGGTGTGACGGGGCTGATACAGGCAATGCGCAGAGATTTCAAGCGGGGATTTTCACATCCTGTGGATCTCTTTTGCCAAACTGCCTTGGAAGGGCCTTCTATGGCGCCAAAAGGAACAGACAAGCGCCGGTGCTTGCAGTTCGTCCTGCGAGCGTTTACCGAAAGAACGACAGCGCCGCAGGGTGCAGGGCAGACGGGCGCCGAGGCAGCGCCCGGATGACCGAACCGACGGCGAACGGACAGGACGGACAGCGAAAGTGAAGGCGACGCAGTGAGTGGATTGGAAACGGCAATCAGGAACGCGCTGTCACGCTCCGAGCGCGGCGATGCCGCAACGCGCGCCCGTATCTACCAGACGGCCCGCCAGGCGCTGGACGCCGGCCTCACCCGTCAGGCCGTGACCGATCCCGCCGTAATCGAAGCTGAACGCCAGCGTCTGGAAGCAAAAATCCGCGAGATCGAGAGCGAGGAAAAGGCGCGCGACGCCGAACGCCCGGCACCGGCATCGCCGGCTCCCGCTTCGGTGCCCCCTACCTCGGTGCTCCCAGTTGAGGTGCCCCCTGCGTCCGCACCGCAGCCGTCTTCATCGGCGCCTGTGGCCGCAAAGCCTGCTCCTGCAACTGCTCCGATTTCCACCCAAGCCCCGTCCGGTTCGCGCCCGATGCGGATCGATCCGGTCCTCTCTCCCGCCATCGATCCGGAGCCGACAGGCGAAGGTCTGTCCGCGCCGCGCCATGAGGCGCCCCGCGCCGAAGCGCCGAAGGTGGATGTGCGCACTGATGCCGCACGACCTGATGGGTCCCAGGCTGCGGTCCATGCGGAGCCGCGTCTCGACGGCGCCACGCGCCTTGGCGCAGGCGAGCCGGAAGCGTCGCAGCTTACGGCAGGTGACGGTCTTGCCGATCTCGGCGCCATGTCCGGCGAACGTCGAAACGAGCGGCTGGGTGCGGCCCCTGTTGGCGACCGCAAGGCGCGCGCCGGCAAGGCAAAAGCGTCGCGTGGCCGCAAAGGCCAAGCTCAGACGGCGGCAGAGAGCGGTGATCTTGCCCCCGGCATTCCCGGCGAAAAGCGCAAGCGCCGCCGGCGTGGCGTTTTTTCGCGCCTGTTCATCTGGCTGACCATGCTGACCTTTATCGTGATGGGCGGCTGGTGGGCCTGGACGTCCGGCCTGTTCCTCACGGCCGCCCAGCGCGATACGAGCGTTCCCAATCCGCCGGCCACCGTCAGCGAGGAAGATTTTTCCGGCGCGGCTCCCGGCACGCCCTCGGGCTTTGACCCGCAGCACGGTTTTTCCTCCGATTGGCTGGAGGTCTATGGGCCGAACCGCAAGGCGGCAGCGGCGGCGGGAGCGTCCGCCACGGTGGAAACGGTTGCCATGGCCGATGGTCCGGCGCTGCGCATTACGTCTACCTCGCCCAGCCAGAGCGGCGATGTCGCCATCGAGGTTCCGGTCGACGTTCTGCGGGAACTCTCCGGCAAGACCTCGACCATTGCGCTCACCCTGCAGTCGGCGGCCGACAGTTCGGTCCAGGTGGCGGTACGCTGCGATTTCTCAAGCCTTGGCGATTGCGCGCGCCACCGCATTGCCGCCTCGCAGGAGCGCGCCGACAGCCTGTTCCGCGTCACCTTCGATCGCACGCTGGCGCCCACCCAGCCGGGCCGCATCTATATCAACAGCGATATTCTCGGCGGCCGGTCGTCGATCTACCTGTTTTCGGTGCGGGTGCTGCCCGGCCAATGAGCCGGGCGCTTCTTGCCGTCGGGTGAGAAGCGAGCCTCAGGAGAAGGCATCCGGGCCAAAGCCCAGGATGTCGTCATCGATCTTGCCGATTGCCCTGTCGTCGCGGCCATCGTAATCGAGCGTCGTCAGGATGTGCCGGATGATGTTGAGCCGCGCCCGCCGCTTGTCATTGGCGCGCACAATCGTCCAGGGGGCTGCCTTGGTATGGGTCTTGTCCAGCATCAGGTCGCGCTTTTCGCTGTAATCGTTCCATTTGGACAAGGCGGCGATATCCATCGGCGACAGTTTCCAGATTTTGAGCGGATCATGGCGCCGGTCGTGAAACCGCTTCATCTGCATTTCCCGGCCGATATTCAGCCAGAACTTGAAGAAATGAATGCCCTCGTCGACGATCAGCTGCTCGAAGGAGGGCGTCATCTTGAGGAAGTGCCGGTGCTGCTCGGGCGTGCAGAAACCCATCACGGGCTCCACCACGGCACGGTTGTACCAGGAGCGGTCAAACAGCACGAGCTCGCCCGCCGTCGGAAAATGCGTCACATAGCGCTGGAAATACCATTGTCCCGCTTCTGTTTCGGTGGGCTTGGTCAGCGCCACCACGCGCGCGGATCGCGGGTTGAGGCAGGCATGGATGGCAAAGATCGAGCCGCCCTTGCCGGCGGCGTCGCGGCCTTCAAACAGCGCCATCACGCGCTTGCCGGTCTTCTGCAGATAGATCTGCGCCTTCACCAGTTCGATCTGCAGCTTTTCCAGATCCTCGTGATAGCGGTCGTTATCGAGCTTCTTGTCGTAGGGATAGTTGTCGGAACCCAGCGCGTTTTCGGACACCCACTTGGGCAGATGCGGATCGTCGATATCGAAGCTTCGGCCCTTGCCGTCGATCGTCAGGTGCGCGATGCGGCTGCCGATCTCGCCCGTTCTGTCGTATGCGTCCATCCGTGTGTCCTCATCCTGTGCGCTTATCTATCTAAAGCAGGAATGCGCGCCGTCAGGGAGGCGATCCAAAAAAATGTTTTGCTGTTGAGAAAGCTGCAAGGGTTCCAATTTTGTGAAACGCCGCGCCGTGCCGATGTATATCTGTCATGCGAGACGATTATCACCATCCGTCAGGCTGGCGTTTCATCAGGGATTTTGCGGGGAGGGCGTGCATGGCGCGTGAGGTAAAGGCAGGGCGTGTCGAGCAGTTGCGGCGCGGCTGGCTGGTCGTTGCGGCGGCAAGCCTGCTGTCGGTCCTTGCGCTTGCAGCCGATGTCAACCCGGTCTTCGTCGGCGCGGGCTTCCTGCTGATCCTCCTGTCCCTGGCTCTTGGGCCCTCGCTTCCGATCGACGAGGAGCCGTCAGCGCCGGTGGCGGCACCCGCGCCCGCGCCGCGCGATCCGCTGAAGGACGTTGCCGATGCCTATGGCGCGCTCGATATGCCGGTAATCGTTCTCGGCACCGATGCCAATGTGCTCTTCCAGAACCCGGCAGCCACCAGGGCCTTCGGCGAAATGACGCCGGGCGCCCATCTGTCGGCGCGGCTGCGCACGCCCGGCATTCTCGACATGGTGCGCGAAACCATCGCCACCGGCGAGCCGAACCAGATCGAGCATTCCGAACGCCTTCCCTCCGAACGGGTCTATATCTTGCGCGTAGCCCCCATCGAGGAGGAAGGCAGCCGCTCCGCCAAGCGTTACTTCGCGCTGTCCTTTCGCGATATTTCCGAGCTGCGACGCATCGACCGCATGCGCTCCGATTTCGTCGCCAATGCCAGCCATGAGCTGCGCACGCCGCTTGCCTCGCTGCGCGGTTTCATCGAGACGCTGCAGGGGCCGGCGAAATCCGATCCCGGCGCGCATGAGCGCTTCCTGGCGATCATGCTGGACCAGGCGACCCGCATGAGCCGGCTGGTGGACGATCTCCTGTCCCTGTCGCGGCTGGAATCCAAGGCGCATATCGCGCCGAACCAGACCGTGGATCTCGTGCCGCTCGTCGGCAGCGTGCGCGATTCCCTTGTGCCGCTTGCCCATGAACTGGGGGTGGAAATCCGCATGCACCTGCCCGAGGGTAAGGTGGAGGTGACCGGTGACCGCGACGAACTGGTGCAGGTCATCGAAAATCTCATCGAGAACGCCTGCAAATATGGCCAGGAGGGCAAGATCGTCGATGTCCACCTGCGCCGCGAGCCGCAGCAGCCGGTGGAATTCAGCGTCGTCGACCGGGGTGCAGGCATTCCGGCCGAGCATGTGCCGCGGCTCACCGAGCGGTTTTACCGGGTGAGCGTGGCCGACAGCCGGTCGAAGAAAGGCACCGGTCTTGGCCTTGCCATCGTCAAGCATATCCTCACGCGCCATCGTGCACGGCTGATCGTCAAATCCGAACTGGGCAAGGGCACGGACTTTACCGTCCGGTTCTGACACAAAGCGCCCGGCGATCTGTGGGGCGATGATTATTTCCGATTAAAATCAATCGCTTGTTCTGTCACAAATGTTTCACCGAAATGACATAAAAGGGTGAGGCTCGGGCGGCTAAGACAGGCTGCCTGATGATCGGCGAGAGCGACAGCCGGTTGCAGCCAGAATTCACACCAGCCCATGACGGGAGACTACAATGACCATCCTGAAACTTTCCGCAGCTGCCCTGGTGGCATCTGTCGCATTCGCAGGCGCAGCTGCCGCGCGCGACCAGATCCAGGTTGCCGGCTCGTCCACCGTTCTGCCCTATGCCAAGATTGTTGCTGAAACGTTCGGCGAAACTTTCCCGAACTTCAAGACCCCGGTTGTTGAATCCGGCGGCACCGGCGCTGGCCTGAAGGAATTCTGCAAGGGCGTCGGCGAAGCCACGATCGACGTCGCCAATGCCTCGCGCCCGATCAACAAGTCTGAGCTGGAAGCCTGCAAGGCTGCCGGCGTCACGGACGTCCAGGAAGTCCGCATCGGTTATGACGGCATCGTTTTCGCCACCGATTCCGGCAATAGCGACATGAAGCTGGAGCCGAAGGACCTCTACAAGGCGCTGGCTGCTGAAGTCGTCGTCGATGGCAAGCTCGTTTCCAACCCCTACAAGAACTGGTCGGAGATCAACCCGACGCTGCCGAAGGGCCCGATCGCTGCCTACATCCCGGGCTCCAAGCACGGCACCCGCGAAGTCTTCGAAGAGAAGATCATGACGGAAGGCTGCAAGGAATCAGGCGCTTCTGACGTGATCAAGGCTGCCATCACCGATGCCAAGCAGGCTGCCGCCAAGTGCGTTGCTGTCCGTAAGGACGGCGCTGCCGTCGACATCGACGGTGACTACACCGAAACGCTGGCCCGCATCTCGGCCAACAAGACCGGCCTTGGCGTGTTCGGCCTGGCCTTCTACGAAAACAACAAGGACAAGCTGAAGGTCGCAACCGTCAAGGACGTTGTTCCGTCGACGGAAACCATCTCGTCCGGCAAGTATCCGGTTTCGCGTCCGCTGTTCTTCTACGTGAAGAAGGCCCATCTCGGCGTGATCCCGGGCCTGAAGGAATATGTCGAGTTCTTCATCTCTGACGATATGGTCGGCCCTGACTCGCCGCTGGCCCAGTACGGCCTGGTTGCTGCTCCCGATGACCAGCGCGACGCTGTCCGCAAGGCATTCGCCGCCGGCAAGACCATGTAATTGCAAAACGATCGACCGGCGGGGCTTGGTCCCGCCGGTCGATGGCCGCCACGGCATGCCTGGATCGACCGGGCGACCAAAAGACATTTGCTAACACCTGTTTTTACCAAAATTTAGTCTGCTTCAATGAATGAAGCCGAACGGCCATGCACCATGGTGGCCGGACAGGCGGTAGCCGGGGGATTTCATGAGTACATCAATGCTCCTTCTGACGACGGCGGTGATAGCCATTCTGGGCTATCTGGCCGGGACGCGGCGGGCACTTGCCCTGTCGGGCGGCCGGTCGTCCACCATGCATTCGCGCCCGGGCTATTACGGCTCCTTCGTCGCCGTCTGGACCGCGCTTCCTGCCCTTCTGGTGCTTGCCGCCTGGCTGATCATTTCGCCAGCGGTCATCAACAATGTCGTGCGCAGTGATTTCCCCGCAGAGGCGCTTGCCCAGTCTTCGGCAACCCAGAGCCTCAACTTCGGCATGATCGAAGGCATCGCCCGCGGCCTCAATGCGCTCTCGCCCGACGAGACGGCGCAGGCCGAGCGCAATCCCGGCGACCTTCGCGCCCTGATGGGCGGCCGCGGTGTCGCGATTGCCGGCGATCCGGAACCCTATATGGTCAAGGCCGCCATCGACCTTAACCGCATGCGCATGCTCAATTCCTGGGGCTCGGCGGTCGGCGTCCTCATCGTCGCGGTGCTCGGCGCCCTCATTTCCTACCGGCTGATCGCGCCGCGGTTTCGCGCCCGCAACCGGGTCGAACATGTCATTCTCGGCAGCCTGATCGTTGCCTCCTCGATTGCCATCCTGACCACCGTCGGCATCGTCGCCTCGATGCTGACGGAAGCGACCCAGTTCTTCCATGCGATCCCCGCCTGGGAATTCTTCTTCGGCACAGTCTGGGATCCGCGCTTTGCGGCAGCCGGTTCCGGCGGCTCGGAAGGCCAGTTCGGTCTCGTTCCGCTTCTGCTCGGCACGCTCTATATCGGCTTCGTCGCCATGCTGTTTGCCGTGCCGGTCGGCCTCTTCTCGGCCATCTACATGGCCGAATATGCCTCGCCGCGCCTGCGCTCGGTGGTGAAGCCGCTTCTGGAAGTGCTGGCCGGCATCCCGACCATCGTCTACGGCTTCTTTGCGCTGACCACCGTCGGGCCGTTCCTGCGCGATATCTCGGCGCAGATCGCGGGCCTCACGACCGGCAACTATACGAGCTTCATCCAGGCACAGAGCGTTCTGACGGCCGGCTTCGTGATGGGCATCATGCTGATCCCTTACGTCTCCTCGCTGTCGGACGACATCATCACGGCGGTGCCCCGCGCCATGCGGGACGGCTCGCTCGGCCTTGGCGCGACGCGATCCGAAACGGTCAAGCGCGTCATCCTGCCGGCAGCACTTCCCGGCATTGTCGGCGCCATCCTGATGACGGCCTCGCGCGCCATCGGCGAAACCATGATCGTGGTTCTGGCCGCCGGCGTTGCCGCCCGCATGCAGATCAACCCGTTCGAGCCGATGACCACGGTGACGGTAAAAATCGTCAACCAGCTGACGGGTGACCTCGAGTTCACCTCGCCGCAGACGCTGGTTGCCTTTGCGCTCGGCATTACGCTCTTTGCCATCACGCTTTGCCTGAACATCTACGCGCTCTACATCGTGCGCAAATACCGGGAGCAGTACGAATGAGCCAGGTCATCACGCCTTCGGCCGCACCGGCCGCCGCTCTTGGCCGCCCGCGCCGCGATATCGGGATCAAGCGCCGCTATGCTGCCGAACGTCGTTTCCGCGCCTATGGCATTGCCGCGATCCTGTTCGGCCTCGTCTTCCTGTTCATCCTTCTTTGGTCGGTCGTCTCCAAAGGCTATACGGCCTTTCAGCAGACGATGATCACGGTGCCGGTCGAGTTTTCCGAGCAGCTGATCGATCCTAAGAATGAGCGGGCAAGCAATCCGCAGAAGCTTTTGACCGCCAATTATCCGGTCCTCGCCCGCACTGCGGTGGCCAAGGTTCTGGGCGTTGCCGAAACCGACCGCACCGCCATGCGCGATGTGGGCCTGATGCTGTCTGACAGCGTGCGCTCGCAGCTGCGTGACCTCGTCGTTGCCGATCCCTCGATCATCGGCAAGACGCAGACGGTCCAACTGCTCGCCTCGGGCGATACGGACTCGGCCTTCAAGGGGCAGATCAACCTGTCGGTCACCGAAAACAACCGCAAGGTTTCCGACCGCCAGGTCGGCTGGATGAACCAGATGGCTGAAAGCGGCGTTCTGGCCAAGCATTTCAACACCGGGATCTTCTTCAACGGTGCTTCCAGCCGTCCGGAAGCAGCCGGTGTCGGCGTGGCCCTGATTGGCTCCTTCTACATGATGCTGATCGTGCTGGTGTTGGCGCTGCCCATTGGTGTCGCCGCGTCGATCTATCTGGAAGAGTTTGCCCCGAAGAACCGTTTCACGGACCTGATCGAGGTCAACATCAACAATCTGGCCGCCGTGCCCTCGATCGTCTACGGCCTGCTCGGGCTTGCCGTCTTCATCAACTTCATGGGCCTGCCGCGCTCGGCCTCGCTGATCGGCGGCCTGGTGCTGACGCTGATGACCCTGCCGACGATCATCATTGCCACGCGTGCGGCGCTGAAGGCTGTGCCGCCGTCGATCCGCGCCGCAGCGCTCGGGCTCGGCGCCTCCAAGATGCAGACGATCTTCCACCACGTCCTGCCGCTTGCCATGCCCGGCATTCTCACCGGCACCATTATCGGTCTTGCCCATGCGCTGGGCGAAACCGCACCGCTTCTTCTCATTGGCATGGTCGCCTTCGTCGCCAATTACCCGACGACGCCGCTCGACCCGTCGACGGCCTTGCCGGTGCAGATCTACATGTGGGCAAACGAGGCGGAGCGCGCCTTTGTCGAGCGCACCTCCGGAGCAATCATCATCCTGCTCCTGTTCCTCATTGTCATGAATGTCGGCGCGATCCTCTTGCGTCGTCGCTTCGAACGGCGTTGGTAGAAGGATACGGCCAATGAACATGATGTCGGAAGCAGCAGTTGAAAAGGCTCTGGATCAGAAAATGAATGACGTTTCCTACAAGATGGTGGGCAAGGACGTTTCCGTCTATTACGGCGAGAAGCGGGCCCTCTTCGACGTAAATCTCAATGTCCGCGAAAATACGGTGACGGCGCTGATCGGCCCTTCGGGCTGCGGCAAGTCCACCTTCCTGCGTTGCCTCAACCGCATGAACGATACGATCGAAAGCTGCCGCGTCACCGGCCGCATCACGCTCGATACCGACGATATCTACGATCCGTCGATCGACGTGGTGGAACTGCGCGCCCGCGTCGGCATGGTGTTCCAGAAGCCGAACCCGTTCCCGAAGTCGATCTACGAAAACATCGCCTACGGTCCGCGTATCCACGGTCTTGCCCGCAACAAGGCGGACATGGATCAGATCGTCGAGGCAAGCCTGCAGCGCGCCGGTCTCTGGAACGAAGCAAAGGACCGCCTGCACGAATCCGGCACCGGCCTCTCGGGCGGCCAGCAGCAGCGCCTGTGCATTGCCCGCGCCATTGCCGTGTCGCCGGAAGTCATCCTGATGGACGAGCCCTGCTCGGCGCTCGATCCGATCGCGACCGCGAAAGTGGAAGAGCTGATCCACGAGCTGCGCAGCAATTACACCATCGTCATCGTGACCCACTCGATGCAGCAGGCGGCCCGCGTCTCGCAGCGCACCGCCATGTTCCACCTCGGCCAGCTGGTCGAGGAGAACGACACCGACAAGATGTTCACCAACCCGGATGATCAGCGCACGCAGGACTACATCATGGGTCGCTTCGGCTGATTGCCGCCGCCGATCCCTGCCTGCCGCCTTGTGCTGACACCCCTATCCGAGGACGCCAAAATGCCTTCGCACATCCTTTCGGCCTATGACGAAGACCTGAAATACCTCAACCGCCGCATTTCCGAAATGGGCGGCCTTGCCGAGCAGATGTGCGGCGATGCCGTGCGCGCGCTCGTCAATTCCGATGGCGCGCTTGCCCAGAAGGTCATCTCCGACGACGTGATCCTCGATCACGCCGAGCGCGAGATCCAGGAAAAGGCGATCGTGACGATTGCCAAGCGCCAGCCGATGGCGGCGGATCTGCGCGAAATCATCGGCACGCTGCGCATTGCAGCCGATCTCGAGCGCGTCGGCGATCTGGGCAAGAACACCGCCAAGCGCGTCATTGCCGTGCAGGGCACCGGCGTTCCGCGCAAGCTTGCCCGTGGCCTCGAGCATCTGTCCGAGCTGGCGCTCGTGCAGCTGAAGGAAGTGCTCGATGTGTTCTCCAGCCGCTCGGTGCAGAAGGCGGAAGCCATCCGCCAGCGCGACGAGGAAATCGATGCCATGTACACCTCGCTGTTCCGCGAGCTGCTGACCTACATGATGGAAGACCCGCGCAACATCACGTCGTGCACGCATCTCCTGTTCTGCGCCAAGAACATCGAGCGCATCGGCGACCATGCCACCAACATCGCCGAGACGATCTATTACATTGCAACCGGTGCCCAGCCGGAAGGCGAGCGCCCCAAGGATGATACGTCCAACACGCTTGGTGCCGTGGCCGAGTAAGGCCATACTGACGGAGTGCCTGAACCATGCTGCCCAAAATTGCGGTTGTGGAGGACGAGGAAGCTCTCAGCGTCCTCCTGCGCTATAATCTCGAGGCCGAAGGCTACGAGGTCGAGACCATCCTGCGCGGCGACGAGGCGGAAATCCGCCTGCAGGAGCGGTTGCCGGATCTCTTGATCCTCGACTGGATGCTGCCGGGCGTCTCCGGCATCGAGCTTTGCCGGCGCCTGCGCATGCGTCCGGATACCGAACGCCTGCCGATCATCATGCTGACGGCACGCGGCGAGGAAAGCGAGCGTGTGCGCGGTCTGGCGACCGGTGCCGACGACTATGTGGTAAAGCCCTTCTCGACGCCGGAACTGATGGCGCGTGTGAAAGCCATGCTGCGCCGCGCCCGGCCGGAGGTTCTGTCGAGCGTGCTGCGCTGCGGCGATATCGAACTCGACCGCGAAACGCATCGCGTTCACCGCAAGAGCCGCGAAGTGCGGCTTGGGCCCACCGAGTTTCGCCTGCTGGAATTCCTGATGACATCGCCCGGCCGCGTCTATTCGCGCTCGCAGCTTCTCGATGGCGTCTGGGGTCACGATATCTACGTGGACGAGCGCACCGTCGACGTGCATGTCGGGCGCCTGCGCAAGGCGCTCAACTTTTCCAACATGCAGGATGTGATCCGCACCGTGCGCGGCGCCGGCTATTCGATGGAAGCCTGAGGCGGTCCCCGCACGCCGGTTTTGCCAGACCCAAAACGTTCAACGCCCGGTGGCCCTGCTGCCGGGCGTTTGTCTTGTCCCCAGTCACCGGTCACTGCCGAGCGCGCAAAAAAAACGGGCGCGGGGCCCGTTTTTCGTTCGCATCGGCTGACGATCCCTTAAGGATCAGGCGCGGGCAGCGGCCGAGATGTTGGCGGCCTTGCGACGCTCGTTCACCGGCTGGTAGGCAAGCCGCGCGTGATACTTGCAATAGGGCGAGGTATCGGCAGATTCCGAACCGCAGAAGTGGAAATCGTCCTTCAGCGGGTCGCCCATCGGCCACTTGCAGGTGCGCTCGGTGAGATCCGTCAGCGACAGCTTGCGCGACATCGGCACGACGACATTGCTCGGTGCCTTGAATTCTGCCGGTTCGGCGGCTTCGGCCTCGACCTCTTCCGTCACCAGCGTGGCGCCGAGCGGACGGGTAACGGTGCGGGTGGGGGCGCCGGCCGGGGTGCGGGCGGCAAAGTTTGGTGCGCGCGGCGCCGACGTGGTGCGCTTGGCGGGCGCGGTGCGCGCCGTTGCCTGCGTGCCGCCGGCCTTTGCGCGGCCCGGCAGGTTGAGGCGATGCACCTTGCCGATCACGGCGTTGCGGCTGACGCCGCCCAGCTGTGTGGCGATCTGGCTTGCGCTCAGGCCTTCGGCCCAAAGCCGCTTTAGTCTCTCGACGCGCTCGTCCGTCCAGTTCATGCTGTCTCTCCGCCTTAGAGCATCTGTGCGAGACAGAATCGTTCACCCTCCGGCGGGAGGATTTCCTGCCGGACATACCATATCTATACGTTTGGTGACTAGTTCCGCCGCATGCAGTCTAGTAATTGATCTTTAACCTATCGGCCCGGGGACTCGCTGACAAGAGTCGGTGGAATCGCCGCGAATCGATTTCCGGGTTTTCCCCAACTTGCTTTTAAGGCGAGTCTTTTTTGTCACAGCGCGAAAGCCTGGCGCAAGCCAGCCTCACGCAGCGGAAATCCCCCGGAATTCAAGCGATTTGTTGACAGTTGATCCTGAAATGCAGATAGTGCGCCTGCCGCCGCTCAAGGCGGCATTTTTGATTTCTGGTTTGCGTTCGGGCAGCCCGCGGGCGCTTGGACGGATGATTGCCCAAGGAGTGATGTCGCCATGGCTGAAGCCGCGCTTTTCGACACCTTTGCACGGGCCCCGCTGCGTTTTACGCGTGGCGAGGGGGTCTGGCTCGTGACGGAAACGGGCGAGCGATATCTCGATTTCGGTGCGGGCGTCGCCGTCACCTCCTGCGGCCATTCCAACCCGCATCTGGTCCAGGCCCTGAAGGATCAGGCCGAAAAGGTCTGGCACCTGTCCAACCTCTACGAGATCCCCGATCAGGAGCGGCTGGCCCGTCGTCTGGTCGAGGCGACCTTTGCCGATAAGGTGTTCTTCACCAATTCGGGCGCGGAAGCGCTGGAATGCGCCATCAAGACCGCCCGCCGCTACCATTTTTCCAAGGGTCACCCGGAAAAATTCCACATCATCACCTTCGAAGGCGCCTTCCATGGCCGCACGATCGCGACGATCGCCGCCGGCGGCCAGGAAAAATACATGGAGGGCTTCGGCCCGAAGGCGCAAGGCTTTGACCAGGTTCCCTTCGGCGATCTCGAGGCGCTGAAGGCCGCCATCACGGAAAACACCGCAGCCCTGCTGATCGAGCCGATCCAGGGCGAGGGCGGTATCCGCGTCGTCGCCAAGGAATTCCTGCGCGAGCTGCGCCAGATCTGCGATGACCGCGGCATTCTCCTGATGTTCGATGAAGTGCAGTCCGGCGTTGGCCGTACCGGAAAATTCTTCGCCTATGAGGCAACCGGCATCGCGCCCGATATCATGGCCGTTGCCAAGGGCATCGGCGGCGGCTTTCCTTTCGGGGCCTGCCTTGCAACCGCCGAGGCAGCGTCCGGCATGAAGCCCGGCATCCACGGCACGACCTATGGCGGCAATCCGCTCGCCATGGCCGTCGGCAATGCCGTGCTTGACGTCGTGCTTGCTGATGGCTTTCTGGAAAACGTGCGTGACGTGGCGCTCGTCTTCCGTCAGGGCCTTGCTTCGCTAAAAGACCGTTTTCCCGATGTGATCGAGGAGATCCGCGGCGAAGGCCTGATGCTCGGCATCAAGGCGCGCGTGCCGGCCGGCGATCTGGCGCTTGCCATGCGGGAGGAGCATCTGCTCGGCGTTCCCGCCGGGGATAACGTCATCCGCCTGCTGCCGCCTCTGGTGGTCACGGCGGATGAGGCCCGCGAGGGTCTGGCGCGCATCGAACGGGCTGCCGAAAAGCTCAGCCGCGAACAGTTGAAGAAAACGGCCTGACGGGCTCTTTCGTAACGCAAGGGCCGCCGGACGGCGCCCCGATGGATTGGACCATGGCATCACCTAAGCATTTTCTCGATCTCTCGGCGGTTTCGTCCGGGGAACTGCGCAGCATTCTCGACGACGCCCGCACCCGCAAGCAGGCCACCAAGGCCGGCACGGCGGACAAGCCGCTCGCCGGCAAGATGCTGGCGATGATCTTCGAAAAGCCGTCGACGCGCACCCGCGTATCCTTCGATGTCGGCATGCGCCAGCTCGGCGGCGAGACGCTGTTTCTCTCCGGCACCGAAATGCAGCTCGGCCGCGCCGAAACTATTGGCGACACGGCCAAGGTCCTGTCGCGCTATGTCGATGCCATCATGATCCGCACCACCGATCACAAGCGCCTGCTGGAGCTTGCCGAACATGCGACAGTGCCCGTCATCAACGGCCTGACCGACGAGACGCATCCCTGCCAGATCATGGCGGACCTCCTTACCTTCGAGGAGCATCGTGGACCGGTGGCGGGAAAGACCTTTGCCTGGACCGGCGACGGCAACAACGTGCTGCATTCCTTCGTCGAGGGCGCTGCCCGCTTCGGCTACCGCATGAACATGGCCGTGCCGCTCGGGTCGGAGCCCTCCGACAAATATCTCAACTGGGCGCGCAACAATGGCGGCGACGTCAAGCTGTTCCATGATGCCGAGCGGGCCGTCGAAGGCGTCGACATGGTCGTCACCGATACCTGGGTCTCGATGAACCAGGAGCACAAGGCGCGCGGCCACAATGTCTTCCAGCCCTTCCAGGTCAACAGCCAGCTGATGCAGCGGGCGGGTGCCGATGCGCTGTTCATGCACTGCCTGCCGGCCCATCGCGGCGAGGAAGTCACCGACGAGGTGATCGACGGCCCGCAGTCGGTGGTCTTCGACGAGGCGGAAAACCGCCTGCATGCGCAGAAGTCGATCCTGGCCTGGTGCTTTGGCGCCGTCTAGGCGTGTTGGGCGCCCGGCTTGATTTAGCGGCCGGGCCACCCCATCTGTCGGCTTTCCAATTGCGCCCTTAACCCTGCCGGTTCGGGCGTTTCAAGACATATCGTCGGCCTCTTTGCCCGGTCAGCGGTTCCGCTCGGCCGCCTTTTGTGCGAAATGGGTGCTCCGGCGTGAAGGAGTAAGTCATGGCAGAAGCTGTAGTGGACCTGAGTGAACTTGATCTGGCGGGCGATGACCGCGTCATCCCGTTCCAGGTCGAGGGACTGGATGTGCGCGGCCGTGCCGTGCAGCTCGGGCCGCTTTTGAATACCATTCTGGGTCGTCACGACTATCCGGCGCCGGTTGCGCGCCTGCTGGCCGAAGCCATCGTTCTGACGGCGCTGATCGGCACCTCCCTGAAGTTCGAAGGGCGGTTCACCGTTCAGACCAAGGGGAACGGTCCGGTCGACCTGCTGGTGGCGGATTTTTCGAGCCCGGAAAGCATGCGCGCCTATGCCCGTTTCGACGAGGAGGCGCTTGCGGCTGCGGTCAAGGCCGGGCGCGTTTCGCCGCCGGAGCTTCTGGGCGAGGGGTTTCTCGCCTTCACCATCGACCAGGGCCATGGCATGACCCCGTATCAGGGCATCGTGCCGCTCGATGGCTCCTCGCTTGAGGAAATCGCCGGCGTCTATTTCCGCCAGTCGGAACAGATCCCGACCAAGGTGCGCCTCGGCGTGGCCGAACTGATCGACCGGGATGAAGCGGGAAAGCCGCGCCACAACTGGCGCGCCGGCGGCGTGCTGGCGCAGTTTCTGCCGCAGGCGCCCGAGCGCATGCGGCAGCAGGACCTGCATGGCGGTGACGGGGATGAGCGCGAGCTCGACCATGTCTCCGACGATGCCTGGACGGAAGCCAGCACGCTGGTGCAGACGGTGGATACCGACGAACTGACGGATCCGCTGGTCGGGATCGAGCGGTTGCTGTTTCGCCTCTTCCATGAGCGCGGCGTGCGCATTTTCGAACCGCAGGCGGTTCTCGACCGGTGCAGCTGCTCGCGCGACAAGATCAAGGGCGTGCTGGCCGGCTTTACCGCCGAGGAAATCACCGCCAGCATCGAAGAGGGCGAAATCGCGGTCACCTGCGAATTCTGCTCGACAACCTACCGCTACGATCCGTCGGAATTCGAGCCGGCCTGATCAAACCTTGCGCGGGACGTCAGTTCAGAACCCGCGCAAGCCCCGGGCTATCCAGCGAGAAGGCGGGGATGTCGACGGTAAAGATCTCGCCTTCGTCGGTTTCCATCTGGTAATGGCCGAACATCAGGCCTGATGGCGTATCGAGCGGGCAGCCCGACGAATATTCATAGGTATCGCCCGGCTTCAGCCGCGGCTGCTCGCCGACGACGCCCGGTCCCTCCACTTCGTCCACAAGGCCGTTCTGGTCGGTAATGTGCCAGTAGCGGTGAATGAGGCGGACGGTGAGATCCGAGTGATTGGCGATGACGATGCGGTAGCCCCAGACATAGCGGCTGTCGTCCGGATCGGATTGCTCCTCCAGATAATAGGGTTCCACCTCGACTTCGATATCCTTCGTCCGGGCCCGGTACATGCGCGATACCTTTACTCTGTACACAGAGGGATATCGTACAGGATGGGCGCAAGGTCAAGAAATGCGCCCATCGGGACAGTCACGAACTGTCAATTAACCGCGTTCAACTGCGTGCTTTGCAGATGTCTCAGGGATTTTCAGGCGGAGACGGTCGCAAGCGCCCGCGTCAGATCGTCCATCAGGTCGTCGGTGTCTTCGATGCCGCAGGAGAGGCGCAGCGTGCCGCCGGAAATGCCAAGCTCGGCGCGGGCCTCGTCGGTGAGGTTCTTGTGCGTCGTCGTCGCCGGATGGGTGATCAGGCTCTTGGAATCGCCGAGATTGTTGGAAATCTTGATGACCTCCAGCGCGTCCTGCACGGCAAAGGCGGCTTCCTTGCCACCCTTCAGCTCGATGCAGATCAGCGTCGAGCCGCCGGTCATCTGCTTGGCGATGATGTCGGCCTGCGGATGGTCCTTGCGGCCGGGATAGATGACCTTTGCCACCTTCTGCTCACCGGCCAGGAAATCGGCGATGCGGGCCGCACTTTCCGTCTGCTGGCGCACGCGAAGCGGCAGCGTCTCCAGCCCCTTCAGCAGCGTCCAGGCATTGAACGGCGACATGGCCGGGCCGGTGTGGCGGAAATAGTCGTGCAGGTTCTCGTCGATCCACTGCTTGTCGGAGAGGATCACGCCGCCGAGGCAGCGACCCTGGCCGTCGATATGCTTCGTCGCGGAGTAGACGACGATATGCGCACCCAGTTCCAGCGGCTTCTGGAAGAGCGGGGTGGCAAACACATTGTCGACCACCACCTTGGCGCCGATCTGGTTGGCGAGCTTGGCAACGCCTGCGATATCGACCACTTCCAGCGTCGGGTTGGTCGGGCTTTCAAGGAACATCACCTTGGTGTTGGGGCGGATCGCGGCTTCCCAGTTGGCAAGGTCGCGTCCATCGACCAGCGTACACTCGACGCCATATTTCGGCGCCAGCGTCTCGACGATGTAGCGGCAGGAGCCGAAGAGCGCGCGTGCAGCGACGATATGGTCGCCGGCCTTCACCTGGCACAGGATTGCCGCAGCAACCGCTGCCATGCCGGATGCCGTGGCGCGCGCGTCTTCAGCGCCTTCCAGCGCGATCATGCGCTTTTCGAACATGTCATTGGTGGGGCTGCCGTAGCGGGCGTAGATGAAACCGTCCGTCTCGCCCTTGAAGCGGGCTTCGGCGGCGGCGGAATTCTCGTAGACGAACCCTTGCGTCAGGTAGATCGCTTCGGACGTTTCGCCATACTGCGAGCGCAGCGTGCCTTCGTGAACCAATCGGGTTGCGGGGCGCCAGGTCTTGCTCATGCGTGTCACCTTCGTAACAAAAAAACCGGTCGCATATGCAGACCGGTTTCGCACCCGGTCTTTTTAGCCACTTATTTAACGTGGCTGCAAGCCGACCGGCCAAATCACCACGGGATAAGCCTGCCTTACGCCTCTCTGGAGCTTGCGTCAATTGCCCGCTTTTGCTTTTGTCCGACGATTGAAGGATAGGGTTTATGACACGTACATCAGGCATTCTGGCGGACAGCGCCATCGGCGCCCTTTTCGAGGCCGGCCGGCTGAAAAGCACGGCGCCGCTGGATGGTGACCAGATCCAGCCGGCAAGCCTTGACCTGCGCCTCGGCTCCAAGGCGCTGCGCGTGCGCGCAAGTTTCATGCCCGGCCCCAACCACACGGTGGCCGACAAGATCGAGCGGCTGACGCTGCACGAGATCGATCTTGAAAACGGCGCCGTGCTGGAAACCGGCTGCGTCTATATTGTGCCGCTGATGGAAAGCCTTGACCTTCCGGCCGATCTTTCGGCCTCCACCAATCCGAAAAGCTCGACCGGCCGTCTCGACATCTTTACCCGCGTGATGGTGGACCGCGCGCAGGAATTCGACAAGATCCCGGCCGGCTATACCGGACCCCTCTATCTCGAAATCTCCCCGCGCACCTTTCCCGTCATCGTACGGCGCGGCTCGCGCCTTTCGCAGATCCGCTTCCGCACCGGCCACGCGCTTCTGACCGAGCCGGAAGTTCTGGCACTGCATGAGGCGGAAACGCTGGTGGCGAGCGAAACCCCGAACGTATCCGGCGGCGGTATCGCGCTCTCCATCGATCTGAAGGGCACAGGCCCTGACGGCCTGATCGGCTACCGCGGCAAGCACCACACCTCGGTCATCGATGTCGACCAGAAGAGCGCCCATGACGTGCTCGATTTCTGGGAACCGCTCTACAGCCGCGGCCGCGACGAACTGATCCTCGACCCGGACGAGTTCTACATCCTCGTGTCGCGCGAGGCCGTCCATGTGCCGCCGCTCTATGCGGCCGAAATGACGCCCTATGATCCGCTGGTGGGCGAATTCCGCGTGCATTATGCCGGCTTCTTCGATCCGGGCTTCGGCCATGCCGCCGTTGGCGGGGCGGGCGCGCGGGCCGTTCTGGAAGTCAGAAGCCACGAAGTGCCCTTCATCCTCGAGCACGGCCAGATCGTCGGCCGCCTCGTCTACGAACACATGCTGGAGCGCCCGCAAGGCCTCTACGGCTCGGGCCTCGGCTCCAACTACCAGGCGCAGGGGCTGAAACTGTCCAAGCATTTCCGCAGCTGACGGCGGCTTGCTTTTTTCACGCTTTTGTCTTGAACGGCAAAGCCGCTTGATGCTAGAGCTTGGCCGCTCAAGCCTAAAGAGTGGGCGGGTGTAGCTCAATGGTAGAGCAGCAGCTTCCCAAGCTGAATACGAGGGTTCGATTCCCTTCACCCGCTCCAGCCTGCTCCACAAGGGTTTCAGGCGTTTTCCACCGACGAGAACAAAATGAAGTTTTACAGGCAGTTTTGTCGATCAGTTGTTCTTGTCTCGTTCTATCGGCACAACGTTTTCCATGTCGCGCAGCCAGCGCCACTCTTTGAAATCGAGCATGGGGTTGCTAGACGCAGACGAAATGAAATCGAGCAAGATGCTGCTTTCATCGAACCACTCTCCTTTTGCGCGACTGCCTTTAAACCAATCGTGCATATATGCCTCGATCTTTCTGTCTCCCGGTATCACTGCCGCCAACTGATAAGTTTCAGGTGATCCCGTGAACAGTGATAGCATCCGAGCAAGAGGAGATGCGGCGAAACCGATCTTTATACGCTTTGCCTTTAGCGCCCTAACAAAGTACACGCCGCCACCCAATCTCGCGGCGGCTATAGCGGCTTCCCTTACCGCTTCAGACATTTCAAGATTTTCTTCCATGTAGTCTGACGCTCTGGCCGGCATCGCCTCGTTTAACTGCCTGATGGCCTCACGGGTTGCGGATCCGCGGCTGACGTAACGGCGGATGATCTTCTCCACCTGGTCTTCTTCCCACGCCATGATTTCGGCAATCACCCGGATCGAGAGGCCGGCGATGTAAAACTTCGTGGCGGCTGTTCCGCGCAGGTCGTGGAAGTGTAAATCGCGCTCCTGCATTTTGGCTTGCACCTTTGCCGTCCAGAAGGAGCTGGCAAGGCCGTCCTGCGTCCATGGGCGCTTGCGGCTGTTGGTGAGGATGACGGGCGAGCGTTTCGGAATACGATCCAACAGTTCGTTTAGCGCGTCATAGCGCGGGATCACCGCTTCCTTGCGATGGCGGCTTTTGCCGGTGGTGATGATGATTGCATCCTGGCCGACATGGGACCAGCAGAGGCGCACCATGTCTCCGACGCGCAAGCCGGTGTGTGCGGCGAGATCGACCGCGAAGCCGACTTCTTCAGATGCCGCCGCCTTCAGCTGGGCGATATCATCGGGCGTCCAGATGATTTCGGCGCGGGAGGCGCTGTAAAGGTGCTTGATGCCTTCGCAAGGGTTTGAGGCAATCTTGCCCATTGGATCGACCGCGTGGGCAAGGATGCGTGAAAGCACCTGCAGCGCGAAGTCTGCGGAGCGTGGTGTTTCGGAAAATTCCGACCTCCAGCGAATGATGGCGGGCCGGATCTTCTCCGGCCGGTTGAACTGGGCGATGCTCAAATCACCAAAGCGCAGCGATACCTTATCAAGCCATGGCGCCCACACGCGGCGTGTCGATGCTGCCAGTTTTGGAAATTCATGGGTTTTGTAGTGGGTGACGACCGCGCGAAACTTGCTGTCATCCGGCGTCTGCCGATCGGCGATCGCCTGGTTATAGGATTTCATGAACTCGATCGAGCCGGGTAGTCCTTTCAGTGCTGGACCGCCGCGCCACGCATAATAGTAGACGCGGCCTTTGGCCTTTACCGTGTGGATGCCCTTAAGCTCGATTTCCATGGCGCTCTTCGTGTTCCCTCAGTTCGCGGTCTAGTTCGTCTTCGTCCGCGCGGTTCGGCGCGGTAAAGTGCCATCTTGTGCCACCATCTGGCAATGTGTCCATTGCAACTGGCGTAAGGCCGGCCGCTTTGAGGGCTGCGATCGTCGTGGTGATGTCGGTTGATCTGATGACGGCGCGGCGTCCCATCACGAATCCTCCCTCGGTTCGGAGCATTGTTTTTCCGCCTCTCCGAATTCAACCAGCCACCGATCAGGCCAGTCAGTGCCATGCATGGATTGGCCGTAGTAGGTAAATTTTCGCCTCCACTGACCGCGTTGCGGGCATGTGTCGCGAAGAAATTTGCAGGTGGTGGGAAGCTGGAAATTTTCCCCAGCTTCAAGGCTTCTCAGACGATCCACAACGGCAGTAGATCTTGCGTGCAGCGCGGTCTGAA
Organism: Neorhizobium fuzhouense; assembly: GCF_042611105.1. Taxonomy (NCBI): domain Bacteria; kingdom Pseudomonadati; phylum Pseudomonadota; class Alphaproteobacteria; order Hyphomicrobiales; family Rhizobiaceae; genus Neorhizobium; species Neorhizobium fuzhouense. The sequence goes on along the minus strand of NZ_JBHFFP010000006.1, from coordinate 555 downwards.
TGCTCGCGCTCTTCAGGACAAGGCTTGTGCTCATTTCTGCGCCCGCTCCCTCGTCTGGGGCGATGGGGCGTCGAGATAGCGAAGCTCCCAAGTCGGATGGTAGATCAGGGCGTCCTTGTCGCCATCCAGCCGGATGCGGATACGGGGGCCGACTGAGGCGGTAATTGTGCCGAGGCGCGGACCTGACTTGTCGCCTGTATATTCCACGCGACCGCCGCGCTTTGCCGGAACGCCGTAGTTCTTTCTGACCCACTCCATGCTCATGGCTTGCCCTCCGTGGTGGCGAGGGCGGCGCGGATCGGCTCAAGGTCATATTCGTCAACGCCGATGCGTTCGCACTGCTCGATCGTGAGGCCGGCTGCATCCCACCATTCGCGGGCGATGGTCGGTTCGTCACGGTCACGGATGAGAAAAGCAACGGAAATGGCAATGCCAAATGAAATCCCCGCGTCCCGGGCCTCTGCCTTTCCATCCACATTCGATGGGGGAGTTTGGTTGAGCGCGGCAAAGGCTGCCCGCCTGCATGGGCCGCCGTAAGTCTCGGCATGGCATGGT